>JBFLVP010000001.1:0-152988 GCA_040758395.1 Pseudomonadota bacterium
CCACTCGACACAGCCAACACAAGCACCCACACAAACTATCTAATCCAATCTTTTAAAGATCGACTCCGCTACCGGGAGGTTTCACACCAGCGCTTGGCGCCGAAGTGAGTTGAACATCTTAACACGCTTTCGCCTTCTGTCAACAACTTTTCGTTACCGACTTGTTGTTGCGCCACTCTTTTGATTTTGAACCCGAAGAGCGAAGGCTGCGCATTTTACCGATCAATCAAACAGTGTCAACTGTCGATAAAACTTCAATCTGTGGTGGGTCGTGTAGGATTCGAACCTACGACCAATTGGTTAAAAGCCAACTGCTCTACCGACTGAGCTAACGACCCAACGGAGTTGCGCATTATACGGAGGCCTCTGCGCCTTGCAAGCCCCCTTATGGAATTTTTTGGACGTAGCGGGTCGGGTCCGTCACACCGGCTTCGGCGAAGCCGGCCGCGCGCAGGCGACAAGCGTCGCAGCGGCCGCATGCCCGACCCTCATCATCCGCCTGATAGCAGCTCACAGTCTGAGCATAGTCCACGCCAAGCTGCTGCCCGCGGCGAATGATGTCTGCCTTGCTCATATGCAGAAGCGGCGCATGGATCGAGAACAGATCACCCTCGACGCCAGCCTTGGTGGCCAGATTGGCCAACACCTCGAAGGCCCGGATGAACTCGGGACGGCAGTCCGGATAGCCGGAATAATCGACCGCATTCACGCCAAGGAAGATGTCGTGGGCGCCAAGCACCTCGGCCCAACCAAGCGCGATGGACAGCATGATGGTGTTGCGGGCGGGCACATAGGTGACAGGGATGCCTGCTGATTCCCTTTCAGGTACCGGGATGCTCTGATCAGTCAGTGCCGAACCGCCTATCCCACCCAGATCGACATGCACCTGGCGGTGCTCAACGGCGCCCAGCGTGAGCGCAACCCGACGGGAAGCATCGAGTTCCGCCTTGTGCCGCTGGCCGTAATCCACGCTCAGGGCATGACAGGTATAGCCCTCGGCCCGTGCAATAGCCAGCACCGTGGATGAATCGAGTCCGCCTGAAACGAGGACGACGGCCCGGCGTAACGGGGCTTCGGTCACCGGCCGCGCGCCTCATCCCACAGGATTTTATGCAGCTGCACCTGCAAACGCACGGGCAGATGATCTTCAAGCACCCAATCCGCCAACTGCCCCGGCGCGAGTTTGCCGTTGACCGCCGAGAACAGGACCTCGCAACGCGCGGTGAGATTGTGCTCGCGGAGGAGCGCCACGCACCATTCGTAATCCGCCCGGTCGGCGATCACGAACTTGACTTCATCGCCCTGCCGCAGCAAGGCGATGTTTTCGTAGCGATTGCGCTCAACCTCGCCCGAGGCCGGGGTCTTGATGTCCATGATACGACTTACCCGCGCATCGACCGGACTGATATCGAAAGCCCCGCTGGTTTCGAGGCTGACGCTGTAGCCCGCGTCACACAGCGCCGCGAGCAGGGTCAAGCAACGTTTCTGTGCCAGCGGCTCGCCGCCGGTGACGCAGACGGTCTTCGTCTTGTGCCGCGCCACCTCGGCCAGAATGGCTTCGATGGCCCAGGTCTCGCCGCCCGTGAAGGCATAGGCCGTATCGCAATACACGCAACGCAGTGGGCAGCCGGTCAGGCGTACGAACACGGTCGGCAGACCCACGCGGGTCGACTCGCCCTGCAGGGAATGGAAGATTTCGGTGATGCGCAGGGTGTCCGACACGCCCGCCTGTTCGGCCATTGGCATCAAACGCCTTCCTGCTGCATGCGCTTGAGGCGCTGCTCGGCCAAGGTCGCCGCCTGGGAGCCCGGGAACTGGCCCTTGACCTTGTTCAAGGTCTCGCGCGCCTTCGCATAGTTCTTCTGGTCATAGAAGACATAGCCAATCTTGAGCAGGGCGTCGGGCACCTTCGGGTGGGCTGGCGCGCCCTTGACGACCCGTTCGAACTGGCTCATCGCGCCCTTCAGGTCACCCTGCACATAGCGCGCCTCGCCGGCCCAGTACTGCGCGTTGGGCACGTTCGGGCTGGAAGGGTAGGTCTTGGCGAAGCTGTCGAAGGCCTTGATGGCCTGATCGTACTTGCCCGCCTTGAGCAGACCGAAGGCCTGGTCGTAGGCCGCCTGATCGCCTCCCTGCGGATCGACTGGCGCGACCGGCTGAGGAACCTGGGGCGCGGTCGCCGCAGTGGCCGGTTCTACCGCGCCCGAGACCGGAGCCGCATCTTGCCCTGCCACAGGCGCTGCCGCGCCGCCCTGCTCCAGGGTCCGCAGGCGGCGATCGGTATCGGCGTAGCTGTCCTTGCTCGCCTTTTTCAGCATCTCCAACTCATAGCCCTGACGCTCGATCAGGTCACGCAGTTCGCGCACCTCGAGTTGCAACTGCTGCTGGCGCTGCATCACTTCGTTGAGAATGGTCTGCTGCGGCGTAGGCGCCGGCACGGCCGCGCCAGCGTCTGCCGGCCGCGGCGTGGCACCGGCATCCCAGTTGCGCCATTCGGGCGCCGCCCAGGCCGGCGCGGCACCCGCCGCCAGAACGACGGCCGCCAGCGAAGCCTTGATCCAGTTCATGTCCTTGTCGCTCATGTTCATCCTCCGGCTCATTGACGGAACGGGCCCCAGGCGGCATCGCGCACCTTGCCCTGCTGGAAGCTGAGACGGGTGTTGGCCCGCCCCTCGACCGAGCCCACCTTGAGCACCGAGCGCCCGCCCTCGCTTGCGGTATAGAGCACCATCGCGCCATTCGGCGCGAAGCTGGGCGACTCGTCCAGCGGACCCTTGCTCAGCAACTGCGAGGCACCGGTCTTCAGGTCCTGCACCGCCACGCAGAAGCCGCCGCCGCAGCCCTGCACAGTGGCCAGATATCGGCCATCCGGCGACATCTTCGGACGCGCATTGTAGCCACCGTCGAAGGTCATCCGGCGCGGCGCGCCTCCTTCCAGGCCGACCTGGTAGACCTGCGGGCGACCTCCACGGTCGGAGGTGAAGAGCACGCCACTACCATCCGGCAACCAGCTCGCTTCAGTGTCAATGGCGCTACTCACGGTCAGACGAGCCACCTGGCGGGTGGCCAGGTTCAGCGCATAGACCTCCGGGTTACCATCCTTTGACAGCGTCAAGGCCAGCTTGTCACCGCTGGGCGACCAGCTCGGCGAGCCGTTGATGGCGGGAAAACTGGTCACCCGCTCGCGGCGCCCGGTGTAGAGATCCTGCACATAGATCGCGGACCGGCGGCTTTCGAATGAGACATAAGCCAGCTTGCGGCCGTCCGGCGACCATGTCGGTGACATGATCGGCTCGCGCGACTCGAGGATGCTCTGTGGATTGAAGCCATCGCTGTCCGCCACCTCCAGCCGATAGGTGCGGTATGGTGCCACACCGGTTTCGGTGACATAGGCGATACGGGTGGCGAAGGCCCCTTTCACGCCCAGGATGGCCTCGTAAACGATGTCCGCCACCCGGTGCGCGCCCATGCGGAGCTCGGCGCGGGAAGCCGACACGCTCATCGCGGTGATCTGGGTGCCCTTGACCACGTCAAGCAGATAGAACTCCAGCGCGTAGTTCCCGCCTTCCGGGCGCACCTTGCCGACCACCAGGTAGTCCCGTTTGGCGGCTCGCCAACTGGCGAGGTTGGCCTGCTGCGGCTCGATCGGCTGCTCGGGCATCGCCGTCGGGGCCAGGGTGTTGAACTGGCCGCTGCGCGCCAGGTCCGCGCTGACGATCTGGGCGATGTCCTCAGGCGCGCCGCCACCGAACGGCACCACCGCGATCGGCAGGGTGCCGTCCGTACCCTGTGTGATGTCGATCTGCAGCACCGCGCGCGCGGGCAGGGTAGCGACGATCAGGGCCAGCAGGGCGATGGTCTGGATGAACAAGCGGTTCATGGGGCGGACCTCGGTAGCAGTCATTCAGGTTTGAAATCGAATTCCAGTTCACGGTCGAACAGGGACGGATCGGGCGGCGCGGGCAGCGGGCTTGATTTTTCCACCGCACTGATGACCGAGCGCTTGAAAAGCTCGTCGCCACTACAGTTCATGAGTTTCACGTCCATGACCATACCACCCGGCATCTGTGTCACGCGCACCTTGCAAGTCATGCCCGGCATTGCCGTGCTGGGCTTGAGCCAGTTGCGCTCGACCTTGGCACGAATCGCGGCGATGTAGGCATCGCTCTGCCCCTTGCGCCGGGCTGCCGCCGCCGCATTGGCCGCTGCAGTCTCCTCGGCCGCCATCAGGGCCGCGAGCTCGGCCTTGCGACGCTGTTCGGCTTCAGCTTTCTGCCGGGCTACCGCCTCGGCGGCCTGCTTGGCCTTCTGCGCGGCCTCGGCATCCGCCTTGGCCTGTTTTTTCAGCTCAGCGACCTTGGCGGCCTCAGCAGCTTTCTTGGCGTCTTCCTCCGCCTTGCGCTTGGCCTCTTCGGCCTTCTTCGCCTCCGCCGCAGCCTTCGCCTTGGCTTCGGCCTCGGCCTTCTTCTGATCTTCCTCGCGCCGCTTCGCCTCTTCCTGCTTGCGCAAAGCAATCTCGGCCTCCTGTTGCCGGGCGCGCTTTTCGGCTTCGGCGGCCTTGCGCTGCGCCTCCTGCTGACGCTGCTCAGCTTCGGCGGCCTTGCGCTGGGCCTCTTGCTGCTTTCGCTCCAGCTCGGTCTGACGCTTATGTTCAGCCTGCTCGCGTTGTTCCTCGGCCTGCTTGAGCTTGTTCATCTCGGCCTCAATGGTGGAGGCATCGACCATCGTCGCCTGGATCGGCTCCGGCTCGCCTGAGGCGGCGGACTGAGTCTCCGCGGTGCGGCTCCAGTTGAACGACATCAGGATCACGGCAAGCAACGCCAGGTGCAGCAGGATGGAGACCAGCAGGGCGCGGGGCATACGTTTCATGGCTGCGAACATGGCCTAGTTCCCCTTGCCCGAGCCGCCAGGCGGGGATTCTGTCACCAGCCCGACCTTGTCCACACCAGCATTCTTGACCAACGCCATCGCCTCAATGACCTTCTGGTAAGGGACACTCGCGTCACCCTTCACCAAGACCGGCACCTCGGGCTTGAGTTGACGGTAAGCCGCCACCCGTGCCTGGATCTGTTCCGGCACCTGTGCGGCACTGGGGTTGTCGGCGATGTTCAGGTAGAACACGCCGTCCTTGTCCACACTGACCACCACCGGTGGCTCCTTCTCGCTGGCAAGCGACTCGGAGGCAGTCTTCGGGGTGTCCACCTCGATTCCCTGCTGCAACATCGGCGCAGTCACCATGAAGATGATGAGCAGCACCAGCATCACGTCGATGTAGGGAACGACGTTGATCTCGGCGACCGAGCGGCGTCCCCGGCGGCCGCGCCCACTGCTGACGGAAGCACCCATGTCAGGCCGCCGGGCGCGCCGCGCCCTGGCGGTGGAGCAGGCTCAGGAACTCTTCCTGGAAGCCGTCCAACCGGTTGAACAGGCGGTCCACGTCATTGGTGTAGCGGTTGTAGGCGACCACTGCGGGAATGGCGGCGAACAAGCCCATCGCCGTGGCAACCAGCGCTTCGGCGATGCCCGGCGCCACCGCCTGCAAGGTGGTGTTGCCCGCGTTCGCAAGCCCCATGAACGAGCTCATGATGCCCCACACGGTGCCGAACAGCCCGACGTAAGGGCTGATGGAACCGATGGTGGCGAGCACCGGGAGATGATCTTCCAGGCGATCCATCTCGCGGGTCAGGGCGACCTTCATACCACGCTGAGCGCCTTCCAGCAGCAGGGCTGGATCGTGATTGGCATCCTGCCGGCGCAGGCGGGCGAACTCGCGGAAACCGGCCTCGAACAGCGCGGCCATGCCGGTGCGCGGGCGATCGTCGCGGGTCAGGGCGTTGTAGAAATCGGACAGGTTCACACCGGACCAGAAGCGCTCCTCGAAGCCGTCGATCTCGGCACGGGCGCGCTTCATCTGGCCGTGCTTGTGGACGATAATCATCCACGACACGATGGAAGCCATCAGGAGGAGCAGCATGACGCCCTGCACCAGCGGGCTTGCGCCACTGATCAGGCCGACAATGGACATATCAGGCGCCGCAGTAGTCACGACGGTAGGATCTCCAGAATCGCTTGGGGTAGGGGTTGCGGCCGGAAGCCATCGGCCGTCACGCAGACAATTTCGGCCTCGGCACTGCACAAAAGCCGTCGGTCATGCGCGCGGCGTGCTTCCTGCTCGAACACAAGTCGCGCCCGGCCCGAAAGCCTGGGGCGCGCGCTGATCTCGAGCAGGTCGTCCAATCGCGCGGATTGCCGATATTCTACATGCACGCGACGCACCACGAACACGAGGCCCGTCTTTTCAAGCAGTTCCTGCTGATGAATGCCCTTTTGTCGCAGCATCTCGGTGCGCGCACGCTCGAAGAACTTCAGGTAGTTGGCGTAGAACACCACGCCACCGGCGTCGGTATCTTCGTAGTAGACACGGACCGGCCAGATAAATTCCCCGTTCGTTTCACTCATCGGCATTGAAGTCCATGAATTCGGCCTGAATAGCTTCCGTCCGGGAGGGTGGCTTGAGGCCGAAATGCCGGTAGGCGAGCGGCGTGGCCATGCGCCCGCGCGGGGTGCGCAGGATGAAGCCCTGCTGCATCAGGTAGGGTTCCAGCACGTCCTCGATGGTGTCGCGTGCCTCGCCGATGGCGGCGGCGAGGTTGTCGAGCCCGGCCGGGCCGCCGTCGAACTTTTCCATCAGGGTGCGCAGCAGGCGGTGATCCTGATGATCCAGCCCCAACGCATCGACCTTGAGCATGTTCAGCGCCGCGTCAGCCACCGCATCGGTGATGATGCCGTTCGCCTTGACCTCGGCATAGTCGCGCACCCGGCGCAGGAGGCGGTTGGCGATACGCGGCGTGCCGCGCGCGCGACGGGCGATCTCGACCGCGCCGGCATCGTCCATCGCCACCCCGAGCAGGCGCGAGGAACGGCGGACGATGGTGGCGAGGTCGTCCACGCCGTAGAACTCCAGCCGCTGGATGATGCCGAAGCGGTCACGCAGCGGATTGGTCAGCATGCCCGCGCGCGTGGTCGCGCCGACCAGGGTGAAGGGCGGCAGGTCGAGCTTGATCGAGCGGGCCGCCGGGCCCTCGCCGATCATGATGTCGATCTGGTAGTCCTCCATCGCGGGGTAGAGGATCTCCTCCACGACCGGCGAGAGGCGGTGGATCTCGTCAATGAACAGCACATCGCCCTGTTCCAGGTTGGTGAGCAGGGCGGCGAGGTCGCCGGGGCGCTCCAGCACCGGGCCGGAGGTCTGGCGCAGGGCCACGCCCATCTCATTGGCGATAATGTGCGCCAATGTGGTCTTGCCCAGACCCGGCGGACCGAAGATCAGCAGGTGATCCAGCGCCTCGCCCCGCGCGCGGGCGGCGGGGATGAAGATTTCGAGCTGCTCGCGCACAGCGGGCTGCCCGATGTAGTCCGCCAGGCTGCGCGGACGGATGGCGCGGTCGATGGCGTCCTCGCCGCGTTCGGCGGAGGCGGTGACCAGGCGCTCGTCGCTCATCTCACTTCACCGCCTGCTTCAGTGCGGCGCGGATGATCTCGCCCGCTTCCATGCCTTCCGCATCCGGCACTGCACGCGCCATTCGGGCGGCCTCGGCCGGTTTGTAGCCGAGGGCTTCGAGGGCCGTGATGGCTTCGTCCAGCGCGCCACGGGCGGCGCCCGCCCCAGCAACGCCAGGCAGGACGACGCCTTCAAGGTCTTCACCCAACCGATCGCGCATCTCGATGATGAGGCGTTCGGCGGTCTTGCGCCCGATGCCGGGCAGACGAACGAGCGTGGAGACGTCGTTGCGGCTCACTGCGTCGGCGAATTCCTGCGCGCTCATGCCGGAGAGGATGGCGAGCGCGAGTTTGGCGCCCACGCCGGTGACCTTGAGCAGTTCGCGGAACAGGCGGCGTTCGGCTTCGCGCAGGAAGCCGTAGAGCAGGAAGGCGTCCTCGCGCACCACGGTGTGGATCAGCAGGGTGACGTCCTTGCCGGTGGCCGGCAGGTCGTAGATCGAGGACATGGGCGCCTCGACTTCATAGCCGACGCCGTTCACATCCACCAGCAGCCAGGGGGGGTGTTTGCTGACGAGGGTACCTTTCAAACGTCCGATCATGGGGTTTTGTTCAGCTTGGATTTGCGGGCGCGCTGCATGGCGAGTTCGGTCCAGGCATCCTGACCACTGCGAGCGCGATGGCGTGATTGTGCCATGTGGCGGAGCAGTTCGGCTTGCGCCGGGGTCGTCGTTTCGCTTTGGGCGACGCCAAGCGATTTGCGACGAAAGGCGTGGCAGAGCGCGATGGCGGCGGCATCCGCGCCATCGGCGGGTGGATGGTCGGCCAGATTGAGCAGGCGCTTGACCATGTGTTGCACCTGCACCTTGTCCGCCCGACCGGTGCCCACCACGGACTGTTTGACCTCGGCGGGCATGTACTCCGCCACCGGCAGCCCCTTGACCACGGCGGCGGCGATCGCCGCACCGCGCGCCTGGCCCAGCTTGAGCGAGGACTCCGGGCTGCGGAACATGAAGATCTGTTCGATGGCGAACTCGGTCGGCTGAAAGGTTTCGATCAGCCCGGTGACGCGGGTGAACACTTCGCCCAGGCGCTCGGGAAAGCTGGCCTTGCTTGAAAGACGCAGGCTTTCCAGATGCAGGCAAACCGGGTCGCGCTGGGAAAGATCGAGCACCGCGACGCCGGTCGTCACCGAGCCGGGGTCCACGCCCAGGATTCGCAGCCCCGGGATCGCGCTCACTCGGCGTCCAGCGCCTCGTCAGGCAGCTCGGCGTTGTGATGCACGGCCTGCACGTCGTCCAGGTCCTCGAGCATGTCGATCATCTTGACCAGCTTCTCGGCGATCTCGCCCTCGACCGCCGCCGAGGTGCTGGCGCGCATGGTGATCTCCGCCTCTTCCGGCGCCAGACCCTTGGCCTTCATGCCATCGACCACGGCCTGAAACGCCTCCGGCGAGGTCAGCACTTCGATGGAACCGTCCTCGTCCACCACGACATCCTCCGCACCCAGCTCAAGCGCGGCTTCCATGATGGCATCCTCGTCGCTGCCCGGCGCGTAGAGCAGGGTGCCGGTCTTGCTGAACAGGTAGGCCACGGAGCCGTCGGTGCCCAGGTTGCCGCCGTTCTTGCTGAAGGCATGGCGCACCTCGGCCACGGTGCGGGTCTTGTTGTCGGTCATGCACTCGACCATCACCGCCACACCACCCGGACCGTAGCCTTCGTAGGTCAGCTCCTCGTAGTTCTCGCCGCCGTCCGCGCCCACGCCGCGCTTGGCCGCGCGCTCCATAGTGTCCTTGGTCATGTTGGCCGCCAGCGCCTTGTCCCAGGCCAGGCGCAGGCGGGGGTTTTCCGCCGGATTGGCACTCTGGCCCTGGCGGGCGGCGACGGTAATTTCGCGGATGATCTTGGTCCAGACCTTCGCACGTTTCTTGTCCTGCCTGTCCTTGCGGTGCTTGATATTGGCCCATTTGGAATGACCGGCCATGACAACCTCGATAACTCAAATAACGGTGAAAGTTTAACCTGCCTTCTGTAGGAGCGGCGTCCCCGCCGCGAACAACTGCGTCATTCGGCCCGAGGGCGGGCCTCCTACATTCAATCTTTCGGCTTGCCGGCGACGATCCCCAGCTCACGAGAAAGCTCCAGCATGCGCTCGATCGGAAGACGCGCGCGACCAATGATGGCGGGATCGATCTCGATCTCATGCCCTTCCGGATGCTCCAGCGCCTCGAGCAGGTTCTGCAGGCCGTTCATCGCCATCCACGGGCAGTGCGCGCAGACCGTACAACTGCCGCGATTCAGGGTCGGCGCGGCGATCAGGGTCTTGCCCGGCGCGGCCTGCTGCATCTTGTAGAAGATGCCGCGGTCGGTGGCGACGATCAGGGTGTCGGCCTTCGACTCGCCCGCTGCCTTGATCAGCTGGGAGGTGGAACCGACATGGTGCGCCAGTTCCACCACGCCCTTGGGCGATTCGGGATGTACCAGCACCTCGGCGCCCGGATGCTCGCGCATCAGCTCGCGCAGGCCTTCCGCGCTGAACTCGTCGTGCACCACGCACTCGCCCTGCCACATCAGCATGTCGGCGCCGGTCTGCTCCTGGATGTAGCGGCCCAGATGACGGTCCGGGGCCCACAGGATTTTCTCGCCGCGTGCCTTGAGGTGATTGACGATGGCGAGCGCGTTGCTGGATGTGACCACCCAGTCCGCGCGCGCCTTCACGGCTGCGGAGGTGTTGGCGTAGACCACCACGGTGCGATCAGGATACTGGTCGCAGAAGGCGCCGAACTCATCCGCCGGACAGCCAAGATCGAGCGAGCATTCCGCGCCCAGGGCGGGCATCAGCACGCGCTTGTCCGGACTGAGGATCTTGGCGGTCTCGCCCATGAAGCGCACGCCGACCACGACCAGGGTCTTGGCCGGATGGCGGCTGCCGAAATCGGCCATGTCGAGCGAGTCGGACACCCGCCCGCCGGTTTCTTCCGCCAGCGCCTGGAGTTCGGCATCGACGTAGAAATGCACCACCAACACCGCGTCCTGCGCCTTGAGCGCGGCCTTGATGCGGGCGATCAGGTCTGCGCGCTGATCGGGGCTGAGTGGCGCGGGTTGCGGCGCCTGTGCGACCAGCCGCTGGATGACGCCTTCCCGCAGGCGGGGGATTTCGACCGAAAGATCACTCATGACAAAACCTCAACCGTAGGTGCGAATTCATTCGCACATGGAGCAGGCAGTGTGCGAATGAATTCACACCTACAGCCAGACCGCATCCCACAAAGGATAGTCACCAATGCGCTCGACCAGCCCCGCTCGCAAGGGATTCGCCACGATGTAGCGCGCGATGTTCCTCATATCCTCTTCCTGACGCAGGGCATGATCGAAAAACGCTTTCTGCCACACCGGGCCGGTTTGGCCCATGCTCAGATTCAGCCGTCGAGCGGTTCTTGCCTTGAAGCCCTTGATGACGGATGAAAGCGTCTCGGCCTCCCCAAGCAGGAACAGCCAATGCACATGATCCGGCATCACGACCCATGCCAGCGAATCGACCATGCCGCCATCGTCCAGCCTGCGCATTTCATCGACCACCATCCGCGCGCGATGGAAATCCTCGAACAGCCGACGCTGGCGCTCAGCCAGCACCGTGGTCACGAAATAGACATTCCCGCTTGCACTGAAACGTCCCTTGGCGAGATCCGCATAGGACACGCAAGCCACCTCCTGCCCGTAGGTGCGAATTCAGTCGTCCATGTGCGAATGAATTCGCACCTACGCCCGCGTTAAACGGGCGGCGTCAGAACATCCGCTTCGGCTGACCTGCCCAGCACACGGATAGACAATTCACGCAATTGTTTCCGATCCACCTCGCCGGGGGCCTGGGTGAGCGGGCAGGCGGCGGTCTGGGTTTTCGGGAAGGCGATGACCTCGCGGATGGAGCTGGCGCCGCTCATCAACATCACCAGACGATCCAGGCCGAAGGCCAGGCCGCCGTGCGGCGGGGCGCCGAACTTGAGCGCGTTGAGCAGGAAGCCAAATTTCTCCTGCGCCTCCTCGTCGCTGATGCCGAGCAGCTTGAACACCTTGCTCTGCACCGCCTCCTGGTGGATACGCATGGAGCCGCCGCCGACCTCGACGCCGTTGAGGACGAAATCGTAGGCGCGCGACAGGCATTCGCCCGGGCTGGTCTCCAGCAGGCCCACCTGCTCCAGCTTGGGCGAGGTGAACGGATGGTGCAGGGCGACCCAGCGGTTGTCCTTGTCGTCCCATTCGAACATCGGGAAATCGACGACCCACAGCGGGCGCCAGCCGTGCTCGACCAGGCCGAGGTCATGGCCCAGCTTGACCCGCAGGTTGCCGAGCGCGTCGTTGACGATGCGGGCCTTGTCGGCGCCGAAGAAGATCAGGTCGCCGTCCTGCGCGCCGGTGCGCGCCAGAATGCCCTCGACGGTCTCGTCCGGCAGGAACTTGAGGATGGGCGACTGCAGGCCGTCGCGGCCGGCGGCGAGTTCATTGACCTTGATGTAGGCCAGGCCCTTGGCACCGAAGATGGCGACATACTTGGTGTAGTCGTCGATCTGCGAGCGGGACAGCTCGCCGCCCTTGGGCACGCGCAGCGCGGCGACGCGACCCTGCGGGTCGGCGGCCGGGCCGGCGAAGACCTTGAACTCGACACCGGCCATCAGGTCGGCCACATCCACCAGTTCCAGCGGAATGCGCAGGTCCGGCTTGTCGGAGGCGTAGCGACGCATCGCCTCGGCGTAGCTCATGCGGGGGATCGGGTCGGGGAAGGCGACTTCCAGCACCTCGCGGAACAGGTCGCGCATCATGCCCTCGATCAGGGTCATGAAGTCCTCCTCCTCCATGAAGCTGGTCTCGATGTCCACCTGGGTGAACTCGGGTTGACGGTCGGCGCGCAGGTCTTCGTCGCGGAAGCACTTGGTGATCTGGTAGTAGCGGTCGAAGCCGGACACCATCAGAAGCTGCTTGAACAACTGCGGCGACTGCGGCAGGGCGAAGAATTCGCCCGGATGGGTGCGGCTGGGGACCAGGTAGTCGCGCGCGCCTTCCGGGGTGGCACGGGTCAGCACCGGGGTTTCCATGTCGAGGAAGCCGTGCTGCTCGAGGTGCTGGCGCAGGAAATGGGAAACCTTGGCGCGCAGGCGCAGGCGCTGCTGCATCTCCGGTCGGCGCAGGTCGATGTAGCGGTAGCGCAGGCGGGTATCCTCGCCCACGCTCTCGTCGTCGAGCTGGAAAGGCAGCGGCTCGGAGCGGTTGAGGATCTCGAGCGCAAGCCCCAGCACCTCGATCTTGCCGCTGATCAGGTTCGGGTTCTCGGTGCCCGCCGGGCGCGGGCGCACGCGGCCGGTCACGCGCAGGACGAACTCGTTGCGGACCTGCTCGGCCAGGGCGAACATCTCGGCACGATCCGGATCGAACACCACCTGGACGATGCCCTCGCGATCGCGCAGGTCGACGAAGATCACCCCGCCGTGGTCGCGGCGGCGGTTGGCCCAGCCGGTCAGGGTGACGGTCTGGCCATCGAGTTGCTCATCGAGCAGTCCACAGTAATGCGTGCGCATGGGAGGGTCCGAAAACGAAAAGGGTGGAATGTTAAGGGTTGCCCCCGAGACCGGCAACCTGGGTGGCAACCGGCGGCGCGCCCGTGGATGAACCGGCGACGTGGCCGTTCGGCACCACCATGCCCAGCGAGATGATGAGGCGCATCGCGTCTTCGACGTTCATGTCGAGCTCGATAGCTTCATCCCGGGCCACGAAGATGACATACCCCGAGGTCGGGTTGGGCGCGGTGGGGACATAGACGGTGAGCATGTCCTTGGCCGTCTTGGCCTGCACCTCGCCGACCGGCTCGCCCGCAAGGAAGGCCAGGGTCCACAGCCCCTTGCTGGGATATTCGACCAGCAGCACCTTGCGGAAGGACTTGGAACTGCTGGACAGGAAGGTGTGCAGCAGCTGCTTGACCGCCGAATAGACCGAGCGCACCAGAGGGATGCGGTCGAGGATGGACTCCCATAATCCGACCAGCTTGCGGCCGAGGATGTTGGCGGCAATCAGGCCGGTGACCAGCAGCACGACCAGCGCCAGGATGATGCCCAGACCCGGCACATGGAAGGGCAGCACCGCATCGGGACGGAAATCCGGAGGCAACAGCAACAGGGTCTGGTCCATCAGGCGGACCAGGGTCACCACCACCCACCAGGTAATCAGCAGCGGCGCCCAGACCAGCAGGCCGGCGACCAGGTAGCGGCGCAGCGTGGCCACCGGCCCACGCGAAGGGCCGCTGGCGGTATCGTCATCGGGAAACTGCGGATTCGGCTCGCTCATGCGCGGGGCTCAGGGTGACTCGAACCCCATCTTACCCCGGATCGTCAATCACGTGGGCCGCCCCCATGGGTTACACGCGGAACTGCCGAACCAAGGCCTCCAGCCGCTCGGCCTGCTGCAGCAAAGTCGCACCGGCTTCGGCACTGCGGTCGGTATCCTCCACCGTGGCGTGACAGATCTGGCTGATCGCCGCGATCGTGGTCTGCAACTGGTCGACGATCTGGCGCTGGGTCTCGGCGGCCTGGGCGATCTGGCCGTTCATGGCGGTCAGCGACTCGACCTGACCGGCAATCATCTCCAGGCCCTGGCCGGCGCTCTGGGCATCCTCCACACTCTGGCGGGTCTTTTCGCGGCCGTCCTGCATCACGTTGACCGCCTGGGCCGCGCCGTTGCGCAATTGCTGCACGATCTGCTCGATCTCGCGGGTCGACTCCTGGGTACGGCTGGCCAACCCACGCACCTCGTCCGCCACCACCGCGAAGCCCCGCCCGGCCTCGCCCGCGCGAGCCGCCTCGATCGCGGCGTTGAGCGCCAGCAGGTTGGTCTGCTCGGCGATGCCGCGAATCACGTCCATCACCGTGCCGATCTTCTGGCTGCTGGATTCGAGATCGCGGATGACCGCCTCCGCGCTGCCCATCCCGGCCGCCAGATCGCTGATCGTGCGCAGGCCGGACTCCACCACGCGCCGCCCCTCGACCACCTGACCACGCACCTGCTGCACCGCCTGGCTGGCGGCCAGCGCCTCGCGCGCGACGTCGTTGGAGGCCGCGTGCATGTCCTGTACCCCACGTACCAGCTGGTCGGTGGCCTCCATCTGCCGGTGCCCGCCGGAGCGCGAGCGGCTGGTCGCCTCGTTGAGCGCCCCGGCCGACTGCTCGACCGCGCGCGAACTGGTCGCCACCTGACGAATCAGATCCTGGACCTTGTCCGCGAATACATTGAAGGCACGCGCCAGCTGGCCGACCTCATCCTGCCCCTGCGCGTTCAAACGCCGCGTCAGATCGCCCTCGCCGTGCGCGATGTCCTGCAGGGCCGCCAGCACGGACCTGAGCGGGACGGTCACCACCCGGGTGAGCACCCAGGCCAGCGCCGCGCTGAGCAGCACCCCCACCAGCGCCAGCCCCAGGCTCCAACCTCGGGTTGACGTGGCACTCGAGCGCATGGCCGCGCTCTCGACGGCAATGGCCGTCTCCTGCGCCCCCGCCCAGCTCGCGAGGTCCGTGGCGATGGCCTGGTAGGCGGGCATCAGGCGGGTACGGACGATCCACGCATCCATCCGCCATTGCTCGCCGCCGTGCAGCTCACGTACCTTGGCAAGATGGGCCTTGAAGGACTGCATCAGATCGGGGAGCAACCCCAGAGCCTCCTCCTGCTCGAAGGTCAGCAGCGCTTCATGCGCCTGGAGGCGCGGCAGCAATTCCTCGAAACGGCCGATATAGAGATCCATCGTCTGCGCCATCTCGGGACTGCGGAAGGCGAGGTAGCCGCGCAAGGCATTGACCAGGTTCAGCCCGGTAAATCGCAACTCGACCAGGTCCATCATCAGCGCGCGACGCGAGGCGCTGACGGGCTGCGCACGCTCGGAAGAGAGCATGGCATCGGTGAGCTGGGAGACTTCGCGGGTGATCGGGTTGACGTTCTGGTTGGCATAGGCCAGACCGGGCTGGTTGGTGACGTCCGACGCCGCGAACTTCAGCGCTTCCTCCGCCACGCCCCGGAAGGCCTGCACCGCGGGTGCGAAGCGCTCACCCTCCGCACCCAGGGCGGCCAGACGCTCCTCCACGGTCCGCATCGAACCAGCAAAGGCCTGCCGCTGCTCCGGCTCGCGGCCGATGAGGAAGAAGTTCAACGCATTGACCGATTCGTTCAGGCCGATCAGCAACTCCTTGGCGGCCAGCACGCGGGGCTGCTGCTCGCCCGTGACCATCTCGATACGCTGCGTCAGGCCACCGAGATTGATCCAGGTCAGGGTGCTGACCAGCACCAACAGCAAGACCACCAGGGCATAGCCCAAGCCGATCTTGCGCCCCACACTCAAGCGCGCCATCAGTGCCTGCATGACCCTCTCCCCCTTCGCTTTATCTTTTTTTATTCCGGCTGTGCCCGGTAAGGCACAATGACGGCAGGGTAACGGGATAGTTGAGATCCGGGCCATCTTCGGCCGAACAAAACTTCTGATGAATGAACAAGATAAACTCATGACCCCGCCGCGCAGCGTGCTCATCACCGGCTGCTCCTCCGGCATTGGCGCAAGCGCCGCCCGCATCCTGCGCGAGCGTGGCTGGCGGGTGTTCGCCAGCGCGCGCAAGGCCGAGGACGTGGCGCGGCTGGCCGCCGAGGGCTACGAGGCGATCCAGCTCGACCTGGACGATTCGACCTCGATCCAGGCCGCCGTTGACGAGCTGCTGCGATACACCGACGGCACGCTCGACGCGTTGTTCAACAACGGCGCCTATGGGCTGCCCGGTGCGGTGGAGGACCTGTCCCGCGACGCCCTCCGCGCGCAGTTCGAGACCAATCTGTTCGGCTGGCTGGAGCTGACCAATCGTCTGATCCCGGTGATGCGCAGGCAAGGTCACGGCCGCATCGTGCAGTGCAGCTCGGTGCTGGGCTTCGCCGCCTTCCCCTACCGGGGCGCCTACAACGCCACCAAGTTCGCGCTCGAAGGCCTGACCGACACCCTCCGCATGGAACTGCGCGGCACTGGCATCCAGCTCTGCCTGATCGAGCCCGGCCCGATCCAGACCCGTTTCCGTGCCAATGCACACCAAGCCTTCCTGCGCTGGATACGGATCGAGGGCAGCGCCCACGAGCCTCAGTACCGCCGCCAGCTCGAACGCCTGCGGAAGGAAGGCCCCGCCGCGCCCTTCACCCTGCCGCCCGAGGCGGTGGTCGGGAAGCTGGTGCACGCGCTTGAAAGCCCGCGCCCGCGCCTGCGCTACCGCGTCACCGCGCCGACCATCGCCTTCGCGTATCTCAAGCGCATCCTGCCCGGGCGCTGGATGGACGCAGTCCTTCTGCGCGCCTCCGGCGGTGGACGACGCTGAACCGGCAGATCCGGCCAGAGCTTGCGCGGACTCATCATGGATTCATATTCTGCGTCTAACGTGCACGGTCAAAGCATGAAGAGGTTCCCATGCGCCGCATCCTGGCCCCCATTCTTGCCCTGCTAGTGCTCGCCGGTGTCGGGCTGGCCCTGTACGACTCCATGTCCGAACAGTTCGCCCTGCGCGACCGGGTCACCGTCAGCGGGCTGATCGGCTCGGAAAAGGAGGCCTTCTTCGCCGACCCGCGCGTGCAGAAGGCGCTGGCGCGGCATGGCCTGGATGTGAAGGTCGAGAAGGCCGGCTCGCGTCAGATCGCCACCGCCTTCGACCTGAGCAAGTACGACTTCGCCTTCCCCGCCGGCCAGCCCGCCGCCGACAAGATCCTGCAGGCGGTCGGCAAGCGCCCGACCGACACCCCTTTCTTCACCCCGATGGTGATCGCTTCCTGGAAGCCCATCGCCAGGATCCTCGAGGTCAATGGCGTGGTGCGCGAGCGCGAGGGCGTGCTCTACTGGTTCGACCTTGCCCGATACTTTGACTGGACCTTGCAGGAAATCCGCTGGAAAGACCTCAAGGACAGCGATGCCTTTCCGGTCAACAAATCCGTGCTGATCCGCTCCACCGACATCCGCAAGTCCAACTCGGCCGCGATGTACCTCTCCCTGATGAGCTACATGGCCAATGGCCAGCGCGTGATCGCCAGCCGCGAGGAGATGGACGACGCCCTGCCCAGGCTGGCGCCGCTGTTCCTGCGCCAGGGCTACACTGAATATTCTTCCGAGGGACCTTTCGAGAACTACCTGGCGATCGGCATGGGCAGTTCGCCGCTGGTGATGATCTACGAATCGCAGTTCATCTATGAGGCACTCAAGCCGAACTCGGCCCTGCGCCCGGAGATGGTGCTGCTCTATCCCGAACCCGGGCTGTTCACCCGCCATGTGCTGATCGGCCTCACCGAGGCGGGCGCCCGCCTCGGCCGAGCCCTGAGCAACGACGAAGAGTTGCGCCAGCTCGCCGTCGAACACGGCTTCCGCACCAGCGATGCGGCCGCGTTCCGTGATCAGGCCGCGAAGCGCGGCCTGAATGTGCCGGCCGACCTGATCCAGATCATCGACCCGCCCAGTTACGAAATGCTCGAAGGCATGATCCAGGCCATCGAACTACAGATGAAATAACCCCTTTCGCGCACAGGAGCTCGCCATGACCGACGTAAGCCTCGACGCCCCGACCGCCGCCACGACCGAACACCTCCAGCCGCCCGCGCCGGTTGCCCCGGTCGAGGCTCCAAAGTCGCGGGAACTGGTCCCGCTTACCGATGAGCAGCGTGCGGCGCTGGACCTCCGGGCCGAAGCCTTCGTCAGCAGCCTGATGACGCTGGACGTGCAGGGCGACGAGTTCCGCCAGAAGGCCGACGCCCTGCGCACCATGGGACACGCCGAGATCCGCGCCAGCGCCGGCATGTCGAACCGCATGCTGGAACGCCCGATGGCCAATCTGGAAGGCGGCCTGTTCAGTGAACAGCATCCGGTCACTCGCTCGCTGGTCGACCTGCGCAAGACCATGGAGGATCTCGACCCCTCCCGCCAGGGCGACCTGCTGGCGCCGAAAAGACTGTTCGGCATCATTCCCTGGGGCAGCAAGCTGCGCGACTTCTTCCTCCAGTACCAGTCCGCCCAGGGTCATCTGAACAGCATCCTCGACACGCTCTACCGCGGCCAGGACGAGCTGCGCAAGGACAACGCCGCGATCGAGCAGGAAAAGGTGAACCTCTGGGCAACCATGGGCAAGCTGCGCGAATACGCCGAGGTGGGTCAGATCATCGACCAGAAGCTCAGCCAGCGCGTGGCCGAACTGGAGGCCACCGACGCCGAGAAGGCCCGCGTGGTGAAGGAGGATCTGCTGTTCAATGCCCGCCAGAAGGTGCAGGATCTGCTCACCCAGCTGGCGGTCTCGATCCAGGGCTATCTGGCGCTGGACATGATCCGCAAGAACAACTTCGAGCTGATCAAGGGCGTGGACCGCGCCAGCACCACTACCGTCTCCGCCCTGCGCACCGCCGTGATGGTCGCCCAGGCGCTCGGCAACCAGAAGCTGGTCCTCGACCAGATCAACGCGCTCAACACCACCACCAGCGGCATGATCGAGAGCACCGCGCGCATGCTGCGCCAGCAGTCCGCCGACATCCATGCCCAGGCCGCCAGCTCCACCGTGGCGCTGGATTCACTGAAGAAGGCCTTCGCCGACATCTACGCCGCGATGGACGAGATGGCCGACTACAAGATCAAGGCACTGGAGAACATGAAGCAGACCGTGGACGTGCTCAACGAGGAAGTCCACAAGGCGCAGACCTACCTCGACCGCGTGCGCGGCGAGAAGGCGCAGGACGAGGCCGCCCGCCTGAGCATTCCCAACGAACTGGCGCTCTAACAGGATGCTGAAAAAACTCTTCCTTGATTTTTTCAGCGATACCGGGTCCGGTACATGCCCGGACCCGGTATCCGCAAATCAATCACTACGTGATCGACTTGGGTGCGGGACATCCATGTCCCGCCTTACCAGGTTGCTGAAACAAGTATTTCAGCAACCTGCCAACCCGCCCCAGCCGCAGACCGCCGGAGAAGTCGCATGAAAGTCCAGCACATTGTCGCGCTTATCCTCGTCGCCGCCGTGGGTTGGCTGCTGCTGGATCAGCGCGATTCGGGCGAGCCGGCCGCGCTGCATGTCCTTGCCGGCTCCGAGCTCAAGGACGTGGAGCCGCTGCTGCCGCAGCTCGAAAAGGACACCGGCGTGCGCCTCAAGCTGGACTACATCGGCACCCTGGATGGCGCGGAGCAGCTGGCCCAGGGCGCGGACTACCCGCTGGCCTGGTTCTCCCATGCCAAGTACCTGGAACTGCTGGACGGCATGAACAAGCGCATCCAGGCACGCGAAAAGATCGCGCTCTCGCCAGTGGTCATCGGCGTGCGCGAATCGCTGGCCAGGCGCTACGGCTGGGACAGGACGCCTCCTTCGTGGAGCGATCTCGCGGCGCGGGCCAACAACGGCGAACTGCGCTTCGCCATGACCAACCCGACGGCCTCCAACTCCGGCTTCTCGGCGCTGATCGGCCTGATCGCCTCGCTGTCCAGCGACCCGGAGGGCTTCACCCTCACGTCCGCGCAGCAGGAACAGGTCAAGGGCTTCTTCAAGGGCCAGCAGCTGACGGCGGGCTCGTCCGGCTGGCTGGCCGAGGCCTACACACGCGACCAGAGCCGGCTGGATGCCATCATCAACTACGAGTCGGTGTTGCTTCAGCTCAACCGCGGCGGCCAGCTCAAGGAGCCGCTCACCATCCTCTACCCGCGCGAAGGCGTGGTGACCGCCGACTATCCGCTGCTCCTGCTCGACCCGGCCCAGCGCGAGGCCTATGACAAGGTGGTCGCCTGGTTCCGCCAGCCGGCCATCCAGAAGCGACTGATGCAGGACACCGACCGCCGCCCGATCGTGCCGGGCGTCGCCTACGACGACCGCTTCAAGGCGCGCGACCTGATCGAGCTGCCTTTCCCCGGCCTGCGCTCGGTGGTGGACCGTATTCTCTCCACCTATCTCGACGAACAGCGCCCGGTGGCGCACGCCGTGTTCGTGCTCGACCTGTCCGGCTCGATGGCGGGCGAGCGCCTGCGGCAACTCAAGACCGCACTGCTGAACCTGATGGGTGCCGACACCTCGATCACCGGCCAGTTCGCCCGCTTCCGCGAACGGGAGCAGATCGTGTTCCTGCCCTTCCGAGGACAGGTCGAGGCGCCGCGCGTGCTCAACCTGACGACCGGCGAGGAACTCCAGCACGAGATGGAACAGGCGCGACTGTTCGTGCAGACCATCGAGGCCGGCGGCGGCACCGCCGTCTATTCGGCCCTGCTGGAGGCCTACCGGATCGTGACCGAGGCCCAGCGCCAGCACCCGGAACGCTATTACTCGGTGGTCTTGATGACCGACGGCGTCAGTAACCAGGGCATCGGGCTGGACACCTTCCGCTACGAATACCGCGCGCTCCCCGAGGCCGCGAGGGCGGTCAAGGCCTTTCCCATCCTGTTCGGCGAGTCGGATCGGGAGGCCATGCAGTCCATCGCCGAGCTGACCGGCGGCAAGGTATTCGACGGCAGCACGAACCTGGCGGGTGCCTTCAAGGCCATCCGCGGTTACCAGTAAGGCCACCATGCCGCGCGGTTTCTGGCTCTGGTTCTACAGTACAGGCAACATCCTCGGCAGCCTGCTGGCGCTGACCGGGCTTGGGTTGTATTTCGCGGGGCTGATCGACCGCTGGTGGTGGGTGATCGTGCCCGGCCTTTATCTTGGTGGGCTGATGCTCGCCCCGCCGCCCCTGTCCGGCCCCGCGGCCGAGGCCATGCTGGCGCGGGAAAACCTGAACGAGTTGCTCAACACCATGCTCAAGCGGGCGCGCAAGGAACTGAGCGTGGAGATCGGTGCGCCGTTCGAGCGCATCATCGAGGCGCTCAAGGACACACTTCCCCACCTTGAATCCCGCCCCGCTGGCGATTTCGCCGCCTTCACCGTGCGCCAGATGGTGCAGGATTACCTGCCAGCCACCCTGGACAACTACCTCAAGTTGCCGCGCGCCTACCGGCGCATGCATAAGCTACCGGATGGCCGCACGCCCCAGCAGGCCTTCATCGCCCAGCTGACCACCCTCGAGAACGAACTGCGCGAAACCCTGGGCGCGCTGGTGAGCGACGACACCCAGCGCCTGCTGGCGCATGGCCGCTTCCTCGAAGACCGTTTCAGTCGTCCCGAACAGTTTTGAGCATCCCCCCACCGGCCTGGCCCCCGCCCCATCGCTTCAGGCTCTCCCGGCGCACCAAGCGCGTCCTGCTGCGCATGCACCCCGAGC
Organism: Pseudomonadota bacterium; assembly: GCA_040758395.1. Classification (GTDB taxonomy): domain Bacteria; phylum Pseudomonadota; class Gammaproteobacteria; order Halothiobacillales; family Halothiobacillaceae; genus Thiofaba. The sequence goes on from JBFLVP010000001.1 coordinate 21,768, forward strand.
GCGGCCTGGAGGTCGTCAGCCCGAAGCCCCTGTCACCGGCGCGGATCGCCCAATTGCTGGAGCTACACCGTCCGTGGATCGAGCGGCATCTGCCCGCGCACGAACCCTGGCCGCGCGACCGCCTGCCCGCCGATATCCAGCTGCATGCCCTGGATCAACGTTGGAGCATCGTCCATGCACCGGGCATCCGCAAAGCGAAGCTCCGGGCCTGCCATGCAGGGCGGGTACTCCATGTGGAGGGTTCCCCGGTGGAGATATGGCCGTTGCTGCACCGCTGGCTGACCGAACTGGCCCGGAGCCACCTGCTACCGCCACTCCATACGCTGGCCCTTGAGCACCGGCTGCCGCTGCGGGGCGCGAGCATCCGCTGGGCGCATTCGCGCTGGGGCAGCTGCTCGCGACGCGGCACCATCAGCCTGAGCGCACGACTGCTGTGGCTCGCCCCGGACGAGGCCCGTTACGTGATGATGCACGAGCTCACCCATCTGGAGCACTTCCATCACGGCCCGGCATTCTGGCAAGCGCTGGAGGCACGCTGGCCCGGGGCGGGCATGATCGATCGGCGCATGCGCAGGCAGCACCCGCCCCTGCCCAGCTGGCTACCCCTCCTCACCGACAAGTGCCTCAAATGAAAAGGCCCGCCAAGGGGCGGGCCTCCAGACGTGCCAGATACCGGGTCAGGCCGGCTGGCCCTTCTCGAACAGGTCCAGCGCCTTCTTCACTTCGGCGATGTAGGTCATGGCCGGGCCGCCGCCCATCAGGATCGCCACCTTGCAGACTTCGACAATCTCGGCATGGGTGACACCGGCATGCAGCGCCTTGTTGACGTGGATGCCGATACAGTAGCTACAGCGCGCGGTGATCGCCATGCCCAGTGCAATCAGCTCCTTGGTCCGGGTGTCCAGCACGCCGTCGCACAGCACGGAGTTCATGAAGCCGTTGAAGGCCTGCATGGTTTCCGCGGCCTCCTGGGTCATCATGCCCATGCCCATCTTGAAGTCGTGCATCGTCTGGCCCATGTCACTGCTCATGGCAAGCTCCCTTGGTGGTGGATGAAAGCCTCATGGTGCGCATCACAGGTGACGCGCCCATGACATGGTGCGACACCGTCTTCCAGAAAGACACAACCCTGTCACCTGGATCGGTTAAGGATGAGGAAGAACCCTCCTCGCAGGACGCCTCCATGCCCCTCCAAACCTTCGACCAAGCCCAGACCCGCGAACTGCTCGCCCAGGTGATTTCCCTACGCGAGGAGAGCCTGCGCATCGAGCAGGGACGCGCCGCCGAACTGGAAGCCGTCCATCCAGGCTTTCGCGCCAGCGCACGCAACCTCCTGCACTATCTCGGCGTGCGCCGGCACGACATCCGCCCGCTGCAGCGCGACCTGGCATTCCTGGGTCTCTCCTCGTTCGGAATCCTCGAATCACATGTCATGGCGGCCCTGAATGCCGTCAGCGCGCGCCTGGAAGAGATGACCGGCCATCCGGCCAGCCCCCCGGCCGAGGCCCCTGCCGACTTCATCAGCGGCCCCCATCGCCTGCAGGAACATGCCAACAGCCTCTTGGGCGAGGCGCGAGACGGCCGTGAGGTGCGCATCATGGTCACCCTTCCAAGCGAGGCAGCCTATGATCCCGTGCTGATCCCAAGCCTGATCGAGGCCGGAATGGAGATCGCGCGGATCAACTGTGCGCACGACGATGCGGAGGCCTGGATCGCCATGGTCAACCGCGTACGCGACGCGGCCCTGGCGCAAGGCCGCCCCTGCCGCATCCAGGCCGATCTGGCCGGCCCCAAGTCGCGCACCGGCCGTATCCGCGCCCTGGGGCACCTGCTCAAGCTGCGGCCATCCCGGGATTTTCGCGGCCGTGTGATCCACGACGCCATGCTCTGGATCACCCCGCACGACGCACCCTGCCCGCCTCCCGGCACTGACATTCCAAGCCTGCTGTTCCAACCGCAAGGCCTTGATGACAGCCTGGAGAGCGTCAAGCCCGGCGCGCGCCTGGAACTCACCGACGCACGCGGCCGCCTGCGCACCGGCACCTTGATCCAGCACAGCCCGGCAGGTCTGCTGGTGGGCTTTGACCACACCGCCTACATCGAGGACGGCACTGTCATCAATGTCGTCCGCGGGCGCAAGCACCTCCTGCGGGGAGTCCTCAGCGGCGCCCCGGAAGTGCCGGAAGAAATTCGCCTCAAACCGGGCGACACCCTCATCCTCACCCGCGAGGACCAGCCTGGCTGCGCGGGTGTGCGCAACCCGGCTGGTGACATGATCGAGCCCGCCCGATTGCACTGCACCCTGGAGGCCGCGTTCACGGACGCACGCCCCGAGCAGCGCGTTTGGCTGGACGACGGCCGCATCGGCGCGGTGATCAGCGCCAACGACGGCCAGGCCATCACCCTCACCATCACCCATGCCGCCGCTGAAGGCAGCCGTCTCAAGCAGGAAAAGGGGATCAACTTCCCGGACACCGACTTCCATGCCCCGGCCCTGACCGCCAAGGACCTGGCCGACCTGGAGGCGATGGCGCCGCATGTCGACATGGTTGCGCTCTCCTTCCTGCGCGGACCGGAGGATGTCGCCCTGTTGCAGGACCATCTGACCCGCCTGGACGCCAACAACCTCGGCATCGTACTCAAGATCGAGAACCGCCAGGCCTTCGAGCACCTGCCGCGGACCCTGCTGACCGGGATGCGCAGCCCCAGCCTCGGAGTCATGGTTGCGCGCGGTGACCTGGCGGTGGAAATGGGCTTCGAGCGCCTGTCGGAGGTGCAGGAGGAAATCCTGTGGCTGTGCGAAGCCGCACACGTGCCGGTGATCTGGGCCACACAGATCCTCGAGAGCCTAGCCAAGAACGGCGCCCCCTCGCGCCCCGAGGTCACCGACGCGGCGATGAGCATCCGCGCCGAGTGCGCCATGCTCAACAAGGGCCCGCACATCGTCGAGGCCCTGCGCTTCCTCTCGGGCGTGCTGTCGCGCATGGAGGGGCATTACAGCAAACGGATGGCCATGCGGCGCAGGCTGGCCATCGCCGACTGCCAGTAAACGGGCACAAAAAAGGCCGCCCGAAGGCGGCCTTGGAGAACTCAGGCGTACACGGTCACGCCTTGATCAGTGTCAGCTCTGCGTCCGCGACATCCACGCGAATGCTATCCCCCGGGCCGAACTCGCCCTTGAGGATGGCCTGCGCCAGGCCGTTCTCCAGCCGCTGCTGGATCGCGCGCTTGAGCGGGCGGGCGCCGTAGACCGGGTCGAAGCCGGCCTCGCCGAGCAGGTCGAGCGCGGCGTCGGACAGGACCAACTGCATGTCGCGGCCCTCCAGGCGCTTGCGCAGGTTGGCGGTCTGGATCTCGACGATGCTGCGGATCTGCTCGCGGCCGAGCGGGTGGAACACCACCGCCTCGTCGATGCGGTTGATGAACTCGGGGCGGAAGTGGCCGCCGACGATTTCCATCACCTCGGACTTCATCTGCTCGTAGTTCGCTTCACCCGCCAACTCCTGGATGCGGTGGCTGCCGAGATTGGAGGTCATCACGATCACGGTGTTGCGGAAATCCACGGTGCGGCCCTGGCCGTCGGTCAGGCGGCCGTCATCCAGCACCTGCAGCAGCACGTTGAACACGTCCGGATGGGCCTTCTCCACCTCGTCCATCAGCACCACGGAGTATGGCTTGCGGCGCACCGCCTCGGTCAGGTAGCCGCCTTCCTCGTAGCCGACGTAGCCCGGAGGCGCGCCGATCAGCCGCGCCACGGAGTGCTTCTCCATAAACTCGGACATGTCGATGCGCACCATCGCCTCCTCGGTGTCGAACAGGAAGGCGGCCAGCGCCTTGGTCAGTTCGGTCTTGCCCACACCCGTCGGGCCGAGGAACAGGAAGGAGCCGTTCGGGCGATTGGGATCGGCCAGCCCGGCACGTGAGCGGCGAATGGCGTCGGACACGGCCTTGACCGCCTCCTGCTGGCCAACCACACGCTTGCCGAGCGCCTCCTCCATGCGTAACAGCTTCTCGCGCTCGCCCTCGAGCATCTTGCTGACCGGGATGCCGGTCCAGCGGCTGACGATCTCGGCGATCTCCTCGTCGGTGACCTTGTTGCGCAGCAGCTTGAACTCGACCTGCTCCACCTCCTGAGCCTCGGCCAGCCGCTTCTCCAGTTCCGGGATGCGGCCGTATTGCAGCTCGGACATGCGGGCGAGGTCGTTGGCGCGGCGCGCGGCCTCGAACTCGACGCGCAGGCGGTCGAGCTCTTCCTTGATCCTGGAGGCGCCCTCGAGCGAGAGCTTCTCGCGCTTCCACTCTTCTTCCAGCGCGCCGTATTCGGCTTGCAGGCGGGTGATCTCTTCTTCCAGTGCGGCGAGGCGTTTCTTGCTCGCCTCGTCGGTTTCCTTCTTCAGCGCCTCCTGCTCCATGCGCAGCTGGATCAGACGGCGCTCGAGACGATCCATCTCCTCCGGCTTGGAGTCGATCTCCATGCGGATGCGGCTGGCCGCCTCATCCACCAGGTCGATGGCCTTGTCCGGCAGCTGGCGGCTGGTGATGTAGCGGTGCGAGAGAGTGGCGGCGGCGACGATGGCCGGGTCGGTGATCTCGACCCCGTGGTGCACCTCGTAGCGCTCCTTCAGGCCGCGCAGGATGGCGATGGTGTCCTCCACCGAAGGCTCGTCCACCAGCACCTGCTGGAAGCGGCGCTCCAGCGCGGCGTCCTTCTCGATGTACTGGCGATACTCGTCCAGCGTGGTGGCGCCGATGCAGTGCAGCTCGCCGCGCGCGAGGGCCGGCTTGAGCATGTTGCCCGCGTCCATCGCGCCCTCGGCCTTGCCGGCGCCGACCATTGTGTGGATCTCGTCGATGAACAGGATGATCCGGCCTTCGGCCTTGGACACGTCGTTGAGCACCGCCTTGAGGCGCTCCTCGAACTCGCCGCGGAACTTGGCCCCGGCCAGCAGCGCGCCCATGTCGAGCGAGAGCACGCGCTTGCCCTTCAGGCCCTCCGGCACCTCGCCGTTGACCACGCGCTGAGCGAGGCCCTCGACGATGGCGGTCTTGCCCACGCCCGGTTCACCGATCAGCACCGGGTTGTTCTTGGTGCGACGCTGGAGGATCTGGATGCAGCGGCGGATCTCCTCGTCGCGGCCGATGACCGGGTCGAGCTTGCCGCTCTCGGCGCGCGCGGTCAGGTCCAGGGTGTATTTCTCCAGCGCCTGACGGGCCTCCTCGGCGTTCGGGTCATCGACTTTCTGTCCACCGCGCAGCTTGTCGATGGCCTGCTCGATCATGCCCTTGGTCGCCCCCGCCTTGCGCAGCAGCTCGCCGGTAACGCCCTTGTCCTCCACCGCCGCGAGCAGGAACAGCTCGCTGGAAATGTAGGCGTCCTTGCGCTGCTGGGCCAGCTTGTCGGTGACGTTCAGCAGACGCCCGAGGTCATTGGAGACATGCACCTCCCCCCCCGCGCCGCTCACCGTCGGCAGCCGTTCCAGCGCCTCATTGAGCTGGGTGCGCAACTGGTTGACATTGACTTCGGCGAACTGCAGCAGGCTACGGACCGAGCCGCCTTCCTGGTCGAGCAGAGTGGCCAGCAAATGGGTGGGTTCGATGAACTGGTGGTCGCGGCCGATAGCGAGTGACTGGGCCTCGGCCAGGGCCTGCTGGAACCTGGCGGTCAGTTTATCCATGCGCATGGGGTGTAACTCCTCGGACAGTGAAATACTGCTGTTTCAATTATGGGATCAAATGCAGGCTTTCAAGGGCACGACATGTGTCCCTGCTATATTCAGACGGCCTTTCAACACCTGATGACACAAGGGAACCGATATGAACTTCAATCGCGTGGATGCTGGACGAGGCGCGGGTTGGTATGCCGATGGCTGGAACATCGTCAAAGGACAGCTCGGCATGTGGCTGCTGCTGGTGGTGATCTACCTGGGTCTGGCGGTCGTGCTCAGCCTGATTCCGATGATCGGCCAGCTGGCCTTCGCCCTGATCTCGCCGGCGCTGACCGCCGGCCTTTTCCTGGCCGCGCATCGGGCTGGCGAAGGCACCCCCCTGGATGCGAAAGTGCTGTTCCAGCCGTTGATGGACGAGCGCACCCGCGGCCCGATGCTGACGCTCGGCGCCATCAGCATCGGCTTCAGTCTGGTGTTGGTGCTGACCATCGTCATGCTGGCGGGCGGGGCGATGGGCACGTCGTCGATGATGGAACACGACCCGCAGGCCATGGAAAGCAGCCTGCAGGGCCTTGGGATGGCCGGCCTGCTGGTGGTGCTGGCGCTGAGCCTGGTCTTCACCATGGCCATGCTGTACGCCGCGCCACTGGTCCTGTTCGGTGAACAGGCGCCGATCGAGTCGCTCAAATCGAGCTTCCGCGCAGTGCTGTCCAACTGGCTGCCATTGCTGGTGTTCGGCCTGATCTTCCTTCCACTGGCGGTGATCGCCAGCCTGCCCCTGATGCTGGGCTGGCTGTTCCTGCTGCCGATCGTGATCGCAGCGCTGTACGCCAGCTACCGGGATATCTTCGGGATCACCCGCGCCCCCGCGCAGCCCGAAGCTGCGCCGACACAGATGCCCATGTAACCCTGCCGACCGAACAGCCTCCGTCGGAGGCAGTTTTGGCGAAAGCCGGTTCCGCTGTTAAGCTGCGGCCGGCTTTTTTGTTGCCCTTCACAGTGCGTCTTCTTCGCACCCCGCTTTTAAGCACACTTGGCCGCGTGCACGATGACCGGCCCTCAGGCTCGCCCCGATGGAACCCAGCGGGCGCTTGCTCAAGCCTTCCAAGGAAACCGCCCAAGGACGATCGATCCCAATCGACATCGACCAACCTCAGGTGCCTTTCCCAATGATGTTCATGAACCTTGCACGGCCCGCGGCCGTGGCCCTTTGCGCCCTCTGGCTTGTTGCCTGTGGAGGCGGTGGTGGCGGAGATACATCCACCGCCAACTCAGCCATCACCGAGGTGCCTTCCGCGACAGGCGGCACCAGCACTTTTGGCACTACTGGTAGCACCGGTACTTCCGGTACTTCCGGTACTTCCGGTACTTCCGGTACTTCCGGTACTTCCGGTACTTCCGGTACTTCCGGTACTTCCGGTACTTCCGGCAGCTCCGGAACGGTGGGCGGCAGCCCGACCTCGGTCGACCCGAGCGCCCTGTACCAGCGCACCCCGAATGTGGGTAGCTGCGATGCCGGCGAGCTGAACCCGGCCGAGCGCGACAAGGTGCTGGCACGCCTGAACGAGATCCGCGCCCTGCACGGCCTGCCGGCCGTGGCCTACGAGCCGAACGACAACGTCTATGTCACCGCCGCCGCGCTGATCATTGCCGCCAACGAGCAGCTCACCCACACGCCGAGCGCCTCGGCCCGCTGCTACAGCAACGATGGCGACATCGGCAGCCAGAAGGGCAACCTGCACATCTACATGAACAGCAGTACCACCTATCGGGAGAGCAGCGAGAGCACGGTCGACGGCTTCCTGATCGACAACAACGTCAGCTCCCTGGGCCACCGCCGCTGGCTGCTCGACCCCTTCCTGTACAGCACCGCCTTCGGCCGTGTGGACGGCGCCTGGCCGGGCAGTTCCTGGGGCAATGTGACCGGCGTGTCTCTGAAGGTCATCAACGACGTGCAGGCCAACATCAGCCACATGACGCCAACCTACATCGCCTATCCGGTGGGCAACTACCCGGCCAGCCTGTTCAAGACCGACTGGTTCCTGTCCTTCTCGGTGCTGGCGGACGTGAACAACAAGTACAACAACAAGGTGAACTTCAGCGGCGCGACCGTCAGCGTGAGCAACGGCAGCCAGGCGATGACGGTGCATTCCCAGTCCTCGGACAACCAGGGCTATGGCCTGCCCAACTCACTGCAATGGAAGGTCAACGGCCTGCAGCAAGGCGTGACCTATTCCGTCACGATCAGCAATGTGAAACTGCCGAACGGCAGCACGCAGAACTACAACTACAGCTTCACGCTGCAGTGACAAAGCCTGACGGGGCCTCGCGCCCCGTCAGTACATCTCGTCGTACTCTTCCCGCCAAACGCACCAACGGCCCTTTCCCTCGGCCTTGGCCGCATACATCGCCTGATCGGCGTAACGCATCAGACTGCCCTCGTCACAGACATGCTCGGGACAGCAGGCGATGCCGATGGACACGCCGCAATGCACTTGCTGGCCGTTGATCTGCATGGGCAGGTTGATCGCTTCCAGCATCTTGTCGGCGACCCGCTCGGCCATCCGCAGACTGCTCGGCTCCATCCCCTGCAACAGGATCACGAACTCGTCACCGCCGAAGCGCGCCACCACGTCGTCGCCACGCAGCATGGCCTGCATTCGCTCGGCCAGCATGCACAAAGCCTGATCGCCCGCTGCATGTCCCAGACGATCGTTGATCGGCTTGAATCCATCCAGGTCAAGGTGCAGCACGGCCAGGCTGCCGCCGTGGCGCAACTGGCGCGCGGAGGCCTCGCGCAGGTGCTGGTCGAAGGCTCGCCGGTTGAGCAACCCGGTCAGCGGGTCGTGCATCGCCAGATGGCTGATGGAGCGCTGCTTGCTCAACAGAAGCAGGACCAGGCCTGCGATCAGCATGGTCAGCAGTATCCCGAGAACGAATGCCTCGGTTTGCCAAGCCCGGGGCTTGTACCAACCGTCCTTCGGCTGGATAGCCAGGAACCAGGTGCCGTCCGTCAGGCGCACCTCAAGCGCCAGAGGGGACGCTTCGAACAGGGCCGGATTCCCCCAGAACACCAGACCCTCGGCACCCTGCCCATCCAGACCGCGAAGTGCAAACTCATACGCGCTTGCTTCCCCCTCGAGTCCTGATGCCCGCAGGAGGGTGTCGAAGTCGATGACACTGCTGACGACCCCCCAGTATTCGCCCTGACGGGGGCCTCGATTCAGGAAAACCGGAATCCGGTTGATGATGCCCATCCCACCCTGGCGCAACTCCAGCGGCCCGACCACCACGGGATGCCGTGTCTCGATGGCATGGCGTACCGCGGGCCACTGCTCCGCATGCTCGGGATAGCTCAAGCCGAGGGCCTGCTCGTTACCCTGGAGCGGATAGATCATCCGAATCACATTGGCCGGAGCCAGGGCGATATTGCGAACGTAAGGATCAAGCCCCAGCAGGTTCTGGGCAAGCAGGCGGAAACGCTCCTCGTCCGGCTCGCCCTCGACGGCGATCAGGCTGGCCAGACCGCCGGTGATGTGCAGGGCCGAATTGAGCACGCTCTCCAGGCGCGCGCGGTGCGCGGTGAGCGCCAGGAGTGCATCCGCACGCTGCTGCGTCATCTCCCGCCCGGCTTGCAGGCTGCCAGCCTTGTAGGCAACAACGCCACCCAGCAGGGCGATCAGTGCGACCCAGAGCAAATGGCGAAAGGAGATGGGCATGATGGCGTCAATATCCCTTGCGTTTACAACCGTCTTAAGGCCCGCTCCCGCACCATGCACGGGCATTCGGCGGGGCTTACTTGCGACGGAAGAGGTCGGCGCTGCGGCTCACCAGCCGATCGAGAAACAGAACCCCGTCAAGGTGGTCGAGCTCATGCTGGGCGATGCGCGCCTCGTAGCCCTCCATCTCGAACTCGAGCGGCTGGCCCTCAAGGTCGAAGGCCTTGAGCCGGATCTTCTCGGCGCGGATCACGTTACCGGTGTAGTCAGGCACCGAGAGGCAGCCCTCGCGTCCCACGGCGAAACCGTCCCAGGCGGTGATCTCGGGATTCACCAGGACCAGCTTGCCGTGGTTGGGCACGGGACGACGCGCACGGGTAGCATCGACAATGCACACCCGCTTGAGCATGCCGACCTGCGGCGCGGCGATACCCACGGCGCCCGGTCCCTCGGCACAGGTATCGAGCAAATCCTCAACGAAGTCGCGCAACTCGGCGTCGAAGCTATCGACCGGCTCGCAAAGGGTTTTCAGGCGCTCATCCGGATACAGGACGATGTCACGGACAGCCATCTCAACCCCTGACGATATCGACCGGATTGAAGGTCACGCGGATGTCTTCCGACAGACCGGCGATGGCGCTTTCCAGGGCCTCGTAGCCCTGCTGGGCCACGCCCTCGATGGTCATGAGGTAGATCGGTTTCTCGCGGCTGCCGGCCACGTCGGAACGCAGGTCGAGGATGTTCAGACCGGCCCGGGCGAGCGCCTCGGTCACCTCGGCGACGATCCCCGCGCGATCGGCGCCATGCACGGTGATGCGTACGTCCGGGTCGACATGGCGGTGAAGGCCGGCGCTGATTTCGTCCACGTGCACGCGCAGCTTGAACTCATTGCGCACGGACTCGAGCAGGCCCTTGAGATCGGCGACGTTCTCCGGCAGGCGGACCATCAGCATGATGGTGAACACGCCGCCCAGGCGCATCATGGAGGCCTCGCCCAGTTGCGCGCCCGCGCCGAACAGCACGCGGGATACTTCGGCGACGATGCCGGCACGGTCGGGGCCGACCAGTGTCAGCAGCTTCCAGCCGTTGTTTGCATTCTCAGTCATCGTCAATCGTTCCTGTCAGCAATATTCGAAAAAACCCATCATACACAAGTGCATGGCAGGCTTATGACGCCCGCCAGATGAGTGTGGCCATGCGCCCGGTCACCCCATCCCGGCGGTAGGAATAGAAGCGTGCAGCATCGCTAAAGGTGCACCGAGGCCCTCCGTACACCTCGCCGACGCCCCGTGCCGCGAGCCGCTGGCGCGCCAGCCGGTAGAGATCGGCCAGCCAGTGACCGGTCCGGGTTGGCGCGAAGGCCTCGGCCGCCTCGGCGTGGCGCGCCACAAAGGCCGCACGCACCTCGTCCCCGACCTCGAAGGCCGCGGGACCGATGGCGGGCCCAAGCCAGGCGATGATCTCGGCGGGCGGGGCGGTAAAACGCCCCAGCGTCGCCTCCAGCACGCCCGCCTCCAGGCCGCGCCAGCCCGCATGGGCGACGCCGATCTCGCGGCCGTCCCGGCTGGCGAACAGCACCGGCAGGCAATCGGCGGTCAGCACCGCCAGCACCACGCCGGGCCGGTCGGTGTAGGCGGCGTCGGCTTTCGGTAAATGCTGAAAAAGCCCTTCCTTGGACTTTTTCAGCTCGGCTCGTCGCGAAGTGAATTCGCGACGCCCTCCGCCAATCAACGACTGACGTCGTTGTTGGCGTTGCGGCATCCTGCCCCAAGCAGGAACCGCTGAATCATTCAACAGTGTCCGAAAGGCAGGGATTTGCAGCGAGGCGTCGCACACATCGGTACCATGGACCTGCTCCAGCCACAGCGGCTCGGCGGGCAGACCGAGCCCCTCGCGGAGGCGGCGGCGGTTCTCGGCCACGGCCTGCGGGTCATCCCCGACATGGGTGGCGAGATTCAGGCTGTCGTAAGGCGGCCGGCTGACGCCGCCCGCGCGCGTGCTGACGACCGCGTGCACGCCGGGCGGGGTCGGCCAGTCGGGAAGCATGACGGGAAGGTCGCTCCTCATGCGCATCCTATCCCCGTAGGAGCGAGCTTGCTCGCGATGAAGGCTCAGTATCGCGAGCAAGCTCGCTCCTACGGGAAGGCGAACCGCATCGACTCCCGCGCATTACCCACGCACCTCGCTGAGCAAGCGCTGCATGATGCGATCCGCCTGTTCGGCATAGCCGCCACCGAACAGGTTGAAGTGGTTGAGCACGTGGTAGAGGTTGTAGAGCTGGCGACGCACCGCGTACCCCGGATCAAGCGGCCAAATGGCCTCATAGGCCTGGCGGAAACGTAACGGGAAACCGCCGAACAGTTCGGTCATGGCGATATCCGCCTCACGGTCACCGTAATAGACGGCCGGGTCGAAGATGACCGGCTCGCTGCCGCCCCCCTTGAGCGCCGCATAACCGTAATTGCCGCCCCACAGATCGCCATGCAGCAGGCTGGGCACGGGGCGGTAATCGGTGAAGAAGGCCGGCAGCAGGGTCATCAAGGCCTCGCCCCGATCCAGCAGGTCGCAGCCCGCGCCATGGCGCGCGGCGGCATCCAGCTGGGGCTGCATGCGGCACGCGGACCAGAACCCGACCCAGTCGCGGGACGGGCGGTTGAGCTGCGGGGTGGAGCCGATGAAGTTGTCCTTGGCCAGACCATAATGCTCGCCGCGCTGTCTGTGCAGCGCGGCCAGCCCTTCGCCCAGGCGATCCGGCACATCCGCGCCCTCCAGGTTCAGGTACTCCAGCACCAGGAAGGCCTGGCCTTCGGCCTCGCCGAGGGCGATCGGCTGGGGCACGCGCAAGGCGCGAGCGGCGGCCAGTTCGCGCAAGCCATCCGCCTCGGCCTGGAACATGGCCAGGCGCTCGGCGGAGTTCAGCTTGACGAAATAGAGACGAAGACCATCCTCGAACACCACGCCCTGGCTGATGCAGCCACCGCCACGGGTGACGGCGCGCCGCACCCGGAAGGGCTGGCCGGTGGCCTCGCTGATGTGACGGGCAATGGTTTCGTACAGTTGCATGGCCTACTCCCCCGCACAGGGCATGGTCGCCAGTTGCGCCCGGGTCCAGGCCTCGGCCTCGGCATTCACCTCGGCCGTGCTCCGCCCGGCGGTGTCGATGACGGGACCGATGCGGAAGGTGATGGTGCAGGGACGCTTGAGGAAACTCCCGCGCGGCCAGGCGCAGCCGGCGTTATGCGCCACCGGCACGACCCGCGCGTGGTTCTGGGTGGCCAGCATCGCCCCGCCCGGCTTGTACTTGAGCAGCTCGTCGACGTCCGCGCGCGTGCCCTGCGGGAAGATCACCACCCAGCGGCCATCGCGCAGGCGCTCGGCCCCCTGCTGGAGGATCTGCTTGAGCGCCTCGCGACTAGCCGCGCGGTCGATGGCGATCGGCCGCGCCAGCGCCAGCCCCCAACCGAAAACCGGGATGCGAAGCAGCTCGCGCTTGAGCACGAACACCGGCCCGTTCACGATCAAGGGCAGGAAGAAGGTTTCCCAGGTGGACTGGTGATTGGCGATGATCACGCCGCTGCCTTCGGGCAGCTTGCCCTCCACCTTCCAGCGCACGCCACAGGTCAGGCGCAGCCAGTGGATCGCCATCCAGTTCCAGCCGCGCAGGACGCGAAACCGCATGGGCAACGGCATAAGATAGATGACCGGCATGAGCGGCAGGTAGATCAGCAGGCTGACCCAGAGGCCGAGGGCGAACAGCGAGGCACGTATGGCGGGAATGATGTTGGACACGGTGGATCGAAGGCTCATGACATGAGCTGTGAGCATGGCATCCCGGGCCCGGCCTGCCAAGAACCCGCCCCACGCCGCCTATCCCCGCAGCGGACAGCGGTGCTAAGGTTGCGCCATCCCAACCAGGCATTTCCGACGTGCCACGAACCAGCCTTCCCGCGCTCCTGCTCGCCTGCCTCCTTCCCGTGCTGATGCTGGTGGGCTGCGGCTCGCGCGACACGGCCGTGACCACCCTCGATTTCTGGGCCATGGGCAGCGAGGGCGAGCGGGTGCGGGCATTGCTGCCCGCGTTCGAACGCCAACACCCCGACATCAAGGTCCGGGTTCAGCAGGTCCCCTGGAGCGCGGCCCATGAGAAATTGCTGACCGCGCATGTCGGCGGCACCCTGCCGGACGTATTCCAGCTCGGCAACACCTGGCTGCCCGAATTCGTCGCGCTCAGGGCCCTCGCCCCGCTGGACGAGGTGCTGAGCCCCGAACAGCAGGCCGACATCTTCCCCGGCGTGTTGGAGGCCAATCGTATCGGCGGCCATCTCTACGGCCTGCCCTGGTACGTGGACACCCGCCTGCTGTTCTACCGCGCCGACCTGCTGAAGCAGGCCGGCCACGATCACGCCCCGCGCACCTGGAACGACTGGCTCGCCGCCCTGCGCGCGGTCAAGGCGCAAACCGGCCGCGCGCCCCTGCTGCTGCCGTTCACCGAATGGCAGACCCTGATCGCGCTGGCCCTCCAGCAGCAGGCCGGGCTGCTCAAGGATGACGGACGCTACGGCGACTTCCGCCAACCCGCCTTCCGCGCCGCCTTCGCCTTCTACCTGCAACTGTTCCGCGAGGGGCTGGCCGAGATCGCGGGCGAGGGCCAGACCGGCAACATCTACCAGGCCTTCGCGCGCGGACGGATCGCCTTCCTGGTGAGCGGCCCCTGGAACCTGGGCGAGTTCGAGCGTCGCCTGCCGAAAGACCTGCAGGACACCTGGACCACCGCCCCGCTTCCCGTGCCGGATGGCACCCCCTATCCCGGCATCTCGATCGCGGGCGGCGCCAGCCTCGCGGTCCGCGCCGACAGCCGTCACCCCGAGGCCGCACGCGCGCTGGTCGCCTTCCTGTCCGCCCCGGAACAGCAGCTCGCCTTCTACCGCGAAACCGGCGACCTGCCGGTGCGGATGAGCGCCTGGACCGAGAGCAACATCCACGATGCTCCCCGCATGGATGCCTTCTGGCAGCAACTCCAGAACGTGCGCGGGGTGCCCGCCATCCCCGAATGGGAGCGCATCGCCACCCTGGTCATGCGCCATGCCGAGCGCGCCGCGCGCGGCCTTTCCAGCGAGGATGAGGCACTCGCCGCCATCGACCGGGAAACCGACGCCATGCTGGAAAAACGCCGCTGGCTGATGGAGCGGGGGCAACAATGAGTTACAGCATGAAAGGCACGAAAAACCCCTTCTCCCTTGAGGGGACAAGCGCTGTCTGGAACAGCGCTGGATCGCGTAGCGAACGCGAAGCTGGCGCAAGCCAACCCAAAGGGGGACGTGCAGGACAGCCCGGCATCAAAGGGTTGGGGAGAGGGTGAACATGCGCCGACAAAAACCATCCACGCCACAGGCCCCGTCAACGCCGCCCCCCCTCGCCCCTCTCCCGCGAGGGGAGAGGGGGAAAAAAATCCCTGCCGCCTTCTGGTTCCTCGCTCCCGCGCTCGGTCTGATCGCGCTGTTCTTCGCCCTGCCCATCCTGGCCGCGCTGCTGCTCTCGTTCACCGATTTCGACATCTACGCCATCGGCGACCCCAGCGCGCTGCGCTGGATCGGCTGGGACAACTACCACCGGTTGCTCGACCACCCGCTGTTCTGGACCGCGCTCGGCAACACGCTCTATTTCGTCCTGCTCGGCGGGCCGCTGTCGGTGGCCCTGAGCCTCGGCGCGGCGCTGCTGGTGAACAGTCGTCTGAGCTGCTGCAAGACCCTGTTCCGCACCATCTACTTCCTGCCCGTGGTCAGCACCCTGGTCGCGGTGGCGGTGGTATGGCGCGCGCTCTACCACCCGGAATCCGGGCTCTTGAACCAGTTCCTCGGCCTGTTTGGCGTCAACCCCATCGACTGGCTGGGCGACCCGGACTTCGCCATGCCCGCCATCATCCTGATGGCCGCGTGGAAGAACTTCGGCTTCAACATGATCATCTTCATCGCCGGGCTGCAGGCCATCCCCGATCGCCTGTACGAGGCCGCGCGGCTGGACGGCGCGGACAGCTGGGCGCAGTTCCGCCACGTCACCCTGCCGCTCCTGGCGCCGACCTTCCTGTTCGTCGCCCTGATGACCATGATCGGCTACCTGCAACTGTTCGCCGAACCCTATGTGATGACCCAGGGCGGCCCGGCCAACGCCACCCTGTCCGTGGTGATGCTGATGTACCAGGAAGGTTTTCGCTGGTGGAACATGGGCTTCGCCGCCGCGCTCGCCTTCGTGCTGTTCGCCATCATCCTGGCGGGCACGCTGCTCCAGCTGCGGCTGCAAAGGAGGGCGGTGTGAGCAATCCATGCCGTAGCCCGGATGCGGCAAGGCGGAATCCGGGAAATCCCTCGCACCAGCCCGCCACCCTCCCCGGATTGCACTGCGTTCCATCCGGGCTACCCGATGCGTGTCACGGAGCGAAACGATGAAGCGCATCCTGCTCCACCTTGCGCTCATCGCCCTGGCCCTGCTCACCCTCGCGCCCTTCCTGTGGATGCTGGCGGCCTCCTTCATGCCGACCGGCGAGGCCAGCGCCGCGCCGCCGCGCCTGCTGCCGAGCACGCCGACGCTGGAACACTACCGCGACCTGTTCACCCGCCTGGACATGGGCCGCTACGCGCTCAACAGCGCGCTGATCGCCCTGCTTGCGACCGTCGTCGCCACCCTGCTCAACGCGATGGCGGGCTACGCCTTCGCCAAGCTGCGCTTCGCCGGACGCGACAAGCTGTTCCGCGGACTGCTGGCGGCGATGGTCATTCCCGCCCAGGTCGCCATGCTGCCGCTGTTCCTGATGCTCAAGCAGATGGGCCTGATCAACACCTACGCCGGGGTGCTGGTGCCGATGCTGGCGAGCATCTTCGGCATCTTCCTGGTGCGCCAGTACGCCCAGAACATCCCGGACGCGATGCTCGATGCCGCGCGGCTGGACGGCGCCAGCGAGTTCCGCCTGTTCTGGTCGGTGGTGCTGCCCATGCTGCGCCCCATCCTCGCCACCCTGGCGCTGTTCACCTTCATGGGCAGCTGGAACGACTTCATGTGGCCGCTGATCGTGCTCTCCGACGGTGCGCTGCACACCCTGCCGGTCGCGCTCGCCAACCTCGCCGGCGAGCACGTGCAGGACACCGAGCTGATGATGGCGGCCTCCACCCTGACCGTACTGCCCGTGCTGATCGTGTTCCTGATCCTGCAGCGGCAGTACATCGCCGGACTGACCCAGGGGGCCATGAAGGGCTGATCCTGCCGGAGCCCTGACAGATCAGCCCCGAGAGGCAATACTCCAGGCATGACTCCTTGCTTGCGACCCACATGGCGGACAAGGCGCGCCCGCAGCCTCGCGGGATGCGCCCTGATCCTTGGCTTCCTCCTCGGACCGAGCATGCGCCCCACTCTTGCCCAGGCCACCGACCAGGCCGCGCTGACCCAGACCCTGCTGAAACGTGCCGAGGCCGCCCCGCGCGGCAGCTTCCCGCGTCCCTTTCACGGCGAGCAGGCCTACTGGACGGTCATCGGCGAACCGGACAGCACCCACGCCGCCCTGCTGAGCGAGGACGGCCTGCTGGAGCCCTGGCCCGGCGGGCCTGCGCTCGAACCCTTCCTGCATCTCGACGGCCGCCGTCTCGGCTGGGCCGAGGTACGCACCGAACAGCGGCTGGAGGATGGCGACCTGCCCCTGCCCACCACGACCTGGCGGGCGGACACGCTGCGCCTCGAGGTCAGCGCCGTGGCGACCCGCGAGGCGGAACACCCCCTGCTGCTGGCCCGCTACCGCGTCATCAACGCGGACGAGACGGAACAGGCGGCCCGGCTCGAACTTTCCCTGCGCCCGCTGCAGGTCTATCCGCCCTGGCTGCAGCTGGCCGTCGCCGGTGGCGCATCACCCATCCACCGCCTGGCCCTCACCGAGGATGCGCTGCTGGTCAACGACGAACACCGCATCCTCGCCCTGAGCCCGCCGACGGCTATCGAAACGACCGCGCCGCCCCCGGCCCCGCAACTCAGGGAGCCGCCGAAAAAGGGAGCCACCCCGACCGTCCTCGTGGCGGAAAACGGTCTGGCCGGCGCTACCTGGCACTACGCCCTCAGCCTGGCCCCCGGCGAGCAGCGCGACATCATCCTCGCCTTCCCCTTCACTGGCGCCCCCGACCCCGCCGTCCTCCGGAGCGGCGATCCGGCCGAACTGTTCGAGCGCCACCTCGCCCGGCAACGTGAGTGCTGGCGCCTGCAACTCGACCGCGTGACCCTGTCCCTGCCCACGCCGGAGGGCGAAACCCTCGCCCAGGCCCTGCGTTCGAGCCTCGCCTATATGCTGATCCACTCCCCCCGGCCGCTGATCCGCCCCGGTTCACGCGGCTATGCGCGGGCCTGGATGCGCGACGGGGCGCTGATGGCGCACGCCTTCCTGCAGCTCGGCCACGACGCACGCGCCCGCGCCTTCCTCCGCTGGTACGCGCCCATGCAGCAGCCGGATGGCGGCATCCCCTGCTGCGTCGACGACCTCGGGCCGGACCCCACCCTGGAGCACGACAGCCACGGCGAGTTCATCCATCTGCTCGCCGAGATCGTCCGCCACACCGGGGACGACGCCCTCGCCCGGGAGCTGTGGCCCGCCGCCCGGCGCGCGGCCGAGCATCTCATCGCCCTGCGCGCCCGGCGCCTCACGCCCGAGTACGACACCCCGGCGCTGCGCCGTTTCCGCGGCCTGCTGCCCGAATCCGCCAGTCACGAGGGCTATCTGCAGAACCCGGTGCACTCCTACTGGGACGACTTCTTCGCCCTGCGCGGCCTGAAGGATGCCGCCTGGCTGGCGCAGCGGCTGGGAGATGCCCCCGCCGCCCGCCGATACCGGAGCGAATATGAGGCGATGCGCGCCGATGTCGCCGCCTCCATCCGCCAGACCATGCAGGACAAGGGCCTGACGACCATCCCCGCCTCGGCGGATTTGGGCGACTTCGACCCGACCTCCACCGCCATCGCCCTCAGCCCCACCCAGGAAGACGCCCTGCTGCCCGGCGACGCACTGCGCCAGACCTTCGACCAGTACCTGGCCATGGTGCGCGAACGCGCGGCCGGATCGCCCCGGTTGCGGTCCATCCATGGACCGCATCCTTCGGACTCGCCTTCCGGCGATCCCCCGCCCGCTCCCGGCGCGCGGGTCTGGCCGGGCTACACCCCCTACGAGTGGCGCAATGTCGAGGCCCTGGTGCGCCTGGGCCGAAACAACGCCGTCGGGAACGGCGTTGGGTCGCGGGCTGGCGCCAGCTTAACGCGAAGCTGGCGCCAGCCCGCGATCAGGGACACCCGAAGGGTGGAGTCCAGGGAGGGACTCCACCGGGAAGAAGCCTGGGAACTGCTGCGCCTGCTGTTCGCCGATCGCCGTCCCTTGGGCTGGAACGCCTGGCCGGAGGTGATCTGGGCCGACCCGCGCCGCCCGGACTACATCGGCGACATGCCGCACGGCTGGGTGGCGGGCGAATTCATCCGCGCGGTGCTCAGCCTGATCGTGCATACACGCGAAGCCGACCAGACCCTGGTCATCGGCGCCGGCCTGCCGCCCGAATGGCTGGACAGCCCCGAGGGCCTCCACGTCCACGGGCTCTCCACTCCCCACGGACGGCTCAATCTCGACATCGATCGCGTGGCGGCCGACATGCTCCTGGTGCGTATCGGCGGCACGCTGCGCGCGCCGTCCGGCGGCGTGCTGCTCGACCTGCCCCTGAAGAGACAAAGCGTGAGCGTGGACGGCGAGCCATTCCGGGCCGCAGGACAAGCGATTAAGCTAACCTCCGTTCCGGCCATCGTGCTCATCCGGCACGCGCCCCCCGCCCACCCTGCCCCGAGGTCCCCATGATGTCCGCCCATCACACCCTTGCCAGCGACACCTACCGTCTGATGCTGACGCCCTCGGGCGCGGGCGAATCGCGCCATGGCGAGCTGCAGCTCAACCGTTGGCGCGGCGACCTGATCGAGGACGATCTCGGCTTCTTCGTCTACCTGCGCGACCTGGACAACCGCGTGTTCTGGTCCATCGGCACCCAGCCGGTGCCGGATGCCTATGGCGACGAGTATGGTCATGCCTTCAGCGAAGACGCCGCCCATTTCATCAAGCGCAGCCGGGGCATCGAGGCACGCATGACCGTGGTGGTCGAAGGGAACCGGGAAATTCGTCGCGTGCGCCTGAAGAACCTGGGCGATGCGCCGCGCCGGATCGAGCTGACCTCCTACCTCGAACCCGTCATCCATCACCCGGCCGCCGACGCGGGCCACCCGGCCTTCGCCAAGCTATTCGTGCAGACGGAAGCGGCGATGGAGCACGGCGCGCTGCTGGCACGTCGTCGCCCACGCGGTGCGGACGAACGTTTTCCGGTGCTGGTTCACGGCATGCTGAGCGAGAAGGTCGCAGGCTTCGAAACCGACCGCATGCGCTTCATCGGCCGTGGCCGCTCGCTGGCCGCGCCGCTGGCCATGCTGGACGAGGGGCTTTCCGGCCATGCGGGCAATGTGCTCGACCCCTGCCTGAGTCTGCGCACCGTGCTTGAACTGGCGCCTGGCGCGGAGGGCGATGCGCTGTTCGTGCTGGGTCTGGCCGACGACCGCGATGCCGCACTCGCCCTGCTGGCCGAGCCCGTAGGAGCGAGCTTGCTCGCGAATGTCCAGATCGCGAGCAAGCTCGCTCCTACAAGGCTCGGCCGCCCCGCCACCACCGAAGCCATCTGCATCCTCGCCCCGCATCACTCCGCGGAGCTGCTGCAGTTCGAGAACGGCTACGGCGGCTTCAGCGCGGACGGTTCCGAATACGTCATCCGCCTGCCGAAGGAGGCCGATGGGACGGTGAAGCGCCCGCCGCTGCCGTGGTCCAACGTGCTCGCCAACGCCCACAACGCCGGCTGCATCGTCACCGAAGCGGGTGCGATCCACAGCTTCGCCCAGAACAGCCGCGAGCACCGCCTCACCCCCTGGCACAACGACCCGGTCATCGACCCGCATGGCGAGGCCTTTTACCTCCGCGACGAGGCCACCGGCCTGTACTGGTCGCCCACCCCCGGCCCGGTCGCCGGCGCGGGCGACTACGAGGTGCGCCACGGTCTTGGCTACACCCGCTTCCACCACACGAGCTGCGACCTCGACCAGCGCACCACCGTGTTCGTGCCACTGGATGCCACCTGTCGCATCGTGCGCATCGAGTTGCGCAACCTCTCCGATCATCCGCGCCACCTGTCCGTGTTCAACGTCAACCGGCTGGTGCTGGGCGTGGACCCGAAGGACACCGCGCCGCAGCTCGATACCGCCTGGGACATCGACGCCCATGCCCTGATCGCCACCAACCCGGACGCGGGCGCCTTCGCCGCCGGCACGGCCTACGCCGCGCTGCTCTCCTCCGCCCAGGCCGTGCACCACTCCACCGACCGCGCCACCGTGATCGGCCAGGGCCGCAGCCCGGCCCGCCCGCTCGCGCTCGAACAGGCCGACGACCTCGACGGCCGCACCGGCAAGGGCCTGGACTGCGCCGCCCTGCAGGCCCGCATCACCCTCGACCCCGGCGACGACCGCACCCTGACCTTCGTGCTGGGCGAAACGAATGACGCCGCCGGTCTTGCCGCCCTGCTGAACGGCCTGCGCAAGCCCGGCGCGGTCGATGCCGCGCTGGAGCAGGTCCAGGCCTTCTGGAAGGACTTCACCGCCAAGGCGAACGTGCATACCGGCAAGCCGGACGTGGACATCCTGGTCAACCACTGGCTGCCGTACCAGACCCTCGTCTGCCGCATCTGGGCGCGCACCGCCTACTACCAGTCCGGCGGTGCGTTCGGCTTCCGCGACCAGCTGCAGGACGCCCTCAACCTGATCCGCCACGACGCGCGGATCACCCGCCAGCAGATTCTTCTCAACGCCGCCAACCAGTTCGTCGAAGGCGACGTGCTGCACTGGTGGCACCCGTTCCCGGATGGCACATCACGCGGCATTCGAACCCGCTTCTCCGACGACCTGCTGTGGATGCCCTACGCCACTGCCAAGTACATCCAGCACACCGGCGAGACCGCCATCCTCGACGAGCAGGCACGCTACCTGACCGGCCCGCTGCTGGACGAGGGCGAGGATGAAAGGTTCATGGTTCCCGAGGTTTCCGGCACCCGGGGCGACCTGTACGAACACTGCTGCCGCGCCCTGGACCGCTCGCTCAAGGTCGGCAAGCACGGCCTGCCGCTGATGGGCACCGGCGACTGGAACGACGGCATGAACCGCGTCGGTCGCGAAGGCAAGGGCGAAAGCGTGTGGGTCGGCATGTTCCTCTACGCCATCCTCGGCGACTTCATCCCCCTGTGCGAAGCCCGCCGCGACCTCGCCCGCGCCGAGAAATACCGCGCCCATCGCGCCAGGCTGTTCGAGGCGTTGAACACCGAAGGCTGGGACGGCGACTGGTACCGCCGCGCCTGGTACGACAACGGCACCGTGCTCGGCTCCAGGCAATCCGACGAATGCCAGATCGACACCCTCGCCCAAGCCTGGGCCGTACTCACCGGCACCGCCGACTATCCCTCCTCTCCCGCCAGAAACGAGGCAGGAGCCGACCACCTCCCCTCTCCCTCAGGGGAGAGCGAAGCGAGGGGGGCGAAGCCGGCCGGGGGTGAGGGACAACGGGTGGCACAAGTGCTGGATGCCATGGAACAACGCCTGATCGACAAAAACGTCGGCATCATCCGCCTGCTCACCCCCGCCTTCGACAAGACCCCGCACGACCCCGGCTACATCAAGGGCTACGTCGCCGGCGTGCGCGAAAACGGCGGCCAGTACACCCACGCCGCCCTCTGGGCCGTCATGGCCTACGCCCAGGCCGGCCACAAGGACAAAGCGCTGGAACTGCTGGAAATGATCAGCCCCATCCGCCACACCGCCACCCAACAGGGCGCGGAACGCTACATGACCGAGCCGTACGTGATCGCGGCGGATGTGTACGGCGTGGAGCCGCACAACGGGCGGGGGGGGTGGACGTGGTACACCGGCTCGGCGGGGTGGATGATGACGGCGGCGGCACACATCACACTATGCCGCTAAAAATCGCTCTCATTGAACGCATAGCCTTCCAGTACAACTAAGGTTGTATATACTGAAAAACCATACGGTTAGGCTACGTTGTGATCCAATCGCTCTCTTTACGTAGCCATCAAAACGTGGAATTTGAGATGAACAGGCGACTTCAGAACTACATCATAGGCGTCAGCACGTTGCTGGATTTCGCTCCAACGGGCTTCGTTGCCCGCCATCTTCCGAAGGAAAGCGATCAGGCACGCCTAGCGGATGATTTGTACTCTGTAGCCGTAGACTTCAAGCGTGTCGTGCGGCGACAAGTCCGAAACATAAAACACCAGGCCCAACATGTCAGAGGTTGACGACGACAAGGATGGCGCGGCCGCAAGCTCAACGTCTCTTGATGGGCTCGAAGGCGAATATGTAGGTAACGGTTCTGACCAAGAGCCATCTGGAAACAGACGGCGCATCCTCGTACAGGAGGCGTTTTCAGGACCGCTACCACCGCCGGCTCTTCTACAGAAATACAAAGAAATCCAACAAGACTTCCCTGAGCGCATCTTGAGCCTCACAGAGAGCGAAGCCAAGCACCGTAGGGCGCTTGAGATGGCGCTTGTAGAAGCCGACAGCAGACAGATTGCGCAAGGCCAGAGGTATGGATTTTTTGTTGCGATGACAGGTCTTGTTGTGGCTTTTGGTTTTGCCGCACTTGGTCATCCTGGGTACGCATCGGTTCTGTTTGGCGGAACCATGTTGGCAATTGTTACTGCCTTCATTAAAGGCAGGGCGATGAAAGACAACTCCGGACAACCGTCTGAAGAAAGCAACGAGCAACCCGACAAAGCGCAAAGTTAAAGCACCACTCCAGCACTGAACCGCTCCGATCCAGCGAAGAGTGGCTTAGCGCAGGGCATCCATACCCAGGCCCGCACCGGAGCGGCAACCAGCCGGTAAACCGCCCCCTGCCCCCCGAACTGAAGCACATAAAGCTCACCATCCAGCCCTTCTGCGAACGACGAGGAAACGGGGAACGGCCCCCTGTTTATCCGCTTTCATCCGGCGCAATACGCTCCGCTATTGCGCCCTACATGACTGAGTGGAAAAGCTCTCATCCTACGCAATAACCACCGTCCCAAGCCCCAGTTTCACAGAAAAGGATATTCGCCATGGCAAGACGCGGCAGAAGCAGCCTCTTTGAAGACATCATTGAACTAACAGCCACGTTCCCTTGGTGGGTTGGCGCTGTGTTGGCTATCGTCTCCTACCTATGGCTACACCCCATCGCGGTTGCGGAGCTTCCCAAACCGAGCGGGATGCCCAACATGGGGGCTGTCGCATCAGCTTCCTTGTTCAAAGGGCTCGCAACCTTTGGGCAATACATCTTGCCCCTCGTTTTCCTGATTGGGGCTGCCATTTCCTTCTTCAAACGCAAGAAAGGCATGGCACTACACGCCCAGGCTGCAGCCACCCCCTCCAAGTCAGCATTCGCAAATATGTCGTGGCGAGGATTCGAGACATTGGTGGGTGAAGCGTTCAGGCAAAAAGGCTTCGATGTCGTGGAGACCGGCGGAGGCGGGGCTGATGGCGGCATCGACCTCGTTCTGAACAAAGGCTCGGACCGCTATTTCGTCCAGTGCAAGCAATGGAAAGCCCTCAAAGTAGGCGTTGCCATTGTTCGTGAGCTTTACGGGGTCATGGCCGCAAAAGGCGCAGCTGGCGGCTTCGTGGTGACATCTGGAGAGTTCACGGAGGAAGCCCGAAGCTTTGCAGCAGGACGCTCGATCATCCTGATCGCAGGTGATGAGCTTCACCGGATGATTAGAAACGCCGAATCGATCAAGTTGGCAAACACCATCATCGAGCCTGATGCTTCGCCCGTTTGCCCGAAGTGCGGCAGCCCGATGGTGAAACGCCACGCCACCCGAGGGGCGAATACCGGACAATCATTTTGGGGCTGCTCCACTTATCCCAAATGCCGTGGCACTCGGGCCATCGAACAGTAAGCACCAGCCCGCGTAAGGCGGACTAGCGAAGCGTATTCCGCCGAATGGCCTGTCACACCGTTTGTGCTGATCCGGCATGCACCGCAGTAAATAGGGGACAGACCCCAATTTACCCACTGGGCGAGAAGCCGGTCAGCGGCCGCTGACTGCGCCGAAGACCTTACTCAAGAGGTCGCTACCGGCCCCCAGCGGGTTTGCACGGATCGCCGCTTCCTTCTCGCCGATCAGGGTGTAGAGCCGGTCGAGCGCCTGCTGGGTGACGTAGTCCTCCACCCGCGCCTGGCGCTTGTCGATCAGGTTGTACTGCGCGGCCATGCCGGCGTAGCTGTTGTACTGCTGGGCGAGGCCGACCCTGTCGGTGGTCTGCTTGACGATGGGAGTGAAGCGCTCGGTGAGCCGGGTCTCCGTCTTGCGACGGAAGAAGTCGGTGGCCGAGGTCTGGCCGCCCGTGAGGATGCCCTTGGCGTCCTCCAGGGTCATCTCCTTCACCGCATCGACCAGCAACACCTTCGCTTCCGGCACCGCGGCCTCGGCGGCGCGGTTCATCGCCAGGATCAGGTCGTCGGCCTGCTGCCCCATGCCGAGCATGCGCATGGCTTTCTCGGTCTTCTGCAGCGTGGGCGGCAGCGGAATGCGCAGTTGGGGATCGCCGAAGAAGCCGTCCCGCTGGCCGAGTTGCGCAACCGCGGCATCGGCCCCGCGGGTGAGCGCCTCCTTCAGGCCGGCATTGACCTCGGACTGCGACAGCGCATCGACCCGGCTGGACGTGGTGGTCGATGCTGAAGGCTGGCTGGGGGGCGGCGTGACCACGCCCTTGAGTATCTCGCCCCAGTCGACGGCATGGGCCGGCAAGGCCAGGGCAAGGCCGGCGGCGAGGATGAGCCCCTGCTTTGAAACAGATGCGGCCATGATGCATTTCCTTGGAGTGTGACGATACTGCAGCTCCTATGCAGCATAGCCTGCCGCAAGGGGTCTGGCCCGCGCAGGGCGGAATAGCGGGCTGCGCCAGCTTCACGTTAAGCGTATTCCACCGAATGGGGTCCGGGACGGCGGCGTGGTGTGCATCCGGCGCAATACGCTCCGCTATTGCGCCCTATATCCGTATCCGCCCGACAGTATCGATAGTCGATACTATCGCCATGCGTTATCATCTTTTGCATGATCAAGACCTTCGCCAGCAAGGACACGGCGGTGCTCTTCGCCGGGAAACGGATCGCCCGTCTCGGTACGGACGTGCAACGCAGCGCCATGCGCAAGCTTGCCGTTCTGAACCGGGTCGTGGATGTGGAGGAGTTGCGCATTCCTCCCGGCAACCGGCTGGAAAAGCTGTCCGGCGACCGGGAGGGGCAGTGGAGCATGCGCGTCAATGCGCAATGGCGCGTCTGCTTCATCTGGCGCGATGGCGATGCCTGGGAGGTCGAGTTGGTGGACTACCACTAAGGGCTTGGATGATGAGCATTCATATCGAAGATCTGCACGACATTGATTTTTCGGAATTCGACGAAGCCGAAACCGCCCCGGTGCATCCGGGCGAAATCCTGCTGCACGAATTTCTGGAGCCGATGGGCATCACCCAGTACCGGCTGGCGAAGAGCATCGGCGTGCCGCAGCGTCGCATCGGCGAGATCGTCGTGGGGAAGCGCGCCATTACCACGGATACCGGCCTGCGCCTGTCGCGTTTCTTCGGCATGCATGACGGATTCTGGATCGGCCTGCAGGCGGATTACGACATGACCGTCACGCGCGCCGCGCTGGCAGAGCAACTGGAAAACATCACGCCCTACGAAGAACAGGCCAAGGCAGCCTGAGTCAACCCGCGCAGGGCGGCCTGGCGCAGCGTCACTGGCCGCATGGTGGCGCTATCCTCCGGTGCAATACCCTCGGCGGTTACGCCCTGCGTGAACTCAACCATGGCCGACCGCGATCCGCTGCAGGCGCCCCTGCGCCTCCACCCTGAATTGCACGGGCAGGAACTGCTCGATCAGCCACATGACCGTCCGCGCGTGCAGGCTGACCTCCCGCACTGTGAAGCGGGACGCCCCCCGCGCCTGGGCCGCGTAGATGAGCAACTGGTCGGCGGCGTGGATATCCAGCGCGGCGCCGGCATCCAGCTCCGCGCGCAGGGCGTGGCCCGCATCCTCTCCCAGCTTCTCGGCCAGCACGCCACGTTCGGCCACGGCCGCCGAGCCCAAGAGGCTACGCTCGGTCTCGGCCACGAGCACCATCGCGCCGCCGGTGCCGCAGGCCTCCTCCTCGGTCAACACCTTCGTCTCGATCTCGACCGGCCCGAAACCGGCCAGACAGGCGCGCGCGGCGCCCGCCATGCGCTCGGGGATGTGCAGCGGCAAGCGGGCCACATGGGCCACGCCCCGGATGGAGCGCAACGCGCCGGGCGATTCCACGACCAGAGGAGTCAACTGTCCGCAGGGCATGACCTTCAGGCTGACCTCGCCCCCGCCCCTGGGGTAATAGCCGTGGCGCACCGCCTCGATGCTCACCCTGCCCCCCATGCGCGCCAGCCAGGGCAGGAACACCAGGCGCAGGTAATCCACCGGCGGCGCCATCCTGACGTCGGTGCCGCCGGTGATGGTGAGCCAGCAGGGGCCGTCGGCGCGCAGGGCCACCGGCAGCAATGCCTGCAGGACCAGCGCGATACTACCGGCGGTGCCCACATCGAAACAGTAGTCGCCACCCTTGATGCGGCCCGGGGTGAAGCGGATCTCTGATGCACCAAGCTCCGCGCCCTCCAGCTCGCCGCCGCTCACCACTGCCACGGCCCGCATCGCCGTCAGGTGCTGGGCCATGAGGCCGGGCTTGGCGCGCCGGGCGCGGATGTTCTTCAGGTGGATCGACCGCCCGGTGATCGCCGCCAGGGCCATGGCGTAGCGGCTCAGTTGCCCGCCCCCCTCGCCAAAGCTGCCGTCGATCTCGAGCGGGCTCATCCGAGCATCTCCCTCAGTTCCAGGGCATTGCGCACGGCGTAGGCCGCCTCGTCGTTGTCGAAGTAGACGTAGGCTGCCTTGGCCTTTTGCTGCCCGAGCCACTCGGCCCACTCGGCCAGCGCCTCTTTGCCGTAGCGCCCACGGTAGGGCGCGCCGGGGCCGTGCAGGCGAAGGTAGATGAAGTCCGCGGTGGTCGCGCGCGGGCTCTCGAAGCCACCGATGTCGTACACGCAAAAGGCGGCGTTGAACTCGGCCAGCAGGTCGAGGACCTCCCGCGTGTGCCAGCTCGGATCGCGCAGCTCGAAGGCCGCCCGCAGGCCCTTGGGCAGGGCCCGCAGGAAGGTCCGCAGACGCTCGGGGTTCGCGTGCCAGCGGGGCGGCAACTGGAAGAGCAGCGGCCCGAGCTTGCCCCCCAGCCCGGCGATGGCCTCCAGCAGCGGCGGCAGGGTCTGCTCCGGCGCCTTCAGCTTCTTGAAGTGGGTGATGAAGCGGCTGGCCTTCACGGCGAAAACGAAGCCTTCGGGGGTGCCATCGCGCCAGGCGGCGAAGTTCTCCCGCGTGGGCAGGCGATAGAAGCTGCGGTTGATCTCCACGCTGGCAAACTGCCCGGCATAGAAGGCGAGCCAGTCCGACTCCGGCAGGTCGGACGGATAGAAAAGCCCGTGCCAGTGCGGATAGACCCAGCCGGACGTGCCGATATGCAGTTGCACCTGATCCTCCCCGGCCGATGGCGTGGAATGCTGCCGTGACGGGTCGAGTATAGGCAGGCATGATCCGGTAGAGCGCTCCCGCACGCCGCCCTCGCGGATGTTCTAACTTCCTTGGTCCCCCAACGTCGGGAGGCAGACAGGCCATGAAGACGAACGAGACGGGAGCGACGCGCGCCCTCATCATCAGTGCCGACGGCTTCGAGGACAGCGAGTTGCTCGAACCCTACCACCAGCTGACCCAAGCGGGTGTTTCCATCGACATCGCCTCCCTGCGGCGTGGCACGATCACGGGCCGGCACGGGGCGCGGATCGTTGCCGAGCTGGCCGTGGGAGAGGCGGATCCCGAGGCCTACGACCTGCTCTTCCTGCCGGGCGGCAGGGCACCGACCCGACTCCGCGAGCAGCCCGAGGTGCTCGATCTGGTGCGCCGCTTCTTCGCGACCGGCCGGCCGATCGCCGCCATCTGTCACGGGCCGCAGATCCTCGCCGCCGCGGGCCTGCTGCAGGGACGCACCGTGACCGGCTTCCGCGCTGTCGCCGAGGAGCTGCGCGAGGCGGGGGCGCACTACGTCGACGAGCCGGTGGTGCTCGATGGCCAGCTGATCACCTCGCGCCAGCCGGCCGACCTGCCGTCCTTCATCGCCGCCATCCTCAAGACCCTCGGCCACTGACCGGCATGCGCGGGCCTAGGGCGTAGCGGCCGCAAAGCGGTAGATCGCGCCGCGACTGCCGAAGTGCAGCATATACAGCTCGCCATCCAGCCCTTCGGCGAAGGATGAGATGTTGAGCCCGCTTTCCAGCAGCAGCTGGGGTGGCCCCTGACGACCGGGCAAGGCCCAGATCAGGCCGCTGCAGAAGTCGCCGTAGACGTAGGCCCCCAGCAGGACGGGCACGGCCTGGCCACGATAGACATAGCCGCCGGTGACGGAGCAGCCCTGGTCGTGGCCGTACTCGGCTACCGGGTCGATCAGGCCGGCCGTGGCACAGGTCGCGGCGGCATAGCAATGCGCGCCCTCGCGGATCGCCCAGCCGTAGTTGCCGCCTCGCTCGACCTGGTCGATCTCCTCCCAGGCGTTCTGCCCCACGTCGCCCACCCAGAGCTCGCCGGTGGCCCGGTCGAAGCTCCAGCGCCAGGGGTTGCGCAGGCCCCAGGCGAAGAGTTCCGGCCGGCCGCCGCCGGAGGCGAAGGGGTTGTCGGGCGGGATGGCATAGGGTGAGCCGCCATCCACGTCCAGCCGCAGCATGGCGCCGAGCAGGGTGTTGACGTTCTGCGCGTTGCCGGCAGGATCCCCCGCCGAGCCGCCATCGCCCAGACCGAGGTAGAGGTAGCCATCCGGGCCAAAGCCGATCTGGCCGCCATTGTGGTTGGTGTAGGGCTGATCGACCGCGAGCAGGATGGTTTCCGAGCCGGGATTCGCCGTCTGCCCGCCATCCAGGCTCTGAAAGCGCGAAACGCGCGAGACCAGCGGCGAACCGTCGGCGGTGTAGGACAGGAAGACCTGGCCGTTGCTGGCGAAGTCGGGATGGAAGGCCATGCCGAGCAGGCCGGATTCGCTGTAGCCCGCCTGGACCCGGTCGCGTATGTCGATGAAGACTGTGCTGGCGGCCACCTCGGGGCGATGGTCGAAGACCAGCACGCGCCCGGCCTTCTCGACCACGAACCAGCGGCTGGCATCGCCCGGCGCCTGGAGCATGGCGAGCGGCTCGTTCAACGGGATCGACGCAAACACCCTTTGCAGGGTCATGGAACCGCCCGCGATGGGCGCGGCCGTGCCGTTGCCGCCCGGGCCGCAGGAAAGCATGCCGCCGCTGGCGAGGAGCACGGCCAGCAGGGCGAAGAGGGGAAAGCGCTTCATGGGCGCCTCCTCGAATGTGGAGGTTGCCCTTGGAGGTATAGCAGGCCGTTGAAAAACTCGTTTCAACGGCTGTGATGGCAAGCCATGGATGGCCGAGGGGAGGTGGGCTCACGCCAGCTGCGCGTCAGACCTGGATGAGCCGCGTTGAACAAGGGCAGGAAAGCCCTGTTTCAACATCCTGATAGCGCAGTCCCTGAAAAGCGGGGCTTAGGGTCTCGCCTTGTAGAACGTCATCGGCACCGCCTGCACTTCCCTGGCCCGCGCCTGAACAACGCCGTCAGGAGCGGCGTTGGGTCGCGCAGCGACACCCGAAGGGCGCAATCCAGGGACGGATTGCGCCGCCACGCCGCGCTTGAGCTTGCCGACCACGTGCATCTCGCAGGGCTTGCAGTCGAACACCAGCTTGAGCTTCTCGCTGCCGTTCACCAGCACCAGCGGCTCGGCCTTGATCGTACCGTGCACGCCGGTCACGCCGCGCGTCTGCTTGGGGCAGAGGCTGAGCGAGTAGCGCACGCAGTGCTTGGTGATCATCAGCGACACCTCGCCCTCTTCCTCGTGCGCCTCGTACGCGGCTTCGATCAGCTTCACGCCGTGCCGGGCGTAGAAGTCGCGCGCCTTGTGGTTGAACACGTTGGCGAGGTAGCTGAGGTTGTCCTGCGGATAGGCCACCGGCGGTTCGACCGGCACGGCGTGGGGCAGGCGTTGCAGGGCGGCCTTGCGCGCGGCCGTAAGTTGATCGATGCCTTCGCGGCGAAGCTGGTTGACGAGGGAGGCGGGCACGAACCAGGGCTGGCTGAGGTTCAGCACGATCTCGACCGGCTCGAAGATGGTCGCACCCAGCTTGCCGAGGTTCTCGCGCAGGCTGACCTCGGCGCGGGCCGCGTCCTTGGCCGGTTCCTTGGCGATGGCGAGCGGCACGCTGGCGCTGTGGCCATCCTCGTCGACCAGCGTCAGGGCGAGGCCGTCGGCGGTATCAAACAGACGCATCCACACGCCGATGCGGCGGTCGGCGGACTTCCGGTCCAGCCCGCGCACCCAGCTCATGTCGCGGTTGCGGTTGATCTCGAGGCCCGGGCGCAGGTGGCGCAGTTCGCTGATGGGATCCTTCGGCACCACCCGCCAGCGACCTTCGGCCAGCCTCTCGGCGGTGTTGATCGCCATGCCGACCAGCTCCTTGTGCAGGTCGAAGTAGCACAGGCCGTCGCCGTTGTGCAGTTCGGCGTCGGTCTCGATGTCGACCGAGTCCTTGTTCACCTTCAGCACCCAGCCGATCGGCCGGCCGGGGTTCTTGGGCGAGTCGAACGCGCCGATGTCGATCTGGCGGCCCTGCACGAAGTAGTCGGTCGCATCGCGGTTGAAGTTCTGCGACGGGTCGGGCTTGAAGGTGAAGGTGCTGCGCCCGCTGGAGGCACGGGCCAGTTCCGGACGGCCTTCGAGAATGCCATCCAGCAGGGTGCGGTAATGGGCGGTGATGTTCTTCACGTAGCCCATGTCCTTGTAGCGACCCTCGATCTTGAAGCTCTGGATGCCCGCGTCGATCAGGGCGGCGAGGTTGGCGCTCTGGTCGTTGTCCTTCATCGACAGCACGTGCTTGTCGTGGGCGATGATGCGGCCCTGCGCGTCCGTCACCTGATAGGGCAGGCGGCAGGCCTGGTTGCACTCGCCGCGGTTGGCGCTGCGGCCAGTGTGGGCCTCGGAGATGTAGCACTGGCCGGAATAGGCCACGCACAGCGCGCCGTGGATGAAGAACTCCAATGGCACGGAGGTCGCGGCGCGGATGGCCTTGATCTGGTCCAGGGTCAGTTCGCGCGCGAGCACCAGCTGCGAGAGGCCGACATCCTGCAGGAAGCGGGCCTTCTCCGGGGTGCGGATGTCGCACTGGGTGCTGGCATGGAGCTGGATCGGCGGAAGGTCGAGTTCCAGCAGGCCCATGTCCTGGATGATGAGCGAGTCCACGCCCGCATCGTAGAGCTGGTGCGCCAGCCGGCGGGCCGGCTCAAGCTCGTCGTCGCGCAGGATGGTGTTGAGGGTGACGTGGATGCGCGCGCTAAAGCGGTGCGCGTACTCGACCAGCCGGGCGATGTCGGCCACGTCATTGTCCGCGCTCTTGCGCGCGCCGAAGCCGGGACCGCCGATGTAGACCGCATCGGCGCCGTGGTTGATGGCCTCGATGCCGATATCGGCATCGCGCGCCGGGGCGAGCAGTTCGAGTTGATGATCGAGCATGCGGGTTCCTCGTCTGGAGGAGGCAACGCTCCCTCTCCCTCAAGGGAGAGGGCCGGGGTGAGGGGAAAACGCGCCGGGCAAGTCGGGTGCATTATCGAACGCATCCCCCCCTCATCCCAACCCTCCCCCTCGAGGGGGAGGGGGCTCAGTCACCCCGGCGTGGGCCGCGATTCCCCGCGCGGGCCTGGCCGGAGCGCGTGCCCTCGGGACGCGGACCACGGCGCTCGCCAGCCGGACGCTCGGCGCGGTTGCCGAAGTTGTCCGGACGGGGACCGCGACGCTCACCCGCCGGACGGGCCGCCTGGCTTCCCGTACCTTCGGGACGCGGACCACGTTGCGGACGGCCTTCGCCAGTACGCGGCGCGCCACGTCCTCCACCACGCGGCCCATTCCGCCCATTCTGGATCGGCTCCGGCTTGATGCTCGGATCCACCTCAAAGCCCGGCACGATCTCCTTCGGCAGCTCGCGCTTGATCAGGCGCTCGATGTCGCGCAGCAGCTTGTGCTCGTCCACGCAGACCAGCGAGATCGCCTCGCCGTTCGCCCCGGCGCGGCCGGTACGGCCGATGCGGTGGACATAGTCCTCCGGCACGTTCGGCAGCTCGTAGTTGACCACGTGCGGCAGCTCGGCGATGTCGATGCCGCGCGCGGCGATGTCGGTCGCCACCAGCACGGCCAGGCTGCCGGACTTGAACTCGGACAGCGCGCGGGTGCGGGCGGACTGGCTCTTGTTGCCGTGGATGGCGAGCGCGGGGATGCCTTCATCGCTGAGCTGCTCGGCCAGGCGGTTGGCGCCGTGCTTGGTGCGGGTGAACACCAGCACCTGGTGCCAGTCGTTGTCCTTCACCAGCTTCGCCAGCAGATGGCGCTTCTTCTCGCGGTCGACCGGGTAGATCTTCTGCGCGATGGTGTCGGCGGTGGCGTTGCGACGCGCCACTTCGATCAGCGCCGGGCTGTTCAGCAGGCGGTCGGCCAGCGCCTTGATCTCGTCGGAGAAGGTGGCGGAGAACAGCAGGTTCTGGCGTTGCTTGGGAAGGAGCGCCAGGACGCGCTTGATGTCGTGGATGAAGCCCATGTCCAGCATGCGGTCGGCCTCGTCCAGCACCAGGATTTCGACTTTCGAGAAATCGATATTGCCCTGCTGGTAGTGATCGAGCAGACGACCCGGCGTGGCGACGAGGATATCGACGCCGTTGCGCAGGCGGTCCGTCTGCGGGCCCATGCCCACGCCGCCGAACATCATCATCGACGACAGTTTCAGGAAGCGGCCGTAGGCGCGCACGCTCTCTTCCACCTGCGCGGCGAGTTCGCGGGTCGGCACCAGCACCAGCGCACGGATGACACCGCGACCGAGCGGGCCTTGCTTCGATTCGTTCAGGCGCTGCAACAGGGGCAGGGTGAAACCGGCGGTCTTGCCGGTGCCGGTCTGCGCGCCGGCGAGCAGGTCACCGCCGGAGAGTACGGCGGGAATGGCCTGGGCCTGGATGGGGGTGGGTTCGGTGTAGCCGCGCTCTTCGACGGCACGGACGATCTCGGCGGACAGGCCCAAAGAGGCAAAGCCAGCAGATGCAAAAGACATTGAGTTGTTCCCGGATAGGGCATCGGCCTGTCGCCGATCCCTTCGGGATGTCAGCGCCAGTCTAAGGCAGACGAGAGTGAGGGCGCGGAGGCCCGAAAGACACGCGCCGCAAGACTGATGCGGGGCGAGGAGCCGAGATTATACCAGAGTATGCGAAGCGCATGTTGGGTCATGCTCTCCCACACGGCTGCTTACTGCCCGGTTTTTTCGAGCCAGTCCTCGAGGCCGTCCACCGGCATCGGTCTGCAGACGTGATAGCCCTGGGCAAAATCGCACCCGAGGTTCATCAGCATGGCCAGGGTTTCACCATCCTCGACCCCTTCCGCCACGACTTGCAGCCCCAGGTTGTGCGCCAACCCGATGGTGGAGTGCACGATGATGGCGTCCTGCTGGTTCGGCAGCATGTCGCGCACGAAGGTGCGGTCGATCTTGAGCGAGCGGATGGGCAGGCGGCGCAGATAGCCCAGCGAGGAATACCCGGTGCCGAAGTCGTCGATCGAGATGCTCACCCCCAGCGCCGCCAACTGGTGCAGCAGCTCGCTGGCATGCTGCGGGTCGTGCATGAGACTGGTTTCGGTCAGTTCCAGCTCGATCAGCGCAGGATCGACCGCATAACGCTCGATCAGTTCCCGCAGGACCCGAACGCTGCGGTCATCAAGCAGGTTGCGGGCAGAGAGGTTGATGGAGATGCCAAAATGCCGGCCTGCATCGCACCAGCCCCGCAGCTGCGCCAGGGCCAGTTCCATCACCCTGTCCGTCAGCGGGTGGATGAGATCACTCATCTCCGCCAGTTCCATGAAGCGATCCGGATAGAGCAGCCCCAGCCGCGGGTGCTGCCAGCGCAACAGCGCCTCGAAACCGGTCACGGCGCCAAAGCGCAGATCGATCTTCGGCTGGTAGTGCAGGACCAGTTCATCGCCACGGATGGCCTGGGCCAGGTCCCCCATGAGCGCCAGGCGCTCGGGTGTATGGGTATCGAGGCTGGCGTTGAACAACCGCAGACCAGCTCCGCTTTGCTTGGCGTCGTACATGGCGATATCCGCCATGCGCAGCAGGTCATGGCTGCTCTCGCCGTGATCGGGGGCGAGGGCAATGCCCAGGCTTGCGCCAATCTCCAGCCTCACGCCCTTGACCTCGATCGGATTGCGCAGATCGGCCAGCAAGGCACGCCCAACCCGCTCAGCTTCCCCCACATCCGCGAGGTCGGGAAGCAAGATGGCAAACTCGTCGCCCCCAAGACGCGTGAGTACGGCGCCGGTGCTGTTCTGTGTCTCAAGCAGGCGATGAGCGACCTGCTGCAGCAGATGATCGCCGACATCATGGCCCAGGGTGTCGTTGACGTCCTTGAAGCGATCGAGGTCGATCAGCATCAGGGCAATCTTCCGCCCTGCCAACCGGGTCCGATCAAACATCTCCACGAACCGTTCATGCAGGGCAACGCGGTTGGACAATCCGGTCAAGGCATCCTGACGGGCCTGTTTGAGCAAGGTCGCGTGGGTCCGCGCATTCGCGAGAGCCAACGAGACATGCCACCGCACGGCCTCCAGCGCCTCGCGCTCATCCTCGTCAAACGCCCGCCCCTTGGGAAACACGAAACTCAGGCTACCCAGCCGCTGATTGTTGTAAATCAGCGGCAGGATCAGCAAGGCGGTCGAGCCCAGCTTGGAGAGGGCCGCCCTCACGCGCGGATCGGCGCGCTCATCCTGGGACATGTCACTGGTGTGCAAGGGCCGGCCCTCGCGCAGGGCAAGGCCACTGAGACTACCATCGAGCGTCAGACAACTCCCGGCCTTCAATGCCTCCTCGTCGAGTCCGAAACTGGCGCTGAGGCTCAGACATTGGGCCGTCTCATTCAACAGGTGGAACCCGGCATGGGGCACCAGTTTCAGATCCTTCAAGGTTTCGATCGTGATCTCGGCCACACGTTGGGCATCCGTCGTGTCGTGCAGGCGGGCGGCCAGATCGTTGATCAGACGCAGATGCTCATTGCGTGCCAGCAAGGTCTTGCGTGACAGCTCCAGTGCATGCTCGAAGCGGGCGCGCTCGGTCACGTCCAGCGTCACGCCGAACATGCGCAGCGGGCGCCCGGCTTCATCGAAGCTGACACGCCCCGTCTGCTGGAGCACCCGTTCCTCGCCACTGGGGAGCAGGACCCGGTGCTCAACCGCGTATTCATCGCCCGTCGTTGAGTCCATCACGCGCGACATGGCTTGCTGCACCCGCTCGCGATCCTCCGGATGCACAGCCTGCATGAAGCTTTCCGCGCCCGGGGGAACACCTCCGGGCTCAAAGCCGAGCAGACGGAACTCCTCGTCCGACCAAGTAGCCTCGCCCGTCTGCAGATTCAGATCCCAGTTGCCAAGATGCGCGACCGTCTGGGCCTCCGCCAGCAGGGCCTCACTCGTGCGCAGACGCTGCTCGGCCTCCAGTTCCTCGGCGATGTCATGGATGACGCCGTCGATCTGGCGCACCCGCCCCTGCTGGTCGACGACTGGACGCCCCTGGAACTTCACCCACCGAGAGCCCCCCGCCCGACTGA
Source organism: Pseudomonadota bacterium (assembly GCA_040758395.1). Taxonomy (GTDB): domain Bacteria; phylum Pseudomonadota; class Gammaproteobacteria; order Halothiobacillales; family Halothiobacillaceae; genus Thiofaba. Next base: position 58,043 of record JBFLVP010000001.1, read on the forward strand.
TCAGGCGCGCGTTCATTTCAAACGGCTGCATGCGGGTGCGGCTGGCATCCATGGCCTCCCGCAGCGGCTGCTTGTCCTCGTCCTCAAGAAAGTTCCACAGGCACTGGCCGAAGCCCCGTTTGAAATGATCGGCGGGGAAGCCCGTCAGGCGCTCGATCGCACCGCTGACGAACTCCGTGTGCCACCCGTCGTCCCAGCGGCAACGGTAGGCCGCCGAGGGCATGTTGTTCAGCAGGGAGCGATAGCTGCGCTCGCGCTGCCGCAGTTCATCGAAGATCAGGATTTGGGCCGCGAGGTCCGCGACGGAGACGACGAAGCGCTGCTCGTCGTCACGCCAGAGCCTGGGAGCGCCAACATGCTCGATACAGAGCACCCCGCGCGTCACACCGCCAACGCGGAGAGTGGCGTCGAGCAGCGCACCGACATCATTGGACTGCAGATAGGGCTCGTACAGTTCCTGGGTGCGCGCATCCTTCAGGACATCGGAGACATCGATGACGCGCCCTTGCTCCAAGGCATGGAAGTAGCGCGGGAACGAGGGGCGCGCGAGTACGCCGCCCGCGCCGTGCCCGTCCTCCGACCGGTCATAGAGATCGAGACAGCGCAGGATGTCGTCACCCTCCTCCAGCAGCCAAAGGCTGACACGCGCGGCATTGAGGGTTTCGCTGACCCGTTGGGTCAGCCGCTGCACGGCGCTGCTCAACGGTACATGCCAAAGCTCCCAGTCCTGCGCCAGGGCAAGATAGCTTTCCTGCGTGCTCTGGCACGGCATTGTCGGCGTCAATGCTGGAGGTGGAGGCGTCAGCATGATGTCCCAAATGACTGTCGGAGGAGGAAGCGGTCAAGTCAGATGACCGTCTATTCAAGCATGTATATATTTAAAAAATATATACACCAACTCAGATGCGACGCAGCCAACCTGCCGCCTCCAGCGCGGCATAGCTAAGGATGCCATCCGCGCCGGCGCGCTTGATCGATACCAGGCTCTCCAGCATGCACGTCTCCCAGTCCAGCCAGCCGTTCTGCGCGGCGGCCTTGAGCATCGCGTACTCGCCGGAGACCTGGTAGACGTAGGTCGGCGCGCGGAATGTGTCCTTGATGCGGCGCACGATGTCGAGGTACGGCAGGCCCGGCTTGATCATCACCATGTCCGCGCCTTCCTGTAGGTCCAGCGCGACCTCGTGCAGGGCCTCATTGGTATTCGACGGGTCCATCTGGTAGGTGAACTTGTTGCCCTTGCCCAGGTTGCCCGCTGAGCCGACCGCGTCGCGAAACGGGCCGTAGAAGCTGGAGGCGTACTTGGCGGAATAGGCCATGATGCGGGTGTGGATGTGGCCGTGGGATTCCAGCGCCTCGCGGATCAGGCCAATGCGGCCGTCCATCATGTCGGACGGGGCGACCACGTCGGCGCCCGCCTCGGCGTGGGACAACGCCTGCTTCACCAGCGCCTCGACCGTCTCGTCGTTCATCACGTAGCCGGAGGGGTCGATCAGCCCGTCCTGGCCGTGGGTGGTGAACGGGTCCAGCGCGACGTCGGTGATCACGCCCAGCTCCGGGAAATAGCGCTTCAGCTCCCGCACCGCGCGCTGGGCCAGGCCCTCCGGGTTCCAGGCCTCGGCCGCGTCGAGCGACTTGCACTCCGGCGGCGTGACCGGGAACAGCGCCAGCGCGGGCACCCCCAGCTCCAGTGCACGCTCGGCGGTGCGCAGGAGGATGTCGATGGACTGTCGCTCCACGCCCGGCATGGAACTGACCTCCTCGGTCCGCCCCTCACCCTCCAGCACGAACACGGGGAGGATCAGATCGTCCGCCGTCAGCACCGTCTCGCGCATCAGGCGGCGGCTGAAATCGTCACGGCGCATGCGTCGCATGCGGGTCATGGAGAAGCTGCGGTTGTACATTAGGATATCCTCATTAAAAACGCCGTCTGGAACGGCGTTGGGACGCGGGCTCACGCCAGCTTCGCCTTAACAGGCTGTTGAAAAACAGCCTGTTAAGGCAAGCCATGGATGGCTTGCACGAAAATCGATCACGTTAAGTGATTGATTTTCGGAGCCCGTCGCGGGCGTGTACCGCGACGAGGCGAGTTGAAAAAGGGCAGGAAAGCCCTTTTTCAACATCCTGTTAAGCGTCACCCGGAGGGCTGAATCCATGGAAGGATTCCGCCACGATTCATTCATTCTAGCGACCCACCACAGGCATGGTCATGAGTTTTATCGAGTTTGCATTCCTCCACCCCGGCGCGCATGAAAAATTCGCCGAGGCCGCCCGCGCTCACGGCCTGAGCGCCAGCTTCCATGAAGACGCCATCGGCACCGGCGCCATGATCGTGCGCGTGCAGGAAGAAGGCCTCACCCCCGAGATCGAGGAAGAACTGGAAGCCCTCGCCCTGCAACTGGACGAAGAAGGCCAGAGCTGGGCCGACGCCATAGGCGGCGACGTGCGCCAGTCCGCCGTCGGCATCGTCGTTCACCTCAGCGACGGCACTCAATCCCTCGCCCGCGTCGAGCCGGACATGGTGCGCCGCATCCTCTCCGTCCTTTCGCCCGACGAGCTCGGACAGTTCGTGTCCAAGATCGCCGACGCGGTCGAGCACCCGGACGACTCGCCCATCTGCAAGGCGTTCCACGAGGAATGAACATCGTCATTGCGAGCGTAGCGAAGCAATCCAGCACGCTCGCAGAACACGACCGCCATGGATCGCCACGCCCCTATGGGGCTCGCGATGACGGATGGGTATCAACGTGATCTCGCACTTCGACCTCTCCTCCTGGCACGCCAACCCGCTGCCGGAAGGCGAAGCCAAAACCCGGCTGGCGCAACTGCGCACCGCCACGGCCTGGGACGACCGCCTCGAAGCCCTGCGCCTGCGCCTCATGCTCGGCCTGCCCGCCGACATTCAGCGCGACGTGCTTTTCCATGAAGCCAGCGACGACCTCCAACGCGCCGCCGTCGAACTCCTCACCGGCCAGGTCATGCTGGCGCGGCGGATGAAGGGTGCGTGGACCTGGCTCGATGCGGCGGAAAGGCGGCTTGCGCATCGACTGCCCGGACCAGATTATCTGGGACTGCTGCGGCGGCATGCCGCGTTGCGGGCGCTTACCCTATTTGATCACCCCAAGCCCATGCGGCCATTGGAAGCGCTGCTGGCGATTGCAGCGTCCACTGGGCAACTTGAGGGATTGAAGCGCCCGGAGTTTTCCGGAGATCAGCGGGACACTCTTGGCTAAAACTCATCACCGACTGATATCACATCCAGCGGGTCACGCTTTACCAACCCACTGTGCTTGGCAAGCGTAGCCCGGATGGAGGCTGTGCCGGAATCCGGGAACGAGGCTCGCTTCCGGATTGCGCTTTGCTCCATCCGGGCCACCCATCCAACCCGCTCTATGCGAGATCAGACAGTCCTTCATGCAGGGTCGGATAGAGCAGCCTCACCCCAAGTTCTTCCTTCATCCGCCGGTTATCCAACCGGCGCGATTCATTCAGATACTCCAGCATCCCCGGCGAGAAACTTCGCCGGGCCTCTTCCAGGCTGAAGCAGGGCGGGCGGGGCAGGCCTGCGGCATCGGCCACGCGGTAGATGTAGTCCGTCATGCTCGAAGGCTCGTCGTCGCTGGCGTTGTAGATGCCGGGCGGGGCGTCGTCCCGGGCGGCGCGGACGGCTATGGTGGCGAGGTCGTCGGCGTGGATGCGGTTGCTCCACGGAGCTTCCTCGGGACAAACCACGGGGTCGCCGCGTTTGATGCGATCCAACGGAAGGCGTCCGGGACCATAGATACCGGGCACGCGCAGGATGACGAGGGGGGTGGCGTGGCGCTCGGCGAAGGCGGTGAGCTGGCGTTCAGCGTCCACGCGGCGGCGAGAGCGGTCGTTGCCGGGGTTCACGGGGCGGGTTTCGTCCACCCATGCACCTTGGCTGTCGCCGTACACGCCGGAGGTGGAGATGTAGACGATGCGCCGTGGCGCTTGGGCTTCGAGCGCGGCGAGCAGGTGGGCGGTGCGGGTGTCGGTCTGGCCGGTGGGGGCTGGCGGGGCGAAGTGGAAGAGGATGGGGGGCTGCCACGATCCCCCAGCGAACACATCGCGTCGCCCCGGCGAAAGCCGGGGCCCAGTCGGGGGGCTGGATTCCGGCTTGCACCGGAATGACGGGGCGTGGAGTTCCGTGGTCAGATTCGCGAGCGAGGCGGGAGAGTCCAGATCACCCAGGATGCGTATGGCACCACCCATGTCCCGCGCGGAACGAACAAGGGCAGCCACGTAGCCGCCCTTGTCATGCCATAACCCAGCGACCCTCCGGCCGATATCGCCATAGCCGACGATGAGAGCATCCCCCTCACCCCTGGCCCCTCCTCCTTCAAGGGAGAGGGGAACAGCGCCATGCGGGGCGGATGCCTGGGTCATTTCCCGCCGAACTTCTCCAGCAGCAGGTTGAGCTTTTCTTCCGAACTGAGGACCGGCGCGGCGGGTTCGTCCTGACGGGCCGGACGCTCGGCACGCGGGGGGCGAGGAGCACCTTCGCGACGGGGTTTGCCTTTCCCTTCGCCGCGACTTGGGCCTCGGCCTTCGCCTCGTGCCGGGCCGCGACCTTCACCACGCGGGCCGGACGGCTTGACCGATTCGCCTTCAGGCGAACCCGAAGGGCGGCGCCCATGGGCGGACGGCGTCCGGGGACGGCGCGGACGCTCGCCTTCGCCGCCCTGCCCCCCGCCGGATTCACCCTCGGCGGCCTTGCGTGCCGGGCGTTCAGGGCGTTTCGGCAGCTTGGGCGCGAGTTCGACCAGCTTGGCTTCGGCGTGGGCCTTCTGTTCCTCGGTGACTTCCGCGACGGCTTCGCCAGCCAGGTTCACGCGCGCGTCTCCACGCGCGATGGCGCGGTGGTAGGCCGCGCCCTGGGTGTAGTAGCGCAGGGCGCGACGCAGTTCCTGCATGGACAGGCCATGGCCGGGCTTGTCCTCGCCCTGGGCCTCGCGCGCGGCCTGCAGTTCCTTGAGGATGCCGACCGCGAGCGGACGGACCTTGCGACCATCGGTGGCGAAGGCCTCGGGGTAGACCTCGGCCAGGCGGGCGACGATGGTGCGGGGGTGGGCGGCCTTGGACTTCGCGCCCGCCTCTTCTTCAGCGGGTTCATCGCTGACCGGGGCGGAAGGCGAAGCCTCACCCTCGGGTTGGGTGCCAGGCGCGGTTTCCGCGCCCTGCTCGGCAACGGCTTCGGGGGTCACGGCCTCGGCCAGTTCCGGGGCGGCATCTTCGGGATGCTGGTTTTCCATCAGGGGTCTCGAACAGAACGACTAGAAAGCCTTGCGGCGCGGCAAGTTTAACAGGATGCGGCGAAAGTCCGTCCACTTGCCCCGCCGTGCGGGAGGGAAAAGGTCAGAAATCGATGCGGAAGCCGTCGACCACTACCCGCCCCCCAAGGTCCACGATCACCACGTCGGGACCAACGATGAAGCGGGCATAACCGCGCGGCAACGGCTGCAGATGGCGCTCAAGGTGGGGTGGCAGCGGTTCGTAGCCCACGCCCGGAGGCCAGGGCGCACCGCGCATCAGGCGCTTGGCATGGCCGGGCGGCATGCGCCCACGACCCCAGCCGTGCGGCGGGTTGCGGTGGTAGTGGTCGGTCAGGTAGATGCGCTCGCGGTCGGTGAACATGAAATGCGCCGTCACCTGCGACCCCGCCCCATAGCCACGATCATCGTGATGGCGATCGGCATAGACGCATCCGCCCAGCACGAAACTACCGACGAGCGTGGCGAGAACAAGATGTTTCTTCATGACTCCCCCCTGTGGGTGCATGGTTGGCCTGATGCGCCGCGTCGACCGCCGGGCGGAGGCGGTTCAGCCACCACAGCCCCGGCAACGCGGCGAGGAAGGTCAGTACGAAGAATAGCGGCCAATCGAACAGGGCGACGGCCCCGCCCGCGACCGGGCCGAGAAACACCCGCCCCAGGGAGGCCAGCGCGGAGAGCAGGGCGAACTGGGTGGCGGAATACCGCACCTCGCACAAGCCCATCAGCAGGGCGACGAAGGCCGCCGTGCCCATGCCCCCGGCGAGGTTTTCCAAGCCCACGGTCAGCACCATCAGCAGGTAGTTATGGCCCGTGAGCGCCAGTGCGAGGAAGCCGAGATTGGTGATCGCCTGGAGGATGCCGAACAGCATCAGCGCACGGAACAGGCCGAGCCGCATCAGCCACAGGCCGCCAGCGATGGCGCCAATCAGGGTGGCGGCGAGGCCGAAGCCCTTGTTCACCAGCCCCACGTCGGTCGGCGTGAAGCCCGCGCCACGGATCAGGAAGGCGGTGGTCAACGATCCGGCGAAGGCGTCGCCCAGCTTGTACAGGACGACCAGCCCGATCAGGCCCCAGGCCTCCGGGCGGGAGAAGAAGGCGCGCAAGGGGCCGACCACGGCTTCGGCCAGGGTACGCGGGGCGTGCGTGCCGTCGGGCTCCGGCGTGATCAAGGTCACGGCAAGGCTGGAAGCCATCAGCGCGGCCATGAGCAAAAAGGTGTTCGACCAGCCCCAGTGCTCACCCAGGATCAGGGCCAGCGCCCCGCCCATCAGCATCGCCATGCGATAGCCGGTGACCGAGAGCGCCGCGCCGAGGCCGCGCTCCTTCGGCTGGAGGATGTCGGTGCGCAGGGCGTCGAAGGCGATGTCCTGGGTGGCGGACAGGAAGGCGATCATGAGCGCGAAACCCGCGATCAGCAGCAGATGGTTGTGCGGATCGAGCTGCGCCAGACCCGCCAGCACCAGCGCGAGCAGGGTTTGGGTGAGCAGCAGCCAGACCCGGCGGCGACCCGCCGGCAGCGGCACGAAGCGATCGACCAGCGGGGCCCAGAGAAATTTCAGCGTGTACGGCAGGCCGGTGAGGGCGAACAGACCGATGGTGAGAATGGCGATGCCTTCGACCGTGAGCCAGGCCTGCACCGTGCTGGATGAGAGCGGCAGCGGAAGCCCGGAGGCGAAGCCGAGCGGCAGCATCAGGAGCAGGCGGCGGGGGAAGGTCATGTCATCCCGGCCAGGTGCGCCTGCAGGGGCGAGCTTGCTAACGCGAAGCTGGCGCCAGCCCGCGATCCCTCACGCCCATCGCGAGCAAGCTCGCTCCTACATGCCGGGCCGTCAGTGGCCATGCCCTTCAAACTCAATCGCCGTCCGGATGCTGCCGCTTGTCTTCGCGCAGCAGCTCGATCAGGGCCTGCATGTCGGCGGGGATGGGCGCTTCCCAGGCCATGATCTCACCGGTGGAGGGATGCTCAAGCTCCAGCCGCGCGGCGTGCAAGGCCTGGCGACGGAAGCCGCGCAGCAGCTCGATCAGCTCCGGCGAGGCCCCCTTCGGCAGGCGCAGGCGGCCACCGTAGTCCGGGTCGCCCACCAGCGGCAGCTTGAGGTGCGCCATGTGGACGCGAATCTGGTGCGTCCGACCGGTTTCCAGCTGCACGCGCAGCAGGGTGTGCTGGCGGAATTTCTCGGCCACACGGTAGTGGGTGATGGCCTCGCGCCCGGTTTCGGTCACCGCCATGCGGGTGCGCTCGCGCGGGTGGCGGCCGATCGGCTTGTCGACCGTGCCCCCGGCGACCAGCAGACCCTGCGCCACGGCGAGGTATTCGCGGTGCATGTCGCGGTCGGCCAGCGCCTCGACCAGTGCCTTGTGCGCCGGTAGCGAGCGGGCGACGACCAGCAGGCCGGAGGTGTCCTTGTCCAGGCGGTGGACGATGCCCGCGCGCGGCAGCTGGCGCAGTTCCGGGAAGTGGAACAGCAGGGCGTTCATCAGGGTGCCGGTGGCATTGCCCGCGCCGGGGTGCACCACCAGCCCGGCGGGCTTGTTGATGACGATGATGTGCTCGTCGGTGTAAACCACGTCGAGCGGGATGTCTTCCGGCAGGGCCTCGGTCCGGATTTCCGGCTCGACCAGCAATTCGATCTGCTCACCGCCGACCACCTCGGTGCGCGGAGCGATACCAGTCAGGCCGTTGACCAGGATCTTGCCATCCTTCAGCCAGGCGGTCAGGCGCGAGCGGGAGTAGTCCGGAAAGCACTGGGCGATGGCCTGGTCCAGGCGCATGCCGATCTGCTCTTCGGAAAGCACGGCTCGGGTCGGATCCGCCTCATCGGCCTCAAGGGCATCGTCGAGGACATGATCGAATTCGACAGGTTCTTCACGGGGTTCTTGGCTCATGCGCGCATGGTAGCAGAGCGACAAAATCAAGGCCTGCCATTTCATGCAGGCGCATGGTTATAATCGCTCGAATTTATTCATGCCTTGCGCGAGGCGACCGCATGTTCCGCCCCCTTCTCGTTCTTCTTCTTGGCGCCACCCTGCTCTCCGGCTGCTCCTGGTTCAAGGACAAGCCCGAAACCGAGGAGGACCCCTACGCGACCGCCGCCGACATCTACAGCCAGGCAAGCCGCGCGCTGAAGACCGGCAACTACGAAGAAGCGATCAAGCAGTTCGAAACGCTGGAGGCGCGCTATCCGTTCGGCCCCTATGCCGAGCAGTCCAAGCTGGAAGCCGCCTACGCCTACTACAAGTACGGCGAGCAGGAATCCGCCATCGCCACCATCGACCGCTACCTGCAACTGCACCCGCGCGGGGAAAACGTCGACTACGCGCTCTACATCAAGGGCCTGGCCAATCTGCGTCGTGGCCACAGCCTGACCGACGACTACATCAAGGCGCGCGACCAGGCCCGCCGCGACCAGGACTCCCTGAAAGAGGCCTTCAACGCCTTCTCAGAGCTGATCCGCCGCTTCCCGGCCAGCCGCTACACCGAAGACAGCCAACAGCGCCTGCTGGAACTGCGCAACCTGATGGCCGAGCACGAGCTGTATGTCGCGCAGTACTACATGAAACGCGGCGCCTGGCTGTCCGCCGCCAACCGTGCGCAGACACTGCTCGAGAAATACAACGGCGCGCCGAGCATGCCGGAAGCGCTGAAAATCATGGTCGAGGCCTACACCAAACTCGGCCTCGCCAACCTGGCCGCCGACGCCCGCAAGGTGCTGGAACTGAACTATCCTGATGTGGCGAAGACCTTGAAATAAGGAGGCCGGTCATGTGGGATCTGTTCGCCACCGTCCGCCATCGCCATTCCGTCCGCCACTTCCAGGCGGACATGCCGGTCGAACCGGAAAAGCTCAACGCCATCCTCGAGATTGCCTGCGCCGCGCCCAGCGCGGGCGGGCTGCAGGCCTATCACATCGTGGCGGTCGAATCCGCCGAAACGCGCCGGCAACTCGCCCACGCGGCCCATGACCAGAGCTGCCTTGCCGAGGCCCCGCTGACGCTCGCCTTCCTGGCCGACCCCGCGCGCTCGGAACAGACCTACGGCCCGCGCGGGCGGGAACTGTACGCCACCCAGGATGCGACCATCGCCGCCGCCTATGCCCAACTCGCCGCCGTGGCGGCAGGCCTGGCCTGCGGCTGGGTGGGTGCCTTCGACGAGGCGGCGGTCCGCGCGGTGCTGGGCTGCGATGCCCGCCTGCAGCCGGTCGCGCTGATTCCCGTAGGCTATCCGGCCGAACTGCCGCAAGAGACGGATCGCCAACCGCTGAGTGAAATGGTCACTCGTATCTGAAATTCCCGTGCATTCCGGAGTGCTCGTGCACAAACCCAGTCATTACCTGATTTCAGCCACGATCAATGCACAGAAGCACAATCTGGCGATCGAGCGGCATATTCACCACTCCACCCACTTTTGGAGCCCCGTCCGCCCGCCCCTGGGCCACGCACCGAATGCGGAAATCCTGACCCATCCGACCCGCGCGCGCGAGACGTTCAAACAGGTGTTACGCGGGGTGGTCCTGAATGAGCCCCCCTTCTTCAAGCCGGGCATTGACCCTGACAGCCTGATCCTCGAGGGCGTGTTCATCGAGTATCGGCCGCTTGATCCGAACAAGCTGGAAAGCGACGAAGATCGCAAGGGTCGGGTTCTCGAGCAGCTCGCGCGCGGCGAACAGATCAGTCGCGACGATGCGGACTTCCTACAGCGGTTGATTCGCTAGCGCAAAAAACAAGGCCCGCAACGCGGGCCTTGTTGCAAACAGACAGGGCGACCTTGATCAGCGCCGGTATTCCGGCTCGATGCTGTTCTGGATCACGGTCAACATGCTGTGCAGCAGGCGCGGGTTGGCAGCCACCAGGTTTCCGCTTTTGAGGGAATTATCGCCACCGGCGAAATCGGTGATCATGCCGCCCGCCTCGCGCACCAGCAGCAGACCGGCCGCCATGTCCCAGGGTTTGAGCCCGAACTCCCAATAGCCGTCCAGACGGCCGGCAGCCACATAGGCCAGATCCAGCGCGGCGGAGCCAGCGCGGCGGATACCGGCGATGGGGCCGAGCATGCCGCGCATGGTGGCGATGAAAGGCTCGATCGGCTGGTCCTCCCGGAACGGAATGCCGGTGCCGAGCAGGGCGCCTTCCAGACCCTTGAGGCCGGTCACGCGCAGGCGGCGGTTGTTCAGGAAGGCACCGCCGCCCCGGCTGGCGGTGAACAGCTCGTCCTTGACGGGGTCGTAGACCACGGCCTGCTCCAAACGGCCCTGCACCTCAAGGCCGATGGAAACGGCGTATTGGGGAATGCCGTGCAGATAGTTGGTGGTGCCATCGAGCGGGTCGATGATCCACTGGAACTCGCTGCCGCCATTGCCGCTGCTGCCGGTTTCCTCGCCCAGGAAGGCGTGCTGCGGGTAGGCCTTGCCAAGGATGTCGAGGATCACGGCCTCGGCCTGGCGATCGATCTCGGTGACGAAATCGTTGCGCTGCTTGCTCTCGACGTTCAGGCTGTCGAGACGCGCACTGGCGCGCAACATGACAGTGCCGGCAGCGCGGGCGGCGCGCACGGCGGTATTCAGCATGGGATGCATGGCGGCGGAATCTGACAAAGAAAAATATGACCGACAAAAATACCATAGCCGACCTGCAACGGGTAAGAATCGTACTGGTCGGCACCACCCACCCCGGCAACATCGGCTCCGCGGCGCGGGCGATGAAGACCATGGGACTGTCGCGCCTGATGCTGGTGGCGCCCAAGGCAGCGATCAATGACGATTCCGTGGCCATGGCCTCCGGCGCGACCGACATTCTCCAATCCGCTACCTGCCTTGACACCCTGGACGAGACTCTGCGCGGCTGCCGTTGGGTGGTCGGCGCCAGCGCCCGCCTGCGCGACCGCCCGCACGAGCTGATGACCGTGCGCCAGGCGGCCATGCAGGCAGGCGAGGAACTGGGGGCGGGGGAAGGCGATGTCGCGCTGGTGTTCGGCCGCGAACACGCCGGCCTGACCAACGAGGAACTGGGCCGCTGCCACGCCCACATGGTCATCCCGGCCAACCCCGATTACAGCTCGCTCAACCTGTCGCAGGCCGTGCAGGTGGCGGCCTACGAACTGCGCCAGGCCCTGCTGGACGAGGCGCCGCCCGCCCCCCCGGTTGATCTGCCCCCGCCCGCGCCGCATGATGCGACCGAAAACCTGCTGACACACTGGCAGGCCACACTGGAAGAACTTGGTTTTCTTGACCCCGCCAACCCACGCCACATGATGCAGAAACTGCGCCACCTGTTGCAGCGCGCGCGGGTGACACAGAACGAGGTGGACATCCTGCGGGGCATGCTGACGGCCATGCAGCGACACTTGAAAAAGTAGGACCTTCCCATGTTCGACCGTATCCGCGAAGACATCCGCAGCGTCTACGACCGGGACCCCGCGGCACGTAATGCGCTCGAGGTGCTGACCACCTATCCCGGTCTGCACGCGGTGTGGATGCACCGTATGAGCCATTGGCTCTGGCAGCGCAGACTGCGCTGGCTGGCGCGCTGGCTGTCCACCCTCGCCCGCTGGTTTACCGGGATCGAGATCCATCCGGGCGCCAGAATTGGCCGCCGCCTCTTCATCGACCACGGCATGGGCGTGGTGATCGGAGAAACCGCCGAGATCGGTGACGACTGCACCCTCTACCACGGGGTGACCCTCGGCGGCACCAGCTGGAAGGAAGGCAAGCGCCATCCCACCCTGAAAGACAACGTGGTGATCGGCGCTGGCGCCAAGATCCTCGGCCCGATCACGCTTGGCGCGGGCAGCCGGGTGGGCTCCAATGCGGTGGTGCTGAAAGACGTGGCGCCCGGCGACACCGTGGTCGGCATCCCCGGCCGGGTGGTGAAGAAGCACGACGAGGCGGATCAGAAGCGCGCCGCCATGGCGCAGAAACTTGGTTTCGACGCCTACGGCGTGGCGCAGGAGATGCCCGACCCGGTCGCCCATGCCATCAACTGCATGCTGGATCACATCCAAGTGCTGGATACGCGGGTGGAGCAGCTCTCCAGCCAGATCCGGGCCATGGGGGGCGAAGTCGAGAGCGCGGCCATCCCACCCTTGGGCGATGTCGGTCTGGCGGAAGATACCCCTGACGATGCGCTGGATAATGACGCAAAAAAATCGGGGACAAATAGTTGACCCGGTAGCTCGGGATTGTATTCTATTCGTCATCTGAACACTCAGCCGGAGTTGGCGATGCGCCTGACCACCAAAGGCCGCTATGCGGTCACCGCCATTCTTGATCTGGCCCTGCACCAGGGCCACGGCCCGATCACGCTGGCCGACATCGCCGAACGGCAGGGCATCTCGCTGTCCTACCTGGAGCAGCTGTTCGCCCAGTTGCGCCGTCGCGGTTTGGTGGCCAGCACGCGCGGCCCCGGCGGTGGCTACAATCTCGGCCGCCCGGCCAGCCAGATCAGTGTGGCGGCGGTGATCACCGCGGTCGACGAGTCCCTTGATGTGCGCCGCTGCGAAGGCAAGGGCGACTGCCAGGATCACACCAAGTGCCTGACCCACGACCTGTGGACCGACCTGACCCGCCAGATCCACCAGTTCCTCGATGACATCTCGCTCGAAGCCCTGATGCAGCGCCAGGACGTGCTGGAAGTGGCCGAGCAACAGGACCACCGCATGCGCTTCGGCGACAGCCAGAACACGCACCGCGTGGTGCCGATCCACGCCGACTGACGAATTGAAGCCATGAGCATCACCCTGACCGAAAAAGCCGCCAATTACGTCCGTGATTACCTCGCCCGCCGCGGCAAGGGTGTCGGCCTGCGCGTGGGCGTCAAGACCTCGGGTTGCTCGGGGCTGTCCTACGTGCTCGAGTACGCGGACGAGATCCGCCCGGAGGACGTCGTGTTCGAGAGCCATGGTGTGACCGTGGTCACCGACCCGAAAGGTCTGCTGCACCTGGACGGATCCGAGCTCGATCTGGTGCGCGAGGGCTTGAATGTCGGCCTGAAATTCAACAACCCGAACGTCAAGGATGCCTGCGGCTGCGGCGAGAGTTTCACGGTCTGATGAATGCCTTCGAGCTTTTCGGTTTCAGGCCGGCGCTGGACATCGACGAGGTTGCTCTGCGCGAACGCTTCGAGCGCCTGCGCGCCCAGTTCCACCCGGACCGCTTCTCCCTCGGCAGCGCACTGGAGCGCCGCCTGGCGGTGCAGCGAGCGGCGGACATCAACGACGCCCACGCCGTGTTGGTCGACCCCATCGCTCGAGTTCGTCTGCTGCTTGAATTGCGCGGGGTGTCCCTGGACGATGCCGCCACCGTGCAGGATCCCGACTTTCTCCTGCGCCAGATGGAACTGCGCGAGGCGCTTGATGACGCTTTCAACGCCGATACCCGCCAACGCCTGCGCAGCGAGGTCGAGGCGCAATGGGCGACCGAGTGGTCAGCGCTCGATCAGGCGCTGACAGAAGGAAAGACGCAGGACGCCAGCCGCCAGCTGCAACGTCTTCAGTTCCTCCGCCGCTTTCTTGAACAATTGCCCCGCCACGAGGCGAGCTGAGACACTTTCCCATGGCCCTGCTGCAGATCGCCGAACCCGGCCAGACCCCCGCCCCGCACGCGCGGCGGCTCGCGGTCGGCATCGACCTTGGCACCACCAACTCGCTGGTCGCGACAGTGGTCAACGGCGTGCCGGAGTGCCTGCCGAACGAGGCCGGCGAGGTCATCCTGCCATCCGCCGTGCATATCGGCGCCGATGCCGTCACAGTAGGCCGCGAGGCCAAGGCCATGGCGGCCAGCGATGCCCCGCACACCTTCATCTCGATCAAGCGCCTGATGGGGCGCGGGCTGGACGATGTGCGGGCCATGCATCCACGCCCGCCCTACACCTTCATCGAAAGTGAAGATGCCGTGCCGCGCATGGCCACCCCGCGCGGCGCGCTGAGCGCGGTCGAGGTCTCGGCGGAGATCCTCAAGCCGCTCAAGGCGCGCGCCGAGGAACGCCTCGGCGGCGAACTGACCGGCGCGGTCATCACCGTGCCCGCCTATTTCGACGAGGCCCAGCGCCAGGCCACCCGCGACGCCGCGCGTCTGGCCGGCCTGCACGTGCTGCGCCTGCTCAACGAGCCGACCGCCGCCGCGCTGGCCTATGGCCTGGACAAAAACGCCGCATGGAGCGGCGTTGGGTCGCCGTCAGGCGACACCCGCAGGGCTGAGTCCATGGATGGACTCAGCCGCCAGGCGGAGGGGTTGATCGCGGTCTACGATCTTGGCGGCGGCACCTTCGACATTTCCATCCTGCGCCTGAGCAAGGGCGTGTTCGAGGTGCTGGCCACCGGCGGCGACACCCAGCTCGGCGGCGACGACTTCGACCAGGCCGTCGCGGTGTGGCTGATGGAGCGCGCCGGCCTGGACGTGGAAGCCGGGCAGTGGCTGGAAGCGGGTGAACAGCGGCACATCAGCCGTACCGCCTGCGCGATCAAGGAAGACCTGACCGGCAAGGACAAGACCTGCGCCCGTCTTGAGCTGCGCGGCGAGACCGTCTGGCAGGGCTGTCTGACCTGCGGCGAGTTCAACACCCTTGTCGACCCGCTGATCGGGCGCACGCTCGCCGCCTGCGAACAGGCGCTCAAGGACGCCGGGCTTTCCGCCTCCGATATCCAGGAGGTGGTGATGGTCGGCGGCGCCACCCGCGTGCCGCGCGTGCGCGAGCGGGTGAGCGCCTTCTTTGGTCGCGAGGTGCTGACCGACATCGACCCGGACAAGGTCGTCGCCCTCGGCGCCGCGCTGCAGGCCGACGTGCTGGCGGGCAACAAGCCGGCCGACGAGATGCTGCTACTGGATGTCATCCCGCTCTCGCTCGGCATCGAGACCATGGGCGGACTGGTCGAGCGCCTCATCCCGCGCAACACCACCCTGCCGGTCGCGCGCGCGCAGGAATTCACCACCTTCAAGGACGGCCAGACCGCGATGAGCGTGCACGTGCTGCAGGGCGAACGCGACACGGTCGAGGACTGCCGCAGTCTGGCGCGCTTCACCCTGCGTGGCATCCCGCCGATGGCGGCCGGCGCGGCGCGCATTCGGGTCACCTTCCAGGTCGATGCCGATGGCCTCCTGACCGTCAGCGCGCGGGAGAAGACCTCCGGCGTGTCCGCCGAAGTGCAGGTCAAGCCGTCCTACGGCCTGGCCGAGGATGAGATCGAGCGCATGCTGCGCGACGCCTTCGAGCACGCCAGCGACGACGTCGCCGCCCGCCGCCTGCGCGAGGCGCGGGTCGAGGGCCGGCGCTCGCTGGAGGCACTGGATGCCGCGCTGGCGGCGGATGCCGACCTGCTGACCGACATCGACCGGCCGATCCTCACCGACACCCGCGCCCTGCTCGAGCAGGCCATCGCCGGCGAGGACGCGACGGCCATCAGCCAGGCCGTCGAACAGCTCGAACACGCCGCACTGCCCTTCGTGGAGCGGCGCATGAACCGCGCCGTGAGCCGCGCGCTCGCGGGGCATACCGTCGGCGACATGGCCGCCGACCTGAGCAAAGGAAACTGACCCCATGCCACGCATCATCTTCCTGCCGCACGAGCGCTTCTGCCCAGAGGGGCTGGTGATCGAGGCCGAGCCGGGCACCACCATTCTCGACGCGGCCCTCGCCCACGACATCGACATCGAGCACGCCTGCGAAAAGTCCTGCGCCTGCACCACCTGCCACGTCTGGGTGCGCGAGGGCGGCGAGAGCCTCGAGCCCGCCTCCGAGTGCGAGGACGACATGCTGGACAAGGCCTGGGGCCTGGACCCGGACTCGCGCCTGTCCTGCCAGGCGGTGGTCGGCGACGAGGACCTGGTGGTGGAGATTCCGAAGTACACCATCAACCTGGCATCCGAGGGCCATTGAGATGAATTGGACCGATACACTCGACATCGCCATCGCGCTGGACGAGGCTCATCCCGACGTCGATCCGCAATGGGTGCGCTTCACCGATCTGCACGCCTGGGTGCTTGAGTTGCCCGGCTTCGAGGGCGATCCGGAGAAGTCCAACGAGAAGATACTCGAGGCCATCCAGATGAGCTGGATTGAAGAACGATCCTGAGACCCCATTTATTCCCTTTATCAAGCACTTGAACCCGCATACAATGGCGGGTTCAAGTTTCTTGACCTTCCATTTTTCTTCTGGAGTCTCCGCACCATGGCCATCGAGCGCACCATTTCCATCATCAAGCCGGATGCCGTCGCCAAGAACGTCATCGGCGCCATCTACAGCCGCTTCGAAAACGCCGGCCTGAAGATCATCGCCGCCAAGATGATGCACCTGTCCAAAGAGCAGGCCGAAGGCTTCTACGCCGTCCACAAGGAGCGTCCGTTCTTCGGTGAACTGGTCAGCTTCATGATCTCCGGCCCGGTCATGGTCCAGATCCTGGAGGGCGAGGACGCCGTCGCCAAGAACCGCGACCTGATGGGCGCCACCAACCCGAAAGACGCCGCGCCGGGCACCATCCGCGCCGACTTCGCCGACAGCATCGACGCCAACGCCGTGCACGGTTCCGACAGCCTGGAGAATGCGAAGATCGAGATCGACTTCTTCTTCAAGGCCGACGAAATCTGCCCGCGCTGAGCACGGACTGATTGATTGGGCATGATCGCTAACGAGACCCCCGTGACCGGCAAGATCAACCTGCTGGGCCTGCCGCTGGGCAAGCTCCAGCAGTTTTTCGTCGAACTGGGCGAGAAGCCGTTCCGCGCGGCGCAGGTGATGAAGTGGATTCACCAGCGCGGTGTGGTCGATTTCGAGCAGATGAGCGATCTGTCCAAGGCGCTGCGCGAGAAACTCGCGCAGGTCGCCGAAATCCGCATTCCCGAGGTGCAGCACGAGCAACGTTCCCGCGACGGGACGATGAAGTGGGTGCTGCGTCTCGACTCCGGCAACAGCGTGGAGATGGTCTACATCCCCGAGCGCGAGAAAAACGCCGCACGGAGCGGCGTTGGGTCGCCTTCAGGCGACACCCGAAGGGCTGAGTCCACGGATGGACTCAGCCGGGCCACACTCTGTGTCTCCTCGCAGGTCGGCTGCGCGCTGGCCTGTACCTTCTGCTCCACCGGACGGCAGGGCTTCAACCGCAACATGAGCGCGGCCGAGATCGTCAGTCAGTTGTGGATGGCCGAACACCGCCTGGTGGACAAGGTCCTGCCCGCCGACCGCAAGATCAGCAACATCGTGTTCATGGGGATGGGCGAACCGCTGCTCAACTTCGAGAACGTGGTCGATGCCGCCGAGATCATGATGGAGGACAACGCCTACGGCCTGTCCAAGCGCAGGGTGACGGTGAGCACCTCCGGCGTGGTGCCGGCCATGGCTCGCCTGCAGGAGCGCATCGATGTGGCCCTGGCGGTCTCCCTGCATGCGCCGAACGACAGGCTGCGCGACGTGCTGGTGCCGCTCAACCAGAAGTATCCGCTCAAGGAGCTGATGGCGGCCTGCGATGCCTATGCGCCGAACGCGCCTACCGCCCACATCACCTACGAATACGTGATGCTGGCCGACGTGAACGACACCGACCGGCACGCCGACGAGTTGATCGCCCTGCTGCGCGGCCGCCCGGCCAAGGTCAACCTGATCCCGTTCAACCCGTTCCCTCAGTCGGGTTACGAGCGCTCCAGCAACGCGCGCATCGACCGCTTCATGCGCCGCCTGGAGGCCGCCAACATCACCACCATCCCGCGCCGCACGCGGGGTGACGACATCGACGCCGCCTGCGGACAGCTGGTCGGCGAAGTCGAGGATCGCGCCCGCCGCGCCGAACGGCTGGAGCGCATGAACCTGAGGCCGTCCGCATGATTCGAAGCCCCGCCCCACTCGCCGTGCTCCTCGTCACCGCTCTGTTGGGCGGATGTGCTTCAGCGCCCACCTCGACATCCGCGCCGCCCGCCGCCCGCGAGGAACAGACGGACAACAGCCGTGCCGCGCAGGTCAATGTCCAGCTTGGGCTGGGCTATCTGCAACGCGGCCAGAAGCAGGCCGCACTGGAAAAGCTCACCCGCGCGCTCGAGTTCGACCCGCGCTCCGGCCTGGCCCACCACGCCTACGCCCTGCTGCAGGATGTGCTGGGCGAGACCGAGGAAGCCGACCGCTATTTCCGGCGCGCCATCGAACTGGAGCCGAAGGATTCCGAGGCCCTCAACAACTACGGTGCCTTCCTCTGCCGCAACAAGCAGCCGGAGGAGGGCATCGCCATGCTCGAGCGTGCCCTGGCCAACCCGCTGTACACCACCCCCGAGTTCGCCTGGGCCAATATCGGCCAGTGCCGTCGCCAGGCCGGTGAGCTGGCAGCCGCCGGGGAGGCGCTCGACAGGGCGCTCAAGAGCAACAGCCGCCATGCTTCAACCTGGTTGCAGCTGGGCGAAGTGCAGATGGAGCTTGGTCAGCCGATGAAAGCCAGCCGCAGTCTTCAGCGTTATCACGAGCTGGCCCCCCAGGGACCCGCCAGCCTGCTGCTCGGCGCCCGGATCGAACGCGCCTTGGGTCACCGTGAGGCGCAGGCGAATTACGAACTACTGTTGCGCGGCAAGTTTCCGGAATCCGACGAAGCCCGCCGCCTTGGGGAGATGCAGCAATGAGCACCTCCGACATGGACAATCTGGTCATACCCGACGCACGTCCAGCGCAAGGATTTGGCACCCTGCTGCGCCAGGGACGTGAGCGCCGGGGCATTCCCCAGAGCGAACTCGCGCGTGAGCTCAACCTGGGCCCACGCCTGGTGGATGCGCTGGAACGCGAGGACCTCACGGCCCTGCCGGGCCCGGTCTACGTGCGGGGCTACCTGCGCCGCCTTGCGACCGCCCTGCAGCTTGACGAAGCCGTGCTGCAGCAGGCCTATCTGGATCTGGCCGGCGACCCCGAACCCACCGTCCTGCGCGCCAATGCGCCGGTAGGGCCGATGCGCGAGCCGCGTGGCGGGCGCGGCTTCCCCTGGCTCAAGCTCATCCTGATCCTGCTCATCATCGGCGCGGCCCTCTACCTCGCGCGCTTTCTGCCCGACGACCTGCTCAATCCCGAGGGGGCGAGCGGCGTGGATGTCAGCATATCCCCCGCACCCTCGGTGCCGCTTGAAGCGGTGAGCACGCCGCTGCCGGCCATCCCGGTGACGCTGGAGCCGCCCCCCGCTGAAAGCACAGGCCCCGCCCCCATCGTCGGAACCGTGATCGACCACCAGGACATGCCAGCCCCCGCGGCGCCAGACATCAGCGACGCCACACCTGGCCTGGCGCTGAGCGTGACCGAGGCAGCCTCCTGGGTCCAAGTGAAGGACAGCCATGGCAAGGTGATCCTGGAGGGCATGCTCCAGCCCGGAACCACCCGTGAATTGGCTGGTGAGCGCCCGTTCGAGATCGTGGTCGGCAATGCCGCGGCAACCCGGCTGAGCCTGGACGGCCAACCGCTCGATCTGACGCCATACACCCGGCCGAACGGCAAGGCCTACATCGGCAAGCTGGGAGGCTGATCGATGCAATTCGTCCACGAGATCCCGCGCCGCGTCTCACGCAAGATCATGGTCGGCAAGGTCCCGGTCGGCGGCGATGCGCCGATCAGCGTGCAGAGCATGACCAACACCGAGACCTGCGACGTCGCGGCCACGGTCGCCCAGTTGATGGCGCTCAAGCAGGCCGGCGCCGACATCGTGCGCGTCTCGGTACCGAGCATGGAGGCCGCCGAGGCCTTCGGCGAGATCAAGAAGCGCGTCGGCTGCTTCCCGCTGATCGCCGACATCCATTTCGACTACCGCATCGCCCTGCGCGTGGCGGAGCTGGGCGTGGACTGCCTGCGCATCAACCCGGGCAACATCGGCCGCGAGGACCGCGTGCAGGCCGTGGTCGAGGCCGCACGCGACAAGGGCATCCCGATCCGCATCGGCGTCAACGCCGGTTCGCTGGAGAAGGATCTGCAGGAAAAATACGGCGAGCCGACACCCGAGGCCCTGGTCGAGTCCGCCCTGCGCCATGTCGAGATCCTCGACCGGCTGAACTTCCCGGACTTCAAGGTCAGCCTGAAGGCCTCGGACGTGTTCCTCGCGGTCGAGTCCTACCGCATTCTGGCCAAGCAGATCGAGCAGCCGCTGCACCTCGGCATCACCGAGGCGGGCGGCGCGCGCGCCGGGGCGGTCAAGTCCGCCATCGGCCTCGGCATGCTGCTCGCCGAGGGCATCGGCGACACCCTGCGCGTGAGTCTGGCCGCCGACCCGGTCGAGGAGGTCAAGGTCGGCTGGGACATCCTCAAGAGCCTCCACCTGCGCTCGCGCGGTATCAACCTGATCGCCTGCCCGTCCTGCTCGCGCCAGCAGTTCGACGTCATCAAGACCGTCAACCTGCTGGAACAACGGCTGGAAGACATCGACACGCCGCTCGATGTGGCCGTGATCGGCTGCGTGGTCAACGGCCCCGGTGAGGCTCGCGAGGTCGCGGTCGGCCTGACCGGCGGCAAGCCCAACCTGATGTACATCGACGGCGAACCGCACCACAAGGTCGAGAACGAGGGGCTGGTGGACGAGCTGGAACGCACCATCCGCGCCAAGGTGGCGGAGAAGAAAGCGCAGAATCCTAGCTGACTGCCATGTAGGAGCGAGCTTGCTCGCGAAGATAAGGGATCGCGGGCTTGCGCCAGCTTCGCGTTAGCAAGCTCGCTCCTACAGATAACCCAGAAATCATGAGCAAACACATCCAATCCATCCGCGGCATGCACGACGCCCTGCCGCACGAGACGCCGGGCTGGCAACGCCTGGAATCCATCCTGCGCGAGCTGATGGCCGCATACGGCTACCGCGAGATCCGCATGCCAGCGGTCGAGCAGACCGCCCTGTTCAAGCGCTCCATCGGCGAGGTCACCGACATCGTCGAGAAGGAGATGTACACCTTCGAGGACCGCAATGGCGAGAGCCTGACCCTGCGACCCGAGGGCACCGCCTCCTGCGTGCGCGCCTGCCTGGAGCACGGTCTGCTGCACAACCAGCAGCAACGCCTGTGGTACATGGGCCCGATGTTCCGCCACGAGCGCCCGCAGAAAGGGCGTTACCGCCAGTTCCACCAGCTCGGCGTGGAAACCTTCGGCATGGCGACCCCGGATCTCGACGCCGAACTGATCCTGATGGCCGCCCGCCTGTGGCGTCGGCTCGGCCTGATCGACGAAGTGAAACTCGAAATCAACACCCTCGGCTCCAATGAGGCGCGCGCCCAGTACCGCGAGCATCTGGTCGCCTACCTGCGCCAGCACCACGAGCGCCTGGACGACGACAGCCGCCGCCGCCTGGAAACCAACCCGCTGCGCGTGCTGGACTCCAAAAACCCGGAGGTGCGCGAAGTCCTGCAGGGCGCACCGCGCCTGGACGAGCACCTGGACGACGCATCCCGCGCCGACTTCCTGCGTCTGTGCGACCTGCTGCATGCCGCCGGCATCAGCTACGAGGTCAACCCCAACCTCGTACGCGGGCTGGATTACTACAACAAGACCGTGTTTGAATGGGTCACCACGCGGCTTGGGGCTCAAGGCACCATCTGCGCGGGCGGTCGTTTCGACGGCCTTGTCTCCCAGCTGGGCGGCTCGGCCACCCCGGCGGCGGGTTTCGCCATCGGCCTCGAACGCCTCCTTGCCCTGCTCGGCGAAGGCTTCGGCGAGGCCCAGGCCCTGGCTGCCGCGCCACATGTCTACATGATTTCGACCGGCTCCGATGCCGAGCGCGAGGCGCTGGTGCTGGCCGAACGCCTGCGCGATGCCCTGCCGGGCGTGCGCATCCAGAACAACGCGGGCGGCGGCGGCATGAAGGCGCAGTTCAAGCGCGCCGACAAATCCGGCGCCGCCTACGCGGTGGTGCTGGGCGAGGACGAGGTGAAGCAGGGCGTGGCGCAACTCAAGCCCCTGCGAGGCGAAGGCGAACAGACTGCGATTGCATTTGACGGCATGGCGGACGCCCTCCGCCTGAAGCTATCCGGACAAGTTTGAGGATTATCCGTGGCCTACGATACGCACGACGAGGAACAAGCCGAGGCATTCAAGCGCTGGTGGCGTGAGAACGGGACCGCAGTCATCAGCGGCTTGCTGCTGGCGATTGCCATCACGCTCGGCTGGCAGTGGTGGCAGGCCCGGCAAGAGACCAAGGCGCATCTTGCCGGCGCCGTCTACGCCCAGGTCCTGGCCAAGCTGGACAGCGCGCCGGCCGAGGCGGCTGGAGCCATCCATGGCTCCAGCCCTTCGGGTGAGGCTACGCCTCCCAGCGCTGATCCATTCAGCGCTGTTCGCGTCCCCGCCGAGCAGCTGCTCAGCGAATTCGCGGGCAGCACCTATGCCGATCTGGCCTCGCTGGCGCTGGCGCGCATCGAGGTCGAGGGCGGGCAGCCGGATGCCGCGCGCGCCCGCCTGCAACACCTTACCGAGCACAGCGACGACACCTCCATCCAGGCCTTGGCCCGCCTGCGTCTCGCCCGCCTGCTGTGGGCGGGCGGCGAACCGGAGCAGGCCTTCAAGCAACTCGAGAAACCCTGGCCGGAGGCCTTCCGCGCCGAGGCCGACAGCCTGCGCGGCGACGTGCTGGTCGCCCAGGGCAAGCCGGACGAAGCGCGCGAGGCCTACGACAGCGCCCTCGCGCAAGCCACTCTTCTGGGCCAGGAAACCGGCCTGATCCGTATCAAGCGTGATGATCTTGGAGGTTCCCATGCCGCGGTCCCCGTTCAACCGTAAGCGCCTCGCCCTGGGCCTGCTGCTGGCCGCCGTCGCGCTCGGCGGCTGCAGCGCCAAGCGTGATCACATCGAGCCGCCCACCAAGCTCGGCGAGTTTTCCGCCAGCTTCAGTCCGCGCGAGCTCTGGACCTCCTCCAGCGCCAGTGCGGACAGCCAGGACATGCTTGCCCTCGCGCCCTACGTGATCCAGGGCACGCTGGTGGCCGTCGATGCACGCGGTGTGGTCGCCGCCTACGACAGTCAGACCGGTGACGCTCGCTGGAGACACGACCTGGGCTTCGCTGTGGCGGGAGGGGTTGGAGGCGGTAACGGGCTGGTCATCATCAGCGGTCGCGAAGGTGAGGTCGCGGCGCTGGACCTGAACAGCGGCGAACCACGCTGGAAGGTCGATACCGGCAGCCTGATCAGCGCCCCGGCCGCGGTGGCCGCCGGACGCGTGGCCCTGCGCGGCGGCGACGGGCGGCTGCTGGTGCTGGACGCCGACAGCGGCGTGCGCCTATGGGCCGACAGCCGGCCGGTTCCGCCGCTGTCGCTGCGCGGCACCAGCCGCCCGCTGCTGCTGGAGGATGCCGTCATCGCCGGCTTCGACAACGGTGAACTGGGCGTGTACGCACTCAACAACGGCCGCAAGCTTTTCAGTACCGCCGTCGCCCTTCCGAGCGGCCGCTCGGAAGTTGAGCGCATGGTCGACGTCGACAGCACGCCGTTGATCGATCGCGGCGTGATCTACGCCCTGGCCTACCAGGGCCGCCTGGTCGCGATCGACGCCAGCAGCGCGCAGATCATATGGGCGCGCGAACTGTCCGGCTTCAGCGACCTCGCCCAGGATCGCAAGGCGCTTTACCTCACCGATGCCAAGGGCCAGGTGATGGCCATCGACAAGCGCACCGGCAGCCCGCTGTGGACTCAGGCCGCCCTTCGCGCGCGCGGCGTCACAGCTCCCGTGCTGATCAAGGACGCTGTGGTGGTCGGCGACGCGGAAGGCTACCTGCACTGGCTGTCGAGCGAAGACGGCCGACTGCTCGCACGCCTGCGCCCCCTCAGCAGCGCCATCGTCAGCGCCCCGCGCAGCGATGGCGAGCGCATCTTCGTGCGCGGCCGAGATGGCCGTATCGTGGCCGTGGAGGGCCGTCCGGGCGCCTGACCGCCCGGCCCCCGCTCATGACGTCCTCGGCACGGCTGCTGCGCCGGGCGGTCTGGCCGCTGTGGGGGCTGCTCCTGCTCGCCCTGCTCTTTATCCTGGCACCGCTGCAGGCGGGCAAGGTGGCTGAACGGGCCATGCCCTCCGCGCTGGCCGAACTGGCGCAAGCCATCCGTGGCCAGGTCAGGCAGGACCAATACCACCGCGACTGGTGGCGTAGTCAGGCCAGCATCACCGTGACCCAACCCGCCCTGCGTGAGCCCGTGCCTCTGCACGCCCGTCTTCGGCATGGGCCCTGGCTGGGCGAGGACGGCTTCGGCTGGCTCGCGATCCGCATGGAATGGCCGATGCAGGGCGGAGTCACGCCGTTCCCACCCGACGAGCGGCTGGAGGTCGCCCTGCTCGTCGACCTGCTCGGCCATCAGCAACTCAGCTTCTGGCGTCAGGATCGCGCTGGCCGGGGCCGGGAACGGCTGGGCAGCATTCACCTCTCCCGCGATGCACGGGAGTCCATTGGCGAAACCCGCCTGCCCGGGTTGCTGCTCAAGTTGCAGCGCGGTGATCTGCGCCTGGCCGAAGTCAACCTGCGCGCCCGACTGACGCACGAGACCAGACACTGGACGGGAACCCTCGGGCTGGACGCCCGACGCGTGGGGCTTGGTCAAGGCACGGACGCCTGGCTGGTGGAGGACCCGCGCGCGGAGCTGATGCTGGGCGAGCGTGACCAGTTGACCATGCACTGGTCCGCCAGCCAGGGCGCCTACACGCTGGGGCCGCTGGACATGCGCCTGCGCTGGCACGCGGTCGACTGGCCGGCGCTGCAGGCCAGCCTGAGTGGACGCATTCCGCGTCTGAATGACCCGCAGCGGCTGCGACGTCAGCTCGACCGTTTCGGCGTGGCCCTGGATCAGGGCGAAATCGTGCTGGAAGCCTTTGATCTGGGCACCCCGTCCGGCAAGCTCCGAGTGGAGGGGCTGCTGCGAGGACGCGACCTTGGGAGATCCATCCATGGCTCCCCCCCCGCGGGTGACGCTTCGCGTCCCAATGCTGTTCCTTACAGCGTTGTTCCCACCGGCCTGCGCCGCCTGCACGCCGACCTGCGCCTGAGCCTGAGCCGTCCCTTGATGATCAAGGCCTTGCGCGCGAGCCGCTGGGTGGACGACGAGCGTGGCGCGGACCGCCTGTTGAGCACCCTGCGGGAACAGCAGCTGGTCAGCGGCGAGGACACCATCACCACCTCGCTCAATCTGTGGGATGGCGACCTGACCCTGTCAGGCCGCTCCGTACCCCTGGAATCCCTGCTTGGGGAATAACTCCTCGTCGACCCCAGGCCGTAAAATCCCTGCAAGTTCAACAGGCTGCTAGAATGCACGCCACGCCGTGAAGTTTCCGGCGGCCATGCCCCCGGCGGCCAGACAAGCCGACGAGGGCATCCGGGCATGGATGCCCCGGCGCGGCCCAGGCCGCGTTAGGGAAGCGCTGAAAAATTCAGCGCTTCCCGTTTGGGGCAGGATGCCCCAACGTGAACAACGACGTAAGTCGTTGATTCAAGGAGACCGTCGCGGGCATGTACCGCGACGAGGCGAGCTGAATAAAGCCAAGGATGGCTTTATTCAGCTCTTCCTTGGACAAGTCCGGACATACCGGACTTGCCATCGGCGGGAAGATACCGTGGACGG
This sequence comes from Pseudomonadota bacterium, assembly GCA_040758395.1. Taxonomy (GTDB): domain Bacteria; phylum Pseudomonadota; class Gammaproteobacteria; order Halothiobacillales; family Halothiobacillaceae; genus Thiofaba. The sequence goes on from JBFLVP010000001.1 coordinate 83,846, forward strand.
TACCTTCCCGCCGGATACATATCGAGTCCCGCACCCATGAAACCCGTCATCGCCCTGGTGGGCCGCCCGAACGTCGGCAAGTCCACTCTCTTCAATCAGCTCACCCGCTCGCGCGACGCCCTGGTCGCCGACCAGCCCGGCCTGACCCGTGACCGCAAGTACGGCAGCGCGCGCCTCGGCGAGCGCGAGGTCATCATCATCGACACCGGTGGTCTGTCCGGCGAAGAGGCCGTGCTCGACGAACGCATGGCGGTGCAGACCTGGCGCGCGGTCGACGAGGCCGACGTGGTGCTGTTCCTGGTCGACGCGCGCGCGGGCCTGACCGCCGCCGACGAGCATGTCGCCGAGCAGCTGCGGCGCAAGAACAAGCCGATCATCCTGGTCACCAACAAGATGGACGGTGCCAACGAGGCCGTCGTGCTGGGCGAATTCAGCCAGCTCGGCCTGGGCGACCCGGTCTACCTGGTCGCCGCCCACGGGCGCGGCCTGCACGGCCTGGCCGAGCGCGCGCTCGAGCACCTGCCGCCCGCCCCCGAGGAACTGGACGACGACGCCATCGACGCGATGGGCATGAAGGTCGCCATCATCGGCCGCCCGAACGTCGGCAAGTCCACCCTGGTCAACCGCCTGCTCGGCGAGGAGCGGATGGTGACCATGGACATGCCCGGCACCACCCGCGACTCGGTGTTCATCCCGTTCGAGCACAAGGGCAAGCCGGTCACCCTGATCGACACCGCCGGCGTGCGTCGGCGCGGGCGGGTCGACAACATGATCGAGAAGTTCAGCGTGGTGAAGACCCTGCAGGCGATCGACGCCGCGCAGGTGGTGGTGCTGGTGCTGGACGCGCGCGAGGGCATCGTCGACCAGGACCTGCACCTGCTCGGCTTCGTCATCGAGCGCGGCCGCGCCCTGATCGTGGCGGTCAACAAATGGGACGGTCTGGACAACGACCACCGCGAGCGGGTCAAGGCCGAACTCGATCGCCGCCTGGCCTTCGTCGACTACGCCGAGACCCTGTTCATCTCCGCCCTGCACGGCTCCAACGTGGGTCTTCTGATGGACAAGGTGGAGAAGGCGCATGCCTCCGCCGGGATCAAGCTCGCCACCCCGAAGCTGACCGAGGCGCTGGAAGTGGCCCAGTTCAAGCACCAGCCGCCGCTGGTCAACGGCCGCCGGATCAAGCTGCGCTACGCCCACCAGGGCGGCCGCTTCCCACCCACCATCGTGATCCACGGCAAGCAGACCGACCGCCTGCCGGGGGCCTACAAGCGCTACCTGGAAAAGTTCTTCCGCGACCAGTTCAAGCTCTACGCCACCCCGGTCCGGCTGGAGTTCCGCACCGACGAGAACCCCTACCAGCCGGAACAGAAGCGCAACACCAAGTCGCTGATGGAGCACCTGAAGGAAAAGCGCGATCGCCGCATAGCCAAGGGCCGTTCGCGCAGGGGTCAAGAAAACTAACATAACCCCTTCACGTGCAGGTCATAACCTGACGTTACGGTCACCCCATCCCGCCCCGCACCATGGAGGATGGAGCATGAGAAAGGTGACACGTTCGGTCGGCCTCGTCATGGCGATCTTCCTCGCCATACCTGCCGCAAAGGCCCTGGCCGCGGACAAGGTCCCGGAATGGGCGCCCGTGCCCACGGCGCCCGGCTGGAAGCTGGAGAAAGGCCAGACTTTTTCCTACGAGGCGCTGGTGCTACCCACCGGGCCGCTGAGTGCAAAACAAGCCTGGCACCCCCTGAGCGCCGAAACCCTTGAAGGCAAGATCTGGGCGGGGCGCTTCTCCCCCGGCAAGGAGGGGACGGTGCTCAAGGAGCGCCGTGAGGTCGAACACGCGCTGACCAAGGCCGGGTTGCAGATGGTGTGGTCGTGTGAGAACGCGAGCTGCACCGAGGACAAGCGCCGATCTGTCGGCAGCGCAAACATCGTCCTGCTCAAGGGCTGGAATCCTCCGTCGATGCGCTATGACAACAGCGACACCTTCTGGATGGCAAGCTGGAAGGGCACCCTCAAGGTGGGAGGGCAAGACAAGGGCTTCGGCCTGGTCAGCATCGTCGGCTACACCGACTACAGGCACGAACCCAGCGTCACTTTCTATGTCGTCGAGACCAAACCCTTCGAAGCCACCGCCAAACTGGATGCCTCCAGCATCGGTCAGGCCCTGGTCAAGGACGGAAAAATCGCCCTGCCCGTCAACTTCGATCTCGACCAGAGCACGCTGCGCCCGGACGGACTGCGCCTGCTGGCCGACGCCGCCGAGGCGCTGCGCGCCAACAAGGACATTAAGGTACGCATCGACGGCCATACCGATGCCCAAGGCAGCGCCGAACACAACCAGAAGCTCTCCTTGGCGCGCGCCGAGTCCGTCAAGACCATTCTAGTGACAAGCGGCATTGCCGCCGATCGCCTCAACGTGCAAGGCTTGGGCAGCAGCCAGCCCGTGGCCAAGGGCAATACCGAAGCCGACCACGCCAAAAACCGCCGCGTGGAACTGGTGGTCGTGAAATAAAACCGCTTTGCAAACAGGAGATTGAAAATGAAAAACTACGCTTTGCTGGCCTTATTTACCAGCAGTCTGCTGGCCAGTGTATCTGCCTGGACCGGCGTGCCGGTGCATACCTGCATCGTCAATATCGAAGTTAGCGGCTCCAAGAACATCGAATGCTATGAGGGCAGCGATCTGACGGCACTTGAAGCGCAATGCGAACGTCGCAAAAAAACCTACTTCAATGCCAAGGATTACCGTGTCGAAAAGGACAAAACCTGCCCGACAGGTCATTACGGGGTCTGTCGTGGCAAGAAGCCCGATGCCATCGCTCAGTATTTTTATGCCGCGCCCAGCAAGCCCCCCTTCCCGGCGCCCAATGTAAAATCCTTACAAGAACATCAAAAAGAGATGTGTGAATCCGTGCAAAACGGCGTCTGGAAATCCACATCAACCAGCCAATAAGGACAAGCACCATGTATAAACTTTTAATTTTCACTGCCTGCTTGACGCTCGCACCAACTGTTTGGGCGAGTCAGCCATCCTGCGACGATACAGAGGCCGGGGTTTGCACCAATTACCTCGATCTGCCCTCGGGTCTTTATGAGGCGACAAAATCCAACTGCGCGGCCATTCATGGTTCCTGGTCAGATCAATCATGCACCAAGAAAGGCCCGACCTGCCGGCATGCGCCCATGGAATACATGGGGAAAAAGGTGTTTATCGACTCCATCTATTACAAAGACGCCTCGATGATCGGGATGGTTTGCCAGGCGCTCGGCGGCCAATTGATCAAGCATTGACCCGGTCTGGCGCCCGCCTCCGATTTCAACGATGCAGGGCGGCTCGTCCAGTGAAATAGCCCTGGGATGCTCACCCCATGCGTCCGCGATGGATACTCACGTTAACCCGAACGAGATACGCCTCATGAAAACGAGCCTAGGTGCTTTGCTTGTCATTCCTGGAGCGTTCGCTACCACAGCCTGTGGCGGATCAGCCCTCATGCAAGATTGTTCACGGCGGTTTGCTTGCCAAGGCAGGTGAGTGCACCAACTTCCCATCCATCCCCCCATCGCTGTACGAGCTCACCAAATCAAACTGCACGACGATGGGTGGGGCTTGGTCGGAGCAGCCCTGCAAGGAAAAGGGGCCAAGCTGCCGTTACGTTCAGCTCCAATCTTTTGAGAACAAGGTGGTGGCCGATCTTATCTATCTGCCTGATCGCAAAGACATGCGCGAACACTGCGCGTCGATGCGGGGAGAGTTCCGCCAGCCATGACGCCCTCACGGCGGATGCCGGGATTCAACGCTTGCGGGATGAATCCGGACCTTGCGCGGGTGCATTGACGCCCCGGCAGGCAGGAGGCCTGGGTTAAACTCCCTGGTCGCTCGTTACCAGGGAGCTCCCATGCTTCGCGTCATCACCGTCAACCTCAACGGCATCCGCTCCGCCGCCAGCAAAGGCTTCTTCGACTGGCTGCCGAGCCAGGACGCCGACATCGTCTGCCTGCAGGAACTCAAAGCGCAGGTCGACCAGATCGGCGCCGAGGTGTTCTGGCCCGAGGGCTACCAGTGCTACTACGAGCCCGCCGAGCGCAAGGGCTACAGTGGCGTGGGTCTGTACGCCCGGCGCGAGCCGGATGATGTGATCGCCGGGTTCGGGGTGGAGGAATTCGACCGCGAGGGTCGCTATCTGGAAGCGCGCTTCGGCAATCTGAGCGTGGTCAGCCTGTACGCACCTTCAGGCTCCGCCGGGCCGGAGCGCCAGGCGAGCAAGGACCGTTTCCTGGAGGTCTTCCCCGCCAGGATGCGCGAACTGAAGGACGCGGGCCGCAGCGTGATCATCTGCGCCGACTGGAACATCGCCCACAAGCCGATCGACCTGAAGAACTGGCGCGGCAACCAGAAGAATTCCGGCTTCCTGCCGCACGAGCGGGCCTGGCTGGATGCCCGTTACGACGGGGACGGCTGGGTGGACGCCTTCCGCGTGGTGAACCAGGGAGAGGAGCAATACACCTGGTGGTCCAATCGCGGGCAGGCCTGGGCCAAGAACGTCGGCTGGCGGATCGACTACCAGATGGTCACCCCGGACCTTAGGGACAAGGTGCTGGGCGCCTCGATCTGGAAGGACAGCCGTTTCTCCGACCACGCGCCATTGATCATGGATTACGATCTTGCCGGTCTGGGCTGAGGCCGTCCTTGCGTATAGCCCGCTCGTGGCGAGCGGCCGATCATGCGCCTACGCTCTTACTGAGCGTTCAATGAAGGAGGGCGCGGGCATGAGTTTTCGCCACTTCATCTTTTGTGACCGCTGCAATCCGGGCGCGGTCCGCGTGCCGGAGCACCGGCGGGGTATCGGCCACGACCCTCGGGAAGGACGTCGCATCAGCGATGGGCGCATGTGGTTCGAGGGCAGCTTGCAGGAAGCCGTCGCAGCGGGCTGGGTGATCAGCAGGGCTGGCGAGCACCTCTGTCCGCGCTGCGCACGCATGGAACGCAACACGACGGGCGCGGCGCCCTGGAGGCCTTCGCCGGCCTAGCGCGGGTCCGATTCCTCGCTACTCGTCGACCGCTCCAGCACCGCCGCGAAGAATCCATCCGTGCCATGCCGCGCCGGATCAAGCCGCAGCATCTCGCCAACATCGCTGCTGGGAGCAGCGATGGGAGGCGAAGCCTCACCCGAAGGGCGGAAGCCAGGGATGGTTTCCGCCACGCCGGCAACCTCGATCCCCTGTTCCGCCAGGATCGCCGCCGCCGAATGCAGCCTGAAGTCGGGGTGACCGGCGAGGAACTGTTCGACGATGCGCTCGTTCTCCTCGGGCAGGATGGAGCAGGTGGCGTAGACGATGCGCCCGCCCGGCTTGAGCAGGCGGACGCTACCCTCCAGCAGTTCGAGTTGCGTGCGGTTGAGCGCTTCCAGATCGAGCGGACGCCACTTGAGGTCCGGGTTGCGTCGCCAGGTGCCGGTGCCGGAGCAGGGGGCGTCGATCAGGATACGGTCGAAGCTGCCCTTGGCGCGCTTGAGGTGCGGATCACTCATGCCAGTGATGGCGACCGGACGCACATTGGAGAGCCCCGCGCGGCGCATGCGCGGCGTCAGCTTCTCGAGACGATGGGCAGAAATGTCGGTCGCCATCAGGCTGCCCTTGCTCTGCATCAGCGCACCGAGTTGAAGCGTCTTGCCGCCCGCGCCGGCGCACAGGTCGAGCACCCGCTCGCCCGGTTGCGGGGCGACCAGGTGGCCGACCAGCTGGCTGGCCTCGTCCTGCAGTTCGAACAGCCCCTCCTTGAAGGCCGGCAGGTTGAACAACGGGCGACGATCATGGCGACGCAGACCATGCGGGGCATAGGGGGTGGGTTCGCTCGGCAGGCCGAGCTCATTGAGCATGTGCAGGATGGTGTCGCGCTCGGTCTTGAGCGGATTGACGCGGATATCGACCGGCGCCGGCTGGTTCATCGCCTGCATCAGGGCCAGCAGGCCCTCTTCGCCGTAGACCGGCAACAGGCGCTCGGCCAGTTCATCCGGCAGGTTGGCGCGCACTGCGAGCGGGGCTTCGGCATCGCTGCGCTTGACGCGATCCAGCGCGTCGGCTGCGCCGCCACCGCCCAGCCATTTGACCAGGAACTCGCGGTCCGCCCACGCCTGCTCGAACAGGAAACCGCCGACCAACATGTTCCAACGGTTTTCCTCGACCTTCATCACCGATTTGTCGGGAACAAATCGGGGGTCGCCTTCGGGCGAGCCTGAAAGGTGGCGTCCATGGATGGGCGCCATCCGCCAAGCCAGGCTGCGGCGGGTGCGCAGCACGCCGTACACCGTTTCCGCGACCACGCCGCGATCCCGCGCACCCATCTGCGGGCGCTGGCGGAACTGGTGATACAGCACCTGGTCCGCCGGGGCACGGCCCTGGGCGATTTCTTCCAGCACCTCCACGGCGAGGGCGAAATGATGATAACGGCAGCTCCCCATCCTGGGCTGCCCGCCCGCAGGCCGAGCGGGCGCGGGTTCCCGAGGTGTTGCAGAGGTCTCTTCGGCTCGAGTTTCGGTGCTCATATGGACAATCCCATCAATGAAAACGGCCCGCCATGAGCGGGCCAGGAGATACGATCAGGCCAAATGCCGGTTACGGGTGGTACTGATACAGCCAGGTTTCGGTGATCGGCTTGCCGTCGATTTCCAGGCGGCAGCGCAATTCCACAGGCTCCTGTCCATCCACAGTGATATCGAACTCCGAGCGCCAGCGCGGGGTGTACCAGATCGGTTCGGCGCGCTGCAGGGACAGCGTGCCTCGCGAGGCGGAGGCGACCACGGTCGGACGCACGCCCCAGGGGATGGTCTTGAGGATCTCCTCACCGTCCCATTCGATCACGATCTTCTTGGCGTTGGCCGGACGGTCCTTGCCGGGCTCGCCGCCACGACCGACGCGCAGGGCCACGGCGCGGGCCAGATCCTTCTTCGGGAAGTAGGGGGTGTCCGCCAGCCAATGCAGGCGGTACTTGAAGCTGAAACTGCTGCCCGCCTTGGCGGGTCTTTCCGGCACCCAGAACACCCCGATGTTGTCGTAGATCTCGTCGTCGGTCGGGATCTCGACCAGCTGCACGCGCCCCTTGCCCCAGTCATGCAGCGGCTCGACCCAGGTAGTCGGGCGACGGTCGTAGCTGACGCCGTCGAGGTAGTGGTCGTAGTTGCGGTCGCGCTGGACAAGGCCGAAACCGCGCGGGTTTTCGTCCATGAACGAGGAGAACATGATGCGGGTCGGGTTGTTGAGCGGACGCACCAGACGTTCGCCGGCGCCGTTCCACAGCACCAGGCTGTCGGAATCGTGCACCTCGGGGCGCCAGTCGTGCGAATGGGCGGCCGGGTATTCGGCGTACCAGAACATCGAGGTCAGTGGCGCGATGCCGAGACGCTCGACGTCCCGGCGCAGGAAGATGTGGTTCTCGATTTCCATCACCACACCGCTGGCGCGGTGCAGCTCGAAGCGGTAGGCACCGGTGACGGACGGACCGTCGAGCAGGGCATAGACGATGACCGGGTCGCTCTCGTTCTTCGCCGGCTCGAACCAGAACGAGCGGAAGTCCGGGAACTCCTCCGGCTCGGAGGCGCCCACGTTGAGCGCGATGCCGCGCGCGGACATGCCGACCTGCCCCAGCTCACCCACCGCGCGGAAATAGGCCCCGCCCTGGAAGGTGGCCCACGGCTCGCTCTTGGTCCAGTCGCCGATGCGGCGGGATTCCTGCACCCAGAAGCCGGCGATGGCGGACTCGCCTTCGCGGATGTCGTTCATCGGGCTCTGCGGGCCGAAGCTGAAGTAGTCCGGCTGGTAGATGACCTCGCGCGCCTCGCCATCCTCGACGGCATGCATGCGCACGGTCTTCTGGAAGTAATAGCCGACCGGGCGGAAGGTGATCGGGAAGGCGGAGGGCCCCTCCTTCCACAGGGCGTAGTCGTGCTTGAACTTGATCTTGCCCTGCTCGTCGTAGTCGATCTTCTTGACCGCCTCCGGGTTCGGGCGCGGCGGTTCCTTGTAGGGATTGTCCGCCATGTCGCGCGCCATCTTGATCAGCATCTCGAAGTCGAACGGCTTGGCCTCGCCGAACTTGAGGCCGGCGGCCTCGGCGGCGGAAACCATCCCTGGCTTCCGCCCTTCAGGTGAGGCTTCGCCTCCCATCGCTGCTCCCAGCAGCGATGTTGCGGCGCGGGCCTCGGCCCCGAACAAACCCAGCAGCGGCAGGCTGCTCATGGCGGCAAGGAAACTGCGGCGGGAAGTATCCACGGACATGCGAGGCTCCATCACGGGTTACAGAACGTTGACGGTGATTGTACGTCCTTTCCGCGAACTTGCCCCGCCCCGGTCACTCGGCCGCGCGACGCATCTGGCCTTGAAAGCGCGCCAGATGCACGGACTGGCGGCGGTTGCCCCAGCGCCCAGGCTGGGCCTCGAACACGCCGGCGCAGGACGCGCCGCAGCGCGCGCAGTGCCCGCCCGCATCCAGCGCCCATTCGCCCAGGGCGTAGCCATCGCGCTGGATCAGCCGCTTGCCGCAGTGGTGGCAGTAGGTGCTCTGACCCTCCGGGTCGTGGATGTTGCCGGTGAAGACGTAGCGCATGCCTGCGCGCATGGCGATCTCGCGCGCCCGCTTGAGGGTCGAGGGCGGGGTCGGCGGGCGGTCGAGCATGCGGTAGTCGGGGTGGAAGGCGGAAAAGTGCCAGGGCACGTCCGGCCCCAGCTCGCTGGCCATCCAGGCGGCCATCGCGCTCAGCTCCTCGTCCGAATCGTTCAGCTCCGGGATGAGAAGGGTGGTGACCTCCAGCCAGACATCGGTCTCGTGATGGATGTAGCGCAGGGTGTCGAGCACCGGCTCCAGGTGCGCCCCGGTATGGCGCTTGTAGCTCGCCTCGGAAAACGACTTGAGATCGACGTTGGCGGCGTCCATCCAGGCATAGAACTCGGCGCGCGGCTCGGGGCAGACGTAGCCCGCGGTGACCGCGACGTTCTTCACCCCGCGCGCGCGGCAGGCCTTGGCCACGTCGATGGCGTACTCGTGGAAGATCACCGGGTCGTTGTAGGTGTAGGCCACGCTGCGGCAGCCCAGGCGCAGGGCGGCCTCGGCGATGGTCTCGGGGCTGGCCTGATCGAGCAGGCGGTCGGTCTCGCGCGACTTGCTGATGTCCCAGTTCTGGCAGTAGCCACAGGCGAGGTTGCAGCCGGCGGTGCCGAAGGAGAGCACCGGCGTGCCGGGCAGGAAGTGGGCGAGCGGCTTCTTCTCGATCGGGTCGATGACGAAGCCGCTGGAGCGGCCATAGGTGGTGAGGACGACCTGGTCCTCGACTCGTGCCCGCACGAAGCACAGGCCGCGCTGTCTTTCGTGCAGCTTGCAGTAACGCGGACAGAGGTCGCACTGGATGCGGCCGTCGTCGAGCCGGTGCCAGTACCTGGTCGGCACCACGTCGGGATCGGCCAGGGCGATATGTTCGGCTTCGCGGGTCATGGGGGGGCAGGGCAGGGGGAGTGTTTGTTACATAGGTGCTTCAGGACTGATTTTCAAGGTCTTTTCTTCAGCACCCCAGCCCGAACCCAGCCTGCTATGTTCAATGGCATACCTGTCATTCGGGGCCTTGCGGCTTCCCGACTCGCCCAAGAGGAGGCGTTGCATGGAAATCCATTCCCCGGCCTTTGCCGACCATGGCGAGATACCGGCCGTCTACACCTGCGACGGTGCCAACCGCTCACCCCCGCTGGCCTGGAGCGGCGCGCCAGCCAGCACGCAGAGCTTCGCGCTGATCATTGTCGATCCGGACGCCCCCGACCCCGAGGCCCCGCGCCTGCCGTGGAGCCACTGGATCATCTACAACCTGCCGCCCGAAACGACCGAGCTGGCCGAAGGCGTCAAGGACCTGCCGTCCGGCACCCTGCACGGTCTCAACGACTGGAAGAGCACCGGCTACGGCGGTCCCTGCCCGCCCATTGGCCGCCATCGCTATTTCCACAAGCTGTACGCGCTGGACTGCCTCCTGCCCGACCTGGGCACGCCCAGCCGGGTCGCACTGGAGCGGGCCATGGCCAACCATATCCTGGCCTTGGCCGAACTGGTGGGCACCTACCAGCGCTGATGGTTCCAGGCGAACCGGGAGGACGGAGATGACCCTAGGCATGATTGAGCTGGCCCGTGCCCGCGAGGGAACACAGGCGATCCTGGATGCCCTCGGGCTGAGCGGCTATCTGTTCGAGGTCGAGCCCTCGGACAAGGGCTGGCGCGTGCGTGTCGAATGCGACACCGGGGACGGCTGGGCAATGGTGACCCTCGATGTCGACGCCGACAGCCTTGGCGCCAGCCGCAACGACGATGCCGCCCGTGACGCGCTGGTCGAGACCTGGCGACCGCGGTTCGAGCACTGCATCCCCCGCTAGGGAACCGCTGATCTAATCAGCGGTTCCCGTCCGGCCCATGGAAGGGCCGGCGCAACAATGGCGCAAGCCATTGAATTGCGGAGCCCGTCACGGGCATGTACCGGGACGGGCGAGCTGAAAAAATCCATGGATGGATCTTTTCAGCATTTATCTAACAGGATGTTGAAAAAGGGCTTTCCTGCCCTTTTTCAACTCAGCTCATCGCGGCACATGTCCGCGATGGCCTCCGAAGCTCAATCACTTAAGGTGATTGAGCTTCGAGCAAGCCATCCATGGCTTGCCCTCGCAGGCCGTTGAAATGAATTTTTCAACGGCCTGCGAAGGGGTTTGGAAACAGGGGCATTGCCCCCAACTTGCAGGAAATCATCCTCAAGAATTCCAGCCATGTTCTCCACCCGCCCCGCCGCGGTCGCCGGCCGCTTCTATCCGGCCGACCCCACCGCCCTGCGCCAGCAAATCCGGACGTTCGCACCGGATGCGCGCGACATCGCTCCGGCACCCAAGGCCCTCATTGCGCCACATGCCGGCTACCCTTACTCCGGCCCCATCGTCGGCCGGGCCTACGCCCGGCTATATCAGGCCCGCAACCGGATCGAGCGCGTCGTTCTGCTCGGCCCGGCCCACTTTGTGCGGCTGCGCGGGCTGGCCCTGCCCGAGGCAGACGCCTTCGAGACCCCGCTGGGCATAACGCCGGTCGATACGAAGGCAGCAACCTCGATCGCCGATCTGCCACAGGTGATCCGCAATGACCGGCCGCACGCGTCCGAACATAGCCTGGAGGTCCACCTTCCGTTCCTGCAAGCCACGCTGGAGACCTTCAGCGTCGTGCCGATCGTGGTGGGCGATGCCAGCCACGAGGAGGTGGCGACGGTGATCGAACGCCTGTGGGGCGGACCGGAAACCCTGATCGTGATCAGCACCGACCTGAGCCACTACCTCGACCATACCAGCGCGCGCCGGATGGATGCCGCCACCGCCGAGGCGATCGAGGCCCTGCAGCCGGAGCGCATCGGCTTCGAGCAGGCCTGCGGCCGCATTCCGCTCGGCGGCCTGTTGCAGGTCGCGCGCCGACGCGGGATGCGCGTCGAGCGGCTGGACCTGCGCAACTCGGGTGACACCGCCGGCCCACGGAACCAGGTGGTCGGCTACGGCGCCTGGGCTGTGTTTGAAGGAGGCGAGGCATGATGCACCCCCTGATCGATCTTGCGCGCGAGTCCATCAGCCACGGCCTGGAGCATCATCGCGCGCTACCCGTGAGGGTCGATGAACACCCGGCCGCCTGGCGGGAAGAAGGTGCCTGCTTCGTCACCCTCAACACACGCGGTCAGTTGCGCGGCTGCATCGGCAACCTGCGGGCCACCCGACCACTGGTGCAGGATGTGGCGGAAAATGCGTTCAACGCAGCCTTCCATGACCCGCGCTTCCCGCCACTGCGCCTGGCCGAGCTCGCGGCGCTGGATATCCATATCTCCATCCTCGGCGCCCCTGAGCGGATGGCCGTGACCTCCGAGGCGGAACTGCTGGACCGGCTGCGCCCCGGGCAGGACGGGCTGATCATCGAGGCCGGCGGCCGGCGCGCCACGTTCCTGCCCTCGGTCTGGCAGCAATTACCCGGCGTCGAGGACTTCGTCATGCACCTGCGACTCAAGGCCGGCCTGCCACCAAGCGGCTGGCTGTGGGACATGCAGGCCTGGCGTTACACGGTGGAAGAGCTGCATCAGGACGCGTAAAACCGACAGCAACTTCCCTTTTTCTTGTGGGGAAATGTCCGTAGAATCCGGCCATCAGTATCAGGGACTCGCCGGGTTCGCTATCTGCAGGAGCTACCGACTTGATCGCTTCCCCCAAGAGTCTGAAGAGCTTCATTGTGGCCGCCGCCGCGGCCGTCTCCATCGTCGGCTTCGTCAGCGCCTACCTGATCCTGACCTCCGCTTATGAGCGCTCGATCCACCGGGACGCGCGCGCGACCGCCGAGGTCATCGCCCAGCAAGGCTTCAACAGCATGTTCGAGGTGATGCGCAAGGGCTGGTCACGCGACGACCTGGAGGCCTTCATCGCCGCCCAGCAGGCGGCCTTCAAGGAAAGCCCTTTCACCCTGGAGATCTACCGGGGCCCCAAGGTCGAGGCCCAATTCGGCCCCATTGAACAAGCCCTGCCGAATGAAGCCGTACGCCTCGTGTTCGAAACCGGCCAGGACCAGCGCCTCGAACAAGACGACACCCTGCGCCACATCTTCCCGCTCAAGGCGCGTGGCGAGTGCCTGCAATGCCACGCCCATGTCCAGCCGGGGGACGTTCTCGGTGTGATGGAAGTCCGCCAGGACATGGGCCCGGCCCTTGCCCACGCGCGCGAAGGCTTCCTCACCAACCTCGTCCTGCTGATTCCCCTCCCCCTGCTGATGGCCGCCCTGCTTGCGCTGTTCATCAACCGCAGGTTGCAGACCGGCATCGATGGCCTGCGCGACCGGGTGGCGCAACTGAACAAGGTCGATGACCTCAAGCGGCTGAGCATCGGCGAGATGCGGATGGGCTTTTCCGAACTGGACGGCATCCTGCGCGAAGTCGACCAGATGGTGCAGAAACTGCGCGGCTTCGCGGTCGACAAGGATCTGCTGGAGTTCGAGGTGCGTCTGCTCGAACGCTTCGTCATCACCTCGGACGTGGTGCGCGACTGGCGCGAGTACGTGGAAAGGATGTTGCTCGAGATCAACGAGGTGGTGGAAGCCTACACCCTGTTCTCGCTGTTCAAGGTCGACGAGGAGATGTTCGACCTGGAGATCTTCTGGCGCGCGCCGCCGAGCGATGCCACCCGCGACATGCTCGAAGAGGCCGCCCGCCAGGCCCTCACCCGTCTGCCCGCCCTGGCGCACGCCGACGGGATCACCGTCCACCACCATGTGGCCAACCCCGAGGCCCCACCGCTCGTCCTGAGCCGCCGCGACATCGACGTCGCCACCAAGTCGCTGGTCGTGGAAAGCCCCAAGATCGGCGGCATCGTCGGCATCGGCGTGCAGGCCGAGATCGCACGCGACGAGGTCCGCCAGCTGGTGGTCGAAAGCCTGCTCTCCACCCTGCTCAACGTGGTCGGCTCGGTCAAGGCCATCTCCAAGTACACCAAGGACCTGGAGTACTACGCCAGCCGCGACCCGCTGACCAACCTCTACAACCGCCGGGTGTTCTGGGAGCTACTGGACTATGAGCAGGGGCGGGCCGAGCGCCACGACCACCGCTTCGCCCTGCTGGTGATCGACATGGACAACTTCAAGTCGGTCAACGACACCTACGGCCATCACATCGGCGACCGCTTCCTGCAGGCCTTTGCCGACACGCTGAAACCGGGCCTGCGCAAGGGCGACGTTTTCGCGCGCTACGGTGGCGACGAATTCGTGATCATGCTGCCCGAGGTGGAGGGCGACCAGGCCTACCAGGTGGCGCAGCGCCTGCTCCACATGGCCGGCGAGATGTCGATCGAGGCCCCGGACGGCAGCCGCATCCGCGCCACCGTCTCGATCGGTGTCGCGGTCTACCCGGATCACGCGAGCAGCAGCCGAGACCTGTTCCTGTTCGCCGACAACATGATGTACCGCGCCAAGGCCGAAGGTAAGAACCGCCTGGCCGTGCCCAGCGACCAGGACGTGATCGACAATTTCCGCCAGGTCAGCGAGACCATCGCCCTGGTGACCCGCGCGCTGGAGGAGCGCTGGGTGGAGCCCTATTTCCAGCCCATCGTGGCCAGTGCCGACGGAACACTCCATGCCCATGAGGTGCTCTCCCGCATCACCATGCCGGACGGACAACTGGTGCAGGCCGGCGCCTTCGTCGAAACCGCCGAGCAGCTCGGCCTGGTCCACAAGCTCGACTTCATCGTCATGGAAAAGGCCCTCCAGAAGGCCGCCGAGGCCGGCTACGAGGGGCTGCTGTTCCTCAACATCTCGCCGCGCGCCCTGGTGCTGAATGAATTCTTCGCCACCGTGAAGCGGCTCGCGAATGAGGCTGGCATCCTTCCCGAGCGGCTGGTGTTCGAACTGACCGAGCGCGAGACGGTGAAGAACCCGGCCATGCTCGAGAAGTTCGTCACCCGCCTGCATCTGGAAGGCTTCAAGTTCGCCATCGACGACTTCGGCTCGGGCTTCTCCTCCTTCCACTACATCAAGCGCTTCCCCATCGACTACATCAAGCTCGAGGGCGATTTCGTGGTGAACATGCTGGACGACGAGCGCGACGCCGCCTTCGTGCGCAGCATCTCGGCCCTGGCCAGGGATCTCGGCATCCGCACCATCGCCGAGTACGTCGAGAGCGAGGCGATCATGGACGCCATCCGCAAGGCGGGGATCGACCATGCCCAGGGCTACCATGTCGGCCGCCCCTCGCCGAACCTGCTGTCCAGTGCGGCGAGCCCGTCAGCCAGTCTGGATGGCGCCGCCGCGCAACCCCTCTTCCCCGCCTGAGCGGCAAGGAAGGGCGGTGCATTCCGAGACCGAGTTGCTGGAAACCCTGCGCCTTCGCGAAGACGACCCGAAGACGGCCTGATCATCGAGGCCATGGGCCGCCGCGCCACCTTCCTGCCCTCCGTCTGGTCGCAACGGCCCGAGCGGGAAGACTTCCTCACGCACCTCAAGCACAAGGCTGGCCTGCCCACGCGCGGCTGGCCGGGAGGCATGCGCTCATGGCGTTATGGGGTTGCGATTGGATAAAGGAGAAGGTGAAAGCCCCGTCATCGCGAGGAGCGAAGCGACGTGGCGATCCATAGGCCGATGATTCTGCAAACCCTCTGGATTGCTTCGCTACGCTAACAACATTGCAGGCGCAATGTTGCAACGCCTTGGCGTTGGCCGAAGGCCAGAAGCCATGGAAGGCTTCTGCCGCAATGACGAATGCCTAATTGTTCAGCAGCTCGTTAAGGGGCTTTCCCAAGCGGACACTTGACCTTGCCGAAGGACGGCAGGAAGATCACCCGAAACCTGCGCAAAAGTACCCGACCCTTGCCGCGCAGCCACTCAAGGACATCGTAGTCATGGAAGACGAAAAGCCTCTTGAATCAGCGAAACACAGCCCGCCTAGTATGCGGGCTGTTGTGCTTGCGGCGAATTTGAGCCACCTTCAGCGCAACCAGAGAACAGAAAACGGGGTCTGTCCCCTGTTGTTCTTTCAACGTCCTGTCAGGTCAGAATATTAAGGATGATTTATTAGATGCTAACCTTCAAAACTCAGTTTCCTCTTAACGAATCGAAATCCGTCGATGATCTATTCGAAACGGGTCGTATTTGGTTGGCTGGGAGCCCTCATTCAAGTCTTGCTTCGATCATGGCCGATGCGACTGGCATAGGAGACGAATGGAGTGCTGAGGCTGGCGGTGAAAAAATTCGGTTTATAAAGCACCAAGATGGCGAGCAATTCAGCGCGCTGCGTCACGAAAATGTTGATCCTTCTGGGATGCGATGGGTCACTGAGGTTGCATGCGCCAAACGAGAAAAAGAATTTTGGATATCCGTGCAGCTAAGTGTCGATTCTGAACTGCCAGTCGAGAAGATCGATTATGGAAAGCGACCCCATATTTTGAAGACAATTTTGAGGGAAATTGGAGGGGGTGTGGATGGGGCCCTAACTGTCAGTGATAGGCCAATTTACCTTCTGGATCATCAAGTCGATTTGGCGGCTGATGTAATCACTGCAAACGCAGGATGCTTAATGCCGGTGGTTTATGTTAGTGCAGGCAATGATGGCAATAACTTAGTAAACGCAGAGCAGCTCGCACAGTGGTTGTCTGGCATGGCGCATGTTTTTGTAGAGCCGAGCCGAGGCTTTTCGTTTGAACTAGCCCCCTTGGTGTACCGAGAGAATGCCTATGGTGGAGCTGTGGCTATTTACTGGCCTGACGGGATTGGTAGGTGGTTGTTCTTGCCACAAGGCGAATTTGAAGATCCGAGAGCGCTTCAAATTGCTGTTGCGAAGAAAGTTAGGGCGTCCCTTCTGTCTCAGCGGACAAAAAGGGAGTGCACTTGGAGCTATGTTCTTGAGCAGAAGTCAAGAAAGCGTATCCAAGAGCTTCGTGAATCCGGGTCTAATAAGGTTGATGAGTATATTTCAGCGTTTGATTCTGAATTAGCCAGCAAGGACGAAGAAATTCAAAGACTGGAGGCTGAGGTCAATCGCCTGAAATACGGCTACTTCGAACAGAGCGAGGGAAGAAAGACTCAAACCACTGGCCTCAATCTTAGTGCGGACGAGATGGACCTTTACCAAGGTGAGCGTCTTTCACTGGTCGTAGAGGCCTTGGCCACGTTGTTGAGCTCAGCCGAGCCGCACAGCCGGCGCTATCATGTGTTAAATGATCTGATTAAATCCAATAGTCGAGCAGGAGAGAAGGAAGTCATTCTTGAGTCGCTCAAGGAACTGCTTCGTACATATCGTGAAATGGAATCAACAACCAGATCAGAGCTTGAGCGACTCGGATTTGTGATTAATGAAGATGGAAAACATTACAAGTTGATCTTCAGGGGCGAAGATCGGTGTCCTTTTGTCTTGGCGAAAACCGGAAGCGACCACAGAGGCGGGTTAAATTCGTATAAAGATATAAAGAAACGATTGTTCTAACAAGCCCTTAAAGGCACGCATTTTTCCTTGGGCATATATCAATAATTAACAGGCTACGGCTGACGCTAAGTTTGGCGTCAGCGCCATTCACACCCTAGAGAACAATAGAGGAACAATAGGGGACAGACCCCGTTTTTTGATGGGGCTGGCGTGTGGGTTCCCCATTCGGCGCAATACGCTTTGCTATTGCGCCCTACACTGGCTTGATAATAAACGCTAGTCTTGCCCACCCGTAAAGCCGTCAGTCCACCCAGGGCGGAACAGCCAAGCGAGTCATGGGAGACGGACCACGGAATTTGGAGAGCGTGTCCCTTATTTCCCCGTTCCCAGCCAGTCCGTCCATTCGGCAAACAACCGCGCATCCCCCGCACACACCGCCGAGCGCTTTTCCAGCGTGTTGTTGAACACCGCCTCGCCGTCCAGCGTGCAGCTGTGGCCGCCCGCTTCTTCCAGAATGATGTGCCCTCCCGCGTAGTCCCACAGGCCTTGCTTGCCGTGCAGGTAGAGGTGGAAGCGACCGGTGGCGACCCAGCACCAGTCCAGGGCGACGGAGCCGATGGAGCGCTGCGAGCTGTAGGGCGCGCTGACGGCCAGTCGCGTGGCCAGTTCGGGCAACAGGCGCTTGAAGTCGATGCAGGCGATGGTCTTGTTCATCGGCACGTCGGTCACGGGCGGGGCGATGCGCTCGCCGTTGAGCCACGCGCCCTGTCCGGTGGCGGCGCTGAAGGTTTCGTCGCGCATCACATCCATCACCACGCCGAGCACCACCTTGCCGCCGCGGATCAACGCCAGCGAGGGGGCGAAGATGGGCACCCCGGCGGCGAAGTTGCTGGTGCCGTCGAGCGGGTCGAGGATCCATAGTCCGCTGTCGGCGTGCTGCATCAGGCGCTGCTGCTCGGCCTCGTCCATCTCCTCGCCGAGGAAGGGGATGCTCGGCCAGCGTTCGGCCAGTTCGCGCTGGACCCGCGCCTGCATGGCGAGATCGGCCTCGGTCAGCCAGGAGCCGTCGGTTTTCAGATGGCGCTCGACCTTGCGGAAGCGCGGCAGGATTTCGTCCAGCGCGGCCTGGCGGATGAGGTTGGCGACGGTTTGGCGATCGGGCAGGGGCATGGTGGATTCTCGATGGCGGTTGTTCGGCTCCCTCCCCCCTGGCGGGGGCTCTCGACGTCCGCACCCTGCAAGGGCTTTGGCCATGGATGGCCAAAGGGGCGGAGAGGAGGGATCGAGGCTGGGGAGAGGGGGCTTGCAATGAGTCGCCTTGTTTCAGCGCGCGATCACCCTCTCCCCAACCCCTCTCCCCTCAAGGGAGAGGGGCTCCATCATGAGGCGGCTCAGCGTTCGAAACTGTAAAACACATCCACCCCTGCCTTCACCCCGCTCTGCAGCTGCACATTGATCCGGCGAGTCAACTCATAACGCAGGATGAAGGCCTGCAGGCCCTCCTCCAGGCCCTGCACATAGCGCAGGTAGAGACGTGGGGTGAGGTAACGGCCCAACACCAGGCTGATTTCCTGGGTGCCGGCATCGGTCTCCACGGTCGCCTCTTCCAGCCCGAAGGCGCCACCGATCTGCCCGGCCAGCAGATCACCGCCCGCATAACCCGCCGCCTGGATGGCCTGCATCATCAACTGGGCATCGCCGCCGCTGCTGCGCTTGAGCGACTTGCCGGTGACCAGGTAGGAGAGGACTTCGGCCTGCTCCATCGCCGGTTCGGAAAACAGGCTCGCCTTCGGTCGGCTGGCCCGGCCGGTGATCTGCACCCCGGCGACGACGCTGTCCTGCGTCACACGCCGCACGGCGCGGATGTCGAGCGCGGGATCATCGAGCGGCGTGTCGGCGTACAGGATCCGCCCGCGCTGAATGAGCAGGTCCTGGCCGTAGGCCTTGTAGCGCCCCTCGGGGATGCTCAGCTCGCCCTGACCGACGGCCCCCGGCAGGCCGGGACGGTCGATCACGGTCAGCCGCCCGCTGATGCGCCCGTTGAAACCCATGCCGCGCACACGGACCTTGTCGCCCAGTACCACCTCGATCCTCGTGTGCATCGGTGTGCCCTGCTCGGCCGGCGGGGCGCCGATGATGCGCACGTCCTCCGACAGGCGCGCCCCGGCCGGGCCGCCCCGTTCGCCCACGTCGAACAAGGCCTCCGGGATCTCGACGCGGCCCTCCAGCCGCGTTTCCTCCGGGCTCAGGGCCAGGCGCAAATCGGGCGAGGCCTGCACGATGGCCTCGGGCAGCCGCATGGCGGTCAGGTTCTC
This sequence comes from Pseudomonadota bacterium, assembly GCA_040758395.1. Lineage (GTDB taxonomy): Bacteria > Pseudomonadota > Gammaproteobacteria > Halothiobacillales > Halothiobacillaceae > Thiofaba. The sequence continues at coordinate 103,098 of JBFLVP010000001.1, forward strand.
GCCGCGCAGGGTCAGATCGGCCCGCCAGGCCGGGAGCTGGGCCAGGCTCACGGCGCCGCCCAAGGTCATGCGTCCCTCGCCCATCCGGCCTTCGCCGCTCAGGGTCAGGATATGATCCGGCCCGGCCTGCACCCGCACATCCACCTCCTCCACCCGCGTGCCGAACTCCGGCAACAGGGCGCTGGCGTTCATCAGCTGCGCGCCGCCGCTCAGGCTCGGCTGGGCCAGGGCGCCGGCCACGTCGATGCGCCCGGCCAGCGTGCCCTTGAGGTCCTTGAGCATCGGCAGGAAGGCGTCGAGCAGGGTGGTGTCGTTGAACGCGACGTCCATGCGCCCGTCCAGCGCCTGACCGGGCGGCAGGCCCTGTTCGAGCTGGTGCCCCGGCAGGCTCAGGACGAGACTCAGGCGGTTGGCGGCATTCAGCCCCACTTCCGCCTCGATCCGGCTCGCCCCCGCCCCCAGACTCGCCTCAGCGTAGGCCTGCTCCAAGGGCAGGGCGCGCCACTCGTCGCGGCGGCCGGTGGCGGCGTACAGCGTGGCCTGACGGGCTTCCACACGAGCCTGGGCCGTCATCGGCGCGCCCGGCGGGGCCTCCAGACTGACGCTGGCGTCCAGCATACCCTCGAGGCGGAAATGGTGATTGGGTAGCCAGGGCTTGAGCCGAATCAGGTCGAGCCCGGCGAGATCGAACGCGGCGGACGTGCTCTTGCCGGCCTGCCACTGGCCGCGCAGGCAGAGGCGCGCGCCATCGCCCAGCCAGCACCAGTCCGGCAGGCGGGCCTCGTCCATGCCCGCCACCAGCTCGACCGCCTCGGCGGTGCGCCAGTCGCCCAGCGGCGTGTCGTTCAAGCGCGCGTCGTCGATGCGTAGCGTCTCCCGCGCCCCGTCCCAGCGGCCCGCGCCGGACAGTTGTAGGCCGATCCCCGGTTGTTTTTTCGTCCCGGCCTGCGCCAGCTCGACCCGCAGCTCATGGGCCTCGACCCGACCCGCCACCTCGATCCGGGCGGAGGCGAGCAGGGGCTGGTTGGCGCTGCGCAGGGTCCGTGCCGCCAGTTCCGCGCGCAGGGTCTGCCCCTCGGCCAGCCCGCCCTCGGCCTTGAGGCTGAGCGCCTCCACCAACCAGTCCTGCCAGCGCACACCCTGGCCTTCAAGATCGGCCCGCAGGCTGGGGGCCGCGCGCGCGCCGGCGAGGGCGAGCGTCCCGCGCAACGCCCCGCCCGCGCCGGGCAGCAGCTCGGCCAGGTCCGGCGAGGCCAGCCGGGCGCGCAGGTCGAGACGCTCGCCGACCCGACCCTCGGCCTCGATCTCGCTGCGGCCGGAGCGCAGGCTGAATTGCTCGACATCCAACGCAAGACCCGCGACCGCCCCCCGCAAGCGCGCCTGGAGCGGGTAGCCGCGCAGGCTGCCGTCCAGCCGCTCCAGTTCGACCGTGGCGTGGGGCAGCCCCTCGCGCAGCATGCCCTGGCTTCGCGCGACGGCATCCAGACGGCCGGGCCAGTCGGCGTGGATGATTTCGGGGCGCAGGGCCTCCGCCCGCAGGCTGAGTTGCCAGGCGAGGGCCTGCGCCCAGTCGATACGCCCCTCGGCGCGCAGCCGGGTGTCGTCCTGGCGCAGTTCCAGCACCCGCAGATCGGCCCCGGCAAGATCGCCTTCCGCCTCCAGCCGCATGGTCCACACGCCCAGGCCCTCGCCCGGACGCTCACCCTGGGCCCCCGCCATGGGGAGGACGGCGCCGAAGTCCAGTCCATCGCTCTCCAGCCGGGCCGCCCAGGGCAGGCCTTCCGCCAGCGGCTCCAGGCTGGCGCGCAGGCTGACCTTCGCCGGCACCAGCAGACGCTGGTCGAGCTCCAGCCGGCGCAGCGTGCCGCTCAGCCTGCCCTCGCCGATCAGCTCGCCCTGGAACGCCTGCGGCAGGCCCGCGAGCGGAACGCGCCAGCGCAGGCGCAGGTCCAGCGGGTCCTCGGGCGCGAGACCCAGCTCGCCGCCCGCGTGAACCTCGGCCCAGGGGGAGTCGGCGTCGAGCCGCTCGACATGCACCCGGCCGCCCGCCAGACGGGCCGCCGCCTCCAGACGACGCAGCACGGTCTGCGCGCCGCCCTGCGCATCCACCAGCGCGGCATCCTCGACGTGCAGGCGCTCCAGGGTGACATCCAGCGGCAGGACGAAGCCGGCATACGGTTCGACGGGCGGCTCCGGCGGGGGCTCGGCGGACGCTGGCGGCAACACGATGCGCAGGCCCGCGCCCTCCAGCGCCTCGACATGCAGGCGCCGCTCCAGCAGGGCCGCCGGACGCCAGCGCAGGAACAGGCGCTCCGCGCGCAAGACGTAGCCGCCGACGCTCAGGCTGGCCTGCTCCAGCTCGATGCGGTCGAGCAGGCGGCCGCGCACCGTCTCCGCTTCCAGCAACCCCTGCGCCCGCAGTTGCGCGGCGGCGAAGCGCAGACCGGACTCCGTGCCCAGCAGCCAGCCCGCCAGAGACGCCACGGCGAGCAACAGCGCCAGCAGCAGGACGGCCAAGCCTCGCAGCCAGCTCACAGCTCGAGCCCCAGGCTGAAGTGAATGCGGAACGCGTCCTCTTCGTTCTGCAATCCGTGAGCGACGTCGAGCCCGATCATCCCAACGGGAGAACGCCAGCGCATGCCCAGCCCCAGCCCGGTCTTGAGCTCGATACGGGTGTCGTCGAACGCGTTACCCGCGTCGACAAACAGCGCCATACCCCAGGGATCGGCGAACATCCAGTCATATTCCGCGCTGATCACCACCAGATGCTGCCCGCCCACCACCTTGCCATCCTCATTGACGGGGCCGAGAGATTTGTAGCCATAGCCGCGCACGCTCTGGTCGCCGCCGGCGAAGAAGCGCAGTGAGAGCGGCACCTTGCCGAAGTCCTCCGCCACGCTGCCGGCCAGGCTGCCGCGCAGCAAGATCTGGTCGTGCTCGCGCACCGGCAGGGTCCAGCCGCCATCCGCGCGGGCCTGGAACAGGCTGGTGTCGGACAGCAGCCCACCGACCGCGAGGCGTGATTCAAGGTCCAGCCGCCAGCCGCCGCCACGCCGGTCACGACGCGGATGGTAGCCAAGGCGAACCCCCGGAAACAGCAACTGGACGTCGCGCGCGACCTGTCCCTCGATCCGGTCGTTCTCGGTCAACCAGGTCAGGCTGGCCTGGCGACGCCAGAAGCGCTTCACATCGTTGGCCGAGAGGCGCAGGGCCAAGGCCTCGGTCTCGATGTCCTCGACCGTTTCCCGGCTGTAACTGACCGCCGCGCCGAAGTAATCGGTCCGCGGTGAACCGCCGAAACTCCAGTTCCGCAGCGACAGCTCCGGCGGCAGCCAGGGCCGGCGATACTCGGCCTCCGCCGCCGCGTCGATGGCGGACAGGCGCAGCTTTCCGAGCAGACGGTCACCGCGCTTGTTCAGATAGCGTCGCTCGACCTCGACCGAGCCGCGCGGGCCGGTATCGGTCCCCACCCCCAGACCGAAGCTGTAGCGCGTTCGCGCGCGCTCCGCCAGGCGCACGGCGACATCGACGGTCTTGCTGGCGGGGTTGGGCCGCGGCTCGACCTCGACCAGGCCGAAATAACCCGTATCGGACAGGGCGCGATGCAGATCCAGCACCCGCGACAGACGGTAGGGACGTCCCGGCGTCCAGGGCACATATCCCTCGAGCAGGGCTGGAGAAAAACGCACCTCGCCCTCTTGCTCGAAGCGGGTGGTTCCGAACTGGTAGCGCTCACCGCTCTCCATGGTCAGGAAGGCGTCGGCGGTATTGGTCGCGGGGTCGACAAGGATCTCGTGGCGGGTATAGCGGGCGTCGAGAAAACCGCGCTCCCGAGCGCGCGTCAGCCAGTCGGCCTTGAAATCCTCGTAGGGCCCGTGCACCAGCGGGCCGTCCGGTACGAGCGGGAAGTTGCGGACGAAACGCTCCACCCCGCGCTGGTCCTCGGCCGCGCCGTGCAGCTCCACCTGCACCCGGCGGATCAGCACGATCGGGCCGGGCCGGGCCTCGATCCTGATGCGCCAGCCTTCAGGCAGGGGCTCCACCGTGGCGCTGGCCTCGGCCTGGTAGAAACCGGACGCCTGCATCGCCTGGGCCGCCTCGCGCTCCGCACGGGTCGCCAGGTGGTCGACCAGCAGGTCATCGAGAAACGGGCTGGCCTTCTGGCGCTCGGCGGACAGCGAGGCGCGCACCCCCGGCTCCAGGTACTCCGGCAGCCCTTCCAGGATGACCTCGATGCGGGGTTTTTCCGGTGTTCCGCCATCGGCTTCGGCCTGCGCCCCGGCCGAGGGAACGCCCGCAAGGGCTAGAAGGAAAGGGAGCCAGAGTCTGAGGGCGACCCACATCGTTGCCTGGAGCAACGATGGAACGCACGGCGTTCCCCGAAGAGCAAGACACATGGACGTTTCTTGCCGCCTCACCAACCCTCCAGATTGCTGAAGGGGACTGCCCGGCGCGCCTCTTCCTCGGTCAGGCGCTCATACTCCTCGCGCACGACGACCATGCCGTGCGTGCGCTCCAGACGCCGCAGGATGAAGTGCCCGCGCGCGACATTCTGGAAGTGCTGGAGAAACAGCAGGTTCAGCACCCCGCCCGTCGCCGCGCCCACCACCGGAACGGCCTGCAGCGCGGCCTTGTCGGCGATCACCACCCCGAAGCGGGCGGCAATCGCCTGGACGAAGCGGAGCATGCCGGGGACCGTGGTGCCGACCCCGTAATTGCTCACATGCGACAGATGCAGGGCAAGCGCCAGACGCAGGCCGTAGTAGCCGGTTTCGGCCGCATCGTCCTCGTCCGAACGTCCGCCGAGGGCAAAGACCTCGATGCAGGCCAACCGGGCCTCGAGAGAGCCCAGATCCTCGCCCTCGCTGTGGGCGATGTCGGCGATCGAGCGCAGCATCAGGGCCGTGGTGACCGGCAACTCGGCCAGCACCGCGGCCGGGCCGAAAAAGCCCCCAGCGGCGCCCGTGCCCATGACCAGGGCACGGTGCATGGCATTGTGCGCTGGATGGGGCGGCAGGCGCTGCATGGAACCCACCACCCCGTCCAGCAGACGCAGCAACACACCCTCGACGCCGCGCCGAAGACGTTTGTGCCAGCGGAGGGGAAGCAGCTTGAACGCCCGGTCGAAGGGGGTGCCCACGACATTGCTCAGACGCGCGGCCAGCGAGGGATGCTCGAGTTGCCGGTGCGCCCAGCGCAGGGCCTCGAGATCCTCCGTCGGCCAGATGACGGGGGGCAGCGTGGTGGGAACGAGGCTGTTGCTCATCGGAATATCTCGCGGCGAGGCTTCTATGCTTTCCATCTTAGCCGCTGCGGGGCGGGGACGATACGAACCGTTAGCTCAGGTCAGCCTGCCCGTGCCCTCGATGGCCTGCAACTGCTTCTCGACCCGCCCCACGGAGACCGGGATGGCGGTCTTGAGCTCCTGGGCGAAGAGTTGCACCCGCAACTCCTCCAGCATGAGGCCCAACGTCTGCCGCGCTTCGAGAGAGAGGTCCTTGCGGGCCAGCGCCCTGCCCGCGCGCAGCAGCAGCGGCTCCAACTGGGCGCGGGCCTGGCGGTCGCGTTCCGGGTTCTGATCCAGCCGCTCCAGGCGGCGGGCGATGGCCTTGAGGTAGACCGGCAGACGCTTCCATACCTCGTCCGGGGTATCGAGGATGAAATGACGGACCAACAGCCGGTCGAGTTGTTCGCCGATGTCGCGGGCGGGTTCGACCCAGGAGAGCGGGATCTTGCCACCGATCTTCTGCCGGACAGCCTGCTGCTCCCTCAGCAGGGTGCGCAGGGTTTCCAGCAGCTTGAGCCCCTCAGCGTACAGGCGCGGGCGGCAGGCGGCGACATGGGCCCCGAAGCGGGTGCGATCACGAGGCCAGTCACCCTCAAGAAAGACTGACTGCGCCACGCGCCAGACCACCTCGTCCTGCAGATCGGCGCAGGGCTTGTCGATCCCCTTCACCGCCGGCATGGCGGAGTAGAGCAGGCAGAGGGCGTTGTCGCGCGCCACCTCGCGCCTGAGCGCCTTCGCCTCCTCGCGCGCGGCGAGCAGGAACAGGCGGGTGAGCCCCTTCGCCGTGGCCTCGCGCGCGGCCTCCGGGGTATCCATCTGGGAGAGGGTGACGCTTTCGCCGGCATCGACCAGGGCCGGGTAGACGGTGGTCGAGCCGCCCTTGGCGTCGATCACCGTGACCTCGGGCAGCTCCTCGAAATCCCAGCTCGTCAGTCCCTTGCGCGCCTCGAAGCGCTTGACGAAGGCGCGCTTGGCCGCGCCGCCGAGCGCCTGCTGCATCTCGGCAAGGTTCCGCCCGCTGCCGCGAACAACGACGCCGGGAGCGGAGTTGGAAGGCTCAGCCTTCCCCGCAGGGCGGAGGCCATGGATGGACTCCGCCATCTCGCCCGCATCGTCCACCAGCTCCACGCGCAGGCGCAGGTGCGGCTCGATCTCGGAAAGCGGCCAGTCGGCGGGCTCGACCTGCGCGCCCAGCATGCGCCGCGCCTCCTCCGAGAGGCGCTCGGGCAGGCCGCCCTGCGGCGGCCAGTCCCTGAGGCCTTCGGTGATCCGCTCGACCAGAGCGCGCGCCACGTCCGGGGCGGGCACCAGCTGGCGCCGCAGCGCCTTGGGCAGGGCCTTGATCAGCGAGGCGACCTTCTCCTCGATCAGCCCCGGCACCAGCCATTCGGCAGCCTGGGCGTCCAGCCGGTTGAGCTCCGCCAGCGGCACGCGCGCGGTCACGCCGTCGTCCTCCGCACCCGGCTCGAAGTGGTAACTCAGCTCCACCTCGATCTCGCCGAGGCGCAGCCGGTCCGGCAGGCGGCCACCCTTGACCGCCTCTGCCTCGTGGCGCATCAGCGACTCGCGGGTCAGGCGCAGGCGGGCGTCCAGGCCCTTGTCCTTGCGTAGCGCGGCGGCGAGGGTCGGGCCGTCGACCACGTCCTCGGGCAGCTCTCGCTCGAAGAAGGCGCATAGCACGTCCTCGTCGACCAGGATGTCCGGGCGGCGGGCCTTGGCTTCCAGCGCCTCGATCTCCTCGACCAGGGCGCGGTTGTGCGCCATGAAGCCCTGTTCGGGCTGCCACTCGCCCTGCACCACGCCCTCGCGGATGAAGATGCGCCGCGCATCGGCGGGGTCGATGGCGGCGTAATTGACCGCGCGGCGCATCACCACCGGCAGGCCGTACAGGCTCAGGGTCTCGAAAGCGGCCACGCGGCCGGAGTCCGGCTGGTAGTGCGGCTCGGTCACCTCGCGGGTCAGCAGGTGGCGGGACAGCGGCTCGATCCAGCGCGGGTTGATGGCGGCGTTGGTCGCGCCCCACAGGCGCGCGGTCTCGATCCACTGGGCGGACATGAGCCACTTCGGCGGCTGCTTGGCCAGCGCGGAGCCGGGGTGGATCGACAGCTTGCGGCCTTTCACCCCGCGGTAGGCCTGCGGTTCGGGACGGCCCTTGGTCTTGGCTGGCGTGGTCTTGCGCTTTTCCTCCTCGCGCAGGGCGAGGTGGCCGAGCAGGCCGGTCATCAGGGCGCGGTGGACGGCGTCATCCGGCGCGGGCTTCTCGTTCTCCTTCACGCCCGCCTCGTGGAAAAGACCGCGCAGTTCCTGATGCAGCGAGCGCCATTCGCGCATGCGCACATAGGAGAGGAACTGCTTCTCGCACAGCCCCCGCAGCTTGGCCTGCGAGAGGTGCTGGGCCTGTTCCCCGTACCACTTCCACAGCGCCAGCAGGCCGAGGAAGTCAGACTGCGGGTTTTTCCACGCGGCATGCGCCTGGTCGGCGGCCTGCTGCTTGTCGGCCGGGCGCTCGCGCGGGTCCTGGATGGATAGGGCGCTGACGATGACCAGCATCTCGGCGAGACAGCCGTCGTGCGCGTCCTGGTCTCGCACCCCTCGGGCTTCCTGCCCGAGGCCGCTTCGCGGAAAGGCGCTCGACGCGCCCGCGAGCAGCATGCGCCCGAGGCGCGGATCGACCGGCAGTCGCGCCAGCTGCACGCCGAGCCGGGTCAGACGGCGATCCTCGTCCACCGCCTGCAACTCGAACAGCAGGTCGTAGGCGGCCTTGATCTGGCGCCCTTCGGGCATGTCGAGGAAGGGGAAGTCGTCGACATGCCCGAGCTTCAGGCTTTCCATGCGCAGGATGACCGCCGCGAGGTTGGTGCGCAGGATCTCGGGGTCGGTGTGCGAGGGCCGCCTCTCGAAGTCGTCCTCGCCGTACAGGCGGATGCAGATGCCGGGGCCGAGGCGGCCGCAGCGCCCGGCGCGCTGGCGCGCGGCGGCCTGGCTGATCGGCTCGACCTGCAGGCGCTGCACCCCGGCCCGCGGGGAGAAGCGCGACACGCGCGCAAGGCCGGTGTCGATCACGTAGCGGATGCCCGGCACGGTCAGCGAGGTCTCCGCCACGTTGGTCGACAGCACGATGCGCCGCCCGGAATGCTTCTGGAACACGCGCGCCTGCTCGGCGGCGGACAGGCGGGCGTAGAGCGGCAGGATCTCCGTGTGCTTGGGATGGTGCTTGCGCAGGGCCTCGGCCGCCTCGCGAATGGCGCGCTCCCCGTCGAGGAAGACGAGGATGTCGCCCATGCCCTCGGCGACCAGTTCGTCCACGGCGTCCAGCAAGGCGCGGGGCAGGTCGCGGTCGCGGTCGTCCTCGTCGCCCTGCACGGGCCGGTAGCGCATCTCGACCGGGTAGGTGCGGCCCTCGACGGACAGGATTTCGGCCCCGTCGAAATGCCGGCTGAAGCGCTCCACATCCAGCGTGGCGGAGGTGACGATCAGCTTGAGGTCCGGGCGCCTCGGTAGCAGGCGCTTGAGGTAGCCGAGCAGGAAGTCGATGTTGAGGCTGCGCTCGTGCGCCTCGTCGATGATCAGAGTGTCGTAGCGCGAGAGCAGCGGGTCGGAATGGATCTCGGCGAGCAGGATGCCATCGGTCATCAGCTTGACGAGGGTCTGCTCGCCGACCTGCCCGGCGAAGCGCACTTGATAGCCGACCTGCTCGCCGAGCGGCGTCTCCAGCTCCTCCGCGATGCGCGCGGCCACCGAGCGCGCGGCGATGCGACGCGGCTGGGTGTGGCCGATCAGGCCGCGCACCCCGCGCCCCGCCTCCAGCGCGATCTTGGGCAGCTGGGTGGTCTTGCCGGAGCCGGTCTCGCCGCACAGGATCAGGACCTGGTGCCTCTCCAGCGCGGCGAGGATCCCGGCGCGGCGGGCTACGACCGGCAATTCCTCGGGATAGCGGATGGCCGGCACCAGCGCGCGGCGAGCCTCGACTGCTCGGCGCGAGGCCTCGATGACCGCCTCCAGTTCCGCCAGCCCCCGGTCGATGGGCTTGCCCTCGCGGGCACGGCGCGCAAGCCCCTGCAGGCGCTTGCGAATCTCGGGCAGGTCGCGACTCAGGCAGTCATCTTGTTGCGCGGAAAACGTGGAAAAGTCGGAAACGGTCATGTGATCGGGTTGGGTGTGGCCTCCCCCTCCCTTGAGGGGAGAGGGTCGGGGTGAGGGTGAAGCGGCGGCAGGCACGGCGCTTCGTTGATGGCCTGTATCCCCTTCTCCCCGGCCCGCCCCCGCCAGGAGGGAGGGGGCAAGACAGGGAGAGGGTGAAGCCATGTCGCGATGTTCGAGTTCCGTCGGTGATCCTCTCACCCCTTGCGCAATGGCTTGGCTGGGCGCGTCATCTGCCGGCGTGCGGGGCGGCCTTCCCGACGATCAAGCCGTGGCCCCACCATACCTTCCACCTCGGCAAAACGCCATGCGCCAAGGGGCAGGCCCTCCAGCGTCCACGCGCCCACGGCCCAGCGGATCAGGCGCAGGGTGGGGAAGCCAACGGCGGCGGTCATGCGCCGCACCTGGCGGTTGCGGCCCTCGCGGATGATCAACTCTACCCAGCTGGTCGGTATCGACTTGCGGAAGCGCACCGGCGGGACGCGCTCCCACAACCCTACCGGTTCACTGATGCGACGCGCCTCGGCGGGCCGGGTCGGACCATCGTTGAGCGTCACACCCTGACGCAACCGCTCCAGCGCCTCGTCCGTGACCTCGCCCTCGACCTGCACGAGGTAGGTCTTGGGCAGCTTGTGGCGCGGGTCGGCGATGAGCGCCTGCAGGCGCCCCTCGTCGGTCAGCACCACCAGCCCCTCGCTGTCGCGGTCCAGCCGGCCGGCCGGGTAGTAGCCCTTGCGATCGACGAAATCGGCCAGGGTCACTCGGCCCTGCTCGTCGGTGAACTGGCAGAGCACGTCGAAGGGCTTGTTGAGCAGGATGATAGGCATGGCTTCAAATGAAAAAGGCAGCCCGGAGGCTGCCTTCCTTCTCACCTGACAGGGATCAGGCGCGGCTCTTGAATTCGCCGGTGCGGGTGTCGATCAGCACCTTCTCGCCGATCTCGATGAAGGCAGGCACGGTGATTTCCAGGCCGGTGTTCAGCTTGGCCGGCTTGGTGACCTTGCCGGAAGTATCGCCCTTGGCGGCCGGCTCGGTGTAGGTCACTTCGCGGGCGATGGTGGTCGGGAATTCAACGCCGATCGGACGATCCTCGTAGAAGGTGATCTCGACCACTTCTTCCATGCCGTCGATGATGTAGCCAACGCCGTCACCCAGATATTCGGCCTCGACCTCGACCGGTACGTAATCGGCATCCATGAACACGTACAGCGGGTCGGCGAAGTAGCTGTAGGTGCATTCCTTCTTGTCCAGGATGACCTGGTCGAACTTGTCGTCGGCCTTGTAGACCTGCTCGTTGTTCATGCCGTTGAGCAGGTTCTTGAGCTTCATCTTGACCACGGCGGCGTTGCGGCCGGACTTGTTGTATTCGGCCTTGAGCACGACCCAGGGCTGACCGTCGGCCATCATCACGTTGCCGGCGCGGAATTCTTGAGCGGTTTTCATGCAGTGTTACCAGAAGGACTAAGCGGTTGATTAACCGCCGCATTGTAGTGGGCTGAGGCGAACTTGACCAGTTGCGTGGCCAGATCGTCGGTCTGCGCAAGCTGTGTCGAGCGCTCGGCAAACCAGGGGCCGCGTTCGCTCAACGGCTTCAGGCTTGTCCACCAAGCTGTGGTCTCCTCGACGGGATTCAAGCCGCCCTCGTTCCAGGCCCGCATCAGGGTGGCAAAGGGCTGGCTCTCGCGCGGCGCATGCCGGGTATAGACCGCGACGAAGGCATCGAGTTTCTCAAGATGGGCGAGATCCTCGGTCGGATAGACATGCCAGATGAACGGCCTGCCCGACCAGACCGCGCGGGTGAGCGACTCCTCGCCGCGCACGAAGTTGAGGTCGCAGAGCCATAGCAGGCGGTCGTATTCGGCCTGCGGCAGGAAAGGGATGACATGCAGATGGAGGTTGCCGCAGGCCAATGACATCCCTGCCGCCAGCGCCTCATCGGGGAAGGCCTCGCGCACGCTGTTCAGGCTCCGACCAGCGGGCACATAGACACTCACCGGAACGGGCGCCACCGCCAGTTCGCGCAGCATGACCGGCAAGGCGGGATGCTCATAGGTGAACAGGGACAGCACCAGGCCGCCCTCGACCGGCGCGGGAATGCCCCAGTGCTCGCACCAGCACGCGCGCCGGGCCGCATCGGCCAGAAAGGCGTCGCGCTCGGCGAGCAGGTCCCGCTCGCGCAACAGCCCGCCCGTACCGGGCTGGATGCCGGGAAAGAAGAAGAACTTGGCTTGTCCGTCGCGCTGCATGGACGGCAGCCCATGACAGCCAGCCACCCAGTCCTCGGCGCTAAAGTATTCCAGGTTGATCCACACCGGTCGGCACGTCCGCATGGCGTCCCGGTAGGTTTCGGGCAGGTCGCAGGCGAAGGCCTCGATGATGACGTTCGCGGGCTGGACGGGTGGAAAGTCATCGGCGGGCCAGCGTCGCACCTCGATCCCCTCGACGCGCTGCTCGGCACGCCCTGGGTTCACGGCGGGCACCAGCCGCTGCATGGTCGCGAGATCGTCGACCCACAGGCGCACGTATTGCCCGTGCTCGACGCTCAACAGCCGGGCGAGCCGCCAGCAGGTAGCGATGTCGCCGAAGTTGTCGACGACCCGGCAGAAGATGTCCCAGCTGGCCTTCATCGCGCGAGCTTCAGGCGAGATGCTTTGCGAGCATGGCACGCATGTCCGCCACTTCGCTCATGCTGATGCTGTGCGTCATGGGATAGGTCTTGAACAGCAGTTCGCGGCACCCCATGTCGCGCAGGGCATCACGGGCCCTCTCGGCGGAGCTCAGGCGCACCACGTCATCATGCGTGCCATGCGCCATGAAGATCGGAGTCGCCAGGGCAGCCGGGCTGTGTTCACGCTTCAGCGCATCGCGCAGCGGCAGCCAGGTCGACAGCGCCAGCACCGCCCCCAGCGGCTCCGGGTAACGGAGGGCGGCATGCAGGGCGACCACCCCGCCCTGCGAGAAGCCGCCGAGCACGATCCGCCCGGCGGGCACGCCGGCCGCTCGCTCGGCGTCGATCCAGGCGCGGGCCTGCTCGAACGCCGCCGCGATGCCATCCGCATCCACCGGATCGTCCGGACCGAGTCCGGTGATGTCGAACCAGCCGCGCATGGCATAGCCGCCATTCAGGGTAATCGGCCGCACGGGCGCATCAGGACAGATCAGCCGCACGGGGCCAGGCAGGGCAAGAGCCTTGGCAAGGCCGGCCATGTCCGAGCCATCGGCGCCGAGGCCGTGCAGAAGGATCAGGCTGATGGGCGGGGGAAGCGGTGATTCCATGCGCGCACTCTAGCAGGATGTGGAAAAAAGTGATTTCACGGCCCGCCAAGCGCCTGGGGTCGGCAGGTGACGCGGCCCTGGCGGAGAAGCTGTTCGAGCTCCTTCGCCGGCACCGGGGGCGAGCAAAGGTAGCCCTGCGCATAGGAACAACCCAGGTCAGCCAGGAAATCGAGCTGGGCGCGCGTCTCCACCCCTTCGGCCACCACGCCCATCCCCAGTTCCTTGGCCATCGCCAGCACGGTGCGGATGATGGTTTTGTCATTCTCGTCGCGCTCGATGTCTTTCACGAAGGAGCGGTCGATCTTGATGATGTCGATCGGCAGCGACTTGAGGTAGGCGAGCGAGGAGTAGCCGGTACCGAAATCATCGACCGCGATACGCACGCCCCGCTCCCGCAGCTGCAGAAGACTGGCCGCGAAGATCTCCGGGCTGCGCATCACCTGGCTTTCAGTAACCTCGATGGTGAGGTGCTGGAGATCGGCCTCGGCAACGCAGGCGGGTAGCGCGAGGGCATCAAGCGACTTGAGCGAAACATTGACCGCCACACGCCCCCGGAACAGCCCCTGCGCTCGCCAGGCCTGCACTTGAGTCATAGCCTGGCAAAGGACCAGTTTGTCCAGCTCATGGATCAGGCGAGACTCCTCCGCGGCAGCGATGAACCGGGCCGGGGGCACCAGCCCCAGTTGCGGATGGTTCCAGCGGACCAGCGCCTCCAGGCTGAAGAGCTTGAACTGGTCATTCGCCCCGCTCGGCTCGAGTTCGAAGAGTGGCTGATAATAGACCTCGAACTGCCCGTTCCGGAGTGCCTCGCGCAATGCGGCATCGATCTCAAGGCGGGCAAAGGCGCTTTCGGTCATATCCCGCGTGTAGAAGGCAAAGCGGTCCCGGCCGTCCGTCTTCGCACGATACATGGCCGTGTCCGCGTTCTTGATCAGGGCTTCGGCATCCACGCCGTCATCCGGGTAGAGAGCGACCCCAATGCTGCCCGAGACGAAGGCCTGCTTGCCGTCGAGCATGAACGGTGCGCGCAAGGCGTTCAGGATATGCTGGCACACCACCCCAACCTCGGCGGTGTCGCATTCCTGGATGAGGAACACGAATTCATCCCCGCCGAGCCGGCCAAGGGAATCCTCGTTGCGAATGGCCCGCCTCAGCCGAGCGGCCACATCGACCAGCAGGCGATCGCCCACCGGGTGTCCCCAGGCGTCGTTGATGTCCTTGAAGCGATCCAGATCGAGGAACAGGCACGCCACCTTCTGGCCATGGCGCTGTGCATGCCTGATCGCCTGATCCAGGCGGTCCATGAACAGCAGGCGATTGGGCAACCCGGTCAGGGCGTCGCGCTCGGCCTGGTGGCGCAGGGCCTGCTCGGCGAGTCGCTCGGCGGTGATGTCCCAGTTTGTCCCGAGCATGCGCACCAGCCGACCCTCCGCATCGTGCTGGATCACCGCATGCGATTTCAGATAACGGATGCCGACGTCGGGCCTCACTATCCGGAACTCGGCCCCGAAAGGAGTTCCTTGCTCGAGTGCGTGTTCAAGCTCGGCCTGTGCGCGCTCGATATCGTCCGGGTGGACACAGCTGCGCCAGGCCGAATAATCGCCAGTGAATGCCTCCGGGGAAACGCCGTAGAGCCTGAACATCTGCGCGTCCCAGACCAGCTTGCCGGACTGGACATCCCAGTCCCAGATCCCGATACCCGCCCCCTCGGTGGCGAGCCTGATCCGCTCGGTCAGCGCACGAAGGGCATCTTCAGCGGCCCTGCGCTCCCTGATGTCGCGCACGACGGCGAACAGCCCTTCCGGCTGGGCGAGATCGTCACGCAGCAGGCCGAGGCGCAGTTCGACCGGCACCTTCGCACCATCCTTGCCACGCAGCACCGTCTGGTAAATGTCACTGCTGTCGGTCGCGTGCACCTGTTCCATGATGGCCGCGGAGTCGGGTCCCAGCACGGCATCGCCGTCGGTCAGCGCGTGGATGGGCAAGGCGCGCAGCTCGTCCAGGCTGTAGCCCATCAGTCCGAGGAACGCCTCATTGGCACGCTGCACCTGGCCTGCCATGTCGAAGGTGACGAAGCCATCGCCCAGGCGCTCGTACAGATCCTCGTAGCGCCGCAGGGCGAGCTCCACCTCGCGCCGGCGCTGTTCATGACTGTTATAGAGGCTCTTCAGCTCGGCGTAGGCGACCTCCACCTCCTCGTTGGATGACTGCAATTCCTCGTTGGTGGTCTGCAATTCCTCATTGGCCGATTCCAGTTCCTCGTTGGCGGCCTGAAGCTCTTCGTTGAGGGCCATGCTGGCCTGGTGCGACTCCTCCAACTCAAGGATCACGGTCTTGAGACGGCTGCGCGTACGCTCAAGCTCGTCCCTGAGGTCGGCCTGGACATCCGTCACCCGACGTCGCAACGGCGGAAGGTCGCCCTCGCGGAAATAATCGAATGCAATCGCGATGAAGCTCAGGTCATGGCCATCGAACAAGGGCTTCAGGCTGACCCGCACATAGTCGAAGCAGGCGCCCTTGACCGGCATCAAGGCACTGCGCACCACCTCGCGCCGCTCCATGGTGTCCCTGATCAGGGTCTTGATTTCGATATCGATGGAATCGTCGAGAAAATCGGTCAGACGCTGACTCACCATCCCTTCGGGGACACGAAGCAGGGGTTGCTCGCCGTGGGTGTACACCATCTCCCCGGAGGGTGAGATCACCACATAGTGTCCGTAGCTCAGTTCGCTGAGCGCCTGTCGGAAACGTTCGGGCAGGGCCCTGAGCGAGGCCACTTCGGTCTCGGCCTCGACGACAGGGGGCTGCGGCAGCCGGTAACTCCCCGAAATGGGGGGGTAAGGATGGAGCTGTTTGCTGGAAAAATGCTTGCGGAATAGACGCCACTTTTCATTCAGGGTAGTGAAGCCGTCCCCCATCTCGCCCAGCGTTTCCGACTTGCCGAGCAGTAACAGGCCATTGTCCGCGAGGATGTGGTGGAAGGTCCGCAGGATCTTTTTCTGCGCAGACGGCCGCAGATAGATCAACAGGTTCCTGCAACTCACCAGATCCATGCGCAGGAAGGGCGGATCCTCGAGCACATTGTGGATGGAAAAAACCACTTTCTCGCGCAAGGCATTGCTGACCGCGAACTGCCCGCCGGGCTGGCGAGTGAGGTAACGCACCCTCCAGGCCTTGGGCAACACCTCCAGCGCACCGGCATCGTAGACCCCGGCCCTGGCGACACCGATGGCCTGCGGGTGGAGGTCGGTGGCGAAAATCTGCAGGGGACGGACATCCTGGCTTTCCGCCAGCAGCTCGGAGGCCAGCATGGCCAGGCTGTAGGCCTCCTCACCGGAGGCGCAGCCCGCCACCCAGATACGCAAGGGCTCGTCTGCGGGTTTGTGTTGCAAGCGTTCGCGCAAGTGCTCGTGCAGCAGTTCGAAGGGCTCGACATCGCGCAGGAAGGACGTGACCGGCAGAAGCAGCCCCTCTTGCAGGGCCTGAAGTTCCTCCGGAGATCGCTCGGCAAAGGCGAGATAGTCTTCGATATTCTCGTGCCCCAGCACCTGCATGCGTCGCTTGATGCGACGGGCCAGACTGCTGGTGCGGTAAGGACGAAAATCCATGCCGGTCTCGGCAAGCAAGGCGCCCAGCAGTCGATCGATATTGACCTCACTCTCCGCCTCCATGTCATCGGGGGTCCGGGCCACCGCCTGGACACAGGCATCCACGATGGCCTGTCCGAGTTCATCGGTCGGCAAGGCCGTAGCAACGCCGGTCTCCAGGACGCTCTGGGGCATGCTGGGAAACTCGGCCTCATCCGGAGACTGCACCAGCACCGCGCCACCCGCGGCGTCGAGGGCGCGCGCACCCTCCACGCCATCACGCCCAGAGCCCGACAGGATGATGCCGACCGACCGCGAGCCCATCGACTGAGCGGCGCTTTCGAACAGGCCGTCGATCGACGGGATGGGGTGCGCCTGCCGTTGCGTGGGTGCACGCACCGAAAGACGCGGGGGCTCACCCTCCCTCACCTCGATGAGGAAACCGGCCGGACAGAGATACACATGGCCATGTCGAATTTCCTCGCTGTCCTCGGCATAACTGACGGGCCAGTGGGTGTCGACGGACAGGACTTGAGCAAGCCCGCCCTTGCTCTCCGGCGAGATATGGATCGCGACGATGACCGCGAAGCCGGCCTCGGCCGGCAGCCGCCGCAGCAGCGCGCGCAAGGGGGCGATACCTCCGGCGCTGGCGCCAATCAGGGCGCAACAGAGGGGACTTGCCTGGGGTTGCTCACTTTTCATCAAGGATGACCGGCCAATTCCATTCAACACATTGTTGAAGTATTACATGAAGTCCGTGGCGTGATGATGAAGGGAGGCTGCCCAAGCGGCAGCGGCAGATTATTGTTGCCCAGGCAACGCTCGGCATCATGCAGAAATTAAAAAAAAAAGGCGGCCCCGAAGGGCCGCCCATGCGCTTGGATTACCGAGGCCCGCGGCCAGGGTAACCCGCCTGCACGCTCCGAATCAGACGGTGGTCTCAGCGGAGTCGGTTTCGCCGGTGTTGTCCTTCCAAGTGATCTTCAGCTTGTCGCCGGCCTTGGCCGGGGCCTTGAAGGACAGGAACGGGTTCTTGGACACGGCGGCGGACATGTTGCCAGCCAGAACCGCCTTGCCACCGATCTCAGCAGTCACCTCGGTGATGAACTTCGGGGTGATGTCGGCGCCAGTGGTCTTGTCCTTGCGGTTGCCCGGCTCCATCGGGTGGGTGATCAGGCACTTGACTTCAGCCATGTCGCCAGCGACGGAGGCACGGATTTTGATGCTACCAGCCATTGAAATATCTCCTGGTGAATCAGTTCGGATGGATAAAGGTCAGGGGCGCTACGGAATCAACCGCCGCAACCACCGATGGTGACCTTGACCTCTTTCTTGGCCTGCATCAGCTTGCCGCCAGCCTTGACCACGCCGATGACGTTGGAGGTCTTGCCCATCTTGATACGGGTAGAGATGTAGGCAGCCGCGCCGGTCAGGTTGTAGTTGCAGACCAGCGGCATTTCGTTGCCTTCAACCAGGATGGCGACGGCTTCGGCAGCACCCTTGCCTTCAACGGTGACCGGTACGACAGCGCCGTTCTCGGCGATGTCCGGGGCCTTGACGGTGACGTCGGCGCTGTCGGACGCAGCGGAAGCGCCCATGGCGCCGTTCAGGGCGTCACCTACGCTCTTGGCCTTGTAGGCCGCTTCCGGCCAGGCAGCGAAAACGGCACGCGGGGTCAGCAGGCCTGCGCCTACTGCGACGCCAACGGCGCTGGCAGCCAGGCTGCCTTTCAGGAATACACGACGGTTGCTCTGCATGGTGTTCTCCTCATGTTTGAGTTGTGTGTGTAACACGCCGTTAACAAATGCAGGGGACGTGCCAACTTCGCACATCACAAATATTCAACAACTTACAGAAACACACACCAAGAACGCGGTGCAAAACGCAATCTCCGGAGATTGCAAACTGCAATCACTCCTCGCCAAATGCTTGCAATTTGCGCCATAGAGTGGACTTATTGATGCCCAAGGCGCGCGCCGTCTGCTCGCGGTTGCCGTCCAACCGACGAAGGGTCTTGAGGATGTAGCGCCGCTCCAGTTCCTCCAGGCTGGGATGATCGGCGTCGATGACCACCTCGGCCGCGGCCCCTGCAAGCGCAACAAGCGGGGCATCCTCGCCCGGAGTGGGAATGAGCACAGGTGAGGTGGGCGTGGGCAACCGGTCGAGATGCAGGATCGGCTGCTCGGCAAGTGCGACATGTCGCTCGATCAGGTTCTTCAGCTCACGCACGTTGCCCGGCCAGTCATAGGCGACGAGCCGCTGCATGCTCTCCTGGTCGAAACCCTCGACCTCGCGGTGATAGCGCTCGGCAAATTCACGCACGAAGTGCGTGATCAGCGCCGGGATATCCTCCCGCCGCTCGCGCAGCGGAGGCATGCGCAGCTTGACCACATTCAGGCGGTGATAGAGGTCGTGACGGAACTCGCCATCCTCGACCATCCTGGCCAGGTCGCGGTTGCTGGCGACGACGAAGCGCACGTCGATGTCGATCGGCTGCACCCCGCCGACGCGGGTGACCTGCTGCTCCTGCACCACGCGCAACAGCTTGGTCTGCATGGCGTCGGAGATGTTGCCGATCTCGTCGAGGAACACGGTGCCGCCGGAGGCGATCTCCAGCAGCCCGGGCTTGGCCTGGGTGGCGCCGGTGAAGGCCCCTTTTTCATGGCCAAACAGTTCGGACTCCAACAGGCTGCCGGTGATGGCGCCGCAGTCGATCACCACGAAGGGCTTGTCCTCGAAGTCGGACAGGTTGTGCACGGCGCGCGCGGCCAGTTCCTTGCCGGTGCCGGATTCACCCTCGATCATCACGTTCACCCGCACGTCGTGGATCTTTTCGATCACCTTGTAGACCGCGTGGATGGCAGGCGAGTCGCCGAGCATGGACCCATAGCGGCGCGCGGGCACCGTCTTCACCGGCCGCCTCTCGAACTGCTCGCGGATCAGTGCCAGCAGTTCATCCATCTCAAACGGCTTCTTGATGAAATCAGTCGCCCCCAGGCGCAAGGCCTCAATGGCGTCATCCAGGGTGGAATAACCGGTGATCAGGATGAACGGCAGCTTCGGCTGACGGGCACGCACGGCCTGCAGCAGTTCGATCCCGTTCATGCCGGGCATCTTGAGGTCGGACACGATGACCGCGGGTGGCTCTGCCTCGACGCGCGCCAGGGCCTTTCGGGGGTCGCGGAAGACCTCCACGGCGAAGGGCTCGCGTCGGGCGAAGCGGGCGAAAAGCTCCCCCGCGCGCGGGTCATCATCGACGAACAGGACGGTAGGCTTGGCAGCGGTCATGAGGCCTGGTCATTCGGCAGGGTGAAGCGGGGAGAGGCGGGCTTGAGCGGCACCTCGAAACTGGCCTCGACACCCGTGCCGTCCTCCCGGTTACGGATATGCAGAAGGCCGCCATGATACTGGACGATGCCCAGGCTGATGGAAAGCCCGAGCCCGGTCCCCTCGCCCACACCCTTGGTGGTGAAGAAGGGATCGAAGATCCGCGCCAGCACCTCGGGCTGCATGCCCGGCCCCGCGTCGCGCACACGGATGCGCAGCACCTCATCGAGGCAAGCCGCGTCGACCAGCACCTCAGCCTCGGCCGGCGAGGCGTGCAGGGCGTTCTGCAGCAGGTTGAGCAACACCTGCTGGAGCTGGTCCGGATCCGCCTCAGCCACGCAGTCGGGATCGCAGGATCGGAGGCGGATGTGCACATCGCGCGCCATCGCCTCGGGGTCCAGTCGCCCGACCGTCTCCTGCAGCCAGGGGCAGACACGGAAGGGTCGGTGCTCTGGTGGCAGCTGACGGGCGAAGTTCATCACCCCGCGCACGATCCGTCCGGCACGCAGGGCCTCGTCGCGCAGGTCGTGCACGTCCTCCCTCAGGCTCTCGGCGCCACGCGGCAGGCCGCGCTCGATCAGGGTCGCGTAGGAGAGGATGTTGTTGAGCGGGTTGTTGATCTCGTGGCCGATGCCCGCCGCCATCTGGCCGATGCTGGCCAGCTTGGCCTGCTGCATGGCTCGGCGCTCGGCGCGGTTGCGTTCCTGCTCGGCATCGCGCAGGCGCTCGGCCATGCGGTTGAAGTCGGTTTCCAGCGCGCGGATCTCCTGGGTGTGGCTGGCCACCTGGACACGCGTGCCGGGGTCACCGGCGAAACGGCCGAGAGCCTCGCGCAGGCGCAGGATGGGGCGGGCGATGTGACGCGAGCCGAGCCAGGCGAGCAGGGCAGAGGCGACAAAGGCGAGCAGGACGAGCAGCCACAGGGCCTGGCGCAGGCCTGCGTAGGGGGTGTGCAGCATGTCCTGCGGTACCGCGAAAGCGAGCACCCAGCCTGTGAGCTGATTCGGATACGGATGGTACTCCTGGTAGTAGGTGCGCCAACGGCCATTACGCGTATTGAACACGCCGAAGGGGCGGCGCTGGATGCGCGCCCACAGCTCGCCGTGATCGAACCCCTGCAGCCTGACCTCATGCGGCTTGGGCGTGCTGAAGCGGGTTTCCAGGCGGTCGTGGTAAAGCACCAGACCGTTGCGCCGGCTGTCGTCGAGATTGCGCTCGGCGACCAGCAGTTCGGCTCCCGGCGGGCGAGGCACCAGGCGCAGGATGCGGTCCAGGTACTCGCCGAAGGTGTTGACCGCCAGCACCGCGCTCGGTCGGCCAGGCTCGCCGAGCGGGACCAGCGCGGTGAGGGTGGTGAGAGTCTGGCCGGTAAGCAGGTCCCAGCGGCTCTGCGGCAGCTGCATGAAGCTGATCTCGCCGACCGGCAACTGGCGGATGGCACGGCTGAAGTCCGGGTTCATCAGCTCTTCCTCGGCATATTCAACGCTGCCGAGGCTGGGATAGATGGCCGAGGAGGCACGTCCGCCGGCCACCTTGATCAGGGTATTGCCCTGACCATCCAGGATGCGCAGGCTGCCGAAGCCCGGCACCGTGCGCTGCAGGGTCAGCAGAAACTGGGTGAGCTGGTTGCGCAGCGGCAGGTAATCCGGATGGCGCGCGCCTTCGTTGGCCGCCCGCGCCACTGGCAGGAAGTCCTGCAGCGCGCCGGACTGGGCAATCCCTCGGATCACCTCGCGCTCGAAGATGAGATGATTGTCGATCTCGGTGGCGAGGGCATTGAGGCGTCCATTGATATCGCGGTCGACCTCGTCCAGGTAGCGCTGCTCGCTCCAGGACAGCAGCACGAGCGTCAGCCCCAGCAGCGGCAGACCGGTCGCCAGCAAGGTCCAGAGGAAAATGGTGCTGCGCAGGCGCATGGAACTCGGATCAAACGTCAAACTCCTATTCATCATGCCGTCATGCGAGGAAACACGCCATGCTCATGCGTCGGCTGGTCATGCTTCTCTGCACGTTCGTCGTCACCCCTCTGTGGGCCGAGGCGGATGCTTCGCTTGCATCACCCCCGAAGCCGCCCTTGAGCATGGAGGCCCAAGGGCCGGAAGAAGAGGACGAATTCGATCGTATCGAACGTCAGCTGGAGCAGGCCCGCCAGGTCAGCGAGGGTGAGCTGCGCTTCGTCACTCCGCCCGGCCAGCCCGTGCACGAACATCACAACCGCGTCTTGCTGGATCGCCAATCCCTCCGCACGGGGGTGGTGCGGATGGAGCAATGCCATGTCAATCTGGACGCGGTGCCCGCGACCGCGATCGTGTACAACCGCGATACCCTGCAATCCGTGCGCATCGTCCGCCACACGGGTATCGGCCGCGCCTGGGTGGACGGCCCCAGCGTCGAACTGCGCGACGTGCGCAAGGGCGCAAAGATCTGCCTGCTGGCCGAAACCCGCGCGCTCGAAAACCATGGCGACGGTCGCCATACCCTTCGCTTCGGCCCCTACATGCGCAAGTTCCTGGACGGCTACTATCCGATGCGGGTCGTCAACGAGATCCTCTACCCCGGCCACCCGCTGGTGCTGCTGGCGCAGTCGCCTCCGGCCGACAGCGGCTTCCGGGTGGACCACGTCAGCGGCGGCCTGCGTTACGACGTCTGGTTCGAGGGGCGCTTGGAGGTGAGCCTCGATTTCACCATACGCTAAGACACCACTGAAGCATCCATGTAGGAGCGAGCTTGCTCGCGATCACACGCTATCGCGAGCAAGCTCGCTCCTACAAGAACGTATCGACCCACCACAGCCGGGCACGCAGCCCCCAGGCGGTGGTGTAGCCGGTTTCGACGAAGCGGATGCGCCCGGCGCCATCGACCACCAGATGCAACGGCACGCCCTTGACCCCCAGCGGCGCGATCAGGCGACCGTTCGGGTCGTTCACCACGGCCAGCGCGACGCCTTTCTCCTTCAGAAAGGCACGCACCGCCGCATCGTCGCCCGACTGCCAGGCGACGCTGAGCAGCGGCACGTCCTCCGCGAGCGAGGCGATGCCCGCCAGTTCCAGGCGGCAGACCGGACACCAGCTACCCCAGACATGCACGATGAAGCCCTGCCCGGCCAGGGCCCGGGTATCGACCGGCTGTCCATCCAGGGTCTGGCCGGCCAGGCGAGGCAGGTGCTCGTCCGGCAACTCCGGCGCATGCCAGGCGCGCAGGGCAAGCAACAGGCCCACGACCACGAGGGCCTCGATGGACCAGCGGAACAGTCGTTTGCGCAGCGAGGGTTTTTCTTGCGTCATGGCGATATGATGCGTAAATGAGCCGAACCAAGCCATCCATCCTTGCGACCACCTCCCTCGTCCGCACCCGCCTGTTCGAGGTCGAGGAAGTGCACCTGCGCTTCGCCAACGGCGTCGAAACCCGCTACGAACGGCTGGTCGGCAGCCCGCACGGCGCGGTGCTCACGGTGGCGCTCAATGCGCAGGGCGAGGTACTCATGATCCGCGAATACGCGGTCGGTCTGCATCGCTATGAGCTGGGCCTGCCCAAGGGCCGGATCGAGGCGGGTGAACCACCGCTCGAGGCCGGCGTGCGCGAGCTGCGCGAGGAGACCGGCTTCGGCGCCGGGCGAGCCGAGCTGCTGGGTGAGCTCACGAACGCACCCGGCTACAGCACCCAGCGCACCCACGTGGTGCTGGCGCGTGACCTGCATCACGCTCCGCTGCAAGGCGACGAGCCGGAACCGATCGAGGTCGTGCCCTGGCCGCTCGAGCGGCTGGCGGATCTCATCCATGTGCCCGAATGCAGCGAGGCGCGCACCCTGGCGGCCCTGTTCATGGCTCGCGAATTCCTGGCCCGTGAGGCGGCGCCATGAAGATCGACCGCGTTTTGCTCGACACGATCCATGAGCTCGCGATCGAGGCCGGCAAGGCCATCATGCGCGTCTACGCCGGTGACTTCGAGGTCAACACCAAGGAAGACCGCTCTCCGGTCACCGAGGCCGATATGGCCGCGCACCACCTGATCGAGGCCGGACTGCGCAAGCTGGCCCCGGACCTGCCGGTGCTGTCCGAGGAGGGCGCCGACATCCCCTACACCACCCGCAGCCAATGGCCGCGCTACTGGCTGGTCGACCCGCTCGACGGCACCCGCGAGTTCATCAAGCGCAACGGTGAATTCACCGTCAACATCGCCCTGGTCGAGGGCCACGATGTCGTTCTCGGCATGGTGCACGCCCCCGCGCTGGGGATGAGCTACGGCGCCTTCCGTGGCGGTGGCGCCTGGAAGTGGGAGGGCGGCGAAGCCCGTTCCATCCAGGCTCGCGCACAAGCCACCCGCCCCCCCTGCGTCGCGGTCAGCCGCTCGCATGGCAGCGCGCGGATGCAGGCCTACCTGGCCGCGCTGGGAGAACACGCACACATCAACATGGGCAGCGCGCTCAAGTCCTGCCTGGTGGCCGAGGGCACGGCCGATCTCTACCCGCGCCTGGGCCCGACCTCCGAGTGGGACACCGCCGCAGCCCAGTGCGTGGTGGAGGAGGCCGGCGGGCATGTCACCGACACCGCCATGCAACGCCTGCGCTATAACACCAAGGACTCGCTGCTGAATCCGGAGTTCTTCGTGTTCGGCGACGCAAGCATCAACTGGTCCGCCTACCTGCCTGGCCCCTGAAACGCGCGGAAGCACACCAGGCCTCGCGGCGTACAACCGGGGTTGCGCGTAAGGGAGGCGCTGAATCATTCGGTGGCTCCCGTTTGCGGCAGGATGCCGCAACGCGAACCACGGCGTAAGCCGTTGATACGTGGAGACCGTCCCGGGCGTGTACCGGGACGGGGCTTTTACCCAAGGGCCAATTCGCAGGACAATTCACCCAACAAAAACAAAAACAAAAACAAAAAGAATGGAATCTTCGATGACGCAAGGTGCAACCCAGCCCCCGCCAACCCTCAACCTGTTTCAACACCTGTCCGACGCGGTCTATCTGCTGGATCCCGAGACCTCCAACATCGTCTGGTGCAACCGAGCGGCCTACGAGGACCTCGGCCTGAGCGCCGAGGAGGTCCTCAACCACTCGGTCCTGAGCCTGCAGAAGGACGTCACCGGCCTGCCCCAGTGGTCGGAGATCGCCAAGGTCATCCGTAGCGTGCCCTGCTACACCTTCGTCGGACGACACCGCCACAAGGACGGCAGCGAGATCCCGGTGGAGGTCAACACCACCCATTTCGTCGACGAGGGCAAGGCGTACTTCCTCTCCATCGCGCGGAACATCAGCAAGCGCGTCGCGCTGGAACAGGAGCTCAGCGCAAGAGAACACCAGCTATGGTTCGCCCTCAACGAGGCCATGGACGGCATGTGGGACTGGAACGTCAGGACCAACGAGGTGTTTTTCAGCCCCCAGCTCAAGCGCATGCTGGGCTATGGGCCGGACGAGATGACCCCGCATGTGGCGACCTGGAGCGACAACATTCATCCCGACGACCGCGAGCGCGTGCTGGGCGTGCTCCAGGAGCACCTGGACGGTCGGCGCATGCGTTACGAGACCGAGTACCGCCTGCGCAACCGGAACGGTCTCTACCTGTGGGTCCATGACCGGGGTCGCACCTGCGAGCGCGACGCCAAGGGGCACCCGTCCCGCATGGTCGGCATGGTGCAGAACATCACCGAGCGCAAGCTGCTCGAGATGCGCCTGGAGAATCTGGCCAACATCGACGACCTGACCCGGCTTCCCAATCGCCGTGCGGGCATGCTCCACCTCGAGCAGCAGCTCACCTTGGCCGCCCGCACCGAGCTGCCGCTTTGCCTGGGCATCATCGACCTCGACCACTTCAAGGCCATCAACGACCAGCATGGCCACGCCATGGGCGACGAGGTGCTCAGGCGGGTCGCGGCGACCCTGAGCCAAGGCCTGCGGCGCTCCGACAGCCTATTCCGTCTGGGCGGTGAGGAGTTCGTGCTCGTCCTTCCGGGCACCAGCCCTGAACAGGGCCGGCGGATCGTTGAGGGGCTGCATGACCTGATGGCTCAAACCGACTGGCCGGCTGAACTCGGGATCCCGCCGGTGACCCTCAGCGCGGGCCTGGCCCGCTTCCCCGGCGACCATCGGCACCCCGAGAAGTTGCTCGCCCTCGCCGATCGCGCGGTCTACCGGGCCAAGAAGGAGGGGCGCAACCGGACCTGCTTCGCCGGGGAGGACGAACAGACCGTGGACTAAGTGGTGTCAGGAATCACTGCTCCCAGGGGTTCCCGGATTCCGGCCAAGACCTTCATCCGAGTCACGTTTTGCAGCAGCGGCCCTGGGGGCAGGATAGGGTGCGAGCCCTGTGAGTCGCGGCCCGAGATCCGCTCCTGCGCCACGCCCACTGCCGGCGGCATCAATCCTTGCGCGCCCGCAACCCCAACTTGTCGTTGTCCCAGCCGGCCAGATACTCGTCGGTGGGGGGGAGTTGCACGTGAAACCCCTGCCCCGCCAGATTGCTCATGACCTTGGCCGCGTCTTCCCGTGCGAGCTTGCGCTCCGGGGTCAGGCTCAGACGCATGGCCTCCTCCGGCTCACGCCCCATGCGCTGGCGCAGGATCTCGGGCAGCTCGGCGTAGGGCAGGTCGGCACGCAGGTAGAGGTACATGCCCTCCTTCAGGCGGCTGCGGTAGATGATGCAGTCGATGGCGTCGATCATCGGTTCGGTCCGGCAATGATTCGAAAGGCCGGGAGTTTACCACCGCGCGACCGTTTCCTTCGTCCCACCCATGGCGGAGGCGTGAGCTTGCCAACGCGGAGCTGGCGCAAGCCCGCGATGTGGTTTCGCGAGCAAGCTCGCTCCTACAGACATCTACATGCCAAACGCACTCATCCCCGAGGGTTAGAGGTCAGGTCACGGCCCACATGCGCAGCAGGTTGTGATACACCCCGGTCAGCCGGAGCAGGTCCGGATGGCCTTGGGGGTGATCGCGGGTCAGGCCCTGGATGGACTGGTCCAGGTCGAACAGCAGGGTGCGCGAGGATTCCTCCTGGATCAGGCTCTGGATCCAGAAGAACGAGGCCACGCGCGCGCCGCTCGTCACCGGGGTCACCTGGTGCAGGCTGCTGGAGGGGTAGAGCACCATGTCGCCGGCTTCCAGCTTGATGGCCTGCACCCCGAACGGGCCCTCGATCTGAAGCTCGCCGCCCTCGTATTCGTCCGGTTCGGACAGGAACAGGGTGGCGGAAAGGTCGCTGCGCACGGTGATATTGGCGCCCGGCACCTGCATCAGGGCGCTGTCGACGTGCGCGCCGTAGGTGCCGCCGTCGGCATAGCGGTTGAACTTGGGCGGGTAGATGCGGTTGGGCAGGGCGGCGGAGATGAAGGTCGGATGGCTGCCCAGCTTGCGCAGGATGAAGTTGCCGAGGCTGACGGCCAGTTCGGAGCCGTCGTCCAGCTGCAGGTTGCGCTTGACGGAGCTTGCCAGCGTGCCGGCGGTCTTGAGGCCATCCTGCCAGTCGGCCGCATCCAGCCGGGCACGGAATTGGGCGACTTCGTCCTTGCTCAGTACGTTCTCGATCGCGATCAGCATGAGGGTTCCTCGCGTTGGGGGATGAGGCTGGCCTGACGGATGTCGGCCAGGGTGGCGCAGCCGGCCATGGCCATGCAGGCTTCCAGCTCCTCGCGCAACAGCCGGAGCATGTGCGCCACGCCCAGCGCGCCCGCCACGCTCAGGGCGTAGACCTGCAGGCGGCCGATCATGACCGCGTCCGCGCCCTGGGCGATGGCCTTGAAGATGTCCGTGCCGGAACGGATGCCGCCATCCAGCAGCAGGGGGTAGCCGTCTCCCACCGCCGCGCGGATCGCCGGCAGCATGCGCAGGGTTGCGGGCGCGCCGTCCAGCGCTCGCCCGCCGTGATTGGAGATCACCAGCCCCGCCACGCCCATGGTCTGGAGGGCACGGGCATCGTCCGGGTGCAATACGCCCTTCACCAGTACCGGCAGGATTGTCTGCTCGAGCAGCCAGGCCAGATCGTCCTGGGTCGGTGCAGCGCGCATCAGGCCCTGGAACACCGGGCTCTGCCCCGCCCCCGGCGCGGCTTCCGGTACGGGATAGCCTTGCAGGTTGGCCGGCGTGCAATGCGGCGGCATCTGGAACCCGGCGCGCAGGGCGCGCAGGCTGGGCCGTTGCACAGCGGCATCCAGGGTCACCACGATGGCGCGATAACCGGCGGCTTCGGCACGCCGGAGCAGGTCGAGCGTGATCTCGCGGTCCGGCTGGAGGTAGAGCTGAAACCAGCGCGCCGGACCGCCGGTGCGGGCGATGTCCTCCAACGGGTACGAGGACAGGGTGCTGCTGACCACGCAGGCCTCCATGGCCGCCGCGCCGCGCGCGGTGTCCAGCTCGCCGCGCGGGTGGGCCAGGGTCTGGAAGGCCACGGGGGCCAGCAGGACGGGATGTGGCATGGGCTGGCCAAGCAGTTCCAGCCGGGTATGGCCGTGGGTCACGTCACGCAGCAGGCGCGGGACGATCGAGAGTTCGGCAAAGGCCTCGCGGTTCGCGGCCAACGTGACGTCATGCGCGCTGCCGCCCGCGATATAGGCGAAGGAAGGCGCAGCGATGAATCGCTGCGCCAGGAATTCGTAGTCTTGAGCACAGAACACATTCGCGGGAATGTGGCTCAAGGGTGATAACGGCGTTTGAGGCTCGTTCATCTCGAATAAGGGCCGAACGGCCCGGAGGGACCGCCCGGCAGACTCCATCAGAAGTCGTAGTTCAGGGTCACACGCACGTTACGCGCATCGCCCTTGTAGAGGAAAGAACCGGAACGGTAGCCCGCCAGGTAGTAATCCTTGTCCGCTACGTTGCCGATGTTCAGACGCGCATCGAGATGCTTGTTGAACCGGTAGGTGGCGAACAGGTCGACCACGGTGTAGGACGGGATCGGCTGGCTGTACTCGCCCGTCGTGGTGCTGAAGCCTGCGGCGGTATCCGGCTGGCCTGCGTACTTCTTGCTCTCGTACTTGACCGCGGTGCCCAGCGCGAGCTTGCCGGTAAGCTGGTACTTGAGCTGGGCGAAGGCGGTGGTGTCGGCAAAGTTGCTGAGTGTCTTGCCTTCGTTGTCCGGGGTGGCCGATTTCAGCACCTTGGCCTTCATGAAGGCCACGCCGGCCTGGGCGGACAGCTTGTCGGTCACGTTGCCGCTCAGACCCAGTTCGATGCCCTGCACGCGGTTCTTGCCAGTATTGAAGGTACCCACGGCATCATAGTTGGCGCCCTCCATCACGTCCGACTTGGTGATGTTGAAGATGGCCGCGGTGGCCAGCAGCTTGCCGCCCATCAGGTTCCACTTGGTGCCGAGTTCGATGTTCTCGGTAACCTCCGGCTCGGCCCCGGCCACGCTGCCGTTGTAGACCACCATGCCGCCATAGCCCGAGTTGCTGCCCACGTCCGATTCGCCGCCGTTGATGTCGGAGGCGGTGGCGTAGCTGGCGTAGACGTTGGCATACGGCAGGAACTTGTAGGTCACGCCCAGGTGGTAGTTCCACATGCCATCCGAGTAGTCGTATTCCGTCACTTCCAGGCTGTTGTTCTGGAGCGCCAGATCCAGCGTGGTGTAGTCATAGCGCAGACCGCCGAACACGGTCCACTTGTCGGTCAGGTCGACGGTGTCCATGACATACACGGATGCGGTCTTGGCCTGCCAGTCCTGATCCCAGCGATCCTTGCTGATCTGACGGTCCATCAGGCTGTTCAGCCCGTTGACGGTGCTGCCGTCGGAGTTCTGGGCGCAGTAGCCGGCGGATGCGCCGCCGCGCCCCGAGACGACGCAGTTCGTCTCACCGGCGTTGTCGATGTCGTACACGCCGTTCTTGACCTTGTGGTCGGACAATTCGAGGCCGACGATGAACTCGTGCTTCTTGCCCGCGATCGTCTTGTCGATGTGCAGGTTGGTCTGGTTGACGAGGTAATCCACCTCCTGCCAGCCGTTGTGGGTGCTCAGCGAAATGGTGTCGTAGGCCCCGTTGGGGTCGCTTGCATCGGTGGTGGTGCCGCGCGCGCCGGTCACCACATAGCCGTTGTTCGCGCTGCCCGCGCGGGTGGCGTTGGTCAGGCGCAGCCCCTTGGCGAGGTCGTAATTCAGTCGCGCGGTGACGATATCCACGTCGGACTTCAGGAAGTCCTCTTCCTGCACATAGACCGGCACATCCTTGGCTGGCTTGCGATCGGGCACGGTGCCGGTCAGGAAGCCTCCGAGATCCGGGTTGTCCTCGGCCTCCAGACCGTAGTAATCCACCACGACGTTCAGCTTGTCGGTCGCCTGCCAGTTGCCGGACAGGGCCAGGCCCTTGCGCTCGCGGTCGGCCGGGGCGCGGTCCGGGACCTGCTCGTAGCCGTAGAGCACGTTGGCGCGTACCGCCAGGGTGGGGCTGAAGGTCTGGTTGGTATCCACGGTCACGCGGGTGTGCTTGTCGGTGCCGACGGCGGTGGACAGGCGGGTGAAGTCGTACTCCGGATTGGCCTGCTTGGTGATCGAGTTGATCGCGCCGCCGGCGGTACCGCGACCGGCGAAGCTGGAGCTCGGGCCCTTGGATATCTCGATCTGCTCGGTGGCGAAGCTCTCGCGGATGGTCATGCCGGGGTCGCGCAGGCCGTCGACGAACACGTCGCTGCGGGCCTCCTGGCCACGGATGATGTAGCGGTCGCCGAAGGCGTTGCCATTCTCGCCGGTGCCCAGGGTGATGCCCGGCTGCGCATCCAGAATCTCGCGCAGATCGGTGTAGCCGGAATCCTCGATCTGGGCCTTGGTCAGCACGGAGATGTTCTGCGGCACCTCGGCAAGCGGACGCTTGTGGCGCTCATCGGCGGAATACTTCGCCTTGTAGGGCGCGCCCGGCTCGGCGTAGGGGTTGGTGTCGAGGGTGCGGTCCTCGACCGACAGGGTGTCCAGCTTGAGGACCTCGTCAGCGGCCAGCGCCGTTACCGGCATCATCATGGCGGAAGAAATACCCAGCGCCAGGGTGGTCTTGGCCATGGCGCTGACCGGCCGCGCGCTCGGGGTGCGGAAACTTGCGGGGAGTTTCGCCTTCGGGTTGTGGTTCGACACTAGTTTTCTCCTGATTGCTTGTCGTCGCGAGGCTTGGCGGCGGCTAGTGCCTCTGTTCGGGGGCCGCGGGTTCGCGGCGCTTGACCGGCCTTGGGCGTTGCCCTCAGCCGGCCTTGCAAGCCGCGAACGGCTTGCGGTTAATCGTTCAATACCCTGAGTACGCGTTCTGGATCAGCGCTCCGTGATGAGCGAGTAATCGACCGGGATCGACAGGGTCAGGCGATCCTTCCGCATGAAGTCGGGGATCGCGGGCAGCGGCGCGGCACGCTGGAGCATGTCCAGCGCGGCCTGGTCCAGCCCGTCGTGGCCCGAGCTTTCCTGCACGCGCGCGCTGATCAGCTGGCCTTCGGCATCGAGGGTGAACTGGACGATCACCTTGCCCTCGATCCTTTCCTTCTTCAGCGCGCTGGGATAGGTCTTGTAACGGTTCAACTGGCGCATCAACGCGGCCAGGTAGCGCCGTGTCTCGTCCGGGCTGGCGGTCCGCTGCGGCGCGACGGCCGGGGTGCTGTCCGCCTCTCGCGATTCGGCCGCCGGGGCGGGGGTGGCCACGGGCGCGGGCGGCGTCTCGAGCGGCGGAGGGGCCTCTTCCACTGGCTCTGTCGGCGTCACGGGAGGCGGTTCCGGCGGAGGTGTCACGGGCTTGGGCTTGGGCTTGGCCTTCACCGGCTCAGGCTTGGGGGGGACTGGCTTGCTGACCGGCTTCTCGGCCGGCCTGTTTTCCTGGACGGCGAGCACCGGCGCGGGCTCAAGCGCCTTGACCGGGACCGGCGGAGGCGGCGGCGCGACCGGGGCAGGCGGTACGGATTCCGGCGCGGGTTCGACCGGCGCCGGGGCGGAGGCGCTGATCAGGCTGACGGTGATGGCCTCGACAGGCGCCGCCTGCTCGACCGGCGCCTCGTGCGTGACGGCGGCGATGACCGCGCCATGCGCGAGCACGGCCAGGCCGAGCGCGCGCAGGTCCAGCCGGGCACCGGCGTGGCCGCGTGCTTCCTGCGCAGGGACGTTGAGGGCCGCGAATGCCATGGCGTGGGTGCGTCAGGGGGTCGCGTCAGGGGTGGTGACGAAGGCCAGCTTGCCCAGCCCCGCGCGCGACGCATCCGCCATCACACGGGCGAGATGCTTGTAGGCCAGTTCGCCATCGGCCAGCAGGTGAACCTCAGGCTGCGGCGACTGCCGGCCGGCGGCGGCCATGCGGGCCTGCAGTGCGGCGGCATCCACCGCCTCGGCGTTCCAGTACAGCGTGCCGTCGGCCTTGATCGCGAGCTGGATCGCGTCCGGCTGCTCCTGACTGGGCTGGCTGGAAGCGACCGGAAGATCGACCTTCACCGCGTGGGTCATGAGCGGCGCGGTGATGATGAAGATCACCAGCAACACCAGCATCACGTCGATCAGCGGGATCATGTTGATCTCCGCGTTGTCGCCGTCGCCGCCCTCGTGGAACTGCCCGCCAAAGGCCATCACGCGCTCTCCGTCGCGCGGGCGGGTTCGCCCTCGACCACGGACAGGTGCGCATGGCCCCGCACCCCGGTGGACATGAAGGCGAACAGGTCGTGCGCGAAACCGTCCAGCTCCGCCAGCACGCTGCGCTTGGCGCGGTTGAAGAAGTTGTAGGCGAGCGCCGCCGGGATCGCGACCGCGAGGCCGAAGGCGGTCATGATCAGGGCCTCGCCCACCGGCCCGGCCACCTGCTCCAGGCTGGCCGAACCGCTCATGCCAATCTTGGCCAGGGCGTGGTAGATCCCCCACACGGTGCCGAACAGGCCGACGAAGGGCGCGGAGGACGCGATGGAGGCCAACATGGTCTGGCCATGTTCGAGGCGTGCGGTCTCCTGACTGATCGCCCGGCGCAGGGCACGGGTCAGGAACTCGTCTTCCGAGCCGGACGCGATCAGGCGCTGGCCGGACTTGTTGCGATACTGCCCCGCCGCCTTGAAACCATGCCGGGTCAGACGCGAGAACGGGTCATTCATCCCTTTCACGTGCAGGTATTCGCCCACCTCGGCAAGGCTCGGGGCATCCCAGAAGTGCCTCAGGAAGGCCCGCGCATGCCGGCTCATCCGCCAGTTCGCCAGGCTCTTGCTGATGATCAGGTACCAGGTGATCACCGACATCACCAACAGCAGGATCAGGGTGATATGGGCGATGCTGTCGCCCTGGCCCCACAGCGCGGCCAGATCGAGGGAGGTTTGCATGGTGGATCAACGCTCTCGGGAAACGTAGGAGGGCATCGGCGCCCCGCCGGAGACCGATGTTTCGCCCTTGGTGAACAAAACGCGGTCGGCCACAGCCTCGGCATGCGGCCAGAACAGGATGCTCAGCAGCATCAGTCCGGCCAGCGCGAGCCCCCATGGAAGATCACGTCCCAAGGGGCCTGCGGGCGGTGCGGTGGGTGCTGTGGTGACGGTCGGCGACATGGCATATGCTCATACGAATGAGAATGCGTCGTATCATATCTAGCCTTCTTGTGTCTTCAACCTTCTACCTTGGGGGGATACACGCGCAGCCGTCACCCCTTCCCAATCGCTCCAAAGCCCGTCAGAAAGCCTTCTGAGCCACGATGCGAGACATCACTCATTCAAAACACTGATGCTTGCATACAAAAATTAACGCACATAGAATCGATAACCATTATCATTCAGGTCGCTATCCTGGCTGTTGCCGGACGCGTCCATCCGCCCAACCGATGCTGGAGCCGCATCATGCGTCTGCACCCCCTCGCTTCCGCCCTGACCCTGGCCTGCCTGCCCCTTGCCGCACTGGCCAAGGAAACCACCACGCTCGATACGATCCGGATCACCTCGGCCACCAAGACCGAGCGCACCACGGATGACAGCCCGGTGTCCGTCGAGGTCGTCACCGAGCGGCAGATCCAGGACCTGGGGGCAGTCACCCTGCGCGACGTGTTCATGGAGACGCCGGGCGTGTTCGTGAATCCCGGCCGGGGCGAGCTGTCGATTCGCGGCGCGGGGGCCAAGGGCACGCTTCTGCTGATCGACGGCCGGCGCGTCTCGGGCGAGACCGGCCTGGGCTACGAGCTGAACCGCATCCCGGCCGCCAGCATCGAGCGCATCGAGATCGTCAAGGGGCCGATGGGCGTGCTGTACGGTTCGGACGCCCTGGGCGGCATCGTTAACATCATCACCAAGAAGCCGCGCGAAGGGCTGGAAGGCACGCTGGGCGCCAGCGCCGGGGCCAACACGTCCGGCGACGGCGCGCGTTACCAGATCGAGGGCGATATGCGCGGCAAGGCCGGCGCCACCGGCTTCAGCGCCTGGTTCAGCGCCCTGAAGACCGGCGAGTACGCGGAGGACGAGACCACGGCCCTGCGCGTGCCCAAGGGCGCGCAGGGCGGGCAGGTCGCTCCGTCCCAGTCGGACTTCGGCATCCTGCCGAACGGCAATGCCTGCCTGCGCACCCAGCCGCAGTGCGCGGCCCAGTCCACCCCCATCGGCCAGCGGCTGGCCGACCGCTACGCCATCGACACCACCTACCGCGAGCCGTCCGAGGTGCTGAACCTGGGCGGCACGCTGGAACACGCCCTGCGCGATGACCTGACACTCGGCCTGGACGCGAGCTACATGCAGGAATCCCGCGACGGCCGCTATGTCGCGACCACCCATCCGACCGCCTGGAAACGGCCGGATGGCAGTGCGCTTCCGGCCTTCGGCGCGCTGGTGGAGCAGGCCCTCGACAACACGCGCCTTGATCTCGCCGCGCGCGCCTCCTGGCAGCTTGGGGATGACCTTGAACTTAACTGGCGCAGCTACCGCTCCTTCTATGAAAAGGACGAGTCGATCACCGCGCTGAACTGGGCGGCCATGGGCTATGCCTCGCAGGCGGCCTCCGCCGCCCTGTCGGGCACCGGCGAGGTCGAGACCCTCGGCCATGAACTGACCGGCGCCTGGCGTCCCGCCGCCGGGCACACCGTGCTGGCCGGCCTCGATCACCGCGAGGAGGAGCGCACCGCGCCCTTTTTCAACGCGCAGGGCCGCGTGGAATCCCGCGATTACCGCTTCAGCTCCGCCTTCGCCCAGCACGAGTGGGCGCTGACCGAGCGCCTCGGCCTGATCTACGGCCTGCGTTACGACGACATCTCCACCGGCGAGAGCGCCGCCAGCGGCAACCTGGGCGCGCAGTACGCCTTCAGCCCCGCCGCCCGCCTGCGCGCGAGCTACGCGCAGGGCTTCCGCGCCCCCGACCTGCCGGAAACCTTCATCAACCGCCTGACCCCGCAGGGGCGGCTGGTCGGCGCGAGCATCGAGGACGCCACCCTCGGCAAGACCGCCTTCGAGCTCAAGCCGGAGAAGAGCGACAACGTCGAGATCGGCCTGGGCGGACGCGGCCAGGGCTGGAACTACGACCTCGCCGTGTTCCACAACACCATCGAGGACCGCATCGAGCAGGTGGCGGAAAGCCCGGCCGGCATCGCCTACCGCACCTACCGCAACATCAGCGAGGCGCGCATCCAGGGTCTGGAGGCCAAGACGGGCTACCGCGTGCTGCCCGAACTCTGGCTCAACGTCTCGCTCAGCCTGCTGGATGCCGAAAACCGCGAGACCGGCCAGCGCCTGGAATTCACCCCGGAGAGGCTGTACAGCGTGTCCGCCGACTGGCGCGCCGCGCCGGGCCTGAAGCTCAGGCTCGCGGTGCAGCACGTCGGCGACCAGTTCTTCACCGACACCCGCTCCGGCGCGGCCACGCCGGCCGAGGCCGACGCCTACACCCTGGTCAACCTGAAGGCCAGCCACACCCCCGCCGGCCTGAAGGGCACCGAGTTCTACGCCGGAGTGGACAACCTGTTCGACGCCGAGGTGGACACCATCCTCGGCTCCAGCGTCGGCCCCTACCTGTACCTGGGGGCGCGCACGTTCTTCTGACCGCCGAACCCGCTTCCGGCAGGCCGCCAGGCATGCCGTTTCACCCGAGGAGACCCGTCATGATGCTCAAGCCGAATGTCATCGAGTTGCTGAACGCGCAGATCACGCACGAGACCCATGCGTCCCAGCTCTACCTGCAGATGGCGCTGTGGTGCGACGAGCGCGGCATGCACGGCGCGGCGGCCTTCTTCCGCTCGCATGTGCCGGAAGAGATCGCCCACCGCGACAAGCTGGTCGACTACATGATCGAATCCGGCGCGCCGGTGCGGATCGAGGCCATTCCCGCCCCGCGCGCCGAGTACAAGAACCTGGTGGACGTGCTGCAGGCGGCCTACGAGCACGAGCAGAAGGTCACGGCGCAGATCCACCATCTGGCCGAGGTGGCGCTGGACGAGCGGGATTTCAGCACCTTCAACATGCTGCAGTGGTTCATCGCCGAGCAGCGCGAGGAGATCGTCCTGTTCCGCGGCGTGGTCGAGCACATCGAGCTGACCGGCTTCACCGGCGAGAACGGCACGGCCATGGTCAACATGAACCGCTACCTGCACCGTCTGGTGACTGGCGGCGCGCATCTGGAGCTCAATTGATGGCCAGCCGGACGATACGCAAGGGCGCCCG
This sequence comes from Pseudomonadota bacterium, assembly GCA_040758395.1. GTDB lineage: Bacteria > Pseudomonadota > Gammaproteobacteria > Halothiobacillales > Halothiobacillaceae > Thiofaba. The sequence goes on from JBFLVP010000001.1 coordinate 139,263, forward strand.
GGCCCTCTTGATGGGAAGCGTACTGGCGCTGGGCGCGGTCACGGCTGCCCCGGCCCACGCACGGGACGCCGCCCTGCATGATCACGCCCTGGTGCTGGGCGAGCACCTGCCGCACCTGATGATCCACGTCATGCGCCTCGACAGCGAACTCGGCCTCAGCGACGCACAGCGCCAGGGGCTTCGTGCCCTGGCGCTGGAAGTGCAACCGCGCATGCACGCCAGCTTCGAAAAGGCCGAGCACATGGAACGGGACATCGGCCAGGCGGTGGTCGAGCAAGGGGCCACGACGGCCGTACTGGCGCCGAAACTCGATGAGCTGCAGCACCTCAAGCGTGAGTTGACCGAGCTTCAGATCGACGCGTTGCTACGCATGCGCGGCGTGCTGAACGAGGCTCAGTACCGGCGGGCGCTGGAGGATGCCGGCTGGCACAAGCCGGAGTAAGCCCAACCACCTCGGGCGGGGACGACTCGCCCGTTCAGAGCGTCATCCAGGAACGCTCCAACCGTTTGGATTGCTTCCCACTACGGCCTTCGGGCTCGTGGCTCAAGCAAGATCGCCCGCCATCACGCCTTTCGAATGATTCAGCGCTTCCTTTGGACATGGATGTCGACTCCCGGCACAACGGCCAGAGCCACAAGAATAGGGAAAAGGACCCTAGCCGGGTCTCTCGTTTGATTGCTCAACGACATACCGAACCGATTTGACGATGCAAAAAGGCCCTGGCTGACTTACGAACAATGTCGAGGCTGGCTAGGGAAGCAAATAACCACAGGAGGAGCGCACGGCAGGCGCAACCCGACTACTTCGTCAGGATGAGCCTGCCATTTCTGGTGATGCGCAGAAGATACTCATCCGTGCCATGCACCAGAACCACGTCACGACGACCTGCCATCAGCTTCTCGACCTCCAGTCGAGGACGATCCTTTGCCGAGGATGCCTCGTCCGGAAAACGGGAAGGAACAGTCTGATTCCGCATGTCGCCTTTCATGGTGACACGAACGATATTCGTTCTTATTTGCATAGTCAACCGTATTTTTCACGTTGAAATCCCTGGTTTGTTCTAGCTGCGCGCGCCAATAAAAAACCCCGCCGGAGCGGGGTTCTGCGAAGCGGGGCGCCCTGGGGGCGAGGGACTCAGCCCTTGTGGTAATCCCACACCTTCTGCACTTCGTTCCTGGAGCCGAGGATGACCGGCACGCGCTGGTGCAGCTTGGTCGGGGCCATCTCCATGATGCGCTCGTAGCCGGTGATGGACATGCCGCCCGCCTGCTCGATGATCATGGACATCGGGTTGGCCTCGTACAGCAGGCGCAGCTTGCCGCCCTTGTCGCGGGTCTTGCTGTCGATCGGGTACATGAAGATGCCGCCGCGGGTGAGGATGCGGTGCACCTCGGCGACCATGGAGGCGACCCAGCGCATGTTGTAGCGCTTGCCCAGCGGGCCGGTCTCGCCGGCGATGCAGTCGGCGACGTACTTCTGCACCGGCTCTTCCCAGAAGCGCTGGTTCGACATGTTGATGGCGAATTCGGCGGTATCGGCCGGGATGGTGATGCTCGGATGGGTGAGCATGAACTCGCCCACGTCCTTGTCCAGGGTGAAGCCGTTCACGCCGTCACCGGTGGTCAGGATCATGATGGTGGACGGGCCGTAGATGCAGTAGCCCGCGCAGACCTGCTCGGTGCCCGGCTGGAGGAAGTCCTGCTCGGTCGGGTTGGCCACGCCTTCCGGGGCGCGCAGCACGGAGAAGATGGTGCCGACGGTGACGTTCACGTCGATGTTGGAGGAGCCGTCCAGCGGGTCATACACGCACAGGTACTTGCCGCGGCGTGCGGTCGCCGGCAGGTTGTAGACCTCGTCCATTTCCTCGGACGCCAGACCGGACACCTGACCACCACGCATCAGGGTGTTGGTGAACACGTCGTTGGTGATGATGTCGAGCTTCTTCTGGGTCTCGCCCTGCACGTTCTCGGTCTCGGCGGAACCGAGCACGCCGATCAGGTTGCCCTTGTTGACGTAGCTGGAGATCACCTTGCACGCGCTGACGATGTCGTTCATCAGCAGGGTGAAGTCACCCGTGGCGCCAGCGTGGGAACGCTGGTTCTCGATCAGGAAGTGGGTGAGGCTGGTGCCGAGTTGCATGCCGGACTCCTTATGGTGAGGGCAATATCTTGGTAATGTGACCCCGGCATGATAGCCCCGCATCCAGGACGCGACAATCTCAAGGTCTGCCCATGCCCCAGCCACGCAATATCCTCTACGCCCAATCCGGCGGCGTGACCGCCGTCATCAATGCCAGCGCCTGCGGCGTCATCGAAACCGCCCACCGCCACCCCGAGCATTTCGGCCATGTGTTTGCCGCGCGCGAGGGGATTCTCGGCGTGCTGCGCGAGGAGTTGTACGACCTGTCGCTCGAGGCGCACGAGCAGATCGCCGCGCTGCGCCACACCCCCGGCGGCGCGTTCGGCTCCTGCCGGATGGACATCGGCGCCCCGGACACCCACCCCGAGCAATATGCGCGCCTGGTCGAGGTATTCCGCGCGCATGACATCGGCGCCTTCTTCTACAACGGCGGAGGCGGCTCCATGCTCACGGCGGCCAAGGTGGCGCGCTTCGCCCGCGCCGCCGGGCTGGACCTGACCGTCATCGGCATCCCCAAGACCATCGACAACGACCTGCCGCTGACCGACACCAGCCCCGGTTTCGGCTCGGCCGCCAAATACATCGCCACCAGCGTGCGCGAGGTCAGCCTCGACCTGGCGGCGATGGCCGGCACCTCGACCAAGGTCTTCATCCTCGAGGTGATGGGCCGCCACGCCGGCTGGCTGGCCGCCGCCGCCGGCCTCGCCTTCGAGAACGGCGACAGTCCGCTCCTGCTGCTGCTGGCCGAGATCGAGTTCGACACCGAACGCTTCATCGCCGCCCTGCACGCCCGGGTCAGACGCCACGGCTGGTGCATCGTGGTCGCCGCCGAGGGCCTGATGTGCCATGGTCAGTTCTGCGCCCAGGCCCAGACCAGCGAGACCTTCGGTCATGAGCAGCTGGGCGGCCTCGCGCCCCGCCTGGCCCAGATCGTCCGCAAACAGGGCTACAAGACCCACTGGGCGGTGTCCGACTATTTCCAGCGCTCCGCACGCCACATGGCCTCGCGGGTGGACGTGGAACAGGCCTATGCCTGCGGCGCCGCGGCGGTCAGCTTCGCCATCGAAGGCAAGAACGACCAGATGATCGCCATCCGCCGCACCTCGGACGAACCCTACCTGTGGACCCTGGAAGGCGTGCCGCTGGATGACGTGGCCGACATCGAGCTCCCCGTTCCGGCGGAATTCATCCAGCCCGACGGCTACGGCATAACCCACGCCGCGCGCCGCTACATGCGTCCGCTAATCCAGGGCGAAGACATCCCGCCCTTCCGCGACGGCCTGCCCGCGTTTGCCGAGCTGCGCCTGCTTCAGGTGGAAAAGCGCCTGCCGCCCTGGCAGGACAAATCCTGAGCGGCTGAGCTACCTTCATTTCAAGGAAACGATCGGGATGACGATCATGCAGGACCTCGGCAGTTACCATCACATCACCGGCCAGAGCCTCTGGCTGGACAACCTCTCGCGCGGCCTGTTGCTGGAGGGGCGGCTGAAGCACGCCGTCGACCGGCTGGGCATCCGCGGCGTCACCTCCAACCCCAGCATCCTCGACAAGGCCCTGCGCGAAACCCCGGCCTACTACCGGGCGGACCTGCGCAACCTGCACCAGACCACGCTCGACATCGAAGAAACCTACGAACAGCTGGTGGTGCGCGACGTGCAGATGGCCTGCGACCTGCTGACCCCGCTGTGGGAAGCGAGCGAAGGGGTGGACGGCTACGTGAGCTGGGAAGTCTCGCCCGCGCTGGTGCATGACATCGACGGCACCATCGCCGCCGCCACCCGTCTGCGCCTGCTGGCCGCGCGCGACAACCTGATGATCAAGGTGCCCGCCACGGCCGAAGGCGTGCGTTCATTCGAGGAGCTGACCGCGCGCGGCTTCAAGGTCAACGTCACCCTGATCTTCGGGCTCGAGCAGCTGCGCGCAGTGTTCGAGGCCCATCTGCGCGGTCTGCGCCGCTGGCTGGCGCACAGCCACGACCCGTTCGCGGTGCGCAGCGTTGCCAGCATCTTCCTCAGCCGGGTCGACACCCTGGTCGACAGCCGCCTCGCCGCGCTCGGCACCACCGAGGCCAAGGCCCTGCAGGGCAAGGCGGCGCTCGCGCTCGCAACCCGCGCCTATGCGCTGTACCAGGAGATCTACCACGGTCCCGCGTTCGCCGATCTGCACGAACGCGGCGCGCGCCCGCAGACACCGCTGTGGGCCAGCACCGGGACCAAGAACCCCGCCTACAGCGACCTGCTGTACGTGGAGGACGTGATGTTGCCGGACACCATCAACACCCTGCCGGACGTCACCCTCGCCGCGCTGGCGGATCACGCCCGGATCGAACGCCGGACGCCCCCCTTGTTGACGGACGCCGAGGCTCACTACGGCCACCTGAGCACGCTGGGCATTCACATGGACGGGGAGATTGCCGCCGAACTGCAGTCCGACGGCGTGCGCCTGTTCCAGCAGAGCTTCGATGCCCTGCTCAAGCAGGTGGAGAAGAGCTAACGGACATGGCGGCTCGCCGCCCCAGGGCATGAAACGGCTCCTCGCCCTGTCCGTTTCCCTCACCCCTGCCCTTTGGTCCCTCCTCTCGCACCCTTGGGGCATCCATGCCCCAAGCCCCTTCGGGGTACGGCGCTCGAGAGCCCGCTTGCGGGAGAGGGGGACGAGGTAACGCTTCGCGTTGTTTCACGTTAAGATCAGTCCCGCGCAGCCGCCTGGCGGAGGTGATCCGCCTCGCGCCGGCCGCCCAGGATCATGGCCGCAATCCGGTTCCGGCGCTGACGCAGGCTGACGAACAGCACGGCCAGCACATGCAAGGCGATCCAGCCTTGCAGCAGGTTGAACGACCAGGTGTGCCGCAGCTCGGCGCCCTCATCGCCGACGAACGCGTCGAGCGTCAGCATCCAGCCGGTGACCGCCGTCGCCAGCATCAACACCAGCAAGACCAGGGCAGAGACCGCGCCCGTTGGACTCAGGCCGGCATACGCGCCGCCCCGCCCGGCCAGAGCGGCAGGCAGCCGGGCCAGCTTGGCGAAGAACACATCCCAGCGCGCGGCGGGATGCTTGCCAAAACCCAGCGCGACCCGGGCCGCCACCAGCGCCGCGAGGGCGTAGCCGCTCCATTCATGGAGCGTGTCATTGCCCTCGCTGGACCACCAGGCGAGGCCGAAGCCGAGCACCAGCCCCCAGTGGATCAACCGCTGGGGCAGCGGCCAGACGGGCCCCGAGCGCACAGGAAGATTCTGCATGACCCCGTCATCGCGGATGCCGGGCAATCCTGCCCGGCTCCCTCCGGGTCCGCTTTGCGGCCCAGCGCCGTTCCCGACGGCGCTTTCAGGCGCGAAGCGATGTGGCGATCCATGCGTCACTGACCCAGCAAGCGCCGTGGATGGCTTCCCACCACGGCCTTCGGCCTCGTGGTTCAAGGCATGATCGCTCGCAATGACGCCATCCGGATGATTCGGCGCTTCCACAGCGCCTGCCTTACCAGCTGCCGCGCTTGACGGCCTCGCCAGTGACCGGATGGTAGTAGATCTCCAGCTTGTCGCCGTTGGCGTTCCAGCCGTAGATCTCGTAGCAGTTGCCGCTGGTCACCTTGAACAGCTTCATCTCGGTGACTTCCTTCATCGCCTTGGACAGCACCTCGGCCGGCGGCAGCCATTTGCTCTTGGGCTCTTCGGTGCAGTCAGGGCCAGCCCAGGCGGCGCCGGAAAAGAGGATGATGGAGGACAGGGCAAGGGTACGGATCAGCATGTGAGGCTCCTGAAGGCGGTTGATCTTCTTGCAATGCGCATAGCAAGAAGAATGATAATAATTCTCGAAGACTATTCAAGCCAATGCGTATCTGATATCCCTGTCAAAAGGGGTGGTTGTTGAGTTCAGGTTTTGGTTATTGATTGGCCAGCAGCTCGGCCAGGGCCTCGTCGTCCAACACCGGGATGCCAAGTTTTTCCGCCTTGGCCAGCTTGCTGCCCGCCGCCTCGCCCGCGATCAGGGCCGTGGTCTTCCTGGAGACGCTGTCGGTCACCTTGGCACCGAGGGCCTCCAGCGCGGCCTTGGCCTCCTCGCGAGTCATGACTTCAAGGGTACCGGTGATGACGTAGGTCTTGCCCGCCAGCGGCTGCGGGCCCCTGGATTCGGCAGGCGCATCCCAGTGGATGCCTGCCTCCAGCAGGCCGTCGATGACCTCCCGGTTGTGCGCTTCGGCAAAAAACCCGACCACATGCGCGGCAACCACCGGGCCGACGTCCGGCACCTGCATCAGGTTATCCAGATCGGCGGCCATAAGCCCGTCAAGCCCGCCAAAGTGGCGCGCCAGCGCTTGCGCGGTGGCCTCGCCGACCTCCCGGATGCCGAGCGCGTAGAGAAAGCGCGCCAGCGTGGTGTGCTTGGACTTCTCCAGTGCATCCAGCAGGTTTTGCGCGGATTTTTCCGCCATCCGGTCAAGCGCGGCCACATCCTTCAGCTTCAGCCGGTAGAGGTCATCCAAGCGCTTGACCAGGCCCGCCTCGTCGAGCTGGGCAATGATCTTTTCCCCCAGCCCGTCGATATCCATGGCCCGCCGCGCGGCGAAGTGGCGAATGGCCTCGCGCCGCTGGGCCGGGCAGTAGAGGCCGCCGGTGCAGCGGGCGACGGCCTCGCCCTCGACCTGCTCGACATGCGAGCCACACACCGGGCAAACGGTTGGTGCGATGATCTCGCGCGCATCGACGGGGCGGCGCTCCGCCACGCTGCCGACGATCTCGGGAATCACGTCGCCGGCCCGACGCACGATCACAGTGTCGCCCACCCGCACATCCTTCTGGCGGATCATGTCCATGTTGTGCAAGGTGGCATTGCTGACCACCACGCCGCCGACATGCACGGGCCTGAGCCGAGCGACCGGGGTCAGCGCCCCGGTGCGGCCGACCTGCCACTCCACGTCCAGCAGTTCGGTCAGTTCCTCCTCCGGCGGGAACTTGAAGGCCACGGCCCAGCGCGGCGCGCGGGCGACAAAACCGAGCGCCTGCTGGTCGGCGAGGCGGTCGACCTTGAAGACCGCGCCGTCGATCTCGTAATCGAGGCCGTCGCGCTTGCCAAGGATGCCGGCGGCGTACGCATGGGCGCCTGCCGCGCCGCGCACCACGGCATTCAGCGGATTGACCGGCAGCCCCCATTCGCGCAGGCGGGCCAACATCGCGCTGTGCCGTTCGGGAAGCTCGAGTCCATCCACCTCGCCCCAGCCGTAGGCGAAGAAGCTCAGCGGACGGGTGGCGGTAATGCGCGAATCGAGCTGGCGCAGGCTGCCGGCGGCGGCGTTGCGCGGGTTGGCGAAGACCTTCTCGCCCGCCTTTTCCAGTCGCGCATTGAGATCGTCAAAACCCTTGCGCGGCATGTAGACCTCGCCGCGCACCTCCAGCACCGGCGGCCAGCCCTCGCCTTGCAAATGCAGGGGAATGGCGCGCACGGTACGCACGTTGGCGGTCACGTCCTCGCCACGCTCGCCATCGCCCCGGGTGGCGGCACGCACGAGCACGCCGTCCTCGTAGCGCAGGCTGATGGCCAGGCCATCAATCTTGGGCTCGGCGTTGTACTCGGCCTCGTCGGTGCCGAGCCGGTCGCGCACGCGGCGGTCGAAGTCCGTCAGCTCATCCTCGTCCATGGCGTTGTCGAGCGAGAGCATCGGCACCGCATGGCGCACCTCGGCAAAGCCGGACAGGGGCGCCCCCCCCACGCGCTGGCTGGGCGAATCCGGCGTGACCCAGTCCGGGTGCGCGGCCTCGATCTCGCGCAGCTCGCGCATCAGGCGATCGTATTCGGCATCCGGGATGGTGGGTGCGTCGAGCACGTAATAGGCGTGATCGTGCCGGGCGATCGCGCGGCGCAGCTCGGCGAGGCGTTCACGCAACACCTGGTTGTCGTTTTTTGCTTGCGGCATGCCCGGAACTCTGGCTAAAAAGGCGGCGGCTGATTCTAAGCCATATGGACGCTCCAGAAATCAGGAGCATTCACCAAACATTATGGAAAAACATGATGCAAAAGCGCCTTCTTCTCGCAGCCCTGATGGCAGCCTCGACAAGCCCCGCCATGGCGGGCGATATCGCCGCGGGTCTCGTGGCGGGAACAGCCGGCTTCGGCGCCGAAGTCACCTATGGCGTCGCCAAGGACTTCAACCTGCGTGGCACCCTGCGTGGCCTTGACTACGATTACGATTTCACCGAAGACAACATCGATTACGAAGGCAACCTCAAGCTGCGCAACGGCGGAGTCACCGTGGACTGGTTCCCATTCAGCGGCAGCTTCCGCCTGAGCGCGGGCGCCATGTACAACGGCAACGAGGTCAAGGCGAAGGCCAAGCCGAATACACTGCCCGCCACCTACACCATCAACGACGTTGACTACGTGATCGATGGCCAGGTCGATGCCAGCATCGACTGGCGCAAGTTCGCCCCCTATGTCGGCATCGGCTGGGGCAACGCCGTCGGCAAGGGCTCCAACTGGAGCGTCTCTTTCGACCTGGGTGTGATGTTCACCGGCGAACCCAACACCGATCTGACCGCAACCGGTACCGTCAACGGCATTCCGGTCGAGGACGACGCTCAGTTCCAGAGCGACCTTGCCGCAGAGCGCAACAATCTGAACGACGAGATCAAGGACGCCAAGTTCTACCCGGTCATCCAGCTGGGTCTGCACTACAAGTTCTGATCCAGCCCCCGCTGGAAACACAAAGGCCGGGATGATCCCGGCCTTTTTCATGGGCGCAGACCGTGAAAAGCGGTCAGTCCAGTGCAATCTCGCGCATGCGATCGATGGACTCGGAAGATATCTCTTCGCGGCGATCATCGAGCAACATACCGTTCAGTTCATCGGCCAGACGGTGGGCGATATCGAGGAACTGCTCGAACACGAGCACGGGCTGAGCGGCGGCGATCGGCAGGCGCAGGAACAGGGCGAGCGCCGGGGTGCGCTGCTCCGGCAGGGCGGTCGGGTCGAAGGTACCGGGTGCCACGCCGTTCATCAGGCTGAACAGGACGTGCCCGGCGCTGTCGGCATGGTGGTAGACGTCCATCTCGCCGAATTCGAAGCCGTGGCGGGCAAAGGCCGCGATCAGCTCGGCGCCGGAAAAGCCCTGCTCATCGCGCGCGAGAAGATAGATCGGTACCACGCTGGGGGCTTCCCGCGCCAATGCGGCTTCGCCCTGGGCATGCTCATCGTCCAGACGGACATCGGCCTCATCGGCGCCGAGCGGCAGGCTGGCCTGGAATTCGCGTGGGACGGCCTCGTGACTGAAGCGCGGGGTGCGGCGCTGTCCGGGGCGATGCGGGATGCTGTCGTCGTCCAGCGGTCTGCGGCGGACCGGACCGGTACCCTCCTCGGTCCAGCCGGTGATGTCCTCGATCAGCGGTTCGCTGCGGCGCGCGGTGGGCGCGGAAACCACATCCAGCGGGTCATGCGCGGGCGCATCGCCAAAAGGCATGCCGGCATCAGCGCGACGCTTGCGGCTGAAGAGATACAGGCCGACGAGCACCACAGCCCCCAGCCCGAGAAGGATCCAACGCAAATCCTCCATGCTTTCCTCTCGCTAACTAATCAGGAATCCAGCAACCGGACGGCGGCATCGAGGTCGACCGCCACGATGCGCGATACACCGGCCTCCCGCATGGTCACCCCGACAAGCTGACGAGCCAGTTCCATAGTGGTCTTGTTGTGGGTGATGAAGATGAACTGCACGCGTTCGGCCATGGCCCGCACCATAGCACAGAATCGCCCCACATTCGCCTCATCCAGCGGCGCATCAACCTCGTCCAGCAGGCAGAACGGCGCGGGGTTCAGCTGGAAGATGGCGAACACCAGGGCGATGGCGGTGAGCGATTTTTCGCCGCCCGAGAGCAAATGGATGTGGCTGACCTTCTTGCCCGGCGGTCGCGCCATCAGCGCCACCCCCGCCTCCAGCCAATCCTCCGAGGTGAGTGACAGATAAGCCTCGCCGCCCCCGAACAGCTGCTGGAACATCTCCCCGAGCTTGGCGTTGACCGCCTCGAAAGTCTCGCGAAAACGGCCGCGCGTCTCGCGGTCCATCTTCGCGATGGCCGCCTCGAGGGTCGCCAGCGCCTCGACAAGATCGGCCTGCTGGGTGTCCAGATACCCCTTGCGCTGGCGTGCCTCCTCGAACTCCTCCAGCGCGGCGAGGTTGACCGCACCCAAGCGGCCGATGCGGGCACGGGTCTCCTCCAGCCGTGCGGCGACCGCCTCCACGTCCAGCCCCGCCAACGGAGCCAACGCCTGTTCGATGGCCAGCTCGCCCGCCTCCGCGACCACCACGCCCGGCCCCTCGGCGCGCAGCGCCAGCGCCTGCACGGTCAGACGACGCCCCTCCACCGCCTGACGCGCCACATCGAGCCCACGCTCGGCGCGCAGCAAAGCCTCCTGGGCCTGGCGGGCAGCGTCCTGCGTCTCGGTCAAGCCTGCAAGGGCGGCACTCAACGCGGCCGCCGCCCTCGTTTCCCCCTCGCGTGCCCGCGCCAGAGCCTCCGCCATGTCCGCGAGCGGCGTATCCGCCTCGACCTTGCGCTCCGCCAGGGCGAGGCGGCGCGCCTCCAAGCGCTCCGACTGGGCCTCGTGCTGGCGCAGGGCCTGGCTGCGCAACTCGCGCTCACGCTCCAGGGCTTGCCCCTTCGCCTGCGCGGCCTGCGCCTGGCGCTCGGCCTCACGCGCGGCCTCGCGGGCCTGGCCGAGCGCACGCTCGGCCGCGTCGCGGGCCGCGCGGGTCTCGGTCAGACGGCCCTCCTGCTCGCGCTGGGCCGCTTCCAGCTCGGCCACCGCATTGCGATGCGCCTCGCGCTGGGACTCGAGCCGCGCAAGCTCCGCGCCGGTCTCGTCCTGCTCGCGCCGCTGGCCGCGCAAGCGACCCTGGGCCTGTTCCAGTCGCAGCCGCACCTGTTCGACCCGGGTCGCCGCCTCGCCCTGACGACGCAGGGCCTCGCGCAGCTCACGCTGGGCGGCGGCGATCTGCCCCTCCAGCGCGTTCAGCGCCTGGCGCGACTGCTGGGCGAGAGCTTGCGCTTCGGCCAGACGCGGCCGGATGGCCGCCAAGGCCACCTCGACCGCCTCCAGCCGCAGGCGGCGGGCGAGCGCGCCCGCTCCGGCTTCCCGCGCCGCCGGACGCCGCCAGGCATGGCGGCTGATCCGCTCGCCTTCAAGCGTCAGCCAGCTCTCGCCGGAGCCCAACTCATGGCGGCGCGCGAGGGCCTCGTCCAGCGACCCGATCGGCCGCAGCCCGCCCAGCAAGGCTTCGGCCAGCTCCCCTTGCAGCAGCCCGTCGGCTGATGCGACTCCGGGCTCGACCAGCCACAGCCCGCGCGCCGCGTCATCGTCCGCCGACGCCCGCCAGGCATCCAGCGACTCGACCGGCACCGCGCGCAGGGCCTCGCCCAGCGCGGCATCCAGCGCCTCGGCCCAATCCGGCGCGGCCTGAACCCGCTCGCCGGCGCGCCCCTCGCCCAGCCCGTGGCGCTTCAGCCAGTCCCGCAGGGCTGGCGACTCATCGCCCGACTGCGCCTGTTCCAGTACCCTCAGGGCGCGCAGTTCGGCGGCCCCGCCGGCCTCCTCACGACGCAGGCCCTCGGCCTCCGACTCGGCCCGAACGAGGGTGCCGCGGGCCGCCTGGATGGCCTCCTCACGCTCGTCATGACCCTGCTCCTGGGCGGCGATGGCCTGATTCAAGGCCTCGTGCGCGGCATGCGCATCGGCCAGATCGGCCTCCAGCCGACGGGTCTCGTCCTCGAGCTGCTCGATGCGCAGCCTCTGACGGCGCTCGCGCACGGCCTGGAGCTGACGCTCGGCGTGCTCGAGCCGGGTCCGCTCGACCCGCACCTGCTGGGCGGGCTCCTGCGCCCGCGCCTGGGCCTGTTCGAAGGCCTGGCGCGCCTGGGTAGCGCCCTGCTCGGCCTCGACCAGGACGGATTGCGCCGCCGCCAAAGCCGCTTCGAGTGGGGCCAGGCTCCCCTCCGCCACGTCGAGCTCCAGCGTCAGGCGTGCCAGTTGCTCGCGGGCCTCGCCCTCCTGCCGCGCATGAGCCTCGCTTTCCCTGGCGAGCGCCTGATGTTCCTGCTCCAGCCGCGCGCACAACTCGCGCGCATGGCGCAGGGCCTGCTCCAGCCGCGCCACCTCGGCGCCCTGGGCATAGGCGGCGGCCTGGGCTTGATGCAGGGCTTCCTGACGCTCGGCCTCCTGCCTCCGCGCCGCATCGACCCCCACGGCGGCCTGCTGCTGCTCAGCCTGCGCGGCCATCAGGGCGGCCTCCTCGACCTCCAGGCGTGCCTGCTCGGCGGCCTGCTCGGCCTGCAAGCGGCGCCACTGCAGGGCCTGGACGGCCAGCGCCAGCCTCTGTTCGTCGGCCTGCAGCTGGCGGAAACGTTCGGCGGTTTTCGCCTGCCGCTCCAGCTTGTCGAGCTGGCGGCCCAACTCGTCGCGCAGGTCGTCGATACGGGCGAGGTTCTCGCGGGTGTGCTGGATCGAGCTTTCCGTCTCGCGCCGCTTTTCCTTGTAGCGCGAAATGCCCGCCGCCTCTTCCAGGGTGGCGCGCATCTCCTCAGGACGCGCCTCGATCAGGCGGTTGATCTGGCCCTGCTCGATGATCGCGTAGCTGCGCGAGCCGAGGCCGGTGCCGAGGAACAGGTCAGCGATGTCCTTGCGCCGGCAGCGGGTGCCGTTGAGGAAGTATTTCGACTGGCCGTCGCGGGTCAGCACGCGGCGCACGCTGATCTCGCCAGGCCGCGCCCAGGGACCCTTGAGGGTGCCGGAACTGTTGTCGAACACCAGCTCGACCGAGGCCTGGGCGACCTGCTTGCGGTTGCCGCTGCCGGCGAAGATCACGTCGTCCAGCGACTGGCCGCGCAGATGCTTGGCCGAGGACTCGCCCATCACCCAGCGCACCGCGTCCAGGGTGTTGGACTTGCCGCAGCCGTTCGGGCCGACGATGCCGACCAGTTCGGAAGGAAAATGGATCTCGGTGGGCTCGACGAAGGATTTGAACCCGGCCAGACGAAGGGCGCTCAGACGCATTGGCTTATACTTGCGCCATCCAATTCATGACTCGAGAAAAAAGCATGTCCACCCGCCCGTCCAAAGAACTCGAAACCTTCGGCAACCCGAACCCGGAGCGCGATTTTACCATCCGCATCCGCGTACCGGAGTTCACCTGCATCTGCCCGAAGACCGGCCAGCCGGATTTCGCCACCATCTACATCGACTACATCGCCGACCAGAAGTGCGTCGAACTCAAGGCACTCAAGCTGTACATGTGGTCCTTCCGCGAGGAAGGCGGCTTCCATGAGGCGATGACCAACCGCATCCTGACCGACCTGGTGGCGGCCACCGACCCGCGCTACATGCGCGTGACCGGCGAATGGAACGTGCGCGGCGGCGTCTACACTACCGTGGTGGCCGAGCATCGCAAGGAAGGCTGGATGCCGCCGATCAAGGTCGAACTGCCATAAGGCCAGCACGACCCCCAGGCCCCTGCCGGAGCGGTCCTGCCCGCGCTGAACGATAATCGTAGACAACAGCGCCGTCGGGCTCTCGAGAGCCGATCTCGAGGGCCGTACCCCGCAGGGG
>JBFLVP010000002.1:0-6725 GCA_040758395.1 Pseudomonadota bacterium
CGTGGTGTCGTGGTCGCGTTCTTGTGCAGCCTCAGATGCATCGCTTCAGCTCCCGCATGACCTCTCGGGCCAGAAGTAAACCACGCCGATGACCAATTAGCGAATCATCCGAGACACAACACCTAAGGAAGGCTTTGGGGCAGCGTCAGGCCCCGCGTCGCTTGACCTCGCGGTAGATCGCCTCCTGCTCTTCCAGCGTCAGGTTGGCCAGGCGGACACCCCGTGCGGCGGCCGCGGCCTCCATGCCGCGGTAGCGGCGCTCGAACTTGGCATTGCAGCCGCGCAGGGCGGCCTCGGGATCGACACCGAGCTTGCGGGCGAGATTGGTGATGGCGAACAGGACGTCACCCACCTCCTCCGCGATGTTCGCCGCATCCCCCGCCGCTAGCCCTGCGCGCAGCTCGGCCAGTTCCTCGTCGATCTTGGGCCACACGGCATCCGCATCCGGCCAGTCGAAGCCCTCGCGCGCGGCCCGCTTCTGCAGCTTGACCGCACGGGTGAGCGCCGGCAGGGCCAGCGCGACCCCGTCGAGCGCACCGGGGGGCTGGTCCGGCTGTCCCTTGCGCTCGCGCTCAAGGGTCTTCTGCGCCTCCCACGCGGCCTTCAGGCCGGCCTCGTCCTCATGCCTGACCTCGCCGAACACGTGCGGGTGGCGGCGCACCATTTTCTCCACCAGCCCGCGCGCCACGTCCTGGAAGTCGAAATGACCGGCTTCCTCCGCCATGCGTGCGTGGTAGACGACCTGGAACAGCAGGTCCCCCAGCTCCTCGCGCAACTCATCCATGTCCCCGCGGGCGATGGCATCCAGCACCTCGCAGGCCTCCTCCAGGGTGTAGGGGGCAATGGTGGCGAAACTCTGCTTCACGTCCCACGGGCAGCCGTGCCCAGGGTGGCGCAGGGCGGCCATCAGTTCGAGCAGGGCGGTCACCGGGTCGCGGCTGGCATCGGGTGGCTGGATCGGCATCGCGGGGCCTCAGGCGGGGGTGGTGATCCCCGGCGCCACCGCCGGGGCCGGAGGGCGCGCTCCAAACGGGGCGACGGGATCGCAGGCCACGCGGCTGAGCAGGGCATGCCATCGCTCGAGCTGGTCGGCCGGGATGCTGCCGGCCCGGGCGGCCAGATAATCGCCCAGGCCCGCCAGGGTCAGCACCCCCTCCGGCAGGCCGCGATGGAAGCGGACCGGGCCGCTGACCACCAGCCGCAGCTGGATGGGCGTCCCGGGCACCAGCGCGGCCAGGGTTTCGGCAAGCGTCTGCAGGCGGCGGAAAGGGTTGTCGAAATCATGCCGGCGCCCCCCCTCGAAACGGGACCAGTTCAGGGTGTGGGCGGTGCCATGCACGATGCCGTCGAAATGCTGCCATTCCAGCAGCACGATCCCGCCCGGCGTCAGCAGCAGATGATCCACCTGGGTGTAGCCACCCACGTAGTCCGGGATGACGACGTCACGCACATGCGGCAGGCCGGAGGCGCGCAGCATCACCTGCACGCGACGCGCGGCGGTGCGCGGGTCGCGCCGGTGGCGGAAGATCATGACCGCGCCCAGCCCCGCGAGCAGGAGCGCAAGGGCCAGCGCCCCGGCGAGAACAAGCGGAGTCAGCGAAGCATGCAGCAGGTTGTCGAGCATGATGGTGAGACGGACCAGTACAGGGGCGACGTTGCCGGGGTCGATAGGGGAACGCATTATATGCCGATGCCCGCACCCCGGGACGACCGTCAGCGGCCCCGACAACCCGGCGCACAGGAAGCAGGAGGTGAAACATGGACCACGACCAGCGACTTCGTTCCCGCCGCATCCTGTCCTGCCTGCTCGTCGCCCTCCCCCTTGCGGTGCAGGCGGAGCAGCCCCGGGACGACCTCACCCAGTACTCCCTCGAGCAGCTGATGGGGGTCGAGGTGGTGAGCGCCTCCCGCTACAGCCAGCTGCTCTCGGACGCCCCCGCCGCGGTATCCGTCGTCACCTCCGCCGAGATCCAGCGCTTCGGCTATCGCACCCTGGCCGACATCCTGGGCAGCGTGCGCGGCTTCCACATCACCCGTGACCGCCAGTACGAGTACGTCGGGGTGCGCGGATTCTCCCCCGCCGGAGACTACAACACCCGCCTGCTGGTGCTGGTGGACGGTCACCGGGTGAACGACAACATCTACGACACCGGGGCCATCGGCGGAGAGTTCCCGCTCGATGTGGACCTGATCGACCGGGTGGAGATCGTCCGCGGCCCGGCCTCCTCGCTCTACGGCAGCAACGCGCTGTTCAGCGTGGTCAACGTCATCACCCGCCGCGGTGCCCAGGTGGGCGGCGGCGAGGGCGCGGCCGCCATCTCCAGCCATGGCGGGAGGGAGGGCAGGCTGAGCTGGGGCCACCATTCCGCCTCCGGCATCGACATCCTTCTGTCCGCAAGCGGCCTGCACCGCGAGGGCCCCAACCTTTATTTCCCGGAGTTCGACGCCCCCGAGACCAACCATGGCCGCACCACCGGGACCGATGGCGAGCAATGGCGCAAATTCTTCGCCAGGGCGAACTACGGCGAGTGGGGCCTCAGCCTCATGCACTCCTCGCGCGACAAGGGGCTCACCGGCGGGGCATGGGACACCGTGTTCGACGACCCGCGTTCGCGCATCCTCGACGAGATGACCCTCGCCAGCCTCTCGCGCGAGTTCGAGCTGGGCGGAGTGACGCAGGCCAGCGCCAGGCTGTACTACGGCGACTACCGCTACAAGGGCGACTACCTGTACGCCAACGACGACCTCTCCACCACGCTCAACAAGGACGTCGGCCGTGGCCGGTGGTGGGGCGCGGAGCTCCGGCTGCTCTCCAGCCTGGACCGGCACAAGCTGGCCTACGGGCTCGAATACCAGGACAACCTGCGCCAGGATCAGAGCAATTTCGACGAGGAGCCCTCTGCCCTGTTCCTCGACGACCGGCGCGGCAGCCAACGCTGGGGGGCCTACCTGCAGGACGAATTCGCCCTGACCGAGCGCTGGCTCCTCAGCGCCGGCCTCCGCTACGACCATTTCGATGCCGAGCATGGCGAGATCAATCCCCGCCTCGCGCTGATCCATCGCCTTGCCGACGACACGACCCTGAAGCTGCTCTACGGCAGCGCCTTCCGCACCCCGAACGTGTACGAGCGCTTCTATGCCTTCCCCGACCAGCAGACGGTCAACCCCGGCCTCGAGCCGGAGCGCATCCGCTCCATCGAGGCCGTGGTCGAGCACCGCCCGGCCCCGGGCCTGCGCCTGACGGGATCGGTCTACCACTACCGCATCGACGACTGGATCGTGCAGCAAGCCGATCCGGACAGCGGCCTCTACCAGTACCGCAACCAGGGGCCGGTCAGCGCCGAAGGGCTGGAGCTCGGACTCGAGCGCCATTGGGCCAACGGCGTACACCTGCGCGCGAACTACTCGGCCCAGCATGCCCCCGACCGAACGGAAACCGCCCTCAACCTCGTCCCGCGCCACCTCCTCAACGCCAACCTGTACCTCCCGCTCGACACCCGCTGGGGCCTCGGGGCGAGGTATGCGTACACCAGCGCCCGGGCCACCACGACCGGGCATGTCGGCGGCTTCGGCCTGGCGGACCTCGTCCTAGGCTACCGTCCGCGCCCCGGGGGACTGCAGCTGAGCCTCGGCCTGTACAACCTTTTCGACAAGCGTTACGACGACCAGGTGATCGACCCGGGCGTTCCAGAGCGCGAGGTGATGGCGCAGGACGGCCGGACCTGGCGGCTCAAGGCCGTGCTGCCGTTCTGAACACCATGTCGATGCACCGCCCCCTTGCCGGCCTGTTCCTCGTCGCCCTCGCCTGGACCGGCCTCGCCTACCCGCGCTGGAGCGAGGCCCAACTCCCCGCACCGGAGCCCGAGGTCAAGGCGGCCTTCGTCTACAACTTCATCCGGTTCGCGGAATGGCCGGCATCCGCCTTCCCCTCGCCAGGCGCGCCGATCCAGCTGTGCCTGCTGGGCAGCACCGACCCCCTGCTCGATGCGCTGGCCAACATCGATGGCAAGAGCGCCCGGGGGCGCCCTGTCCGCGTGCAGAGCTTGTCAAAACTCAAGGACGCCGGGGCCTGCCAGGTGCTGGTCGTCGGGGAGAGCGAGAAGAGGAAGATGCATGTGGCACTCGCCAGCGCGGCGGCAAGCGCTACCCTGACCGTCAGCGAGATCGACGGGTTCGCCGAGGCCGGGGGGATGATCGGCCTGGTACGGGATATCGACCGGATCCAGTTCGAGGTCAACCTGCAGAGCGCGCAGCAGGCCGGGCTGCAGCTGAGCTCCCAGCTCCTCAAGCTGGCGCGGCGGGTGATCCGCTGACCGCCCAGGCCGGCACGCATCCGGCAGCCAGCAGCCTGGGAATCGCCTCCGCGGGCAGGGGCCTGCTGCAGAGATACCCCTGGAGCAGGTCGCAGTCCATGGCCAGCAGCGCATCCCGCTGCCCCTCCGTCTCCACACCCTCTGCGATCACCTGCATGCCCAGGGTATGCGCCATGGCGATGATGGCGGAGACGATGGCCCTGTCGTCGGCATGGGTGGTGAGGTCGGTCACGAAGCTTCGATCGATCTTCAGCTTGCTGAGGGGAAAGCGCTTCAGGTAGGCCATGGACGAGTAGCCGGTGCCGAAATCGTCGACCGAGAGCCTGACCGCCAGCGAGCTGATCCGCTCAAGCAACTCGGCGTTCGCCTGGGCGTCCCGCATCAACGCGCTTTCGGTGATCTCGAGCTCCAGCCACTCCGGCGACATCCCGGTCTGCGCGAGGACATCGGCGACCAGCCTCTCCAGACCGTCGCCGTCGAGCTGGCGCGCCGAAAGGTTGACCGCCATGCACAGGGGCGGAAGGCCCATCGCCCGCCAGGCGGCCGCCTGGGCGCAGGCCGTGCGCAGCACCCACTCGCCCAGCGGCACGATCAGGCCGCTCTCCTCGGCCAGCGGGATGAACTCGTTCGGCGGCACCATCCCCCGTTCCGCGCTGTTCCAGCGCACCAGGGCCTCGACACCGACCACCCGCCCCGTGTCGATCTCGATCTGGGGCTGGTAATGCAGCACGAACTCCTCGTGCTCGAGGGCACGGCGCAGGTGCGCCTCCAGGTTCAGGCGCTCCCTGGCGCACAGGTTCATGCCGGGCGAGAACAGCTCGAACGTGCGCTTGCCCCTGGCCTTGGCTGCGTAGAGGGCGGCATCCGCATTGCGGATGAGTTCGTGCGCATCCTCCGCATCCTGGGGGAAAAAGCTGACCCCGACGCTGGTCGACGCGAAAACCTCCTCGCTACCCACGAGGAACGGCGCCGTCGTGAGGATGTCCAGGATCTTCCGCGCCACGTGCACCGCCGCGCCGGGGACCTCGGGATCCGCCACGAGCACCGCGAACTCGTCCCCCCCAGGCGGCAGACGAAATCGGTGTGACGCAGCCCCTTCTCGAGACGGCGCGCGACCTCCGCGAGCAGGACGTCGCCGCTCGGATGACCGAAGGAGTCGTTGACCAGCTTGAAGTCGTCGAGGTCGAGCATGAGCAGGGCCATGCTCTCCCCGCTCAGCTCGGCCTCCTGCACCGCGAGCGCCAGCCGTTCGTTGAAGACGTGGCGGTTGGGGAGGCGGGTGACCGGGTCGGTGTGGGCAAGGAACCGCAATCGCTGCTCGGCATGCACGACGTTGCGGCGCATCCGGCTGACGAGCAGGAACGCGCCGAGCATCACCCCGAGGGCGATGGCCAGGGTGCTGCCGGCGTAAACCAGCAGGCGCCGGTAGAGGGGCCGCATGCTTGCGCGCAGGCGCAGGGTGCCGATCTGCTGGCCGTCGAGATCGATCGGCTGCTCGATGTCCACGAACGGCGGCAGGAGGAACGCAGACAGGGCCTCCTCGCCGCCGTTGCCCCCGCTTTCCCATCCCGGCTGGCGGTAAGTTGCCAGGGGGATACCGTTGGCAGCCAGCAGATCCGCCTCCAGGATGGCGGGCGAGGCCCCCAGGGTATGCAGGATTTTCCGGGCAGCCTCCCCGTCGCCAAACACCAGCGGGGCCGCCTCGTTGTCACCGATGATGCTCGCCTGCACCCGGAGATCGTCGAGCATGCTGCCGCGCAGGAAGAGGGACTCGATGCCGACCAGGATCACGCAGGCCAGCAGGACGGCCACGCCGGTGGCCATCATGTTGATGCTGGTGATCCGGGAGGTCAGCGATTCGCCTTGCTGTTGCTGCCCCCTCTCCCGTGCAGACGTCATGTGAAGGCTTCCCTGGCCAAGAAGAATGGAAGGACTGTATCTCAGTTCCGGCCGAGGTGCCCGGGAGCACCGGCCGCAGGCTGCATCACGGGACGCCGTCGAGCACCTGGAGCCCGCCATGCTCGGCATGGTAGGACGAGCGCACCAGCGGCCCGCTGGCCACGTGGCGGAAGCCGAGGCCACGGGCAATGTCCGCCAGCCGATCGAACTCCTCCGGCGAGACGTAGCGCTTCACCGGCAGGTGGTGGACGCTCGGCTGCAGGTACTGGCCGAGCGTGAGCATGTCGACGTCGTGGGCGCGCAGGTCGCGCAGGACCTCGATGACCTCATCGTCGGTCTCGCCCAGGCCCAGCATCAGGCCGGACTTGGTCGGCACCTGCGGCACTCGCGCCTTGAATTCCTCGAGCAGACGCAGCGAGCCGGCATAGTCCGCTCCCGGCCGCGCCTCGCGGTAGAGGCGCGGCACGGTCTCGAGGTTGTGGTTGAAGACATCCGGCGGATCCTGGGCGAGCA
>JBFLVP010000003.1:0-39482 GCA_040758395.1 Pseudomonadota bacterium
AGCACACCCGCGGCACGCTGAGCTTCAACGGCGAACGCTGGCAGGACGGAGCCTGGCGCCTGCCGACGCAGAAGCGCGACATCGGCTTCGTGTTCCAGGATGCCGCGCTGTTCCCGCACCTGAGCGTGCGCGGCAATCTCGAGTATGCCCTCAGGCGCGCGCCGAAGACCTCGGGGCCGGGGGCGGAGGAGGTCGCGGCCCGCGTCGGCATTGCCGACAAGCTCGAGCGCGACGTGCTCTCGCTCTCCGGCGGCGAGAAGCAGCGGGTGGCCATCGCCCGGGCCCTGCTGTCCCGTCCGCGCCTGCTGTGCATGGACGAGCCCCTGTCCGCGCTCGACTGGCGCGCCAAGGGCGAACTCCTGACCCTGATCGACGAGCTGGCGCGCGAGACCGGCGTGCCCGTGCTCTACATCACCCACGCTCCGATCGAGGTCGAGCGCCTCGCGGATCGCGTCGTGTTCATGGCCGATGGGCGGATCGAACGGATCGAGCCCCTGCGCGAGGCCTTGGCTCGCCCGGATTCCCCGCTGTTCGACGAGGAGGGTCCGGTGTCCGTGCTGGACGGCGCGCTGGGTTCGACAGATGCCGATGGCCTGACCCCGTTCGGCAACGCGCGCGTGCAACTACGCCTGACCGGACCCTGCGCGAGGCTTGGTCATGCCACCCGCCTGCGTATTCTGGCCCGTGACGTGAGCCTGTCGCTGGACGAGCCAAGCCGGATCAGCATCCTCAATCATCTGCCGGTCGTGATCGAGCAGCTGCACCCCTCAAACGAGGGGCGAGTGACGGTGCGTTGCCGCTTGGCGGATGGTCAGTGTCTGCTTGCCGAGATCACGGCACACTCGCGGGACAGGCTCGCGCTGCGGCCGGGAAGCCCGGCCTTTGCCTTGATCAAGTCGGTGGTTCTGATGGAGTGAGGTCTATTTTGATTCACGGCATATGGCAGTGGATCAAAGTGGTGCACCAATAATGGTCACGAGCACCAATATGGTGCAAGAGGATGTGGTTGAACCACCCATCCGCCGCCTGTCTGGCGTGCGGAAGAAAACTCCCATATGGCACGCTTCATGCTTCAATTGCGGCTATTGCCCGCAAGGGTAAACTGCACATGTTTTTGAATCATGGCCCTCGCGGCCCCTTTTGGAGACTGGTACTCATGACCCCCAGCGACGTCGAAAAGATGATCAAGGAAAACGGTGTCAAGTTCGTTGACTTCCGTTTTACCGACACCCGTGGCAAGCAGCAGCACGTGACTTATCCGGCCTCTCGCGTCGACGAGGAGGCCTTCGAGAACGGCGTGATGTTCGACGGTTCGTCCATCGCCGGCTGGAAGGGTATCCAGGCCTCCGACATGATCCTGATGCCGGACGCTTCCACCGCGCTGATGGATCCGTTCAGCGAAGAGCCGACCCTGATCGTCGTCTGCACCGTGATCGAGCCGGACACCATGCAGGGTTACAGCCGCGACCCGCGCTCCATCGCCCTGCGTGCCGAGGCCTATCTGCAGAGCACCGGCCTGGCCGACACCGCCTTCTTCGGTCCGGAAAACGAATTCTTCATCTTCGATGACGTTCGCTGGGGCGCTGATATGTCCGGCTGCTTCGTCAAGCTGGATTCCTCCGAGGCCGCCTGGAACACCGAGAAGGTCTACGCCGATGGCAACATGGGCCACCGTCCGGGCGTCAAGGGAGGCTACTTCCCGGTCCCGCCGGTCGACAACCTGCACGACATCCGTCAGGCCATGTGCCTGGTGCTGGAAGACATGGGCCTGAAGGTCGAGGTACACCACCATGAGGTGGCCACCGCCGGCCAGTGCGAGATCGGCGTGGCCTTCAACACCCTGGTGAAGAAGGCCGATGAGGTCCAGACCCTCAAGTACGTGATCCACAACGTCTCCCACACCTACGGCAAGACCGCGACCTTCATGCCGAAGCCGATCGTGGGTGACAACGGTTCCGGCATGCACGTGCACATGTCCCTGTCCAAGGATGGCAAGAACATGTTCAACGGCGACGGTTACGCCGGCTTGTCCGAGACCGCGCTGTACTACATCGGCGGTATCATCAAGCACACCCATGCCCTGAACGCGTTCTGCAACCCGTCCACCAACAGCTACAAGCGTCTGGTGCCGCACTTCGAGGCCCCGGTGAAGCTGGCCTACTCCGCCCGCAACCGTTCCGCCTCCATCCGCATCCCGTTCGTGTCCAGCCCGAAGGCGCGCCGCATCGAGGTTCGCTATCCGGACAGCACCGCCAACCCGTACCTGGCCTTCGCGGCCCTGCTGATGGCCGGTCTGGACGGCATCAAGAACAAGATCCATCCGGGCGAGGCGGCCACCAAGAACCTGTACGACCTGCCGCCGGAAGAAGAGGCCGCCATTCCGGAAGTTGCCTTCTCCCTGGATCAGGCTCTGGCCGCACTGGATGCCGACCGCGCGTTCCTGAAGGAAGGCGGTGTGTTCACCGACGACCTGATCGATGCCTACATCGAACTCAAGCAGACCGAGCTGCAGCGCGTGCGCATGACCACCCATCCGGTCGAATTCGACCTGTACTACAGCCTGTAAGCTTCGCGCTTCCTGTTCCAACAAGCCCCGCCCCGTGCGGGGCTTTTTCATGGCGACGGCGTTTACATGCCTTTGGGCATGGCCTAATGTAGCCTCATGCGTACCCTGTTGCCTGTTCTCCTGGCCTTCCTTGTCTTGCCGTCGTTCGCGACGGAGGTCTATCGCTATGTCGATGACAAGGGAAACGTGGTGTTCAGCGACAAGCCTGCCAAGGGGGCACAAAAGATCACGGTCGAACCCGCGCCGGCGACCAGCGTGGTCGTGCCTCCCATGCCGGTCGCGCCTGCCGTGCTGGATCAGCAACCGGTTCGGCCTGGTGCAGGGCCTTTTGTGGGCTATCAGGAATTTCTCATCTCCCAACCTTCGGAAGGCGAGCCTTTGCTGAACACCGTGGGTGATGTCGATGTCAGTCTCAATCTGCATCCGGCCTTGCGCGCGGATCTCGGGCATGGAATCACGGTGCTGCTGGATGGACAGCCGGCGGTGGAGCAAAGCGCCCGGCTCAATATCACCCTCAACAATGTCCCGCGCGGTGAGCACGTTATCGAGGCCTGGGTCCTCGATAACGCCGGGCAGGTGCTGATGCAGGCGGCGCCGGTGCGCTTCAGTCTGCAAAGGCCGAGTCTGCTGATGCCGGGGCGGCAGCAGCCGCTCAGTCCGATTCCTCCGCCTTTGCCTCAACCGCGCACTACGCCCTGATCCACCGGTTTCTTCGCTCCATTACGGTGCGTGCTCGGTGTTGGCTCAGGTCCTGAATCATGGCCCGACTCTTGCTTTGGTCCTGAGCATGAATATGCCGCCCGATTGCGCCCCCGCGGTGCGCCTGCTTGAACATCAGAGCATTGCCCTGCTCTGGCTTGATGCCGATTTGCAGGTCGTTTACCTGAATCCCTCCGCGGAAAACCTGCTGGGCGTCAGTGCGCGCCAGGTAAGGCGTCAGCCGGTACGCTCCATCCTGCCTGGCGAGGCCAGTTTGCCGGACCTTCTCGCTCACTCGCTGGAGACGGGACACCCCTGCACCTTCCGGGAAATGACGCTGCATGCGGCGGGCCGGGATGTGATGGTCGACTGCGCCATCAGCCCGCTGATTGACCCCGATCTCGGTCGGGGTGTGCTGGTGGAAATGATGGACGTGGACCGCCACATGCGTATTGCCCGTGAAGAGCACCTGCTGGCTCAGCAGCATGCCACCCGCACCCTGTTGCGGGGTCTGGCGCATGAAATCAAGAACCCGCTCGGTGGCCTGCGCGGTGCCGCCCAACTGCTGCATGGCGAGCTGAGCGACCCCGAGCAGCAGGAGTATACCGAGGTGATCCTGCGCGAGGCGGACCGCCTGCGCAATCTGGTCGATCGCATGATCGGCCCGCATGTGCTGCCGAAAAAGCGGATGCTCAACCTGCACGAACCTCTGGAGCATGTGCGCCGCCTGGTCAGCCTGGAGATGCAGGACGGCGCGGTACAACTGGTCACCAACTATGACCCGAGCATTCCCGATCTTTACGCCGACCCGGACCTGCTGATCCAGGCGGTGCTCAACATCGTGCGCAACGCGATGCAGGTGGTGGGGGACCAGCCCGACGCGCGAATCGTGATCCGCACCCGAGTGCTTCGCCAGTTCACGCTCGGCAACACCCGCCACCGCCTGGTGGCGCGGATCGATATCGAGGACAACGGTCCCGGCATTCCGCCCGCGCTCCAGGACACCCTCTTTCTCCCGATGGTTAGCGGCCGCCCGGGCGGCACCGGCCTCGGGCTGGCGATCAGCCAGTCGCTGATCGCCCAGCATGGCGGACTGATCGAGTTCTCCAGCCACCCGGGCCGAACCGTGTTTACCATCCTCCTGCCCTTGCTCACCACTTCCGGGGAGACGCCAGAATGACCATCTCGACCGATGTCTGGATCGTCGATGATGACCCCTCCATCCGCTGGGTGCTGGAGCGTGCCATCGGCAAGGCCGGTTTTCGCCCGCGCGTGTTCGAAACCGGTGACGAGGTGCTCGCCAGCCTTCGCCGCCAGCAGCCTGGCGTGCTCGTCAGTGACATCCGCATGCCTGGCCTCGATGGCCTGGATTTGATGCGAGAGGTGCACGAGCGTTATCCGCGCCTGCCCGTCATCATCATGACCGCCCATTCCGACCTCGATAGCGCGGTCCATGCCTTCGAGGGCGGGGCTTTCGATTACCTGCCCAAGCCGTTCGACATCGACGAGGCCGTCACCCTCGTGCGGCGTGCGCTCGACAGCCGCAAGGCGGAATGCATGGGCGAGATGGTGGAGGGCGAGGAGAGCACAGGCATCATCGGCCAGTCGCCCGCCATGCAGGAGGTCTTTCGCGCGATCGGCCGACTTTCGCGTTCCAGCATCACGGTGCTGATTACCGGTGAGTCCGGTACGGGCAAGGAGCGTGTCGCGCAGGCCCTGCACCGCCACAGCCCGCGCGGTAGCGGTCCGTTCATCGCCCTCAACACGGCCGCGATTCCGAAGGATCTGCTCGAATCGGAGTTGTTCGGCCACGAACGCGGTGCGTTTACTGGTGCACAGGCCCAGCGCCGCGGACGCTTCGAGCAGGCGGATGGCGGCACGCTGTTCCTCGACGAGATCGGCGACATGCCCTTCGACCTCCAGACCCGCCTCCTGCGGGTGCTGCAGGAGGGCGAGTTCTACCGGGTGGGTGGACATACCCCGGTCAGGGTCGATGTGCGCATCATCGCCGCCACCCACCAGGACCTCGCGGCCCGCGTGCGCGAAGGCCTGTTCCGTGAAGACCTGATGCATCGCCTCAACGTCATTCGCCTGGAGCTGCCATCCCTGCGTGAGCGGCGCGAGGACATTCCGGTATTGCTCGAGCACTTCCTCAAGCGCGCCGCGCGCGAACTGGAAACCCCGCTCAAGAGCCTGACCCCGGAGGCGCTGGCCTTGCTCGAAGGCTATGACTGGCCAGGCAATGTGCGCCAGTTGGAGAACACTTGCCGCTGGCTGACCGTCATGGCCAGTGGTCGCGAGGTGCTGCCCTCCGACCTGCCTCCGGAAATCCTTCGCCCCACCGCCCGTGCGGCGGCACAGACCGAGATCGCGCAAGGGGGGGCGCTTCCGGCGTCACGGCCTGCCGCCATGGCCGATTGGCCGATCATCCTGCGCCGATGGGCCGATGAGCGGTTGACCGCGGGAGAAAAGCCTCTCCTGGACGAGGCCGTGCCGATGTTCGAGCGCGTCATGATCGAGGCCGCCATGGCGCACACGCATGGACTGAAGCAGGATGCGGCCATCGTGCTCGGCTGGGGGCGCAATACCCTGGCGCGCAAGATGAAGGAGCTGGGCATGGACTGACGGCCGGCGCTTGATTCGCGCACGGCTTGTCGTGAATATGGCACTCCTGCCTCAGGAGTGGATGCCATGCGCTTGCTTCGTCCCCTTGTTCCCGTCGCTTTCCTGGCTGCCTCGCTGACAGGCTGCATGGCTACCGAGTCGCCGGCTCCGACGGTGCGTGAGGTTGTCGGCATCCCGTCATCCCAGCAGGTCATGCTCAGATATCACGATGGCCGAGCCGAGCAGGCCGCCCGGGCTGATCTCGCGCGGCTCAGCGGCATCGCAGGGCTGGTTCTGGAGTATGTGCGCCCGATGTCGGGGCAGGCTCATGTCATGCGCTTTCCCAGCGGCACGAGCGCGCAGGAAGTCGAGCAGGCCATGCAGCGGCTCCGGACTGACCCCGCCATTCAGTACATCGAATCCGATCGCGGAGTCACCCGCCAATGAAAGCCGTGCTGACATTTTCGGCCCTCGTGCTGGCTGGGTCGGTATTCGCGCCAGCCCACGCACTCCCGGAAGCCCCCGTCACCCAGCTGATGGTTCAGCCCAGCCAGTTCCACGCCGCGCATGCGCGTGAGCTGGGACCGGCGGCCATGGCGCCGTTCGACGATGCTGCGGGGGTGTCTCTGACGCATGTGCGCTCGCTCGGGATGCGGACCCAGGTGCTGCGTCTGCCATGGCCCATGCGTCCCGCCGAGGCACGCGCTTATGCAGCGAGGCTGGTCGAGCGCGGTGTCGCGCTGGCGGCGGAACCGGATCTGCGGGTCTTTCGGAGTCTGGTGCCGAATGACCCGGGCTATGTGAGCCAGTGGCACTATCAGGCGGTGAGCAGCAGCAATTACGGCATCAATCTGCCGCCAGCCTGGGATGCGACCACCGGGAGCAGCAGCGTGGTCGTTGCGCTGATCGATAGCGGTCTTCGTCCGCATGCGGACATCGATCAGAACATCACCGATGCCAGCGGGCGCGCGCTTCCCGGCTACGACTTCATCTCCGACGTGCCGACCGCGAATGATGGCGATGCGCGTGACAGTGATCCCAGTGATCCCGGCGACTGGGTGAGCGCCACGGAAAGCTCCACGACAGGGGGGGATTTCGAGGGCTGTGTCGTGGAAGACAGCTCCTGGCACGGCACCCATCTGGGGGGAACCCTCGCGGCGCTGAGCAACAACGGGATAGGCGTCGCGGCTATCGACTGGAATGCACGATTGCTGCCGGTGCGGGTGCTCGGCAAATGCGGCGGTCTGCAGTCCGACGTGATCGATGGCATGCGCTGGGCGGCGGGACTTGCAGTCCCCGACGCGCCGCAGAACACGACGCCAGCGCGGGTGCTCAACATGAGTTTCAATGGCTCCGGAGCTTGCGGCAGCGCATTGCAGGCAGCGATCAACGATGTGCGGGCCAACAAGGCCATGGTGGTCGTGGCGGCCGGTAATGAGAACAGCAATGCCGACAATTACTTCCCCGGCAATTGCAGCGGAGTCATCAATGTGACCGCGACCACGCGCCAGGGCCAGAGGGCGTTCTACAGCAATTACGGAAATGCGGTCAGCATCGCCGCGCCGGGCGGCGACTCGAGTGACCCGATTCTTTCCACATCCAATGACGGCACGACGCTACCTGGCAACGATATATACGCCGGGTTGATTGGCACCAGCATGGCGACCGCGCATGTTTCCGGCGTGGTCTCGCTCATGCTGTCGGAGAATGCCGCGCTCACCCCGGATGATGTGCTCGCCATCCTGCGGGATACCGCGACCGCCTTCCCGTCGGCCAGTGGTTGCACGACGTCCACCTGCGGCGCGGGTATCGTGAACGCCGAGACCGCTGTTCTCACGGCGTCAGGCTATGTGCCCTCGACGACGGACGGTTCCGGTTCTGACGGTGGCGGCGGCGCTCTGGGGTTGCTTCCACTGGCCGGGCTGGTGGGGCTGGCGCTGTTGCGCAGGCGTTATCTTTCGCCCACCCGATAAGCCTTCATCCAGAGTTTGATCGACTCATTCCGCATCACTTAAAGAAGGGAAACACGATGCAAAAACGTCCGGTTCTTGTCCTGGCACTCATGGCCGCTTTTTGCGGATCGTCTCAAGCGGCCACGTCCAAGCCCCTGCCTGGGGCCGTTCCGATGAAGGCCGAGCCCAAGGTGACCCAGCTGATCCTCAAGCCCAAGCGATTCGACCTTGCACGGGCGCAGAAACTCGATGAGCCGAGCGTCGCGGCCTTCAGTCAGGCGGCGGGCATTGTCATGACCCATGTGCGAGCGATGTCTGGGCAAGCCCAGGTCATGAGGCTACCCCGTGGCATGAGCGCGGATGAGGCGCAGGTTTATGCCAACCGACTGGTTGAGGCTGGTCTGGCTGAATACGCCGAGCCCGATCGTTGGGTGCGCCCCATGCGTGCGCCCAATGATCCCTTTTACGCCAGCCAGCAATGGCATTTCAGGGAGCTTCTGAGCGGGCAGGCTTTCGGCGCCAACAGTTACGGACTGAACCTGCCTGGCGCCTGGGATGTCACCACCGGGAGCAGTGCCATCGTTGTCGCCGTGCTGGACACCGGCCTGCTCCCCCATGCCGACATCGACAGCAATATTCTCGATGCCACGGGACGCGTGAAACCGGGTTACGACTTCGTCTCCGTTTCATATACGGACGCGGGCTCAGGGGTCATCTATCCAGCCAATGACGGCGATGGCCGTGATGACAATCCTGTTGATCCGGGTGACTGGATCGCGACGGACGATCCTGTCTGCGGGGATGGAACCTTTTACCCAAGCTCGTGGCATGGCACCCATGTGGCGGGCACGATCGGCGCCCTGAGCGACAACAATCTCGGGGTGGCCGGGGTGGCCTGGAATGTGAGCCTGCTGCCCGTGCGGATCCTGGGCAAGTGCGGTGGCTTCACCTCCGACATGGTGGACGGCATGCGCTGGTCGGCAGGCCTCGCCGTGCCTGGCGTGCCGGTCAACCCCAGCCCGGCCCGCGTCCTCAACATGAGTCTGGGGGGCGCAAGCGCCTGCGGTGCAACCGAGCAGGCCGCGATCGACGAGGTCCGGGCCCAGGGCGCGGTGGTCGTGGTCGCGGCAGGCAACAGCGGCACTGATGCGGCGGACTTCAGCCCGGCGAGTTGCTCGGGGGTTGTTACGGTGGCGGCGACGGATCGCCAGGGGCAACGTGCGTATTACAGCAACTATGGCGCTCCGGTGGACATTGCCGCCCCGGGGGGCGATAGCGTTGTCGACACCATGATCTATTCCACGGTGGACAGTGGCACGACCACGGCCCTCAACGACAATGCCTACGAGGCCTATCAAGGGACGAGCATGGCGACCCCCCATGTCGCGGGTTTGGTCGCGCTGATGCTGGAGAGAAACGTTGCCCTGACGCCCGATCAGGTGTTGACCACGCTCCAGGCCACGGTCACGAACTTCCCCGCCTATGACGACTCGGCCTATCCGGGTGCGGCGAGCTGGAATTGCACGACCGGCACCTGCGGTGCGGGTATCGCCAATGCTGCCGCGGCAATCGCCGCACTGTCCGACACGGTGCCCGATGGCTTCGCCTTTACGGCGCAAGACAACGTCGCCCTGAGTTCGGTGATCACCTCGAACACGGTCACTATCAGCGGGATCGACGGAGCGGCCCCGGTCAGTGTGAGTAACGGGGAGTACAGCATCGGTTGCGCCAGCGATGGTTTCACCAGTAGCCCGGGCGCGGTTTCCAATGGCCAGACGTTATGTGTGCGCCATATTTCGGCAAGCACCCTGGCCACCCAGACCAGCACGACCCTGACCGTCGGCGGGTTTCAGGCTGTCTTTTCCAGCACGACCGTGCAGCCCGACGCCACGCCGGACGCCTTCGGCTTCACGACTGTGAACAATGCATCGCTGAGCACGCCCCTGACCTCGAATGCAGTGACGATCAGCGGGATCAATACTGCGACCCCGGTCAGTGTCACAGGCGGCGAATACAGTCTGGGCTGCACGGCGAGTTTCACCTCCAGTGCCGGTCAGATCCAGAACGGTCAGACGGTTTGTGTACGGCACACCACTGCAAGTGAGTACGGCACCAGCGCCACCACGACTTTGAATGTCGGTGGCGTGAGCGGCAGCTTCACAAGCACCACGCTGTCGGCTCCCGCCGATGTCGCGGAGAGCGGAGGCAGTGGTGGTGGTGGTGGTGGTGGTGGTGGTGGAGCCTCCGGCCTGCTCGGGCTGGCGGCGCTCATGGGGCTGGCCTGGTGGCGTCGTCGCCTCGAGGTGGGTGCCGCGAGATCATGATGCCGCAAGACTGAACGTCGAGGGCCGCTAAAGCGGCCCTCTTTTTTGGGTGACTCGTATTAATCCGGCAATCATCACCCCCCCCAGCGCGCCCCATTGATGGGAAGCGTGGATGACCGGCGCGCCGATCAACTCGGCCGTTCCTGTATTGAAGTTCACTTCTGTCACCAGCTTGAGCAGCAGACCGAGCGCGGCGACAAGTCGGAAAATGGGGCCGAGCCTGGTGGCCAGGACGCAGCCGGCTGCGAACATGCCATGCACTGCGCCTGAAGCGCCTGCATAGAAGACCAGCTCAGGGCTCATGAACCAGAGCCCCAGGCTTGCCATGCATGCGCTACCGACGAATGCGGCCGCCAATACCCTGGCTTCTCCGAGCGCCTGCCCCCAAACCAGGAGTATGCCGGTGAGCCCGAGCAGGTTGAGTGCGAGGTGCGTCCCGTTCAAATGCACGAAGTGAGCCGTCAATAGCCGCCAGACTTGGCCGTCGCCAATCTCGGGCCGGTCAAAGCCCCACAAGGATGGGCCGCCAACCCATTGAAGGAGGCACCATAGAGAGGCCAGGGTGAGTGGCGCGCCCCATGTATGGGGACTAATTGTGGGCAGCGTAAAGCGCATCAATCTTCTCGGCGTTCTGAGACTGGATGACAGGCCTCTTCAGCTTGAGCGTCGGGGTGAGCGTTCCGTTCTCAACCGTCCACGGTTCGTGCAGCAGGATGGCGCGCCGCAGTTTGGCGTGCCGGGGGAAGGCATAGGTCGCACGGTTGGCACGCGCCAGGACGGCCTTTTCCACCCGGCGGTCATGCAAGGCCTCGGGCGTCGAGGGGTCCAGGCCGGCCGCGCGGATCAGTGGCTCGCTTTCCTCGGGGTTCAGGACCGCCAGCAGGACGAGGTGAGGACGCGCTTCGCCGAGCACCATCGCCTGTTCGAACAGCGGATCACCGAGGAGGGCCATTTCCATGTCCGCCGGGGGTACCTTCTCGCCGCTTGTCAGGACCAGGATGTCCTTGATCCGGCCGGTGATGAAGATGCGACCCTGTGCATCGATACGGGCCTGATCGCCGGTGCGCAGCCAGCCATCCGGGGTGAACAGGGCGTGCGTGGCTGCATGGTTGAGCCAGTAGCCCTGGGTGTTGCCGGGACTACGCACAAGAAGCTCGTCCTGCTCCCCAAGCCGAACGTCCACGCCGGGCAAGGGGCGGCCGACACTGGCGGGCAGGTTGTCGTCCGGGCGGTTGACGCTGATCACGGGGGAGGTCTCGGTGAGGCCATAGCCTTGCAGCAGCGGCAGGCCAATGCCGATGAACAGTCGTGCAACGTCGGGAGGGAGCGGGGCCCCGCCGCAGATGGCCAGGCGCAGGTGGCCGCCGAGGCGCTGCAGGATCGGGCGACCGACCAGACGCTGGAGGATGGGGTGCAACAGCAGGGCCGGATGCCAGGGCGCCCGCTTTTGTGCACGCTCAAACGCGAGCCAGCCGACATCGACGGCGGCCTGGAACAGCCAGCGCTGAAGCCGTCCCTTGTGGGCAAGAGCAGCGCGGATCCGACTGGCGACCTGCTCGTAGATGCGCGGTACGGAAATCAGCACGGTGGGGTGCTGGCTTTGCAGATCCTCGCCCAGTTGCTGGATGGCTCGATTGAAGGCGACCTCGGCGTCGCACAGCATCGGCAGGACATAGCCCGCGGTGTGCTCAAGCATGTGCGAGAGCGGCAGGAAGGAGAGGAAGCGGTCGGTGGGTCCAATGTCGACCAGACTGGCCGCGGCGCGGGCGTTGGACAGGATGTTGGCGTGCGTGAGCATCACTCCCTTGGGGCTCCCGGTGGTGCCGGAGGTATAGACGATGGTGGCAAGTCGCTCGGGTGAGCTGACCGGTGTGAAGCCTTCTTCGGCTGGAGCCTGGGCGCACCATTCATCAAGGCTGCGCACGCGGCTATCCTGTAGGTCCACTTGTGTGAGACTGATGATGCGGCGCAAGGCAGGCAGGCCCCACAAGGCGTCGCCAAGGCGGCGCCATTGCACGCCGTCCTGCACCAAGACGAGGCGTGCCTCGGTTTCGCGCAGGATATGCGCAACATTGTCCGGGCGGTCATCCACGTAGAGCGGTACGGTGACCAGCCCCAGCGCAAGGATGGCCTGGTCGAAAGCGATCCAGTCCGGGCCATTGCCGAGCATCAGGGCGACGCGCTCGCCGGGCTCCAGACCCTCGTGCCGCAATGCCGCCCGCAGGCGGGCCACCTGCGCGCCCATCTCGCTCCACCTGAGGGTCCGCCAGCTGCCGGCAGCACGATCGAAGGTGCGGTAGGCCGTCCTTTCGGGGGAGTGTTCGACCTTCTGGCGAAAGAGCTCGTCGAGGGTTTGGGGGCGGGTCATCATAGGGCTCACGTCCGATTGGTGGTATGGTTTGAACGTTTTATCCGGAGGTTCGCCATGCGTGTACTCGCCTTGTACAGCGTGAAGGGCGGGGTGGGCAAGACCACCGCCGCCGTCAACCTGGCCATTCTTTCGGCCATGTTGCGCAGGCGCACCCTGCTGTTCGATCTCGATCCGCAAGGCGCCGCAACCTGGCTGATGGATGGCGTCATGCCGCAGGGCGCCGATCTCAAGCGTCTCATCAAGGGTAAGGATAGCGATGAGCGTTTGCTGTCGACGCGCTACGACAACCTTGCCCTGTGGCCGAATGGCCCCGAACTGGCCGACCTCGCGCTGGAAATGGCGGAGATGAAGCATTCGGGTTCCCGCCTCAAACGTCTGCTGGAGAGACTGAGCGATCGCTTTGACGAGGTGGTGCTGGACTGTCCGCCGGGGCTTGGGTTGATGGCCGACAATATCTTCGATGCCGCCGATGAGTTGCTGGTGCCCGTGATTCCGGCACCGTTGTCCCTGCGCGCGGCCGTTCAGGTCCGCGAAGCCCTGGCGGCGCGCGACAAGCCGCCTCGCATGCAGGCCTTCCTGGCGATGGCCGATCGGCGCCGGAGCCTGCATCGCGACTTCGCTGAGACGCATGGCGAGGAACTGCCGGAACTGTTGCCGGACGTCATTCCCTCCAGCAGCGAGATCGAGCGCCAGACGGTCAGCCGCGTGCCGGTGGTCTACGGCCAACCACGTTCGGAGGCGGCCCAGGCCTATTACCGCCTGTGGCGCGCCGTGCATGTGCCGTTGGCGGATTGATAGAGTCCTTCCGCTCCTGTCACTCGAAAGCCCAACATCACAGAAGTCCCCATGTCCCTGCATGTCATCATCCTCGCCGCCGGTCAGGGCACGCGCATGCGTTCCGCCCTGCCCAAGGTCCTCCACCCTCTCGCCGCCCGCCCCATGCTGGAGCACGTGCTTGATGCCGCCGCGACGCTCTCGCCGGAGCGAGTGCACGTGGTCATCGGCCATGGCGCGGATGCGGTGCGCACGCGTCTCGCGCATCGCGAAGTCGAATGGGTGATTCAAGCCGAGCAGCTTGGCACCGGCCATGCCGTGATGCAGGCCATGCCCGGGGTGCCGGATGAGGCCGATGTCCTGATCCTGTATGGCGACGTACCGCTCATCCGGCCCGCGACCTGTCAGGCACTGGTGGATGGCCTGGAGCACACTGATCTGGCCCTGCTGACGGTCGAGCTCGACAACCCGCACGGCTATGGCCGCATCCTGCGTGACGGGGGTGGTCGGGTCACGGGCATCCGCGAGGACAAGGATTGCACTCCCGAGCAGCGGGTCATCCGGGAGGGCAACACGGGGCTCCTGGCCGTGCGGGCCCGGCAACTGCGCCATTGGCTGGGCGGCTTGTCGCGCGACAATGCGCAGGGCGAGTACTACCTCACCGACGTAGTGGGCATGGCCGCCGTTTCAGGTGGTGTGCAAGCGGTGGTGGCGAGCAATGCGGATGAGGTGGCGGGGGTGAACAATCGCGCCCAGCTGGCTCATCTTGAACGTGTTTACCAGGCCCATCAGGCGCGTGTGCTGATGGATGAAGGGGTGACGCTCGCGGACCCTGCCCGTCTGGATGTGCGTGGAAGGGTCACCGCCGCGCGCGATGTCTTCATCGACGTGAACGTGGTGTTGGAGGGCGAAGTTGTGCTGGCGCCTGGTGTCAGCATCGGCCCCGGCTGCATGCTCAAGAACGTGCGCCTGACCGAAGGCGTGGAGATCCGCGCCTACAGCATCCTCGAAGGCGCCAGTATCGGCCCGGGGGCCGTCATCGGGCCCTTCGCGCGCATACGTCCCGGCACGGTGCTGGCCGATGGCGTGCACATCGGCAACTTCGTCGAGGTGAAGGCGAGCACCATCGGCTCTGGCAGCAAGGCCAATCATCTCAGTTACATCGGGGATACGGAGATGGGCGGCGGCTGCAATATCGGCGCGGGGGTCATCACCTGCAACTACGACGGCGCCAACAAGCACAAGACCATCATTG
Organism: Pseudomonadota bacterium; assembly: GCA_040758395.1. Classification (GTDB taxonomy): domain Bacteria; phylum Pseudomonadota; class Gammaproteobacteria; order Halothiobacillales; family Halothiobacillaceae; genus Thiofaba. Next base: position 14,546 of record JBFLVP010000003.1, read on the forward strand.
GCGACGATGTGTTCGTGGGGTCCGATACCCAGCTTGTCGCCCCTGTCACGGTGGGGTCCGGGGCGACGATCGGCGCGGGCAGCACCATTACCAAGCCGGTCGCCGATCAGGTGCTGGCCCTGTCCCGTTCGCCGCAGGTCAGCCGTGAGGGCTGGAAAAGGCCGCGTAAAAAGGGCGCCTGACCGGTCACGATCGGCTCCTGACCATAGTCCGGGTGGGTTACGGGCAGGCCTGGGAAGGGTTTCGCTCGGTACGGACCCGGCCTGAGCGGCTCATCACGAGGGCGCGCCGCTCCCCGTGCGAGGTGCAGAACAATAACGTGCCCGCCTGGAAGGCGCCGTTAAGTTGGCTGGGTTGCCCCAAGGCATTGAAGGAAACGTATGCCGCCGTGCTTCCCGTGCTCCTGATGCTGATGCCTTGCGGAGCGTCACCATGGGCCAGGATGCGTTCTCCCTCATCGGTTCGCGCATTGCGGTTCGGATCCTCGAACACCTGCCAGCCGTCGTTCCATGATCCGCCTCTCGGCGCCATGGAAATTCGCCGGCCATACATGATCGCCGTGTTGCGCGCGGTGGCCATATGGACATGGAAATCACTGACAGCGGTTTCCAGACGGGATGTGCGCACCATCTCCCGCATGGACGGAACGCCGATGCCGGCGATCAAGCCTACCAGAAGAATCCCGAGCATCAGCTCGACGAGGCTGAAGCCTCCTGCATTGCGGGCGATGTTCCGCATATGCACCTCCATGTGCATTGATTCATTCCAGCGGGAACCCCACTGGCGTTATTGACCTCATGCCGGGTGTTTACCAGCAGTCGGCCTGGGTGCCCGTACCTGTGAAGGTCTTGCGTCCGGTCTGGTCGATCCCGAGTACATCACAGCGCGTATCCTGGGCTGCCTGCGTGTTGATGGGCGTGGCCGTGAGGTTGTAAGTCTGAGGGGTAACCCCCGCCAAGGCGATGACATAGTGCACATTAAGGTCATTCACGCACTGGGTGACAGGCAGGGCCGATGCGGCGCCTCCGCTATCCTGGTCGTATCGCCCGTTGGTAGTGTAGAACCGCTCCATGAACTGAGCCATTTCCATCAGGCAGGCCTTGGCTTCGCCCCGGCGGCTTTTCATGACCTGCTGCTGATAAGAGGGGTAGGCCACTGCGGCCAGAATCCCCACGATCGCAACCGCGATCATCAGCTCTATCAGGGTAAACCCCCGCTTGGTTCGAATCATGATGGGCACACTCACTTAAGAATCTGGATTTGGGTCAGGTGAGGCGGCTTATTGAAAGGCAAAGGCAGTTGAGGGATCACCCGGACGGCGCCGCCCATCTGAATATCCTTCATGGTCGCGGGCTTGTTGTCCCGGGTGATGGACGTGCCCGTGGTGAAGTAGAAGGTACGGTCATTAACCAGAATCCATCCTTGCTGGATGTTCATGCCGTCCACCCGGCCTTGCCAGACACCCTCGGCCTCTTCTATCGGCGGATCGGCGACGTCCACGGCCAGGGTGGGCATGGCCATTGCCATGAGCAGGGCCATTGTGAAGCCTTTGAGCTTATTCATGGTTCTATCCTCTGTGCTTTATTCGGCGACAAGCTCACGCCAGGTGCGGCGCAGGCGTGTGGAGTCGCTCTCACCGACTGACAATACCCCCACGCTGGATGTGCTGACCATCTTGCAGTCCCCCCCATCCCGGCAATCAGTGATGATCGATTCCTTGTCGAGGAAATACACCCCGGCGTTGTCGAAACGAATGCCCGAAGCCGGAATCTTGTTGCCACTTCCATCGTCGACGAAGTCGCTGTTGTTAAATGCGCCATCCTGGTTGTAATCGAACGGCGTGACGTTTTTCAGACGGCTGCCAGAGAAGGCCTGCAGTTCGTAGACCCAGCTCGATCCACCCGCATTGCAGGGGTTATCCGAAGGCGTGACGGTGACAAAGATGACGCGGTCGCCACGCAGGAACGGAGCCTGATGCACGCGTTCCCTGCTTTCCGTGGACAGATCCAGATACCAGCCCAGGTGGGAGCCTGAGGTGGGAAGACTGCCATCATCGGTGTCGTGCCAGTAGACCGTGTTGTTGGAAGTGACGCGCGCATCCGTGTTGGTGAACGTTCCGCTATCGTCTCGGACAATGGTCTGCTTCAGGAGATGAGTGCGGGTGATGCCCGTGTTGTGAGCATCCTGTTTGTTCCAGATGCCGTAGAAGGTCTGGATCTGGGATGTGGTGGTATCGGATGCGCCGAGATACTTGCCCGTGCCGAAGTACACGATCACGCCGTTGCCGGTGGGGTGGCGTCCCGTGGCGGGTTCGGTGGTGATCGGCTGGCGGTTGCCGTAGGGATCGCGGGCGACGTACATCGGCTTTCCGCTGTAGGCCACGGCCGGCGTGGCTGTTGTGAAGTCGAATTTCCACAGGTTGCCGTAGAGATCGCCGGCATACACGGCATCGACATAACCATCCTGGGGCTCGGTCGGAGTCGCGCCATGCAGGTCCACGGCGGTGATGCCGGAAATGCCGTTGTTGCTGAAGGTCGTGCCTCCGCCGTCGCTGGTTGGCACTGCCAGGCGGGCAATCAGGTTGCCATTGGCCGCATTGACCACGTACAGCGCGGCGGCGGTGGTTCCGTCGGTGTAGCCACTACCGAAGATGACGGCGGTTTCACCCGTGCGCAGGGTGACAACCCTGGGCTTGCCGTAGGTGTAGCCCAGATTGGCGTCGGTGAATTCCCACTTGAAGATGTTGCCGGCGTTGCTTTCGCTGAACGTCGCTGGGTCGGTAATGTCGAGTGCGTAGACGGCCTTGCCGCCAAGCCCAAGACCACCGAACAGATAGGTCTTGAATGCCCCACTGGCCTTGATGTCATAGGCAATCATCCCGCCATCGACAAAGCTCGCATGGTCGTAGTCCTTGCGTGCCAGCTTGTGCAGGTTGGGGTACACCGCGCTGGGGATGAAGGCGAAGACCTCTTCGCCGGTCATGGCATCGAAGGCATGCAGCATGCCGTCATTGGCGCCCACGTAAACCATCTTGCGGCGCCCTGCATAAGCCGTCTGGAAGTTCGAATAGTCCGCGTCCCCCGGATAGTAGAACTCTGGCGCGCCAACGTAGAGTGGTGCGGGCGCGGAGTTGATGATGTCACCCAGCACGCTGCTGCGCTTTCGGAATGTGGTGCCTTCCAGCGAGCGATCTCCGCGGATGAAGTCCAGGCGCTTGTCGCCTAGACTGTCGCCGTTATCGAGCAGGGTCTGATGGCTGGACGAGAGGCTGGTCCACCGGAAGGGCTTGCCCCCGCCGCTGTTGGTGATGATATTCCGCCCGCTGCTCCAGTCCTTTGCATCCAGTTGCGAGGCGGCTTGCCATGTGGCGCCCGAGCACACCGAGCCGCGCGGCTCGGTGTTGCACGAGCCGCCCGAACCGGTTCCGTCCGAGATCCCGTAGGCATAGAGATTGCCCGACCAGTCGCTGGTATTGAAACTGGTCTGGTAAACATAAGTATCGGTCGCGATACGGCTTCCGCTGAGCGAGGCGGCGACGGCGGTTCCCTGGCGATCACTGATGCCCTTGATGATTTCCTCGAAGGCCTTGACCACATCGTCAGGCGATTCCGCGCTGTAGAAGCGGCCACGGCCGTTGACGGCTGCGTGCCACAGGTCATAAACATTGCCTGGGACGGCGTCGAGTTGCGTGTTGGGCCAGTTCTTGCTCCCGTCGGCCAGCGAGGGAAAGGCGCCGGAGTACATGTCGCCGTCCCAGTCGGAGCCCAAGTAGCCGCCTAGCCCAAGGCCGATGGTGTAAGTCACCATGTGTTGCCATGTGGCGGGGTCGTTCTTGGGGTTCCAGTAGGGCGTAAAGGTCTTTCCGCCGAAGGTTTCATTCGACTCCACCGGCATGAACCTCAGTACATCGGAGGAAGGAAGACTGCTCAGATCCTCGGCCCAGTATTTGAGGGCGATATCCGCAAGGTTGGTGTCGCTGTTGTCCTTGCGGTAGGGCGAGGTGGGGCTGTAAGTCTGTCCATCCGGCAGACCGTGACTTGCATCGTCATAATCGTTGACGCCCCAGGCGTAGTAGCTGTTCCAGATACCGTCGGTCATGAGGATGGAGAAGTTGCCGCGGCACTCGTATTGAGGGCTGGTCACGGAGCCGGGAATCTTGTCGTAGGGACGGGAGGTCTTGAACATTTCGCCTGCGCGACTGGCGGCGGCCAGCAAGGGGGTGCTGCCGTTGGCAGGTGAGCGCTGAAGCCATTTGAAGAAGTCGGTTCGTGCCGTACTGTCGAACACCGTAACCCGGCTGTCGTAAGTTGTTCCGATCCTGTCCTTGCAGCTTGTGTCGAAGCCGTCGCAGGTATGCAGGTTCTGGAAGGCGACACGGAAGTTGGGGTTCAGCTGGGTGAAGGCGAGCGAGGCCGCGGACACGGTGGCCAGGTTTCGGGTGCGGTAGAACGAATACCAGTTGGCGAAGTTTTGCTGTTTGTCTGCTGCGTCGACATCGCCGTCCTGGTCGATGTCGAAGTTGGCGATATCGGCTGCCGTGCCGACTGCGACGGCGTCATAGCAGTCGCTGTCGGTGTAGGCCCCGTAGACATCGCGTGACGATGTACTGCAACCCGCATTGGAAAGGTCGAGCAGGGCGTAGTGATAGCCGATGTCATCCGTCCGGCTGCTATCGGAAGTGTTGTTGGGATTGTAGGAAATCGTGGCGCGATAGACCGAGGCGCGGAGGTCCTGCGTGCCCCTGCTGGTGTCGAAGCCGTTTCGGTAGGCATACGGCCAGCTTGTCGAGCGGGGATTCCCGTTTTCATCCGGCGGCGCCGGGTAGAGGTTCCTCGGGTTGTAGTACATCGCGTTGTAGGACGAGGAGAACCAACGCTTGCCAGGGTTACTGCCGTTGCTGACGGATTTTGAATCCGGCACATAACCCCAGGCCATGCTGCCCGAATCGTCGATGGTCAAGGCGATGTTCGGCGGCACCCCTTCCAGGGCATAGAGCGGAATGCCGCTGAGGTCGGTGGCGGCGAATCCTGACGGCGCTACGCCCCCCAAGGCAATGGCGCAGGCGGTGAGCAGGGCTTTGCGCGTCAGTGCTGGATGGTGATGGATCGAATCGGGGGTGTTCATGGAGCGCCTCCTTTCGGGGATTATTTGAAAATCTTGGGCACGTTGATTTGAAGGGTGACGCGGGCGTTGCCCGCCGGCCCCTGGCTATGGGCGGTGATGCGGTAGTGGAATTCACCCATGCCTTTCTTGCGTTTCTCTTCGTCGATCTCGTTGTAAGCCCACTGCTCGATGACGTAACGCGGCGGCGTGGTGGTATTGGGCAGGTTGGCAGCCCCAGTTCTTTGGCCGTAGTTCCAGAGAGGGGCGCCCGCCCAGTTGGCATCCGTCCATTGAGAAAAGGGAACAAAGGGGCCGAAGACATTCTCGGGAGCCATCTGTGCCCAGACATCGGTCGGGCCCGCACCGCTCGGGCTGGGCGGGAGAAGCTGGTTGTCGAGCCAGGTCTCGGCGTCTCGCAGCGCGGCCTCGGCGAGCTGCATGGCGCTGTTGCGTTCCATGCTGGCGCCGGCCATGCGTTCCTCGAGCACGTTCTGGCGCATCGCGGTCAGGCCGATCAGGGTCATCACCAGCAGCAGGACGAGGCTGACGATCAAGGCCGCTCCGGTCTCGCGGCGGGGAGGGAGCAAGGTCTTCATTGGACGCGATTCCTCAGGGCGACGGTGGTGCTGACCACCGCGTGCATGAATCGTGAGTTGTCTTGGGTGTCGGCAGCGGCCCAGCTCGGGAAGCGATAGCTCTGGGTGCCGGTGGTGACGTTGCCGACCGGGTTGGGGTCGCGAAGCAGCAGCGAGATTTCCACAGCGTAGACATCGTTCCAGTTGGCGGCGCCAACGGCGTTGGTTTCCAGATAAACATCGGGAATGCCGTCGTTGGTGTTGTCGAGTCCGAAACGGAATTCCATGTCCTCCACACCCTGGGCAATAACAACCGGCGCAGCGGCTGTCAGATCATGCCGGAACAGACTTGGCACTCCGTCGACATCGTTCATGATCAGGTAGTTGGCGAAGAACATGGGGCCAATGACTGCATCGGTGGCAAAGCGTGTTGCAAGACGGCCTGGCGATGGAATAGAGCCGGCTGCCCCATTATTCCCAGGGGCAGGGGCGAAGAAGGCATTGGCATTGCTGTTCTCGAGCTGGCAGTCCGCGACCAGCAGGATGTCACCCGTATTCCACGCGCCACCCGCGGCAAAAGGGATGGCGGCTGTTTGAGTGGTCATCTTGGTGGCGGCGCCCGGTGGGTCGATATTGGTGCTGGCGCTGCCCATGCCGCTCAAGAAAATGGAATCCGTCCCCGGCAGAGGGGCAGGAGAGCCAGCGGGGGTTGCGCCGTTGTCGTAGCCCTGGACGGGGCCTCGCGCGGCAGGACCGGCCAATATCGGGCCAATGACCCCAGCGCCCGCGCCTATGGCGTTGATGGTCAGGTTGCCGCTGCGCTGGCAGCCGGAATAGCCCGAGAGCCGGATGTCTCGGGCGAGGGTTTCCAGCGCGATGCGACCGGTTTCCTGCACCCGCGCCAGGGCGTCATTGACACGATAGGCTTCCCGCGTGCTGATGAAGAGCTGGACGATGCCGCCAATCAGCACCAGGCCGAGCGTGAGGGCGATCATCAGTTCCACCAGGGTGAAGCCGCTCAGGTTGCGCATGAAAGTGCGGGTTGGTTGCATAAGGGGTTTCATGGACGGCTCACTACGACAAATTGCTCGGTCCCCGACCCTCCGGCGCGTTGGTCGTCCCATTGAATCGTCACCGTGCAAACGATGGGATTGCCGGTGCACGCGACGCCGCCATCGCCTGTCGGTAGTTCGAGAGCGAGGCGGTTCTTCCAGGCCTGCAGGTCGGCCCCGATCTGGCCTCCGCCTCCGCCAGCCGCGCCGATAGCGACGTTGTAGCTGCCCGTGCGCGCGGCGTTGGGGTTGGTGCGCATGCGGTCGAGGATTTCGGAGGCGAGGGTGCCGGCATGGGTGCGATCGAGGCTGCTCTGGCTGACGCGCAGGCTGGAGGAAAGCAGGGCGCCGGCACCGAGCAGTCCGATGGACATGACGAGGACCGTGACCAGGATCTCGATCAGGCCGACGCCTCGGATGGATTGGGGGGTGCGAATCATGGTGTTGCTCTCGTCAGGGTGCCGGGCAGGCGCCACCCAGGTCCTGGGGAATGACGGCGGCACGGCCGCTGCCGCTGGCGTCCAGGACAATGTCCCTCGCATTGTTGACGGGCGAGGTAACAGGCATGCAGACCCGGATGGTGCCGCCTTGTGCCGCACCAGCCAGCCCGAATAGACGGGTATTGCCGCTCTGGGTGTAGGAGATCATTGTGGCGACGTCGATGGTTCCAGTCACCGTGATGTTGCCGGGAGTGGCCTCATGTACGCGAAGCAGCGTCTCACCGGCTTCAAAGGCCGTGTTGCGATTGAGATCCTCGAAAATGATCCAGCCATCCGTCCAGGGTGTTCCCGTGCATGTCGGATTGGCGACATTGGTATTGTTGCTGGTACAGATCGTGACCCGCTGACCCCGGCGCATGGCTTCAGTGCGGGCATAAGCCATGTCCCCCAGCAGGTCGTTGGCTGTGGTGGTGAGGCGGGAGCCGTTGATCACGCTCATGAACGATGGCACGCCCACGGTAAGGATGATGCCGGCCACCGCGATGGTGACCATCAGTTCCACAAGGGTGAATCCCTGCGTGCGAGGACGCCCCGGGGCTTGCGGAGGGCTGAGCGTTTTGGTTGAAGTCATGGTATCCCTGGTCTCATGATCAGACCTGACAGGCAGGCAACAGAATGATCTGCAAGTGTATTTAGTGCCTGAGTTCGCAGGAAGGTAGCCATGTCCGACAAGCGGTTGGATTTGAGGAACGAGCGGAATGCCCCCGTGCTGGAGGTGTTTTGTCGCGTCGAGGTTTATGCCGCCGCGATGCTCGCGGGCGAGGGGGTGGCCATCCTGCTCGCGCTGGCGCCCGGGGATGTGGGGGATCGCTGGGTGAGACTGGGTCTGGCCTCGCTGTTCATCCAGTGGGTGGTGCTGGGTTGGGTAGCCCTGCTTTGCCTCGGACGGCGCTGGCTGGCGGGGTTGACTCCCGTGCAGGTGGCCTGGCTGGCGGTGATGGCCATTCCTGTGGTGAGCGTGCTTGTGGGGGTTGTTGCGCACGGCCTTCTGCGTGATCTTGGCGTGCCACTGGGTGAACTCGGGCTATTTCTGGCGCATGTGGCCACCATGGCGCTGGTGGTGGGCCTGATGGGGGTGCTGGGGTTTTATGCCTGGTGGCGGGCGCGAGGCTATGCCCTGCTTGCCAAGGAGGCAGAGCTCGCCGCCCTGCATGCGCGCATGCGGCCGCATTTCCTGTTCAATACCCTGAATGCGATTGCGAGCCTGGTGCCGTCGCGCCCGGCGCAGGCGGAGCAGATGGTGGAGGCGTTGGCACAGATGCTCCGCGCGGCGCTGGATGGACCGCGTGAAGTCCGCCTAGCCGATGAGCTGGCGCTGACGCGGGCGTACCTGCAGATCGAGTCGTTGCGGTTGGAGGACCGCCTGCGCGTGTGCTGGACTGTGCCCGATCCGCTGCCCGAGGTGCTGGTGCCCTCGCTGTCCATCCAGCCGCTGGTGGAGAATGCGGTGCGCTATGGCGTGGAGCCGGCACGCGATGGAGGCGACATCGAGATCATCGTCGAATCGATCGGCGCCGAGGTGCGGGTGCGCGTACGCAACAGCGTGGAACAGGAGTCCGCGGCGCGAGTGGAGTCCGGTGGCCACGGTATGGCGCTTGGCAATGTGCGCGCCCGGCTGGAGGGGCTGACGGAAGGGCGTGGGCGGCTGGAGATCACACGTGGAGAGCGATCGTTCGAGGCATGCGTGAGCGTGCCTGCCAAAACTGGAGGAAAGAGGTGATTCGAGTCCTGATTGCCGATGATGAGCGCCTTGCGCGCGAGCGTCTGGAGCGCATGCTCGCGCGGATCGGTGGCTGCGAGGTGGTCGCCAGTGTGGCCGATGCGGACGCGCTGCACGCGGTGCTCGAAGACGCGGCGCCGGATGTCGTATTGCTTGATATCGACATGCCGGGCGAGGATGGCATTGCGTTGGGGCGGTGGCTGGCCATGCAGGACTGGCCACCTGCGATCATTTACGTGACAGCACACCCCGAGCACGCCCTGCGTGCCTTCGGCGCCCATCCGGTGGATTACCTGCTCAAGCCGGTGGCGCAGGCGCGGCTCGAGGCGGCGCTGGAGGCGGCCGGGCGGACGACGCGCGCGCAGGCGGCGCGGACAGGCGCGGTGGCCGGCGGGAGGCTGGTGGCGCGCAGCGGGCGCAGCACCCAGGTCGTGCCGATTCCCTCGGTGATCTGTTTCGAGGCTGGCGACAAGTATGTGACCGCCTGTCTGCCCGAGGGCGAGGTGGTGCTGGATCAGTCCCTGCGCCAGCTTGAGGATCAAGTCGGTCCGGGGTTCCTGCGCGTGCACCGGGCCGCGCTGGTGGCCACGCGCTGTATCGAGCGGCTGGAGCAGGGCACGGACGGGCGCTACTGGCTGCATCTGCGCGGTCTGGTGAGGCCGGTCGAGGTCAGTCGCCGGCAGTTGAGGCTGGTCAAGGAGTGGCTGGCGGAAGGTGTTCTGGCGTGATTGACGTGGTGCTGTTCGAGCCGGAAATTCCGCCCAATACCGGCAACGTGATCCGCCTGTGCGCCAACACGGGCGCACGCCTTCACCTGGTCGAGCCCCTGGGTTTCCTGATGGAGGATGCCCAGCTGCGGCGCGCGGGTCTGGATTATCACGAGTTTGCCGAAGTGCGGGTGCATCCGTCCTGGGCGGCATTGATCGAAATACTCCAGCCTGCGCGTGTGTTCGCCATGACGACCAAGGGGCGCGTCAGTCCTTTCGCGGTGCGTTTCGAGCCGGGCGATCTCTTGCTGTTCGGGCCGGAATCGCGCGGATTGCCTGAGGAGGTGCTGCGCACGCTGCCTGCCGAGCGTTGGTTGCGCCTGCCGATGCGCACCGGGTCGCGCAGCCTCAATCTGTCCAACGCGGTTGCGGTGACGGTGTACGAGGCCTGGCGTCAGCTCGGGTTCGAGGGGGCGACGTGATGCCTCTCGCGCTTGAGCCGATTGGCGTGGTGCGCACCCCGTTCGTGGAGAAGTTCGGTATTCCCCGCCAAGGCGGGCTGGTCGATGCGGTGCACGGGGTAGTGGAGCTACTCGCACCGTTCGGCCGTGAGGAGGCCTGGCGGGGCATCGAGGGCTTCAGCCACCTTTGGCTCATTACCTGGTTTCATGCCGGCAAGGGCGCAAGCAAGGGGCAGGATGGCCTGACCGTGCGTCCACCCAGGCTGGGCGGCAATGTCCGGCTGGGAGTGTTTGCCACCCGCGCCCCATATCGGCCGAATCCGCTGGGACTGACCCTGGTCAGGCTGGAGTCGGTCGAGTCCGTGGGCGGGAGCATACGCCTGATGGTGCGTGGCGTGGACCTGCTGGATGGCACGCCTGTGCTGGACATCAAGCCTTACCTGCCCTATGCGGATGCGGTTCTTGAGGCTCGGGGCGGGTTTGCGCCGGAGGCGCCGGAGGGTGCGCTGGAGGTGGTCTGGTCAGAGCGTGCGCGGGCCGAGTGCAGGCTTTGGGCGGAGCGCCATCCCGATCTGCCGGAGCTCATCGAGGCCGTGCTGGCACGCGACCCGCGTCCCGCCTATCAGGCCGACGACCCTGAGCGGGTCTACGGGGTGAGGCTGTACGAACTGGATGTGCGCTGGTCGGTTAAGGGGGGCGTGGTGACGGTGCGGGAGTTGGTGTCAGTGTAGGAGCGGGCTTGCTCGCGATGAGCGGGAAGATCGCGAGCAAGCTCGCTCCTACATCGGTTTCGCGGCCCGAGGTCCGCTCCTGCAGTGCCTCGTTACGGCACGGGGGAATGGCTCAGTCCCTTTCCGGCCGCTGGTGGCGGTTGAGCAGCCCGGTCACCGCCTCCCTGGCGGGCAGGCCCTCGTAGAGCACCTGGTAGACTGCGTGGATGATGGGCATCTCGACCCCGTGCCGCTCGGCCAGGCGCCAGGCCTCGCGCGCGCTGGGCAGGCCTTCCACCGCTTGGGCGATGGCCGCGAGGGCCTCCTCCGTGCGTTTGCCTTCGGCCAGCATCAGGCCGAAGCGGCGGTTGCGCGACTGATTGTCGGTGCAGGTCAGCACCAGGTCGCCGAGGCCGGCCAGGCCCATGAAGGTCTCGCGTCGCGCACCGACCACGTCGCCCAGGCGCATGATCTCGGCGAGGCCCCGGGTGATCAGCGCGGCGCGGGTGTTGGCGCCGAAGTGCAGGCCGTCGGCGATGCCGGCGGCGATGGCGAGCACGTTCTTCAGCGCGCCGCCCAGTTCCACCCCGACCACGTCATCCACCCGGTAGGCACGGAAGGTCGGCCCGTGCAGCCACTCCATCAGCTGTTCGGCGAAGGCGTGATCCATGGAGGCAACGGTGACGGCGGTCGGCAGTCCGGCGGCCACCTCGCGGGCGAAGGTGGGGCCGGAGATGACGGCGGCCGGGACGTGACCGGGCAGCTCCTCGCCGAGGATCTCGTCCAGGCGCTTGGCTGTGCCTACCTCGAGGCCCTTGGTGGCGCAGGCCAGGCGCGGGCCGGGCGTCATGTGCGGCGCCAGCCGGCGGACGAAGTCGCGGAAGCCTTCACTGGGCACGACCACCAGCGCGAGGTCGGCGCCGTGCAGGGCCTGGTCGAGGTCGCTGGTGGCGGTGAGCGTGTCGGGGAAGGCGGCATCGGGCAGGGAGCGCGGGTTGCGGCGCTCGGCTTGCATGCGCCCCATCTTTTCCGGCGTGCGTCCCCACAGGCGCACGTCGTGGCCGTTGCGGGCGAGCAGGATGGCCAGCGCGGTGCCCCAGGCGCCCGCGCCGAAGATCGCGATGGTGGCTCGCGCGCCCATGGCTCAGTGCGTGGCCGCGCCGGCGGTTTCGCGCTGCTGCAGATGCTGCATGTAGAGCGCGTCGAAGTTGATCGGCTGCAACAGCAGCGGCGGGAAGCCGCCCTTGGACACCAGGTCGGCGACGGTTTCGCGCACGAACGGGAACAATTGGGTCGGGCAGACGCTGCCGAGGATGTGGCCGAGTTCGGCGCCTTCGAAGCCGCTGACCGTGAAGATCCCGGCCTTCGAAACCTCGGCAAGGAAGGCGGTCTCGTCCTTGCCGTCGTGGTTCAGGGTGGCGGTGGCGGTGACGGTCAAGGTGGCCTCATAGACATCGTCGGCAAGTTTCTGGGTCGAGTTCTCGACCTGCACGTTGATGTTCGGCTGCCACTCGGCGATCTTGAAGATCTCCGGCGTGCGCGGGGATTCGAAGGAGACGTCCTTGAGGTAGACGCGTTGAATGAAGAAGGCGCGCTGGGGTTGCTGGGCGTCGGTCATCGGTCGGTCCTTAGATGGAGATGTGCTGGCGTAGCCACTGCAGCAGCTGCGGCAGTGGCATGGCGCCGCTCATGCGGGCGATTTCGCGTCCGCCCTGGAACAAGGCCAGGGTGGGGATGCTGCGGATGTTGAAGTGCTGGCCGAGCATGGACTCGGCTTCGGTGTCGATCTTGGCGATCCGCAGGCGTGGCTCGAGCGTGCGCGCGGCCTCGTCCAGCACCGGTGCCATCATGCGGCAGGGGCCGCACCAGGGGGCCCAGAAGTCGACCAGCACGGGAATGTCGTTCCGGGTCAGGAAACGTTCGAAGGTGGCATGGGTCAGTTCGACCGGATGGCCGCTGAACAGCGCCTTGTGGCAGCGGCCGCAACTGCCGCCGTCGGTCAGGCGCTCGGCCGGTACGCGATTGATGCCGCCGCAGTGCGGGCAGACAACGTGAAGTGCATCACTCATGTAGGGCATCCTTCAAGGGCGCGGGGAACAGCAGCGCATCGAGCTGGCCTGCGCGGTCGAGGGCGAGCAGGTCGGTGTAGCCCCCGACCGGGCGCCGGTCGATGAACACCTGGGGCACGGTGGAACGACCGGAGCGCGTTTCCATCTCGTCCCACAGGGCATCGTCGCCGTCCACCACGATGGAGGTATAGCTTATCCCCTTGGTGTGAAGGAGACGTTGCGCCATCGTGCAGTAGAAACAGGCGCGACTGAGGTAGACGGTCACCTCCGCCTGAGCCATGGCTTTACTTTTTCTTGACCGGCAGGCCGTCGTGCTGCCAGGCCAGGATGCCGCCCGCCAGGTTGTAGAGCTTGGTGAAGCCCTGCTTGGCAAGCTGGTTGCAGGCCACGCCGGAGCGGTTGCCGCTGCGGCAGTAGACAATCACCGGCTTGTCCTTCCAGGCCGCGATCTGCTCGATCTTGCCGCCGAGCTGGCCTAGGGGAATGTGCTTGGCCTCGCGCAGGTGGCCGTCGCGGAACTCATTGACTTCGCGCACATCGAGCAGCAGCGGCTCGTCGTGGCTCATCATGCGTGAGGCCTCGGAGGGGCCGATGTCGGCGTACTTGCGGGTGAAGCGCGCGACTTCGGAGGCAATCAGCATGAACAGGATGCCGACCGCGGCGGCGGTCAGCATCCAGTGGCGCTGGAGAAAATCGATGAAGTCCATGGGTTTACTGGGGGCGGCGGATGCCCATCTTCTCGCAGATGGTGTCCATCGGGCAGAAGCGGGTAAAGCCGCTCTGGAACAGGTTCAGGCCGACGAAGGCGGTCAGCCACAGCCAGTTCATCTGGGTCATGTCGACCTGACCGGAGAAATGGGCGAGGGCCAGGGTCAGCAGGATCATGAAGCCGGCAACGATGCGTACAATGCGGTCGGTGGTCATCGAAAGGTCTCTGCGAAATAGGAAAAGTCGGTCGGGATCAGGTGTTATGCGGACAGAACACTTCCTGCATCATGCCGATCAGGCGCAGGGTGCGTGCATCGGAGACGCGGTAGTATACCCGGTTGGCGTCCTTGCGAGAGGCGAGGATGCCCTTGTCGCGCAGGATGGCGAGGTGCTGGGAGATGTTGCTCTGGGTGGTGCCGACGGCATCGACGATATCCTGCACGCTGATCTCGCGGTCGCCCAGCACGCAGAGTATCTTGAGACGCAGCGGGTGGGACATGGCCTTCAGCGAGCGCGAAGCGCGGTCGATGTCCTCGGCGCGGGTCAGCAGGCGAGGGGCGCAGACGTCGTTATCTTCATGCACCATCGGTCATTTCCTGGCTAAATCAGAATATCGTGATAAATGCTAAACCTTTTCCCGCGAACTGCCTACGTACTCGTTGCATTGCTGCCGGGTCTGCTGTCACTCCCGGCCTTTGCGCTGGATGATGCGGCAAGCAAGGCCCAGGAACTCAAGGCCCTGCAAAAGGCGCTGGAGACGGCGCGTGCCGAAGTGGGGGGGCTGAACGCCAAGCGCTCCGAGGAGGTGCGGGCCCTGCGGGAACTCGAGACCCGTCAGGGGGAGGCGGCGCGTGCATTGCATGAGGCACGGGAAGCCACCGCGGCGCAGGAGGCGCGCCTTGGTGAACTTCGTGCCCGGCGGCTTGAGCTTGAGACGTCCATTGCGCGGGGTCGCGAGAATTTGGCCCTCAATCTGAAGGCTTTGTACATGCTGGGGGCGGATTCCGGTCTGCAGAGCATGCTGAGCCCCGGTGGCCGGGCCGAGAAGATGCGTCTGGAAGGCTATCTGGCCTGCGTTCGCGAACGTCATGTACAAGCACTGTCCGGGCTGCGGGCCGACCTGGATGAAAGCGCCCAGGTCGAGGCTGAACTTGAACAGGGCATGACGCATCTAATTACCCTGGAGCAGTCGGCACGTGAGGAGCAGGCGCGTCTGGATGGTTTGCGCCAAAAGCAGACCGCCGAGATTGACGCGCTGGAGGCGCGCGTCAAAGCGGGGGAGGCACGTGTTGACCGGATGCGGCGGGATCAGCGAGATCTGGCGGCCCTGGTGCGCAAGCTGGAGGAGGCGATGCGAGCCCCGCCGCCCGCCCCACCGCGCTCCGGCAGCGCTGCGAAAGAACGTGCGGAATCGGCGGCATCGGGGCGGCAAAAGGTAACCCTGCAAAAGCCTCCCTCGGGGGTTTCTGGAAAGGGCGCGATCCCGGTGGAAGGACGGCTGGTGCGTCGTTTCGGGGAGCAGACCGGGCTGGGTGAGTTGCGCTCCGATGGTCATTTCTATGCCGCGGCGGAAGGTGCCCCCGTGCGGGCGGCGGAGGATGGCAGGGTGGTGTTCGCGGACTGGATGCGTGGCTTCGGTCAGCTGATCATCTTGCAGCATCGCGGTGGTTATCTCAGCCTGTACGCGCACAACGAGGCGATCTACAAGGGGCTGGGGGTGAATGTGCGTCGGGGCGAGGTCATCAGCGCCGCAGGCCGCAGTGGAGGCGCCCGCCAGACCGGCTTGTATTTCGAGGTGCGGCGCGGCGGGCAACCGGTCAATCCGGCGCGCTGGTCGGCGCTGAACGCTGATTGACCGGTCGTTGAAGAGGGTCAGGACAGCCCTTTTTCAATATCCTGTTAGGTGCCTGATAGACTGGCATCAAGGTTTTATTAATCCGGCCCTTAAATAGGCCGGGTTAATCCGGGGCATGGATGCCCCGACGCGGCAGTAAGCCGCGTGAGCCAAGGCCGGGCGTGTACCGGCCTTGGCGTGGCCCAAAAATACCAGGAAGGTATTTTTGGGCCGGATTAATATTGCGCAGGGGTGTCTGCGTCCATGAGGAGTGATTTCATGCAACAGCGTATGCGGGCCGTGGCCCTTCTGGTCTCCGGCGCGGCCCTCGGTTTCGGTCTGACGTTCGGGGTGGGCGTGCTGGCCCAGCGCGAGGAGGCTGCCCCGTCCGCCGAGGACCTGCCGCTCACTGAGTTGCGCACCTTCACCGACATCTACGCGCGCATCAAGAGCGATTACGTCGAATCGGTGGATGACAAGACCCTGCTGACTCATGCCATTCGCGGCATGCTGAGCGGGCTTGATCCCCACTCCACCTACCTGGATGCCGAAGAGTTCAAGGACCTGCAGGCAGGGACCACCGGTACCTTCGGCGGGTTGGGCATCGAGGTAGGCATGGAGGATGGCTTCGTCAAGGTCATCGCCCCGATCGACGACACGCCCGCCCAGCGCGCCGGCATCCAGGCGGGCGATCTGATCATCCGCCTGGACGAGAAGCCGGTGCAGGGCATGAGCCTGAATGATGCGGTCAAGATCATGCGTGGCGAACCGGGCACCAAGATCAAGCTCACCGTGGTGCGCAAGGGCCAGGAGAAGCCGCTGGAAATCACCATCGAGCGCGCCATCATCCGGGTGAAGAGCGTGAAGAGCCGCATGCTGGAGCCGGGTTATGCCTATGTTCGCGTCACCCAGTTTCAGTCGCAGACCGCCGAGCAGTTGACCCAGGCTGTGGAAGCCCTGCAGAAAGAGGCCGGTGGAAAGCTCAAGGGGCTGGTGCTCGACCTGCGCAACAACCCGGGTGGTGTACTGCAGGCCTCGGTCGGCGTGGCGGATGCCTTCCTCGAGGACGGCCTGGTTGTCTATACCGATGGTCGGGTCAAGGACTCGCAGATGCGCTACAGCGCGCATGGCGGAGACGTGCTGAACGGCGCGCCGATGGTGGTGCTGGTCAACGGGGGCTCGGCGTCGGCCTCCGAGATCGTGGCCGGTGCGCTTCAGGACCACAAGCGCGCAATCATCATGGGCAGCAAAAGCTTCGGCAAGGGCTCGGTACAGACCATCCAGGAGCTTGCCAACGGCGGCGCGGTCAAACTGACCACCGCGCGTTACTACACCCCATCCGGCCGCTCGATCCAGGCCGAAGGCATCGTGCCGGACATCAGCCTGCCGCAGATCAAGGTCGACAAGGTCGAGGAGGAGGATCATCGCCTCAAGGAGGCGGACCTCTCCCGTCACCTCGACAATCCGAACGGCAAGGCCGACAAGCAGGACGACAAGAGTGAGATGGCCCCGGCCAACGGCGAGGACGGCAAGCCGCTGGCACAGAGTGATTATGCCTTGTTCGAGGCGCTGAACATGCTCAAGGGCATGGTGATCCTAGGCAAGAAATAAGGGAGGCGCCCATGCCGCGCGTGCTCGTTCCGCTGGCCCCGGGTTTCGAGGAGCTTGAGGCCGTGTCCATTACCAACATCCTGCGTCGAGCTGGAGTGGATGTACTGACCGCGGGGTTGGCGCCGGGGCCGGTTCGGGCCAGTCGTGGCACGGTGGTCGTGCCGGACACCAGTCTCGACCAGGTCCTGGGCGAGGACTTCGACCTGGTGGTGCTGCCTGGCGGCCTGCCGGGTGCGGACAATCTGCGCGATGACCCACGCGTGCTGCACATCCTCCAGCGTGCCCATGCCGAGGGGAGGTTGGTGGGCGCCATCTGTGCCGCGCCGAAGGTGCTGGCACATGCCGGTCTGCTTCATGGCCGGCGTGCGACGCATTATCCCGGCGCTCTGAGTGCCGAAGAGCTGGCGGGCGTGACGGGTAGTTCCGCGGCGATCGAACTGGACGATCGTGTCATCACCTCGCGTGGCCCGGGGACAGCGATGGATTTCGCTTTGGCACTGGTCGAGCAGTTGCTTGGCAGGGAGAGGCGCGATGAGGTGGAAAAGGGCCTGGTGCGCTGATCGTGCCCGGTTCCGCCGATAAAACAACGCCCTGCGATGCAGGGCGTTGTCGTTTCCCGTCCCGAGGCCGCGGATTCAGCGGCTGTTCGGCGGCGTGGCGCTGATCTTGTGGATGGCGAGATCGGCGCCCGCGTACTCCTGTTCCTGGTCCAGTCGCAGGCCGACCAGCTTCTTCAGCGCGCCGTAGACCGCAAAGCCGCCGAGCAGGGCAATACCGACGCCGAGCAGGGTGCCGATCAGCTGGCTCATCAGGCTCACGCCACCCATGCCGCCCAGAGCCTCCAGCCCGAAGATCCCTGCCGCGATCCCGCCCCAGGCGCCGCACAGGCCGTGCAGCGGCCACACACCGAGCACGTCATCGATCTTCCAGCGGTTCTGGGTCAGGGTGAACAACCAGACGAACAGGCCGCCCGCGATGGTGCCGGTGACCAGCGCGCCCAGCGGGTGCATCAGGTCGGAACCCGCGCAGACGGCCACCAGGCCCGCCAAGGGGCCGTTGTGCACGAAGCCAGGATCGTTCTTGCCGGCGATCAACGCGGCGAGGATGCCGCCTACCATCGCCATCAGCGAGTTGAGCGCGACCAACCCGGAGGCAGCCTCCACGCTCTGGGCCGACATCACGTTGAAGCCGAACCAGCCGACAGTGAGTGTCCAGGCGCCGAGGGCGAGGAAAGGGATGCTGGATGGCGGATGGGCGGTCATCCCGCCCAGCTTGCCGTAGCGCCCCATGCGCGGGCCGAGCAGGAGCACGGCGGCAAGCGCCACCCAGCCGCCGAAGGCGTGCACCACCACCGAGCCGGCAAAATCATGGAACTTGGCGCCGAAGCTCGCTTCCAGCCAGTCCTGTACGCCGTAGGAGCCGTTCCAGATCATGCCCTCGAACAGCGGATAGAACAGGGCGACGAGGATGAAGGTCGCACCCAGTTGCGGGTAGAAGCGGGCGCGCTCGGCAATGCCGCCGGAGACGATCGCCGGAATCGCGGCGGCGAAGGTCAGCAGGAAGAAAAACTTCACCAGGCCGTAGCCGTGATCGACCGACAGGGCCTGCGCGCTGCTCCAGAAATCCACGCCGTAGGCGAGTGGGTAGCCGATGAAGAAATAGGCGAGGGTCGCCACGGCGAAGTCGCCCATGATCTTCATCAGGGCGTTGACCTGATTCTTCTCGCGCACGGTGCCCACTTCCAGGAAGGCAAAGCCCGCGTGCATGGCCAGCACCATGGCGGCGCCGATCAGGAGAAAAAAGACGTCCATACCGGTGGGGGACATGAGACACCCTCGCATCGTCAGAAAAGAAGAGGGCGCAGGAAAGCAACAAGCGTGCCGTCTTTTGGTGCGCATGGTGGCGGTATGGTCTTGTCTCTGCGCACAAAAAAGGCGCCCCAAATCGGGGCGCCTGCGTCATTGCGGGGCTTTGCGCCCCGCCGTATTGGCGGTGGTTTATTCGACGCGCTCGCCGTGCAGGGCGGTGTCGAGGCCTTCGCGTTCCTGCTCTTCGCTGACTCGCAGGCCCATGACCATGTCGATGATCTTCAGGATGATGAAGGTCACCACGGCGACATACACCACGGTGATGGCCACGCCGATGATCTGGGTCACGACCTGGCCCATGCCGCCGGCCACGCCGCCGATCGCCTCGACCGCGAAGAGGCCGGTCAGGATGGCGCCGACAATGCCGGCCACGCCGTGGACGCCGAAGGCATCCAGGGAGTCGTCATAGCCCAGCATGCGCTTCAGGCCCGTGGCGCCCCAGAAGGCAGCCACGCCGCCGATCAGGCCGATGATCAGGGCGCCGACCGGACCGACGAAGCCGGCAGCCGGGGTGACGGCAACCAGGCCTGCCACCGCGCCGGAAACGATGCCCAGCAGGCTCGGCTTGCCCTTGGCCATCCACTCGGCAAACATCCAGGACAGGGCGGCGGCGGAGGTGGCGACCATGGTGGCCAGCATCGCCATGCCGGCACGGCCGTCGGCAGCGACTGCGGAACCGGCGTTGAAGCCGAACCAGCCCACCCACAGCAGGGCGCCGCCGATCAGGGTCAGCACCAGGTTGTGCGGGGCCATCGGCTCCTTGCCGTAGCCCAGGCGCTTGCCGACCATGATGGCGGCGACGAGGCCCGCGACACCGGCGTTGATATGCACCACGGTGCCGCCCGCGAAGTCCAGCACGCCCATGTCCCAGAAGAAGCCGCCCACGCCGCTCCACACCATGTGGGCGATCGGCACGTAGACCAGGAACAGCCAGGCGGTGATGAACACCAGCAGGCTGCTGAACTTCATCCGCTCGGCCACGGCGCCGGTGATCAGCGCGGCGGTGATGATGGCGAAGGTCATCTGGAACACGACGAACACGGACTCGGGAATGGTGCCGAACAGGGTGTCCTTCTCGATTCCGCTCAGGAACGCCTTGTTCAGGGTGCCGATGAAGGAGTTGAGGTTGGTCACCCCTTCCGCCATACCGGTGGTGTCGAAGGCCAGCGAGTAGCCGAACAGCATCCACAGCACGCCCACGAGGCCGGTGATGGCGAAGCTCTGCATCAGGGTGGCGAGCACGTTCTTCTTGCGCACCATGCCGCCGTAGAACAGGGCCACGCCCGGGATGGTCATCATCAGCACGAGCACGGTGGAGGTCAGCATCCACGCGGTGGCGCCGGAATCCAGGGTCGGTGCGGCTTCGGCAGCCTCAACCACCGCCTCGACCGCCGGCGCGGCCTCCTCGGCCATGGCGGTGCCGGTGGCCAGGCCGCCCAGCATCAACATCGATTTGATAAGCATCGAATTCATCGTGAATCCTCCTTACAGGGCGCCCGGACCGGACTCGCCGGTGCGGATGCGGATGGCCTGCTCGACCGGGGTGACGAAGATCTTGCCGTCGCCGATCTTGCCGGTCTTGGCCGCTTTGCCGATGGCCTCGATCACGGTGTCGACGAGACTGTCGTCCACGACCATTTCCAGTTTGATCTTGGGCAGGAAATCCACGACGTACTCCGCGCCGCGGTACAGTTCGGTGTGACCCTTCTGACGACCGAAGCCTTTGACTTCGGACACGGTCAGGCCCTGAACCCCTACCTCGGCGAGGCTCTCGCGAACCTCGTCGAGCTTGAAGGGCTTGATGATGGCGGTGATGAGTTTCATAACTCTCTCCAGGTTGATTGCCTTGCCAGCCCCACTTCAACGAAGGGGGGCGGCGAACTCCTTGACGGTCGTTCGATCAGAAGGACTTGAGGAAGGAGACGAACACGCGGCCATCCGCCACCTTGTCGCCGGCCCAGGTGTAGGCGGCTTCGTCAGCATTGGTGTCGGTGTAGGCCAGGCTGGCTACGCCAAAGCCGAGGTCCTTGGATACGCCCACTTTCCAGTCGGTGTAGGACGCATCGTCGTTGTCCTTCACATTCTGGTAGCCGACGTGACCGAGGATGCCCCAGCCGTCGCCGAGGTCATAGGCAGCGGACAGGTCGAGGTAGTAGCTGCCCTGGGTCTTGTCGCCATCGGTGGTGGTCCAGCCGACGAAGTGGTCGGAAACGACGTAGTTGACCTTGGCGGTGACGATTCCGTAGCTCATGCCGGCATAGATCTCGGTGGTGTCCGGGCTGGTTGCGCCGGCCACATCGTCACCCGGGTAGTAATAGGTCACAACACCCAGGTCATAGCCGAGGTCGTCGGTGATCGAGCCCTTGTAGCCGCCGTACAGGTCGATTTCCATGCTGCTCTTGTCCTTGTAGCCACCTTCCTCGACCCAGTTGACGTTGGATCCCCAGGTGCCCAGATAAAAGCCGCTCTCATGGGCAAAGTCGAAACCACCCTGAATGGCTGCCTGATTCTGGGTTTGAGAAACACCACGGAAGACGTAGTCGGAAGTCAGGCCGATGTTGGCGCTGAGGGTGTACGGCTCGGCGGCCATGGCCGGGGTGTAGGCAGCGGCCAGGCCCAGGCCCATCAGTACGCCAGCAGTGATTTTCTTCATGGAAACGTGCATGTAAGCATCCTCTTGGTATGGTCGAGTGGTTGATGCAGGATCGCAGTGCGCTTCAAGCATGATGGGTGCCAAGTTGGTTAAGTCCTTGGATATCAGTGTGTTGGATAATTTCCGGCGCGCGTTTTCGATTTTGCAATACCCTGCGCACATCTTTGGTGCGTTGCCGGGCCCCAATAAGTGGCGTGCCGTCATGGAGCTTAGGCTAGACTTTTGCCATTCTGTGGACCGAGGTGAGCATGTTGGACCCGAAGCATTTGGATGACTTTGTCCGTCGACTTGGCGAGGCCATGCCTGCTGGTCTGGCCGAGTTGAGGACGGATCTCGAAAAGACCGCGCGACTTGGGCTTCAGCAGATGCTGGAGCGGATGGACCTGGTCACGCGTGAGGAATTCGAGGTGCAGAAGGCTGTGCTTGAGCGCACGCGCGCCAGGCTCGAGGCGCTCGAGCATCGCGTGGCGGCAATGGAGGCCGAGGCCCACGGAGGCAATCAGTGACCGGTTTCCGACTTTCGGCGGCGAGTCCCCTGTAGGGGGCCAGCCCCGCACGACCAAGCTGACTATCGGCCCGAGGGCGGGCCTCCTACACTGACCACGGAGGGTCAACATGTCACTAGCCATCGCGTACGCCCGTGCCCAGGTCGGCATCGATGCGCCACTGGTCAGCGTGGAAACCCATGTCGCCAATGGCTTGCCGTCTTTCGCCCTGGTGGGCCTGCCCGAGGCCGCCGTGCGCGAAAGTCGCGAGCGGGTGCGTGCCGCGCTGCTGACCAGCGGCTATGAGATGCCGCCACGTCGCGTCACGGTGAATCTGGCGCCCGCTGATCTGCCCAAGGAAGGAGGGCGCTTTGATCTTGCGATGGCTCTGGGACTGCTGGCCGCGACCGGACAAATCCCCACTGGCACGCTGGAGGGCTACGAGTTTCTCGGGGAGTTGGCGCTGAGCGGCGAACTGCGCCCGGTGCCCGGAGTGCTGTCCGCCGCCATGCGCGCGCGCGACGCCGGGCGCGCGCTGGTCCTTCCGCACGCGAATGCCGGTGAGGCCGCTCGTGTCGCGGAGACCGTTGTCTTCGGTGCCGGGCATCTGCGCGAGGTGGTCGCCCACCTGCTCGACGTTGAACGTCTGAGCCCGTCCCGGCCGACGGAGCCGCCCGCTGCGCCCCTCCTTCCCGACCTGCGTGATGTGCGCGGTCAGCATCGTGCCAGGCGTGCGCTCGAAATTGCGGCGGCGGGTGGCCACAATCTGCTGATGATTGGCCCACCCGGCGCGGGCAAAAGCATGCTGGCACACAGGCTGGCGGGCATTTTGCCGGCCATGAGCGAGGACGAGGCGCTGGAAAGCGCCGCGATCTGGTCGGTCAGTTCGCAGGGCTTCGCTGACGAGGCCTGGGGCGTGCGCGCATTCCGTGCCCCGCACCATACGGCATCGGGCGTGGCTCTGATCGGCGGCGGCTCGACACCGCGACCCGGCGAGATTTCACTCGCCCACCATGGGGTGTTGTTTCTCGACGAGTTGCCCGAGTTCGACAAGCGGGCCCTGGAGGTGCTGCGCGAGCCGCTGGAGACAGGGCGCATCATCATCTCGCGCGCGGCACGCCAGGTGGAGTTCCCGGCCGCTTTCCAGCTGGTCGCGGCGATGAACCCGAGCCCGAAGGGCGATGACAGCGACCCGGAAGCGGGCCGGCGTTACCGCGCGCGTCTGTCCGGCCCGTTGCTCGACCGGATCGACATCCAGCTCGAGGTGCCGGCCGTCCCGAAGGAGCATCTGCGCCAGGATGCTCCGCTGGACGGCGAATCCAGTGCCGAAGTCCGGCTGAGGGTCGAACGGGCCCGCGCGCGGCAGATGTCCAGGGCGGGCACGCCGAACGCACGCCTGGGGGCGGCCGATCTAGCACGGCATGCCCGGCTCGGCGCGGGAGAGGCCGCGCTGTTGGAGCAGGCGATGGAGCGACTCGGCCTTTCCGCGCGCGGGCGGGACAAGGTGTTGCGGGTGGCGCGCACGATCGCCGATCTGGCGGAGGACGAAGCGATCCGGTCCGGGCATCTGGCCGAGGCGATCGGCTATCGCGATCTGGCGCGCTACGGCTTCGGCTGACGTCGGTACCGAGGCGGGCGAGCGTTGGCATTCGCCTTGATACCGAATCCATGCCTACCGACAACGTGGAATGATCGATCTTCGTGCAAGCCAACCATGGCTTGCTTCGTCCGTCCCTTGACATGTGTTTTCCCAATGGTCTGCGGTTGTCCGTGGCTCGGAGCAGTACATATGACCCTGTCTACCTATTCCATCGGTCTCGCGGTGCACGAGGACATGGCGGCCCTGGTTGAGCTGCTGCAAGTCCTGTTCGCGATCGAGCAGGACTTCGAGCCCGTGCCTGAGGTCCAGTGGCGTGGTCTGGACATGTTGCTGATGCGTCCGGAAACCGCTTGCATCATGGTGGCGCGTCATCCGCACGACGGGGTGGTCGGGATGGCGAGCGCACAGCTCGTGGTCTCCACCGCCAGCGGGGGATACTCGGCCTGGGTGGAAGATGTGGTGGTGGCGCAGGCCCATCGCGGCCACGGCTTGGCGCGCGCCCTGCTGGACGCGCTGGGCGGCTGGGCTGAACAGAGCGGCGCACGGCGGATGCAATTGCTGGCGGATGCCGACAACCCGCCCGCGCTGGCGATGTACGATCGGCTCGGCTGGCGGCCAACGCGTCTATTTGCCTGGCGCCGCACGCCGGATTGATTCGTCGCCGATGGCCGGGGGATCACTCCGTCGCTGAATCTTGCTCCAGAACACGTGGCGGGGCTTCGGTGCTGTCGTCCTTGAGGCCGACGCCGGTGAGCTTGAGGCGTAGGGCTTCTTCGATCAGGTGGCTGATCTTGTGCGTGGCCAGGGAGTAGGGCATGCCGCCGCCGTGGATGTTGGAGACGCAGTTGCGTTCGCTGTCCATGCGGCCCCGGCGCGGTTCGTAGGTGATATAGGCGCCCAGGCTGTCGGGTGAGCTGAGGCCGGGGCGTTCGCCGATCAGCATGAGTACGATGCGCGCGTCGAGGGCTTCGCCGATATCGTCGCCCAGGGCGACCCTGCTTTGGCTGGCGATGACCACCGGCGCGCGCTTCCAGTCCAGCCACGACAGTCGGACGCGCAGGGCTTGCAGCAGGGGGATGGCGTGGCGTTCGGCGGCGAAGGATGAGAGGCCGTCGGCGACGACGATGACCAGCTCGATGCCGGGCATGGCGCATGCCGCCGCGTGCAGGGCGGGCAGGCTGTCGGGATGCAGGCGGCGGCCCTGGTCGGGGCGCAGCAGGTAGGCGGTGCGGTCGCGCGCCTCGCTGCGCGCGCGCAGCACCCCGAAGCCTTCGGCGGCGA
>JBFLVP010000004.1:0-112741 GCA_040758395.1 Pseudomonadota bacterium
CCGGGTGACAACGTTGCCATGACCGTCACCCTGATCAACCCGATCGCCATGGAAGAAGGCCTGCGCTTCGCGATCCGCGAAGGCGGTCGCACCGTCGGCGCCGGCGTCGTCTCCAAGATCCACGAGTAACTACATATGGCGAAGCAGACTATCCGTATCCGCCTGAAGTCGTTCGATCATCGCCTGATCGACCGCTCTGCAAGCGAGATCGTCGATTCCGCCAAGCGCAGCGGTGCGCGTGTGAAGGGGCCCATCCCCCTTCCCACCAAGACCGAGCGCTTCACGGTTCTGGTCTCCCCGCACGTCAACAAGGATGCGCGTGATCAATACGAGCTTCTGACCCACAAGCGTCTGCTCGAAATTGTTGATCCCACCGACAAGACAGTTGACGCGCTGATGAAGCTCGACCTCGCTGCGGGCGTGGACGTTCAAATTAAGCTTAACTAACAGAAAAACTTCTGTTATAGTGCGCGACTCGCTCGACCTGGAGGGTTAGGCCCTCCGGGTCGTGATATTTTTGCTGGTCGAAATTTTGGCTTGGCGCCGGTCAATCGTAATCGGCGCTGTAACGAGGTATAAAACATGTCGCTAGGTGTTGTCGGTCGTAAGGTCGGCATGACCCGCGTCTTTGATGACGCGGGCGTGTCCGTTCCGGTCACCGTGATCGAAGTGGCGCCCAACCGCGTGACCCAGGTTAAAACCCTGGATAGCGATGGTTACACCGCCCTGCAGGTCACCACTGGTGTGCGTCGCGCGACTCGCGTGACCTCGGCTGCTGCCGGTCACTTCGCCAAGGCGGGTGTCGAGGCGGGGCGTGGTCTGTGGGAGTTCCGTGTGGGTGAGGACATCCTGTCCCAGTACGCCCCGGGCGCACAAATCTCCGTTGAGCTCTTCGCTGCCGGTCAGGCGGTGGACGTTACCGGTACCAGTATCGGTAAAGGTTTCGCCGGTACCGTCAAGCGTCACAACTTCCGTACCCAGGACATGACCCATGGTAACTCCCGCTCGCACCGCGTGCCGGGTTCCATCGGTCAGCGTCAGACTCCGGGTCGTGTATGGAAGGGCAAGCGCATGGCGGGGCACATGGGTGATGAGACCGTCACCGCCCAGAACCTGACCGTGGTGCGTGTCGATGCCGAGCGTGGCCTGCTGCTGGTCAAGGGCGCCGTGCCGGGTTCCGAGGGTGGCGATCTGGTCGTGCGTCCGTCCATCAAGGCGAAGAAAGGGGCTCAGTAATGGAGATCAAGCTGCAGAACGGCGGCTCCGTTCAGGTCGCTGACGGCGTCTTTGCCCGTGAATTCAATGAAGGCCTGGTTCACCAGGCGGTCGTGGCCTACATGGCCGCTGCCCGTGCCGGTACCAAAGCCCAGCTGACCCGCGCCGAAGTGCGCGGTGGCAACGTCAAGCCCTGGCGCCAGAAGGGCACCGGTCGTGCCCGTCATGGCTCGACCCGTACCCCGATCTGGCGTACCGGTGGTCGTGCCTTCGCTGCCCAGCCGCGCAACTACGAGCAAAAGATCAATCGCAAGGCCTATCGCGTTGCGATGAGCTCGATCTTCTCCGAGCTGGTGCGTCAGGGGCGCCTGATGGTGGTCGATTCGATCGACGTCGAAGCGCCGAAGACCAAGCTGGTGGCCAGCATGCTGAATGGCATGGGCGTCAAGGGCGTGACCCTGCTGGTGCCCGAGGTTGTGAGCGAGAATCTGTATCTCGCGGCGCGCAACCTGGGGGATGTGGGCGTGCTCGATCCGCGTGCGCTGGATCCGGTGAGCCTGGTGGGTTCCGATCAGGTGGTCATCACCGTGGGTGCCCTGAAGATGGTTGAGGAGTGGCTGTCATGAATGCTGAACGCATCCTGCAGGTCCTGCGTGCCCCGCACGTGACCGAAAAGGCGTCCCTGGTGAACGCCCTGGCTGGCCAGCATGTCTTCAAGGTTGCCACCGATGCAACCAAGCCGGAGATCAAGCAGGCCGTTGAAACTCTGTTCAAGGTGACTGTCGAGCAGGTCCGTGTGGTCAATATCAAGCCGAAGAGCAAGCGCTTCCGTTTCAAGGAAGGCTCTCGCAAGGCGTGGAAGAAGGCCTATGTGACCCTGGCGGCCGGTCAGACCATTGATTACGGCGTCGGCGCCTAAGCACGCGAGGATCGAAAGTCATGGCTCTCAAGAAAGCAAAACCGACTTCGCCGGGCCGTCGCGGCGCGGTGATGATCGACAAGTCCCACCTCTGGAAGGGTGACCCGTGGGCTGCCCTGGTAGAGAAGAAGACCAAATCCGGTGGTCGTAACCACTACGGTCGCATCACCACCCGCCATATCGGTGGTGGTCACAAGCAGCAGTACCGCATTGTTGATTTCAAGCGCGACAAGGATGGGATTCCGGCTGTTGTCGAGCGTGTCGAGCACGACCCGAACCGTACCGCGCATATCGCCCTGCTGAAGTACGCTGATGGCGAGCGCCGCTACATCCTGGCCCCGAAGGGGATCAGTGTGGGTGATGCCATTGCTTCCGGTGTCGATGCGCCGATCAAGATCGGCAGCTGCATGCCGCTGCGCAACATTCCGGTGGGCTCCACCGTGCATGCCATCGAGCTCAAGCCGGGCCGTGGTGCTCAGCTTGCTCGCAGCGCAGGTACTTCCGCCCAGCTCGTCGCTCGCGAGGGTGCCTATGCGACCCTGCGTCTGCGCTCCGGTGAGATGCGCAAGGTACACGTCGAGTGCCGC
Source organism: Pseudomonadota bacterium (assembly GCA_040758395.1). Taxonomy (GTDB): domain Bacteria; phylum Pseudomonadota; class Gammaproteobacteria; order Halothiobacillales; family Halothiobacillaceae; genus Thiofaba. The sequence continues at coordinate 2,722 of JBFLVP010000004.1, forward strand.
GCCACTCTGGGCGAAGTGAGCAATCACGAACACAACCTGCGCAACTACGGTAAAGCTGGCGCCAAGCGCTGGCTGGGTATCCGCCCGACCGTCCGTGGCGTGGTCATGAACCCGGTCGACCACCCGCATGGTGGTGGTGAAGGCCGCACCTCCGGCGGCCGTCACCCGGTCACCCCGTGGGGCGTCCCGACCAAGGGTTACAAGACCCGCTCCAACAAGCGTACTGACAAGTTCATCGTGCGTCGTCGCACGAAGTAATCGAGGGATTCCAAGGTGCCGCGTTCATTGAAAAAAGGTCCCTTCGTGGACCATCACCTTTTCAAGAAGGTTGAGGACGCCGTCCAACAGGGCAACAAGCGTCCCATTAAAACCTGGTCCCGTCGCTCCATGATTCTGCCGAACATGGTGGGTCTGACCATTGCCGTGCACAACGGCAAGCAACATGTGCCGGTCCTCGTGACCGAGCAGATGGTCGGTCACAAGCTCGGCGAATTCTCCCCCACGCGTACCTACAAGGGTCACGTGGCGGACAAGAAAGCCAAGCGCTAAGGGGTGACGAGATGCAAGCTACTGCCGTACACAAATACGCACACATTTCGCCCCAGAAGGTCCGCCTCGTCGCTGACCTCGTTCGTGGCAAGCAGGTGGCCGAGGCCCTGATGATTCTCAAGTTCACCAACAAGAAGGCCGCCGGCCTGGTGAGCAAGGTGATTCAGTCTGCCATCGCCAATGCTGAGCACAATGTCGGTGCGGATATCGACGCCCTGCGCGTGGCCGCCATCAGTGTGGATGAAGGTCCCGTGATGAAGCGCCTCCATGCTCGCGCCAAGGGTCGTGCCAACCGCATCGTCAAGCGGACCAGTCACATCAATGTGACTGTTGCCGAGAAATAAGGGAGCACTCGTATGGGTCAGAAAGTACATCCGACGGGTTTCCGTCTCGGCGTATCAACAGGGTGGAGTTCCACCTGGTTCGCTGACAGCAAGTCGTACGCCAAGAACCTGAACAACGACATCAAGGTTCGCGACTATCTCAAGAAGAAGCTTGCGCACGCCTCGGTGAGCAAGATTCAGATCGAGCGCCCGGCGCGTTCCGCGTTCATCACGATTCACACCGCTCGTCCGGGCATCGTGATCGGCAAGAAGGGCGAAGACATCGAGCGCCTGCGCGCCGAGGTTGCCCCGATGCTGGGCATCGATGTGGCCAACGTGAAGGTCAATGTCGAGGAAGTCCGCAAGCCGGAAATGGATGCTCAACTGGTGGCCGAAAGCATCACCCAGCAGCTCGAGAAGCGCATCATGTTCCGCCGCGCCATGAAGCGCGCCGTGCAGAACACCATGCGTCTCGGCGCGCAGGGGATCAAGATCACCATGTCCGGCCGTCTGGGTGGCGCCGAGATCGCACGTACCGAGTGGGTGCGCGAGGGGCGCGTGCCGCTGCACACCCTGCGTGCGGAAATCGACTACGGCTTCGCTGAAGCGAAGACCACCTACGGGATCATCGGCGTGAAGGTGCTGGTGTACAAGGGTGAAGTCTTTGGTGTCCAGGATGCCGCGGCGAAAAAGGCCAAGGGCTGAGTTGAGGTTTAAGCCATGTTGATGCCAAAACGTACGAAATTCCGTAAGCAATTCAAAGGCAAGAACCGCGGCCTGGCCCAGGTCGGCAACGAAGTGAGCTTTGGCGAGTTCGGCCTGAAATCCGTCGAGCGCGGCAATCTGACCTCCCGTCAGATTGAGGCTGCCCGTCGTGCCATCACCCGTCGCGTCAAGCGGGGCGGAAAGCTGTGGATCCGCGTGTTCCCGGACACCCCGATCACCACCAAGCCGCTTGAAGTGCGTATGGGTAAGGGCAAGGGTAGCGTCGAGTACTGGGTGGCCAAGATCCAGCCGGGCAAGATGCTCTATGAAATCGAAGGTGTCTCCGAAGAGATCGCACGTGAAGCATTCGGCCTCGCGGCCGCCAAGCTCCCGGTCAAGACCACCTTTGTGATCCGGACGGTGATGTGATGAACGTGAAAGAACTTCGTGGCAAGTCTGCGGACGAGCTGAATCAGGAGCTTCTTGCCTTGCGCAAGGAGCAGTTCAACCTGCGCATGCAGGCGGGCCTTTCCCAGGCCGTCAAGCCGCATCAGGTGCGTCAGGTGCGTCGCGACATCGCGCGCATCAAGATGGTCCTGTGCGAGAAGGCGGAGGGTTGATGATGACTGAAAAAACCAAGAGCACCCTGACGGGGGTCGTCGTCAGCGACAAGATGGACAAGTCCATCACCGTCCTGATCGAGCGCCGGGTGAAGCACCCGGTCTACGGCAAGTACATGACGCGCTCCACCAAGCTGCACGTGCATGACGAGAACAACGAGTCTCGCATAGGCGACAAGGTGGAAATCGTCGAATGCCGCCCGGTCTCCAAGACCAAGGCATTTAACCTGGTGCGCGTGGTCGAACGCGCCACCGCAGGTTGAGGACTGATCCATGATTCAGATGCAATCCGTGCTGGATGCCGCTGACAACAGCGGCGCCAAGAAAGTGCAATGTATCAAGGTGATTGGTGGCTCCCACCGCCGTTATGCTGGCGTGGGCGACATCATCAAGGTGAGCATTAAGGACGCCATTCCGCGTGGCAAGGTCAAGAAAGGCGACGTGTACAACGCCGTGGTGGTGCGTACCGCCAAAGGCATTCGCCGCCCGGACGGCTCCGTCATTCGTTTTGACGGCAATGCCGCCGTACTTCTGAACAACAAGCTCGAGCCGATCGGCACGCGTATCTTTGGACCGGTCACCCGCGAACTGCGCGGTGAGAAGTTCATGAAGATCGTATCGCTGGCGCCGGAAGTGCTCTGAGTCGGGGTGCTTAAAAGATGCGCAAGATTCGTAAGGGCGATGAAATCGTCGTCATCACTGGCAAGGACAAGGGCCGCCGTGGCTCGGTCCTGAAAGTAGGGGCCGACAACCGCATCGTGGTTCAGGGCATCAACCTGGTGAAAAAACACCAGAAGCCCAACCCGATGGCCGGTGTGGCAGGTGGCATCATCTCCAAGGAAATGCCGATTGATATTTCCAATGTGATGCTGTTTAATCCCGCGACCCAAAAAGGGGATCGGGTTGGCTTCCGCACGCTGGACGATGGACGCAAGGTGCGTTTCTTCAAGTCCAACGGCGAAGTCGTTGACGCATAAGGTGCGCTCATGGCCAGACTTCAAGACTACTATCGCCAGACGGTTGTGAAGCAGCTTCAGGAGAAGCTCGGCATCACCAACGTCATGGCTGTTCCGCGCCTGGAAAAAATCACCCTGAACATGGGGCTGGGTGACTCCGCGCGCGACAAGAAGGTCATCGAAAATGCGGTGGCCGAACTGTCCGCCATCACCGGCCAGAAGCCGGTGGTGACCTATGCGCGCAAATCCATCGCGGGCTTCAAGCTGCGCGAAGGCATGCCGCTGGGGGTGAAGGTCACCCTGCGTCGCAACCACATGTACGAGTTCCTGGATCGTCTGATCTCCATCGCCACCCCGCGTATCCGCGACTTCCGTGGCCTGAATCCGAAGTCCTTTGATGGGCGTGGGAACTACAGCATGGGCGTGCGCGAGCAGATCATCTTCCCGGAGATCGATTACGACAAGATCGATGCCCTGCGTGGCATGGACATCACCATCACTACCTCCGCGCGTTCCGACGATCATGCCCGTGCGCTGCTCGAGGCTTTTGAATTCCCGTTCCGTCGCTGAGGGTTGAACGATGGCAAAGACTTCTATGCTGATGCGCGAGAAAAAGCGCGCCAAGCTGGTTAACAAGTACGCCGCCAAGCGCGCGGAGCTCAAGGCGATCATTGCCGCCGAGGAAACCTCCTTTGAGGACCGTATGGCTGCAATCGCCAAGCTGAGCACGTTGCCGCGTGATTCCAGCAAATGCCGTATGCACAACCGCTGCGAGGTGACCGGTCGTCCGCACGGTGTGTACCGCAAGTTCGGCCTCGGCCGCAACAAGCTGCGTGAGCATGCCATGAAGGGCGAGATCCCTGGTCTGCGCAAGGCCAGTTGGTAATCCGGAGACTTTTTAAATGAGCATGAATGATCCTATCGCCGATATGCTGACCCGCGTGCGCAACGGTCAGACGGCGCGCAAGTCCGAGGTGTCCATGCCGTCCTCCAAACTCAAGCTGGCCATTTGCCAGGTGTTGAAGGACGAGGGCTACATCGCCGACTTTCAGGTCAGTGGGGACGTGCGTCCGGTGCTGACCATCAAACTGAAATACTTCGAAGGCCGTCCGGTCATCGAGAAGATCCAGCGCGTCAGCCGCCCTGGTCTGCGTATTTTCCGCGGTGCGAACGAACTGCCGAAGGTCCTGGGTGGGCTGGGTGTGGCCATCGTTTCCACCTCTCATGGCGTGATGACCGATCGCGTCGCGCGTGCCGGTGGGCATGGCGGCGAGGTGCTTTGCACCGTTTGCTAAGAAATCAGGTAACAAGCAATGTCCCGAGTCGCAAAACAACCTATCACAGTGCCGAAGGGCGTCGAGGTGGTACTGGATGGTCAGGTGCTGCGTGTGAAGGGCCCGAAGGGCTCTCAAGACCTCAGCATCAATCCGCAAGTCAATGCTGAAATCAAGGATGGCGCCATCCAGTTCAGTCCGGCGAACGAGGAAACCTCTTCCAACGCCCTTGCGGGTACCATGCGTGCCATCGCGCAGAACATGGTCACTGGCGTGAGTGCCGGTTTCGAGCGCAAGCTGCAACTGATCGGTGTGGGCTACCGTGCCCAGGCCCAGGGTGCAGTACTGAACCTCTCGCTTGGTTATTCGCATCCGATCAACTACACCCTGCCGCAGGGCGTGACTGCCGAGACCCCGTCGCAGACGGAAATCCTCATCAAGGGCGTCGACAAGCAGGTCGTTGGTCAGGTTGCAGCCGAGATCCGCGGCTTCCGCCCGCCCGAGCCCTACAAAGGCAAGGGCGTCAAGTACGCGGACGAGACTGTCCTGCGTAAGGAAGCGAAGAAGAAGTAAGGTGCCAGCATGAACGCCAAGAAAGAACAACGTCTGCGCCGTGCTCGCCGCGCGCGCGCCAAGATTATCGAGCTCGGCATGCCGCGCCTCTGCATCTATCGTACCCCGCGTCACATCTATGCTCAGGTGATCGCGGCCGATGGCGCGCAGGTCATTGCAAGTGCCTCCACCGTCGGCAACGACATCCGAGGTGCCGTGAAGTACACCGGCAATGCCGATGCTGCGGTCGCCGTAGGCCGCGCCATTGCGGAAAAGGCAAAGGCCGCGGGTATCGAGAAGGTCGCCTTCGACCGCTCGGGATTCAAGTATCACGGCCGAGTGAAGGCGCTGGCGGATGCCGCGCGTGAACACGGTCTGCAGTTCTAAGGGTATGACGATGAAGGTTGAAGCCGAAAACACCACCACGGACGGCATGATCGAAAAGCTCGTGTCCGTGAATCGCGTATCCAAGACTGTCAAGGGTGGTCGCATTTTCTCGTTTACCGCGTTGACCGTGGTGGGCGATGGTAATGGCCGTGTCGGTTTTGGTTACGGCAAGGCGCGTGAAGTGCCCGCCGCCATCCAGAAGTCGCTGGAGAAGGCCCGTCGCAACATGTTCAATGTGGCGATCAATAACGGGACCTTGCAGTACGACATCAAGGGTCATCATGGCGCGGCCTCCGTATTCATGAAGCCGGCCAGTGAGGGTACGGGTCTGATCGCCGGTGGCGCCATGCGTGCCGTGTTCGAAGCCGTGGGCGTGCGCAACGTCCTCGCCAAGTGCGTGGGCACCCGCAACCAGATGAACATGATTCGTGCGACCATCAATGGCCTGCGCGACATGAACTCGCCCGAGCGCGTGGCTGCCAAGCGTGGCAAGCGCGTGGAAGACATCCTGGGTTAATGCCATGAGCAACAAGAAAATCAAGGTCAAGCTCGTCAAGAGCCTCAGCGGTCGCCTGGAGGCCCACAAAGCCTGTGTGCGCGGCCTTGGACTGCGCCGCATGAATCACACGGTCGAGGTGCTCGACACCCCCGAAAACCGCGGCATGATCAACAAGGTCTCGTACCTTCTGAGCGTGGAGGCTGCATAAGATGCGCCTGAATGATCTCAAGCCCGCTGAGGGCAGCAAGAAGGCCCCGCGCCGACTCGGTCGCGGTATTGGCTCCGGCCTTGGCAAGACCAGTGGCCGTGGTCACAAAGGTCAGCATTCCCGTACCGGTCACTTCAAGACCGGCTTCGAGGGTGGTCAGATGCCTATGCAGCGCCGCCTCCCGAAGGTCGGCTTCATCACCCTGAAGTCCCTGGTCAGTGCCGAGCTTCCGCTCTCCGCCCTGAACAAGGTTGAAGGCGAGGATGTAACCCTCGATACCCTCAAGACCGCTGGCATCATCCGCCGCGATGTCCGCTTCGTGAAGGTTGTGCTGTCCGGTGCAGTCACCAAGCCAGTGGTCCTGAAGGGCATCAAGGCTACCAAGGGAGCCACTGCCGCGATTGCCGCAGCCGGTGGCCGAGTGGAGTAACACGTGTCTCGCAACGCAGGCATCGCTGCGCTGGCTGGAGCCGGTAAACTTACCGAGCTCCGCCAGCGCATTTTTTTCGTTCTTGGCGCCCTGGTGGTGTTCAGGATCGGGACCTTCATCTCCTTGCCGGGCATTGATGTCCATGTCATGGAGGCGCTCTTCGAGCAGTCCCGCGGCTCCATCCTGGACATGTTCAACATGTTCTCCGGTGGCGCGCTGGAGCGCATGTCCATCTTTGCGTTGGGCGTGATGCCGTACATCTCGGCATCCATCATCGTCCAGTTGCTCACGGTGGTGGTGCCCAGCCTTGAACAGCTCAAGAAAGAAGGTGACGCCGGACGGCGCAAGATTACCCAGTACACGCGCTATGGAACGCTCGTGCTCGCGCTTTTCCAGGCGCTGGGTGTCGCTATCGCGTTGCAAGGGCAGCAGGTTAACGGTCAGCCGCTGGTGATGAACGCCGGCATTGGCTTCCTGATGACGGCGACCATCACTCTCGTCACGGGCACCATGCTGCTGGTGTGGCTCGGTGAGCAGATCACCGAGCGCGGCATAGGCAATGGCATTTCGTTGATCATCTTCGCTGGTATCGTGGCCGGCCTCCCGTCTGCCATTGGCGGCACGTTTGAGCTGGTCCGCACAGGGGAGATGAATCTGCTTGTCCTTTTCCTGCTCATCGCCATGGCGATTGCGGTCACCGGGTTCGTGATCTTTGTCGAGCGGGGTCAGCGGAGAATTACGGTCAATTACGCCAAGCGTCAGCAGGGCGGGCAGATGGTGGGCGGTCAGACCTCCCATTTGCCGCTCAAGCTGAACATGGCTGGGGTGATACCGCCGATCTTTGCGTCCAGCATCATCCTGTTTCCAGCCACCCTGGGTGACTGGTTCGGACGCTCCGAGGGTATGGAGTGGTTGAAGAACATTGCCTCGACCCTGGCCCCGGGGCAGCCCCTGTACGTGATGCTGTACGCCGCCGCGATCATCTTCTTCTGCTTCTTCTACACCGCGCTGGTATTCAACGCGCGTGAGACCGCAGATAATCTGAAGCGCTCCGGTGCCTTCGTTCCGGGTATCCGTCCCGGCGAACATACCGCGCGCTATGTGGATGGTGTGCTGACCCGTCTGACCTTCTGGGGTGCGATCTATATCACCCTGGTCTGCCTGTTGCCGGAATTCCTGATCCTGTATTGGAACGTCCCGTTCTACTTTGGCGGCACCTCGCTGCTGATCATCGTGGTCGTGCTGATGGACTTCATGGCGCAGGTCCAGGCCCATCTGATGTCCCATCAGTACGAAGGCCTGATGCGCAAGGCTCACATGCGTGGACTGGGTGGCCTGGGCGGTCGCTAGTACAACAACTTAACCTATTGAATTAATGAGGCGCGGTGGCTATAATCCCGCGCTTCCCGTTTTTCCTGGGGGAAAATCATGGCACGTATCGCTGGTATTAACATTCCGGTGAACAAGCACACTGTCATCGCTTTGACTTCGATCTATGGTGTCGGTCCGACCCGCGCCAAGCAGATCTGTGAAAGCGCTGGCGTACCGACGAACGCGAAGGTTCGTGATCTGGTTGAAGCCCAGGTCGAAGCCCTGCGCGCGGAAGTGGCTAAATTCACCGTTGAAGGTGACCTGCGCCGCGAAGTCTCCATGAGCATCAAGCGTTTGATGGACATGGGTTGCTATCGTGGTCTGCGTCACCGTCGTGGTCTGCCGGTTCGCGGTCAGCGTACCAAGACCAATGCGCGTACCCGCAAGGGCCCGCGCCGCCCGGTCCGTAAGTGATCTGGCTCAATACTCCTGAACTCAGAGTAGGATTTTCATGGCTAAAGCATCGGCTCAGTCGCGCAAGAAAGTGAAGAAGGTCGTCACCGACGGCCTGGCGCACATTCACGCGTCGTTCAATAACACCATCATCACCATCACGGATCGCCAGGGCAACACCCTGTCTTGGGCTACTTCCGGTGGCTCCGGTTTCCGTGGCTCCCGCAAGAGTACCCCGTTCGCCGCTCAGGTCGCCGCCGAGCGAGCTGGCGAAGCCGCGAAGGCCTATGGCCTGAAGAACCTTGACGTCCTCGTCAAGGGTCCGGGCCCGGGTCGCGAATCCGCGGTACGTGCTCTCAATAATGTGGGCTACAAGGTCGGCAGCATCACTGATGTCACCCCGATCCCCCACAACGGCTGCCGCCCCCCCAAGCGCCGTCGCGTGTGATGGAGTATTGATCAATGGCACGTTATATCGGTCCCAAGTGCAAACTGAGCCGTCGCGAAGGCACGGATCTGTTCCTCAAGTCTGGCGTTCGTGCGCTGGACAGCAAATGTCATCTCGAGCGGGCTCCTGGCCAGCACGGCGCTACCGCGCGCCGTCCGAAGATGTCCGATTACGCCCTTCAGCTGCGTGAGAAGCAGAAGCTGCGCCGTATCTACGGTGTTCTGGAGCGTCAATTCCGTAATTACTACAAGAAGGCCTCCAGCCTGAAAGGTTCCACGGGTGAAAACCTGCTGCGCCTGCTCGAGGCCCGTCTCGACAACGTCGTCTATCGCATGGGCTTCGCAGCAACTCGTGCAGAGGCACGCCAGCTGGTCAGCCACAAAGCGATCTCCGTCAATGGCCAGACCGTGAACATTCCGTCATTCCAGGTGAGTCCGGAGGATGTGGTTGCTGTGCGTGAGAAGTCCCGTAAGCAACAGCGTATTGCCGACTCCATCGAGCTGGCCTCCCAGCGTGGTGGCGCTCCGGAGTGGATGACTGTCGATGCCACCAAGTTCGAAGGCGTCTTCAAGCGTCTGCCTGATCGTGCCGATCTGCCCGCCGACATCAACGAGTCGCTGGTGGTCGAGCTTTATTCCAAGTAATCCTGGGGTCGTTACCTCATGCAGGACAATATGAACGAACTGCTCAAGCCACGCACGATCCAGGTTCAGGCCCACAACGCCCGTCAGGCCCGCGTGGTGCTCGAGCCGCTCGAGCGTGGCTTTGGACATACCTTGGGCAACGCCCTGCGTCGCATCCTGCTTTCCTCCATTCCCGGTGCCGCTGTGGTGGAGGCCGAGATCGAGGGTGTGGTGCACGAGTACACCGCCATCGAGGGTGTTCAGGAAGATGTCATCGAGATTCTCCTGAACATCAAGGGGCTCTCTCTTGCTCTGCATGGTCGTGACGAGGCAACTCTGACCGTGCGCAAGCAGGGTCCGGGTGTGGTTACTGCCGCGGATCTGAAGGGCGATGCCGCCATCGAGATCCTCAATCCGGATCATGTGATCGCCCACCTGAACAAGGAAGGCGCCCTGAACATGACGCTGCGCGTCGAGACCGGTCGTGGCTATGTCCCGGCCTCTCAGCGACGTGGCGACGGTGAGGAAACCACCGCGATCGGTCGTCTCCGACTGGATGCCTCCTTCTCGCCGGTACGCAAGGTCTCCTACGCCGTTGAGCGCGCACGCGTTGAACAGCGTACCGACCTCGACTCGCTGGTGCTCGATATCGAGACCAATGGTGCCGTTTCTCCGGAAGATGCCATCCGCAAGGCGGCCGGCATCCTGCAAGACCAGCTCGCCGTGTTCATCGACCTGAAGGCCGAGAGCGTAGAGCGTCCTGCAGCGCGTGAAAGCGGCATCGATCCGGTCCTGCTGCGCCCGGTGGATGATCTCGAGCTGACGGTTCGCTCCGCGAACTGCCTCAAGGCCGAGAACATCTATTTCATCGGCGACCTGATCCAGCGTACCGAGATCGAGTTGCTCAAGACCCCGAACCTGGGCAAGAAATCGCTCACCGAGATCAAGGACGTGCTTGCCAAGCATGGCCTGTCCCTCGGTGTGAAGCTGGAGAACTGGCCGCCGGCCGAACTCCAGGCCCTCTCCGACAAGTCCGCCTGAACATCGGCGGGAATGTGCTGAAGGAATAAGACCATGCGTCACCGTAATATTGGCCGTCAGCTGAGTCGCGATGCCGAGCATCGCAACCTCATGCTGCGCAACATGACCAACTCGCTGTTCAAGCACGAGGTCATCCGTACCACCCTGCCGAAGGCCAAAGAACTGCGCCGCATTGCCGAGCCGCTGATCACTCTTGCCAAGGCTGACAGCGTCGCGAACCGTCGTCTGGCGTTTGCCCGCACCCGCGACAATGACGTGGTAGGCAAGCTCTTCACCGACCTGGGGCCGCGCTTCGCGTCCCGTCCAGGTGGCTACATCCGCATCCTCAAGTGCGGCTTCCGTCCTGGCGACAACGCCCCTATGGCGTACGTCGAGCTGGTGGATCGCCCGGTCGCGGCCGAGGCGGCTGCCGAATAATCCAGCGGGACTGATCCTCGCTTGTGGACAAGGCCGGGCTCACGCCCGGCTTTTTATTTTTGCCTTGCTTGGTGGTCGGGGTGTTCTGACGAGTTGTGTTCGCCTGGTGGCCAGATTGTCCACCTACTGTCAGGGGCCAGGCGCAGAATTTTGAGCATAAAAAAACCGGCTAGTGCCGGTTTTCTCAGGTTCGTTGCTGGCGAACGAATCAGGCCATCGCCTTGATGTTGCTGTTCAGTCGGCTCTTGGCGCGGGCGGCGGTGTTCCTGTGCAGGATGCCCTTGTTGACCATGCTGTCGATGACCGGCTGGGCTTCCTTGTAGGCAGCCTGTGCGGCGGCTTTGTCGCCGCTCCAGATGGCCTTCAGGGTCTTCTTGATGAAGGTGCGTACACGGGAGCGCAGGGCGACGTTGCGAAGACGGTTCTTTTCGCTCTGACGGATGCGCTTCTTGGCTGATGCGTTGTTGGCCACGGATGTCTCCTGGGAATTCGGCCCGCTATACGGGAAGTATTGCAAATATGAGGCGGTGTATTATCCGCTTATCCATGGACTTGTCAAACGCTGTGTGCTGCGCTGGCCGAATGGCTGGAGTAGAGTGTGCGGATGAGTGATGTGAGTCCGGTCCTGATGGTGGTTCGCGTAGCTGTCGCGGCGCCACTTGATAATCTGTTTGATTATCGCGTGCCACACGCGCTTGCCGGTCGTCCATTGGCGCCTGGCATGCGTGTCTGCGTGCCCTTCGGTGCGGCCATCCGCTGGGGGGTTGTCGTCGAGCTGGCGCCGATCAATGCACCTGATGATGGGGTACTGCGGGATGTGCTGGACCTGCCGGACAGCGAGCCTGCGCTGGGCGTAGACGATCTGCGTCTTGGACGCTGGTTATCGCAGTACTACCACGCCCCACTTGGCGAGGTGTTGTCGATCATGTTGCCTGCGGCGCTGCGTGCGGGCGGCGTGCTGGGTGAATCTCGCCCCAAGGGATGGCGACTGACCGACACGGCGCCAGTGGAGATTCCGCGTGCGGCACGACAATCGGCCGTGCTTGCAGCGTTGCGTGCAGCGGGCGGGTGTCTGACCGATGAGCAGTTGCGAGGTCAGGGGCAAATACTCCGCAGTCTTGCCTCGCGTGCCTGGATCACGCGCTGCCCACTGAGCCCTGACGACACTCAAGCTCCCATCCCGGAGGATTGTGGCGTGGCATTGAATGCTGGGCAGCAAGAGGCATATCAGGCGATCCGCTCCAGCTTGGGCGGCTTTGCAGCGTGGCTGCTGCATGGGGTAACGGGGAGCGGCAAGACCGAGGTCTATCTTTCCGTGGCTGCGGATGTGCTGTTGGCGGGCCGGCAGGTTTTGGTGCTCGTGCCCGAGATCGCTCTGACGCCTCAACTGGTCGCGCGTTTCGCGACTCGCCTGGGTGGTGGTTTGGTTACCTTCCATTCTGGTATGACCGATACCGCGCGGCGCGAGGCCTGGCTTGCGGCCCGGGCGGGACAGGCGAGGGTCGTGCTTGGGACGCGTTCAGCCGTGTTCGTGCCCATGCCGAAGCTGGGATTGGTTGTCGTGGACGAGGAGCACGATGGCTCCTACAAGCAGCAGGACGGCATGCGTTACCACGCTCGCGATACCGCGGTGGTGCGCGCAAGCCAGGTGGGTGTGCCGGTCATCCTGGGCTCGGCCACGCCATCGCTGGAGAGTCTGTCCAATGTGGCTGGTGGGCGTTATCAATGCCAGCGCCTCGACCAGCGCGCGGGGCGGGCGCGCCTGCCGCGCCTCGAACTGCTCGACGTCAGGCGCCGGCCGATGGATGACGGGCTTTCGGCACCCCTGGTCGAGCGCATGCGCGAGCACCTTCTCGCGGGTGGGCAGGTGCTGCTCTTCCTCAACCGGCGCGGGTATGCGGCGGCGCTGACCTGCCATGCATGCGGCGCGGTTGAGCATTGCCGACAGTGCAGCGCTCCGATGACCGTGCATCGGGCGCGCGGCCGGCTGGTCTGCCATCACTGCGGCGCCGAGCGCGGCTTGCCAAGGAGCTGTGCAAGCTGCGGAGAGTCGGATTTCCATATGAGTGGGCAGGGCACGGAGCGGTTGGAGCAGGCCCTGCAAGGATTGTTCCCTGAGTTCCCGCTGGAGCGCATCGATCGCGACACCACTCGGCGGAAGGGTAGCCTTGAGGCGAAGCTCGAGCGTGCACGGGCTGGCTCGGCGCGCATCCTGCTCGGCACCCAGATGCTGGCCAAGGGGCATGATTTCCCTGGCGTGACCCTGGCGGTGGTGCTGGATGCCGATCGTGGCCTGTTCAGCAATGACTTCCGTGCGCCGGAGCGGCTGGTGCAGCTGATCGTCCAAGTGGCAGGACGTGCAGGGCGCGCCGAACGTCCCGGCGAGGTTCTGATCCAGACCCATCACCCCGATCACCCGCTTCTGCAGGCCCTGCTGCGAGGGGGGTTCGATGCCTGCGCCGCTGAGCTCATGCATGAGCGGCGCCAGGCCTGCCTGCCGCCATTCAGTCATCTGGCGCTGTTGCGTGCCGAGTCGCGCACCGCTGAACGGGGGCGCGCCTTGCTGCGCTGCTGCGCTCGCAGGCTGTCCGAAGCGGGGCATGAGGTGGCGGCATGGGGGCCGGCGCCGGCCCCCCTGGAGCGGCGCGCGGGGCGTTTTCGTGATCAGTTGCTGCTTTCCGCCCGGCGACGCGAGGCTTTGCACGGAGCGCTCAGCGACCTCCTGTCGGTTGCCAGGGAGTGGCCGGAGAGCAAGGGCGTGCGTTGGTCCGTCGACGTGGACCCGCAGGATTTGGGATAAAAATCAGGCCTCGGGTTCCCGCCGTCGCCGGCGGCTGGTTAAAATGCTTGATTGCATTGAACTCCGATGGTGATTTTCCGTGAAAGAACAGCTTGAAAGCCTCCTCTCCCGTGCGCTCGATACCTTGCGTGGCGAAGGGCTGGCCTTGCCGGAAAACATCCAGCCGCAAGTCGCTCGCGCCAAGGACCGCACCCATGGCGATTTCGCCAGCAACATCGCCATGCAGCTGGCCAAGCCGCTCGGCATGGCTCCGCGCGCCTTCGCCGAACGCCTGATCGCCGCGCTGCCGCAGGCCGCCCTGCTTGAGAGGGTCGAGCTCGCGGGGCCGGGCTTCATCAACTTCTTCGTCCGCGAGTCCGCCGTGTTCGACGTTGTCCGGCAGGTGCTGGACACGGGCGACGGCTATGGCCGTTCCGCCGTCGGTGCGGGGCGCAAGGTGATGGTCGAGTTCGTCTCCGCCAACCCGACCGGTCCGCTGCACGTCGGTCACGGCCGCGGCGCGGCCTATGGCGCGGCCGTGGCCGATCTGCTGGCGGCGGTCGGTTACGACGTGCACCGCGAGTACTACGTCAACGACGCCGGCCGCCAGATGCACATCCTCGCCACCTCCATCTGGCTGCGCTACCTGGAGTTGTGCGGCGCCCAGTTCTCCTTCCCGTCCAACGGCTACAAGTCGACGGGCTACATCTATGACATCGCCCGCAAGCTGCAGACCGAACACGGAGAGGACTACGCCGCGCCGATCGAGCTGGTGTTCGAGGGTGTTCCGGCGGATGAGCCGCAAGGTGGCGACAAGGAACTGCACATCGACGCCCTGATCGCCCGTGCACAGGACCTGCTGGGCGATGTGCGCTACCGCTACGTGTTCGACCTCGGCCTGAACGACATCCTTGACGATATCCGCGACGACCTCGAGGGCTTCGGCGTCAAGTTCGAGCACTGGTATTCCGAGCGCGGCCTGGCCGAGCGCGGGGCGGTCAATCGGGCGATCGAGCAGCTGCGCGAGCGTGGCCACATCTACGAGCGGGAGGGAGCCCTCTGGTTCCGCTCCACCGATTTCGGTGACGAGAAGGACCGCGTGGTGCAGCGCGCCAACGGCCAGATCACCTATTTCGCTTCCGACATCGCCTACCACCTGGAGAAATACGAGCGCGGCTTCGAGCGCATGATCGACGTGTGGGGCGCCGACCACCACGGCTACGTGCCGCGCGTGAAGGCCGCCCTGACCGCGCTGGGCTATGATCCGGCCAAGCTCGACGTGCTGCTGGTCCAGTTCGCCATCCTCTACCGCGGCGGCGAGCGGGCGCAGATGTCCACCCGCTCCGGCGAGTTCGTCACTCTGCGCGACCTGCGCGAGGAGGTGGGCTCGGACGCGGCGCGCTTCTTCTATGTCATGCGCAAGAGCGAGCAGCACCTGGACTTCGACCTCGACCTGGCCAAGAGCCAGTCGAACGAGAACCCGCTGTACTACATTCAGTATGCTTATGCGCGGGTGTGCAGCGTGCTGCGTCAGCTGGAGGGCAAGAGCCTGGCGCACGACCGCGCGCGCGGCGAGGCGGCGGTTGGCAGGCTTGAGCTTGAGGTGGAGGCCGAGCTTGCCCGCCAGATCAGTGAGTTCCCGGAGCTAGTGTTGCGTGCCGCCCAGGCCTGCGAGCCGCACCAGCTGATGCACTACCTGCGGGAGCTGGCGAGTGGTTTCCACAGCTACTACAACGCGCACCAGTTCCTGGTCGACGAGGCCGATCTGCGCGATGCACGTCTGAACCTGATTCTGGCAGTGCGTCAGGTCATCAAGAACGGCCTTGGATTGCTGGGCGTATCCGCGCCCGAAAGCATGTAAGCGGAGAAGATCCATGGCGCAAGCCAGACCCCGACAGGCCAGCCGCAAGCGTCCCGCGTCCCGGCCCGCCGTGCCCCGTGCACTGTGGGGCATGGTGGGGGGAGTCATTGTCCTGTTCGTCGTGCTGCTGGTCTGGCTCGGGGGGCAGAAACCTCAACCCGAGCAGCTGACGAGGGGCGTGCCGCACGAAACGCCGAAGACGACCGGCAAGCCCGCCAGTCCGCAGCAGGATGCGCGGGCTGTGGCGACGCCGCCCGCCAAGGAGCTCGCTCCGCCGCCGCCGCGCTACGAGTTCTACAACATGCTGCCGGCACAGACGGTCGACTTGCCTCCGCCGGTCCGCGAGGCACCAGCCACTTCGGCGGCGTCAGTGGACGCCCCACCGAAAGCCGAGCAGCCGATGATCGAGCCGCAGGTGGCGAAGTCGACCCGCTTCGAGCTGCAGGTGGGCTCATTCCGTCGCTACGAGGAGGCCGACCGGCGCAAGGCTGAACTGGCGCTGCTCGGCTTCAGTGCCAGTATCCAGTCGGCCAATGTGAACGGCGAGAACTGGCACCGGGTCAAGGTCGGACCGCTGCCGGAGGCTGATGCGCGCAAGGCGCTGGACCGCCTCAAGGCGGTGGGCATGAACCCGCTGATGGTCAAGAAGGGCGGCTGAGGCTCCCGGGTTTCAACCGAAACGGTAATGCTTGCGCAGCGGTTCGTGGATGTCCCGGATGGATGCCGGCCATCCATGGCCGGCCCCTGCGGGCGGGCTTCGCCAGCTTCGCGTAGCGCCTGACGGCGACCCCCGATTCGCTCCCGGCGAATCGGTCAGGACATCCCGGCCGGAAAGATCGCGAGCTCGCCCGCCACGACTTCTACCGGAGTCCCGTCATCCGGTGTGACTGTCACCCGTCCCTCGATGATGTGGCTGGTTTCCTGGCTGTCATAGGTCCAGGGGAAGCGTGACACCCCCCTTGCCCCAGGTGGGCCAACGTTCGATCCCGAGGCGTTGCATCTCGGCGGCGTCGATCCGGCGTTTCTCGATCACGTGCGCCATCACATCTCCTTCATCAAAGCTCCATCCCAAGGTAACACGGGTGTGGCGCAATTCTGCGGATAGTGATTGCGGGAGAACTCCCATGCTCAACTACCGTGCCGTGTTCATTTCCGATGTCCATCTTGGGACCCGTGACTCCAAGGTGGATTATCTGATCGACTTCCTCAGCCATGTGCAGTGCGAACGCCTGTACCTGGTGGGCGACATTCTCGACGTGTGGAAGATGCGCTCGGGCGGCTGGCGCTGGCCGCGCATCAAGCACGAGCTGATCCAGTTGCTGCTCAAGCGCGTGCATGAGGGGGTGGAGATCATCTATGTCCCCGGTAACCATGACGAGGCGGTGCGCTATCTGGGGGATGGCGAGGCCTTCGGCGTGAAGATCACCAACGAACTGGTGCATGAGGGGGCGGACGGTCGCCGCTGGCTGGTGGTGCATGGCGACGGCTTCGACGCGGTGCTGCACTGCAACCCGCTGATGCGCGTGGTGGGCGACATGGGCTACGAATTGCTGATGCGCCTGGCCCGCCTGACCCATGGCGCGCGCCGCCTGCTGGGCATGCCCTACTGGTCGTTGGCGGCCCATGTGAAGGGCAAGATGAAGAACGCCATGCAATACGTCGAACAGTATGAGCAGGCCGCCCACACGCATGCGCGTGAACATGGCTACGACGGGATCATCAGCGGTCACATCCACCACGCGCATGTGTGGGAGAAAGGCGGTGTGACCTATGCGAATTGCGGCGACTGGGTGGAGAGCTGCACCGCGTTGGCCGAGGACGCGAACGGGCAATTCCATCTGCTGCATTGGGCGCGCGATCATCTCGAACTGCTGGATGGGGCGCGTGGTCTGGTCCCCGATCAGCGCCAGGCGGCACTGGCAACCAGCAGTGC
Organism: Pseudomonadota bacterium; assembly: GCA_040758395.1. Classification (GTDB taxonomy): domain Bacteria; phylum Pseudomonadota; class Gammaproteobacteria; order Halothiobacillales; family Halothiobacillaceae; genus Thiofaba. Next base: position 20,091 of record JBFLVP010000004.1, read on the forward strand.
CTCCTGAAGACTGACCTCGGCCGGCGGCCCCTCTCCATCATCGCTTGGGGGCGGCGACCCCAAAAGCTGAGCGCCCGATCGTTCGGTGTTCAGTCTATTTCAGTCCCATCTTCTCCAGCCGATAGCGCAACTGGCGCAGGGTCATGCCGAGCGCTTCCGCCGCGCGCGTGCGATTCCAGCGGTGAGACTCCAGCGCCTGCATGATGCTCGTGCTTTCGTCATCCGGGGGGGCGGCGGGCAAGGGTGTTTGAACGGCCGCGGGCACGGTCGGTGTCTGGTTGAAGGACAGGTCCGCCGTACCGATCACGCTCCCTTCGCCGAGCGCCACAGCGCGTTCCAGGATGTTTTCCAGTTCCCGTACGTTCCCCGGGAAGGCGTAATCCTGCAGAGCGCGCAAGGCCTCGGCCGAAAGCGTGCTCGGGGGACGTTCATCACGCGCGGCCAGCCGTTGCAGGATGATGGCGGACAGCGCGGCGATATCTTCCGGGTGTTCGCGCAGGGCGGGGGCGTTGAGCTGGATGACATTCAGGCGGTAGAACAGGTCCTGGCGGAAGCTGCCGTCCTGCACGCGCTGGGCCAGGTTCTTGTGCGAGGCGGAGATGACCCTCACATCGACCGCCTCCTCGCGGGTGGCGCCGACCGGCCGGACAGCCCTCTCCTGCAGTGCGCGCAGCAACTTGACCTGGACCGCGAGGGGTAGGTCGGCTACCTCGTCGAGAAAGAGGGTGCCGTCCTGCGCGGCCTGGAACAGCCCCTGCTTGTCGGTGTTGGCGCCAGTGAAGCTGCCCTTGCGGTGGCCGAACAGCTCGCTTTCCATCAGCTCCGCAGGGATGGCGCCACAGTTGATCGGCACGAAGGGGCCTTCGCTGCGGGGGCCGAGGTCGTGGATCAAGCGGGCGATGACTTCCTTGCCGGTGCCGGATTCGCCCTGGATGAAGACGGGGGCCTGGCTGCGCGCCACTTTGGCGATCTGGGTGCGCAGTGCGCGCATGATCGGGGCATGGCCGATCAGACGCTCATGCCCTGCATCCCCGTTATCGTCCATGCGAGCAGGGCGCAGGCGCAGCGCGGTTTCGACCATGCCGCGCAGGCGCCCCAGGTCGAGCGGCTTGTTGACGAAGTCGAAAGCTCCGGACTTGAGCGCATTGACGGCACTCTGCATGTCGCCATGCGCGGTGATGACTGCCACCGGCAGGCCGGGATAGTGTTGCTGGATATGGCGGACCAGCATCAGGCCATCACCGTCCGGCAGGCGCAGATCGGTGAGGCAGAAATCGAAGCTTCCCTCCGCCAGTATCCGCATCGCCTCGGCAAGATCCGTGGCCGGATGCGGATGCACGCCCATGCGTTCCAGGCTGATGCCGAGCAGGGTCAGAATGTCAGGCTCGTCGTCGACGATAAGGGCGCGGGGGGCTGGATGAGTCATTCCCTAACCTCCGGGCTGGGTTCGCGGCGCGGAAAGGTGAGGCGGAAACAACTCTCGCCCCGCACATCGGGATGATATTGCAGGGTCAGTTGGTTGGCATCCGCCAGTTCTCGGGCGATGAACAGCCCCAACCCGTTGCCGTCTTCGTGCGTGGTGAAGAACGGCTCGAACAGGCGTTCGCGCAATTCGGCGGGGATGCCGGGGCCATTGTCGCGGATATCGATGAAGGGGCGGCGTTGCGGGCCGAGCGGGCCGGCATCGAGACGGATGTGCTGGTGGCCCACGGCAGGTTTGCCGTGCTGACGGGCGTTGTCCAGCAGGATGGTCAGAATCTGGTCCAGATGGCTCACGTCGGCGGTGACATACAGGTCCGGGTTGACCGTCACGTCGATACGCAGGCCCTCGGTCGGGTGGGTCGCGCGGTATTGCTCGATGAAGCGCTCCAGCCAGGCGGCAAGTTCTACTCTCTCCGGCCGGGCGCGCTTGCGCCGCGAAGTGACCAGGATGTTCTCGACGATGCGGTTGATGCGCTCCACCTGATTGCGAATGATGCCGAGCATGCGGCGGTCCTGCTCGTTCTGGGTCGTTTCTTCCATGAGTTGTCCGGCCTGGCCGATCGCGCTCAGCGGGTTGCGGATCTCGTGCGCGATGCTGGCGGTCAGCCGTCCCATGGCCGCCAGCTTGTCCTGCTCCAACTGGGCCATCATGTGCACATCATCCTCGACAAACAACGCGACCGGCCCACGTGCATCGTCGGTCAGCGGTGTGATGCGGACATGCAGTCGTCCGGGCTGGTCGATGCGGGCGACCGCCAGGCTGTCCTCCGGCTGTTCGCGCCAGGCTTTCAGGGCCTCGGCCAGGTCTGGGCTGATTGCGCTGAGGCTCCGCCGGCGCTGGTCCGTTTCCCGACGGAAATGCAGCAGGCGCAGGGCTGCCTCGTTGGCGTGATGGGCCTGGTTGTCGCCGTCCACCACCAGGACGCCTTCCTGGCTGCGTTCCAGAATCAACTGGTTGAGCTGTGTCTCATTGGCCAGGTCGATACTGCGCTGTTCGGCCAGGGCCTGGGCTGCCTCCATGCGATGCGCCAGGTTTCGCGCCAGGATGGCGACGGCGAACAGGGCCATGCCGTGCAGCCCCGCATGGGTGAACAGCTGATCCGCGTGGCCCTCGGCATACGACGACCAGAAGGCCAGCAGCAGCAGATGGACGCTGCCCAGCGCGGCAAAGGCCAGTGCTTCCCGGCCTCCGAGCAGCATCGAGGCATAGGCCATGTTGATCACCATCAGGATGTGGATATTGCCCGAAGGCGCGCCTGTAACATGCCCCAACAGCCCCAGCATGAAGATGTCGACCGCGAGACCAGCCTGCAGACGCTGGGCGTAGCCGCCGAGGCGCAATTCATCCAGGGCAAGGATCACCATCGCGGCGAGTCCATAGAGGACAACGACGATGGTGAAATTGTCGGGTTCCGGCAGGGTGAGCAGGTCGCTCCGGCCGGCGAACACATGGGCGCCGAGCAGCAGGGCGGCGACCGTCAGGCGATAGGCATTGAAAAAGCGCAGGCCGCGCCAGTTGGCGGGCGGCGTGGAGGCGTCATGGTCTCGGGCGCTGCGTAGGGGATTCATCGAGGATGGCGGGCCTGCCAGGCTTGCACGTGCCGGATGGAACAAAACGGCTGGCCCTTGATGTGAACCGCCTCGCTGCTGGGGATGACCAGGCCGCATTCGAGGCAACGCACGGTGGCGAGGGGCTGTTCGCCGGGGTGTCTGCTGGCGCGCGTATGTGCAGTACGGTCGCGGCGCCAGCGATAGAACAGTACCGCGATCAGGATCAGCGCAAGAAGAATGACGTAACGCATGTGGATAGTGTCGATGGAGCGGACGAGGGGCGCAAGCATGGTAACGGCAATATTCCATGCGGACGCGGCATTGTTCCTGTCGCCTGATTACATCAGAATGTCAGATTGATCTGAATGAGCTGAAACAGTCCTGCAAGGCGGAATGCGCGCATGAATCTGCATGAATACCAGGCCAAGGCCCTGCTGCGTGAGGCAGGTGTGGTTGTCCCCGAGGGCAGCGTGATCCGCGCTGTCGATGATGTGGCCCCGGCACTTGTCACGATGGGTTCAGGCCCGTGGGTGATGAAGGTGCAGGTGCATGCGGGCGGGCGCGGCAAGGCCGGCGGCGTGCGCTTGGTGAAGAGCGCCGATGAAGCGCGCGCCTTTGCCGAGGGCTGGCTGGGTCGCCGCCTGGTCACGATCCAGACCGGCGCGGCCGGTCTGCCGGTCGACGCCCTCTACATCGAGCCCGCCACCCGCATCGCGCGCGAGCTGTACCTGAGCCTGATCATCGACCGCGCTACATCCAAGGTGACCTTCATTGCCTCTGACGCCGGCGGCATGGACATCGAGGAAGTTGCCGAGAAGACACCCGAGCGCATTCATGCGCTGAGCGTGCATCCGGCGGCCGGGCTGATGCCCTACCATGCGCGCAAACTGGCCTTCGCGCTCGGCCTTGCGGGCGACGCGGCCAAGGTCTTTGGCCAGATGCTCAAGGGTTTGTACGGTGTCTTCACCCACAAGGACGCCAGCATGTTGGAGATCAACCCGCTGGCGGTCACCGAGGACGGCGGGCTGATCGCACTGGACGCCAAGTTCGTGCTGGACTCCAACGCGGGCTACCGGCATCCGTCCATCATGGCGATGCGCGACGAGGCGCAGGAAGACCCGCGCGAGCGCGAGGCGGGCAAGCACAACCTCAACTATGTCACGCTGGACGGTGACATTGCCTGCATGGTGAATGGCGCGGGCCTCGCCATGGCGACCATGGACCTGATCCAGCTCGAGGGCGGCACGCCCGCCAACTTCCTCGACGTGGGCGGCGGCGCGACCGCCGAGCGCGTGGCCGAGGCGTTCAAGCTGATCCTGTCGGATACCAAGGTGCGCGCCATCCTGATCAACATCTTCGGCGGCATCGTGCGCTGCGACCTGATCGCCGAGGGCATTCTCCAGGCGGTGCGCGAGGTCGACCTCAAGCTGCCGCTGGTGGTGCGCCTGGAAGGTACCAATGCCGAGCAGGGCCGCGCCATGCTGGCCCAGTCGGGTCTCGCCATCATCGCCGAAACCGACCTGACCCGCGCCGCGCAGGCGGCCGTGCGTGCTGCCCAAGGAGACATCTGACATGGCGATTCTTGTTGACGGCAACACCCGTGTCATCTGCCAGGGCTTCACCGGCAAGCAGGGTACGTTCCATTCCGAGCAGGCCATCGCCTACGGCACCCGCATGGTCGGTGGCGTGACCCCCGGCAAGGGTGGTACGAGTCACCTCGATCTGCCGGTGTTCGACACCGTGGCGGACGCGGTCCAGCAGACCGGTGCCGAGGCGAGCATGATCTACGTGCCCGCGCCGTTCGCCGCCGACTCCATCCTGGAGGCCGCCGACGCCGGCATCCGCCTGATCGTCTGCATCACCGAGGGCATCCCGGTGCTCGACATGCTCAAGGTCAAGGCCGCGCTGAAGGACTATCCGGATACTCGCCTGGTCGGCCCGAACTGCCCCGGTGTCATCACCCCGGGTGCTGACGGCAATGGCTGCAAGATCGGCATCATGCCGGGCTACATTCACAAGCCCGGTGCGATCGGCATCGTCTCCCGCTCCGGCACCTTGACTTACGAGGCCGTGCATCAGACCACCGGCGCGGGGCTTGGACAGAGCACCTGCGTAGGCATCGGCGGCGACCCGATCCACGGCATGAACTTCATCGACTGCCTGCGCCTGTTCGAGGCCGACCCGCAGACCGAGGGCATCATCATGGTGGGCGAGATCGGCGGCACGGCGGAAGAAGAAGCCGCCGAATTCATCCGCGCCGAGGTCAGCAAGCCGGTGGTGGCCTACATCGCCGGCGCGACCGCGCCGAAAGGCAAGCGGATGGGGCATGCGGGCGCCATCGTCGCTGGTGGACAAGGTACCGCCGAGGCCAAGTTCGCCGCGCTGGAGGCCGCCGGCTGTCATATCGTCCGCTCGCCCGCCCGTATGGGGGTACGCATGGCTGAGGTGCTGGGACGCTGAGGTCCCGGTTCGCGGCGAGAAGCAGGGGAAGGACATCGTGGCGGTTCGCATTGCGCTTGCTCAGGTCAACATGACGGTCGGGGACATACCCGGCAACACCGAGAAGATCGTCCAGTGGACCCAGCGTGCGCTTGATGAGTACGGCGCCGATCTGGTGGTCTTCCCCGAGCTTGCACTCAGCGGTTATCCGCCCGAGGACCTGGTCAAGCGTGTCGATTTCATGGAACGCATCGAACAGGCCGTCGAGCGCCTGCAAGCGGAACTGCCGCGTGGTATCGGCGTGGTGTTCGGATTGCCCGAGCGGCTGGAAGAGACCCGTCACAACAGCGCCGTCGTTCTGCATGATGGCGCCATCCGAGCGCGTTACCGCAAGCAGCGCCTGCCGAACTACGGCGTGTTCGACGAATTGCGCTATTTCACTCCGGGCAGCTCGGCCTGCCTGATCGACGACTTCGCCGCGCTCACCATCTGCGAGGACATCTGGTACCCCGAGCCCATCGCCCAGGCGGCGGGCGAGGGGGGGCGCGTCATCCTCAGCCTGAATGCCTCCCCCTACCAGACCGACAAGCCGCAGCGCCGCGAGCAGACCCTGCGTGCTCGCGCTGGCGAGAGCGGCCTGCCGGTGGTCTACGTCAACCTTGTCGGCGGGCAGGATGAGCTGGTCTTTGACGGCGGTTCGATGGTCAGCGACGGCGAGGGCAAGGTGGTCTACCGCCTGCCGATGTTCGAGGAGGCGCTGGGCTGTGTCGAGGTCGACGCGGACGGCAAGGTCAGTCTGGTCGAGCCCTCCCGCGCCGGTCCCCTGGCCGCCGAGGCCGCCATCTACCAGGCCCTGGTGCTGGCGGTGCGCGACTACGCCACCAAGAACGGCTTCGAGGGCGCCCTGCTGGGCCTGTCCGGCGGGATCGATTCGGCCCTCACCCTGGCCCTGGCAGTCGACGCCCTGGGTCCGGCGCAGGTCGAGGCGGTCATGCTGCCCAGCCGCTACACCTCGGACATGAGCCAGGAGGATGCCGAGGCGCAGGCGCAGGCGCTGGGGGTGCGCTACCACGTGGTGCCGATCGAGCCCTCCTTTCACGCCTTCCGCCAGATGCTCTCGCCGGTGCTGCATGGCCTGCCTGGCGGTGTGACCAACGAAAACCTGCAGGCCCGCTCGCGCGGCGTGGTGTTGATGGCCCTCTCAAACGCCAGCGGCAAGCTGCTGCTCACCACCGGCAACAAGAGCGAGATGGCGGTTGGCTACGCCACGCTTTACGGCGACATGGCCGGCGGCTTCGCGCCGCTCAAGGATGTGCCGAAGATGCTGGTCTACCGGCTGGCCGAATACCGCAACACGCTGACGCCGATCATCCCCAAGCGCGTCATCACCCGCCCGCCGTCGGCCGAGTTGCGTCCGGACCAGAAGGATGAGGACAGCCTGCCGCCCTATCCGGTGCTGGATGCCATCCTCGAGGCCTACATCGAGCGCATGGAGGGGGTGGACGAGATCGTCGCGCGCGGGTTCGACGAGTCGACCGTCCGTCGAGTCATCCGCATGGTGGATCTGGCCGAATACAAGCGCCGCCAGTCTCCGCCCGGCGTCAAGATCACCTCGCGAGCCTTCGGGCGAGAGCGGCGCATGCCGATCACCAACGGGTTCAGGCACTGACTCGTCCTGGCGGCTTCGCCATGAGTCCCCCGTGTATGCCTCCGGGGGGGCGCTTCCACCTGCCTCATTCCTTCGGCCCGGATTTCGCGGATTGACTATGGGCATGATGTTGCCGCCATTCTGCGAGGAGCGCGTCGGCAGGCAGGGGGCGGCCGAACAGATAACCCTGGGCCAGGTCGCAACCTTCGCGCAGGAGGAATTCGGCCTGGGCATCGCGCTCGACACCTTCGGCGATGGTCTCCAGCCCAAGCGTGCGCGCCAGGCTGATCACGGCGCGACTGATCGCCTCGTCGTTGGCATCGTTGCCGATATCGCGCACGAAGGATTGGTCGATCTTGAGGCGGTCCAGCGGCAGGCGCTTGAGGTAGGCCAGGCTGGAGTGACCTGTGCCGAAGTCATCAATGGCGATCCGGGCGCCCATGGCTTTGAGCTGGCCCAGTGCGGAGGCCGCTTTTTCCGGCTCGCGCATGACCATGGATTCGGTCACTTCAAGTTCCAGTCGAGAGGCCTCCAGCCCGGTCTCTCGCAATGCCTGCGTGACCTCGTCCACGATGGTCTCGGACTCGAACTGACGCGCGGACAGGTTGATTGACATGCGGGGTAGTCTCAGTCCTTGCGACTCCCAGGCCATCATCTGTCCGCAGGCTTCGTTCAGCACCCATTTGCCAATGTCGTTGATCAGACCGGTTTCCTCCGCCAGAGGGATGAACTGTCCTGGCGGGACAAGGCCGAGATCGGGCTGCTGCCAGCGGACAAGCGCTTCGGCGCCAATCCACTCGCCGCTGCGCAAGTCGATCTGGGGCTGAAAATGGAGGACCAGTTCGTTGCGCTTGATGGCGCCGCGCAGGGCGTTTTCCATGACCAGCCGCTCCATGACCCCCGCTGACAGGGCGGCGGAAAAGAACCGGAAGGTGTTGCGCCCCTGGTTTTTGGCTTCGTACAGCGCAAGCTCCGCGTTCTTGAGCAAGGTGTCGGCATCGTTTCCGTCGGAGGGGTGCAGGCTGATGCCGAGACTGGCCGTGACAGTCAGGGCATGCGGGCCCACCTCCAGTGGTGCGCTGAAGGCATTCAGGATGGTGCGCGCGACATGGGAAAGCTTTTGCGGGGTTGCGTCGTGCTCGAACAGCAGGACGAATTCGTCTCCCCCGACCCTGGCCAGGGTTTCACCAGCGGAAATCAACGACGCGATGCGTTGCGCGGCGATGTTCAGCATCGCGTCACCGGTGGTATGGCCCAGGGTGTCGTTGATGTTCTTGAAGCGGTCCAGGTCAATGTAGACCACGGCAATCGGCGCCCCTTCGTGCCTGGACCGTTCAATGGCGTGCTCCAGCCGGTCATGCAGCAACCAGCGGTTGGGCAAGCCGGTCAGGGGGTCGTGATGGGTGAGGTAGCTCAGGCGTTCAGCCTGTTCGCGATGCTCGGTCAGGTCGCTCCAGGTCCCGACCACGACGCCGGCGGATCCGCTTGCTGCAGGGATGTAGCTCAGTTCGTCACGCACGTGCCTTACGCATCCCTGTGCATCAAGGATGCGGTACTCGTGAATCAGATGGGGTTGTTCCTGCAGCTTGGCGAAGCTCGCCCGGGCCATGTCGCGATCGTCTGGGTGAAGTCGCTCCAGCCACCAGCCGGGGGTGCGTGCCTCCTCGGGGGAGAAGCCGAAAAGTGACTGAATGTTGTCGCTGACCCAGTCGGTGACGAAGACATCCCTGTCTGTCTGGCGCAGGGCGTAAAGAACGACGGGGCTGGCCTGGAGCACATGGTTCAGGCGAAGGTTGATCCGCTCCAGTTCGGCGGTGCGCTGGCGCACCTGCCAGCGCAGCAGGACGGTCACGCCAATGAACAGCATTATCAGGCCCCCACCGCCGCCGAGCGTCCAGTAAGCCCAGTCGGGGATGACGAGCCCTGGTGGTGGCAGCATGGCCTTCCTCAGGGCCGCGAAATAGATTGATTCAGGGTCCTGCCGCCAGGCGGCGAGATGAGCATCGATGCGCTCCAGCAACTCACGGTTGCGTGCCTTGGTGGTCGCGTAATACAGGCCGGACGGCATGAAGATCAGCGGCGTTTCACGCAGCTTGAAGCGAGAGGCGTGGCGCTCCCCGTAGAACTGGTTGCTCACCACGGCATCGGCCTGGCCCTGGGCGGTCAGGCTGAATGCCTGCTCCAGCGAGTCGGCGGGGACCAGCGTGAAGCCGCGCTCCATCCCGGTCATGAGCTGGCGTAGATAGGCCTCCTGCACACTGTCGTGCAAGACGGCCACGCGCTTGCCGATCAGGTCGGGCAGCGCGTGCAGGGCATGGCCGGCGGGGGCGTAGATCTGCGACCAGCTATGCGCCACGCTGATGGTGTGGAAGTCGAAGCGCTGGCTGCGCTCGTCGCTGAAGGCGACATCAGGCATCAGGTCAATGTCGCCGGCTTCCAGTTGGGTCAGGCAGTCCTCCCAGGCGCAGGCGACATAATGCAGGTTCCAGCGCTCCTGTCGGGCGATTTCCTGCAACAGGTCGATGAAGAAGCCGGCGGGCTTGTTCTCGTCGTCGAAATAGAGCTTGGGGGCGTTCTGGTAGATGCCGACCGTGACATCGTGGTTGATGCCGGAAACCGATCGCTGGGTGCAGCTCCAGCCTAGAACAGCGAGGACGACGCTCAGAATGGCAATGCCCAGCGGAGTGCGCGGCGTGTTCATGTTCGGCATGGGGCGAATCACCGGCGCGGGGTCCCGTTGGCTAGGTGAGTTGATTCATTCTAGCGGGTCTGATGTGAATTGATGGTTTCAGGGCTCGAAGAAGCGACGCAGATACCGCCCGGTGTGCGACTGTGCCATGCCTGCCACCTCGCGCGGGGTGCCTTCCGCGATGATCCGCCCACCACCCTTGCCGCCTTCGGGCCCCAGGTCGACGATCCAGTCGGCGGTCTTGATCACGTCCAGGTTGTGCTCGATCACGACCACGGTGTTGCCGTGGTCGCGCAGGGTGTGGATCACGCGCAGCAGCTGGGCCACGTCGTGGAAGTGCAGGCCGGTGGTCGGCTCGTCGAGGATGTAGAGGGTGCGGCCGGTGTCGCGCTTGGACAGCTCCTTGGCCAGCTTCACCCGCTGGGCCTCGCCGCCGGAGAGGGTGGTGGCGTTCTGGCCCAGGCGCAGGTAGCCGAGGCCGACTTCCTGCAGGGTCTGCAGCTTGCGTGCCACGCTCGGCACGGCGCTGAAGAACTCGACGCCGTCCTCGACGGTCATCTCCAGTACGTCGGCAATCGTCTTGCCCTTGTAGCGGATGTCGAGCGTCTCGCGGTTGTAGCGCTTGCCGCGGCAGACCTCGCATTCCACGTACACGTCCGGCAGGAAGTGCATCTCCACCTTGAGTACGCCGTCGCCCTCGCAGGCCTCGCAGCGCCCGCCCTTGACGTTGAAGCTGAAGCGCCCTGGGCCGTAGCCGCGCGCGCGGGACTCCGGCGTGCCGGCGAACAGTTCGCGGATGGGGGTGAAGAGGCCGGTGTAGGTGGCGGGGTTGGAGCGCGGAGTGCGGCCGATCGGGCTCTGGTCGATGTCGATGACCTTGTCGAAGTGCTCCAGGCCGTGCACCGCCTTGTAGGGGGCCGGTGTCGTGCTGGCGTTGTTGAGCTTCTGCGCCGCCAGCAGGTAGAGCGTGTCGTTGATCAGGGTGGACTTGCCGGAGCCGGACACCCCGGTGATGCAGGTGAACAGGCCGACCGGCAGGCGCAGCGTGTCGCCCTGCAGGTTGTTGCCGCTTGCGCCTTCCAGCACCAGCATTCTTTCCGGATCGGCCGGGGTGGTCTGCTCGGGCGGCAGGATGGCGAGCCGGCCTGAGAGATAGGCGCCGGTCAGCGAGTCGGGGTTGGTCGCGATCTCGTCCGGGGCGCCCGCGCCGATGATCTGCCCGCCGTGCACGCCCGCGCCGGGGCCGATGTCGACCACGAAGTCGGCGCTGCGGATGGCGTCCTCGTCGTGCTCGACCACGATCACCGTGTTGCCGAGCTCGCGCAGGCGGGTGAGGGTGCCGAGCAGGCGGTCGTTGTCGCGCTGGTGCAGGCCGATCGACGGTTCGTCGAGGATGTAGGTCACGCCGACCAGGCCGGAGCCGATCTGGCTGGCCAGGCGGATACGCTGCGCCTCGCCGCCGGAGAGGGTGTCGGCGTTGCGGCCCAGTGAGAGGTAGTTGAGGCCGACGTTGACCAGGAAGCCGAGGCGGGCGTGGATCTCGCGCACGATCTTGTCGGCGATGGCGGCCTTCTGGCCGGGCAGTTCCAGCGTGTCGAAGTAATCCGCTGCCTGGTCGACCGGCAGGTGGGTGATGGCGGGCAGGTTCAGCTCGCCCACCTTCACGTGACGGGCGGTTCGGTTGATGCGCGCGCCGTGGCAGGACGGGCAGGCCTGTTCGGACAAATACTTGGCCAGTTCCTCGCGCACCGCCAGGCTGTCGCTTTCCCGGTAACGGCGCTGCATGTTCGGCAGCACGCCCTCGAAGACGTGGCTGCGCTTGACCGTGCTGCCGCGCTCGCCCAGGTAGTGGAACTCGATCTCTTCCTTGCCGGAGCCGTTCAGCACCACCTGGCGCACCTTTTGCGGGAGGTCCTGCCAGGCGGTTTCCGGGTCGAAGCCGTAATGCCGCGCCAGGCTCTGGATGATGGCGTAGTAGTAGGCATTGCGGCGGTCCCAGCCACGGATGGCGCCGCCCGCGAGGGAGAGTTCGGGGTGGCCGACCACCTTGGCCGGGTCCATGAAGCTTTGCACGCCGATTCCGTCGCACACCGGGCAGGCGCCCTGCGGGTTGTTGAACGAGAACAGGCGCGGCTCCAGCTCGGTCAGGGCGAAGCCGCAGACCGGGCAGGCGTGGCGGGCGGAGAAGGTGATGTCTATATCTCCTTCGTCCATGCTCGCCACCCTGGCCACGCCCTCGGCGATGTTCAGCGCGGTCTCGAACGATTCGGCCAGGCGCTGGGCCATGTCCGGTCGCACCTTGAAGCGGTCCACCACGACCTCGATGCTGTGCTTGGCTTTCGGGTCCAGTTCCGGCGCCTGGTCCAGTTCCATCACCTCACCGTTGATCCGGGCGCGCAGGAAGCCCTGACCGCGCAGGGTGTCGAACAGGCGCTTGTATTCACCCTTGCGCGCGGAGATGACCGGCGCGAGCAGCATCAGGCGGCTCTCCTCGGGCAGGGCGAGGACAGTATCCACCATCTGGCTGACGGTCTGCGCCTCCAGCGGCAGGTCGTGGTCCGGGCAGTGGGGGGTGCCGGCGCGGGCGAACAGCAGGCGCAGGTAGTCGTAGATCTCGGTGACCGTGCCGACCGTGGAGCGCGGATTGTGCGAGGTGGTCTTCTGCTCGATGGAGATCGCCGGCGAAAGACCCTCGATCAGGTCCACGTCCGGCTTGTCCATCATCGACAGGAACTGGCGCGCGTAGGCGGACAGCGATTCCACGTAGCGGCGCTGGCCCTCGGCGAAGATGGTGTCGAAGGCGAGCGAGGACTTGCCCGAGCCGGACAGGCCGGTGAACACGATCAGCTTCTCGCGCGGAAGGTCGAGATCGATGTTCTTCAGATTGTGGGTGCGGGCGCCGCGGATACGGATCAGATTCGTGCTCATGGAGGCCATTCGCGGGAGGCGGAATGGGGTAATATAACGCGGATCAAAGGCAAGCAACCTGCTGTTTTTCAGGTGCGTATTTCGGGAGAAGAGGCATGGCGCGTGGCGTGAACAAGGTGATTCTGGTCGGCAACCTGGGTGTGGACCCGGAAACCCGTTACATGCCGAGCGGCGGCGCGGTGACCAACCTGCGTATCGCCACCTCCGAGAACTGGACCGACAAGAGCGGCGAGAAGCAGGAGCGCACCGAATGGCACCGTGTGGTGCTGTTCGGCAAGCTGGCGGAGATCGGCGCGGAATACCTGCGCAAGGGCCAGCAGGTCTACATCGAGGGCGCCCTGCGCACCCGCAAGTGGCAGGACAAGGAAGGCCGCGACCAGTACAGCACCGAGATCGTCGCCAGCGACATGCAGATGCTCGGCGGCCGTGGCGGCGGTGCCTCCGACAGCGGCTTCGACGCCCCGCAGCGCTCCTCCGCCCCGCGTCAGACGCCATCGCAATCCGCTGGCCGCCCGCAGCAGGAGTCCCGCCAGCCCGCCCCCCAGCAGGACAGCGGCTGGGGCGGCGGTTTCGACGAGGACGACATTCCGTTCTAACTCGGTGTGGCCGAGGGGGTGGAACCCCGCACATGGCGATGCAGTCCAACCCTTCAGGTTCAATTGTCGGAGCAGAATCATGAAACGAACCCTTTCGAGCCTGGTCCTGATCGTTGCATTGGCAGCTCTGTCCGGTTGCGCCTCCAGTCTGTCCGGCGCCGCCTATTCGCGCGATCAGGCGCGTGTGGCGCAGGAGGTTGAATACGGCCGTGTCGAGGCCGTGCGCGTGGTAGCCATCGAAGGCACCAAGAGCAACATCGGCACCGGCGCGGGCGCGATTGCCGGCGGGGTCGCCGGGGCCAATATCGGCTCCGGTTCGACCACCCGCACGGTTGGCGCGCTGGCCGGCGCCATCGTCGGCGGCATGGCCGGCGCGGCGGCCGAGGAAGGGTTGACCCGTCAGGATGGTCTGGAAATTACCGTGCGCCTGGACAGCGGGCGTGTCATCGCCGTGGTGCAGGCCGCCGACGTGGTCTTCCGCCCCGGTGACCGTGTGCGTGTGCTGCATGGCCATGACGGCACCACCCGGGTTACTTATTGATATTCGAGGACACTCATGCGAGGTCAGTTGTACGTCATCTCCGCCCCGTCCGGGGCAGGCAAGACCAGTCTGGTAAAGGCCCTGCGTGAGCACCTTTCCGGCATCGCCGTGTCGGTCTCGCACACTACCCGCGCCATGCGGCCGGGCGAGGAGAACGGCGTGCATTACCATTTCGTCGACCACGCCGCCTTCGAGAAGATGGTCGAGCATGGCGCGTTCCTCGAGCATGCCAGGGTGTTCGACAACTACTACGGCACCTCGAAGGCGGCGGTCGAGGTCAATCTTGCCGCCGGGCAGGATGTGATCCTCGAGATCGACTGGCAAGGCGCGCAGCAGGTGCGCGAACGGTTCCCCGAAACACGTGGCATCTTCATCCTGCCGCCGGCGCGCGAGGTGCTGGAGGCGCGCCTGCGCGGCCGTGGTCAGGACGGTGAGGACGTCATCGCCCGCCGCATGCGCGACGCGGTGACCGAGATGGAACACTACGCCGAGTTCGATTACGTCATCGTCAACGATGTGTTCGACGAGGCGCTGCGCGAACTGGCCTGCATCTTCCGCGCCGAGCGCCTGCGTCTGGCCCGCGCCCAGGCGCGACATGCCCACCTTATCAATGAGTTGCTGGCGTAAGGCCGGGGTTCGCGTATAGAATGCGCGGTTCGCTATAGACAAAATCTGATCGGAGAACACCCATGGCACGCGTGACCGTCGAAGACTGCCTGAAAGACGTCGACAACCGCTTTCAACTGGTGGTGATGGCCGCCAGGCGCGCCCGCCAGATCGAGGCAGGCGCCCAGCCGCTGGTCGAGCCGGATCGTGACAAGCCGACCGTGATCGCCCTGCGCGAGATCGCCGAAGGCAAGGTCACCCAGGCCGTGCTGGACGAGGTGCATGTGCACCAGCCGGTCCGCTCGCGTATTTCCGACTTCGAGATCCGCGATGAACTGAACGAGTTCCGCGGCGATGAGGAAGAAGGCGCCGCCCCGCGCCGCGCGGCCAGCAGCGACGAGGCCTAAGGCCGACGTGGCTCAGGCCACCCCGTCCTCCATCCCCGGCTTCCTGGCCGGGGATGTCATTTTCGCGCCGCTCGCCGAAGCGCTTGTCCAGTACATGGAGCCCGCCTGCATCGAGCGGGTCGCGCAGGCTTATGCCTTCTCCGCGCAGGCGCACGAGGGCCAGATGCGAGTCTCGGGTGAGCCTTACATCACCCATCCGGTGGCGGTGGCCGGCATCCTTGCCGGGCTGCGGCTGGACGAGAAGACCATCATCGCGGCCCTGCTGCATGACGTGATCGAGGACACCCCGACCGCGCGCGACCAGATCGCCGCCGAGTACGGTGACGAGGTCGCGCACCTGGTCGACGGGGTCAGCAAGCTCGATCAGATCCGCTTCAAGTCCAAGGCCGAGCAGCAGGCCGCCAACTTCCGCAAGATGATGATGGCGATGGTGGAGGACGTGCGCGTCATCCTCATCAAGCTCGCCGACCGCCTGCACAACATGCGCACCCTGGGTGTGATGCGCCCGGACAAGCGCCGTCGCATCGCGCGCGAGACGCTGGAAATCTACACCCCGATCGCCAACCGGCTCGGCCTCAACAGCCTGCGTCACGAACTCGAAGACCTCGGCTTCCAGGCCATGCATCCCATGCGCTATCGGGTGATCGAGCAGTCGGTGCGCAAGGCGCGCGGCAATCGCCGCGAGGTGATGCAGAAGATCGAGGATGCCCTCAACGCCCGCCTGCACGAGGAGGGCATCCGCGCCGAGGTGCAGGCACGCGAGAAGCGCCTCTACAGCATCTACCGCAAGATGGCGCAGAAACACCTGCCGTTCGAGGAGGTGTTCGACGTGTTCGCGGTGCGGATCGTGGTCGAGAGCGTGGATACCGCCTACCGTGTGCTGGGCGTGGCGCACAACCTCTACAAGCCGCTGCCGGGGCGATTCAAGGACTACATCGCCATTCCCAAGGCGAATGGCTACCAGTCCCTGCACACCGTGCTGTTCGGCCCGCACGGCATCCCGCTGGAGGTGCAGATCCGCACCCGCGAGATGCACCAGTTCGCCGAGAGCGGCATTGCCGCCCACTGGCTGTACAAGGCGAACGGCGACCAGAGCAGCACCACCCAGGCGCGCGCCCGCGAATGGCTGCGCGAGTTGTTGGAGATCCAGCGCCAGGCCGGCAACCCCCAGGAATTCCTGGAGAGCGTGAAGGTCGACCTGTTTCCGGACGAGGTCTACGTCTTCACCCCGATGGGCGAGATCATGGAGCTGCCGCGCCGCTCCACCCCGGTCGACTTCGCCTACGCGGTGCATACCGGGGTGGGCGATACCTGCGTGGCCTGCAAGATCGACCGTCAGTTCGCGCCGCTGTCCAGCATTCTGCGCAACGGGCAGACGGTGGAAATCATCACCGCGCCGGGCGCCACGCCCAACCCGAACTGGCTCAGCTTCGTCGTCACCGCCAAGGCGCGCACCCACATCCGCGCCTTCCTCAAGGGCATGCACGACGAAGAGGCAGTGCAGCTCGGCCGTCGCCTGCTCGACAAGGCACTGGATGCCTTCGGCGCCGATCTCGAGCACATCCCCTCCGAAAGATTGAATGCCTGCGTGGCCGAGTACCACCACCAGAGCACGGAAGAGCTGTTCCGCGAGATCGGTCTCGGCAACCGCCTGGCCGCGCTGGTCGCCCACTGGCTGACCGCCGAACCCGGCGAGCGCGGCGGGGAGGAAGGGGCCGGGGCCATCGCACCGCTGGTGTTGAGTGGCGCGGAGGGCATGGTGGTCAGCTTCGCCAAGTGCTGCCACCCGCTGCCGGGCGACGAGGTGGTCGGCTTCGCCAGCACCGGGCGCGGCATTGTCGTCCATCGCCGCCAGTGCAACAACATCGCCGAACTGGCCAGCCATCCGGAAAAATGGCTCCCCGTTGAATGGGCGAGCGAGATGAGCGGCGAATACCAGGCGGAGATCGGCATCAATGCCAAGAACCTGCGCGGCGGCCTGGCGCGCATGGCCAGCGCGATCGCGGAACTGGGCGCGGACATCGACGACGTGCGTTTCGATGACCGCGACCACAACGTCACCGTTATCACCTTCCTGGTGAGGGTGCGCGACCGCACGCATCTGGCCAACGTCATGCGCCGGCTCAAGCGCGAGCCGGCCATTCTCAAGGTCTGGCGGACGTGATCTGCGCGCGGCCCCCTGTAGGAGCGGGCTGCGCCAGCTACGCGTTACCTTGGTCGCGATCATCGGTTAGGCGTGCGCATCGCGAGCAAGCTCGCTCCTACAACGTGTAGCCCGGATTCCGGCTTGCGCCTGCATCCGGCTACATGATCCGGTGGCACAACCGGAGTGAAATCCGGGCCTGTAGGAGCGGCTGCTCCAGCGCCGCGTTAGCTTCGGCGCGATTATCGAACGGCCGGGAAGGCCGTGGGCAAGCCCGCTCCTACACGTAGATTACGTTCCGGTTTATTCTCCTCGCATTCACAAGCACGAGGAGTCCCGCATGTCCCGCACCACCATCCACACCGAGCACGCCCCGCAGGCCATCGGCACCTACTCCCAGGCCGTGCGCGTGGGGGACACGGTCTACCTGTCCGGCCAGATTGCGCTCGACCCGGCCACCATGCAGATGGTTCAGGATTCCATCGAGGACGAGATTCACCGCGTGTTCCAAAACCTCCGCGCGGTGTGTGAGGCGGCGGGCGGCTCGCTCAACGACATCGCCAAGCTGAACATTTTCCTGACGGATCTTGGCAACTTCGCCACCGTAAATACCATCATGGCCGAGTATTTCCAGCAGCCCTATCCGGCACGCGCCGCTGTTGGCGTAGCGAGCCTGCCGCGCGGCGCGCGGGTCGAGGCGGATGGGGTGATGGTGGTTGGCGCGCATGAGGCAGATGTGTTGCCGTAAGGGTGGCTGTTCGGCAAACGAAGGGTTTTCCGGACAGCGCAACGTCGAACGGAGGGCGGCTCCCCCATGGCGACCCCGAGGGGATCATCCCCGGCTCCGCGCGGCCTGTTCAACAAACCTTCGTTTTGTGGACGCCATCCCGCGTCAGTAAACGCCCTTCATCCCCTCCGGCCGTTTGCGGAACCGCTTGTAGCTCCACTGGTACTGCGCCGGCGCGATCCGGATGCAGGTCTCCACCCCGCGATTGAGCGCGGTGGCGGAAACCTTTATGTCTGAGCTGTAGAAATCCTCTTCCGCCGGGATGAAATGCAGGCGGAAGCCTTGCCCGCGCGGCAGGCGTTCGGCGAAGGTGAAGAAGGCGCGGGCGTTGCCGCGTCCGCTCAGGCGCGAGGCCAGCACCATGGTATAGGCCGGCTGGCCGAGGAAGAGGGCGAACACACCCTGGCCCTCGGTCGGGTCCTGGTCGGGCAGGATGCCGATCACCTCGCCCCGCTTGAGCGCCTGCAGCAGGGCCTTCACGCCGGAGGTTTCGGTGGGGACGAGGGTGGCTCCCAGGCGCTCGCGTGCCTCACGCATCGGTGCGTCCATGGTCGCCTGCTTGGGCGGCTTGTAGAGGCTGGTCATCGGCCAGCGGATCGAGGCGTACAGGCCCACCAGTTCCCAGGCGCCGATGTGCGGGCCGAGCAGGATGATGCCGTGTCCGTCGGCACGGGCCTGTTCGACCGCCTCCAAGCCAGGCGTGTCCTTGATGATGCCCAGCAGCCGCTCGCGCGGCCAGCGCCACAGCGGGCCGGCCTCGGTCAGGGTCTTGCCGGTCTCGATGAGGCTTCGTTGTTCGAGGCGGCGGCGTTCGGCCTCGCTCATGTCCGGGAAGCACAGCGCGAGGTTGCGCCGGGTGACATGGCGCATGCGGCTGGGAATGAAGCGCGCCAGCCAGCCGATGAAGGCGCCGAGGGCGTGATTGACCCGCAGGGGGAGGGCGGCGAAGGCGTCGAGCAGCAGCTTGGCGGCTTGGGCGCTCACGTCTCGTCCTCATCTCCGTAGCCTGGATGAAGCGCAGCGGAATCCAGGGGGGCGGGAGATCCCGGAATCCGCTGCGCTTCATCCGGGCTACGGGCCTGGCCGTCCAGTGCCGCCAGCGCGCGCTCCAGCCCATCCTCCATCAGCGGCCGCAGGGCCTGGCCCAGGCTCTTGAACAGCATGTGGTGCTGCATCTCCTCGTCGGCCAGCAGCAGCTTGAGGCGCTGGCGCTCGGTCGGCTTGGAGAAGCAGGCCGGGCAGTTCTCCACGATCACCGGCAGCCGGGCCTCGGCGGCGAAGTCGCGGGTCTGGCGTTCGCGCACCAGGGCGAGCGGTCGGATGATGCGCACGTCGCCCGCGTCGTTCAGATAGTGCAGCTTCATGGTGTTGAGCTTGCCGCCGTGGAAGGCGGACATCAGGAAGCTCTCGGCGAGGTCGTCCAGGTGCTGGCCGAGTGCGAGCACGTTGTAGCCATGCTCGCGCGCGGTCTTGTACATCAGCCCGCGCTTCATCCGCGCACAGAAGGCGCAGTAGGAATCGCCGCGCATGTGCTCGTTGGCCAGCTCGACGATGGGCGCCTCGACGTAGTGGTAGGTCACGCCGAGCTTCGCCATATAGTCCTTCAGCGCCGCCGGGGAGAACTCCGGGATCTGCGGATCGACCGTCATCGCCGCCAGTTCGAACCTGAACGGCGCATGGCGCTGCACATGGCGCAGCAGGTGCAGCAGGGTGAGGGAATCCTTGCCGCCCGACAGTCCGATCAGCACCCGGTCGCCCGCGTTGACCATGCGATAGCGCGCCATGGTCTGGATGGCGGTCTTGAGCAGTTTTTTCGGCAGGCGGGGGATGAAGTCGGTCATGGGGAGGATCAAGGCTGCAAGCAGGGTATTCTAAACAAAACCGCCTGACAGGACCTCGCCATGCGCACCCTCTACCCCCCCATCCAGCCCTACAATAGCTTCTTGTTGCCGGTCAGCGACCTGCATTCCCTGCATGTGGAGGAGTGCGGCAACCCCGACGGCCTGCCTGTCGTGTTCCTGCACGGTGGGCCCGGGGCGGGCTGCACCGAGAACCATCGCCGCTACTTCGATCCGAACCGCTACCGCATCGTGCTGTTCGACCAGCGCGGCTGCGGGCGCTCCACCCCGCACGCCGAGCTGACGGAAAATACCACCCAGGACCTGATGGCGGACATCGAGCGCATCCGCGAGCACCTTGGCATCGACCGCTGGTTGGTGTTCGGGGGTTCCTGGGGCAGCACCCTGGGCCTCGCTTATGCCGAAACCCATCCCGAGCGGGTGACCGGCCTGGTGCTGCGCGGCATCTTCCTGTGCCGCCCACGCGACATCCATTGGTTCTACCAGGAGGGGGCCAGGGCCATCTTCCCGGACTACTGGCGCGACTACCTCGCCCCCATCCCCGAACAGGAGCGCGGCGACCTGCTGCACGCCTTCCACAGCTTGCTGACCGGCGAGGATGAACTGCGCCGGATGGCCGCCGCCAAGGCCTGGGCGCTGTGGGAGGGGCGCACCGCGACCCTGCTGCCGGATACGGCCACTACCGACTTCTTCGGCGATCCCCACGTTGCCCTGAGCCTGGCGCGGATCGAAAACCATTATTTCGTCCACAACGCCTTCCTGGAGCCGGACCAACTCTGCCGCGATGCCGGGCGGCTGAAAGACATCCCCGGCATCGTCATCCACGGCCGCTACGACGTGGTCTGCCCGCTGGAGCAGGCCTTCGCCCTGTCCGAGGCCTGGCCCGAGGCGCGGCTCAACATCATCCCGGACGCCGGCCACGCCGCCAGCGAGCCGGGCATCGTCGATGCGCTGGTGCGCGCCACGGACCAGTTCGCGGATTTTCTTGAGGACATGAAACAGTGATCGGACTCTTGCAGCGGGTGACGCAGGCCCGCGTTGAGATCGACGGCAAGACCGTCGGCGAGATCGGCCCCGGCTTGCTGGTGCTGGTGGGGGTGGAGAAGAAGGACGCGGAGGCCGAGGCTGACCGCCTGCTGGAGCGGCTGCTCGACTACCGCGTGTTCCCGGACGCGGCGGGCAAGATGAACCGCTCCCTGCGTGACATCGGCGGCGGCCTGCTGCTGGTGCCGCAGTTCACCCTGGTCGCCGACACCCGCACCGGCAGCCGCCCGGACTTCGGCCCCGCCGCCAAGCCGGACGTGGCGCGCTGGCTGTTCGAATACCTGTGCGTGCGCGCCAACCACACCCATCCCCACGTCGCCTGCGGACACTTTGGCGCCAACATGCAGGTCAGCCTGACCAACGATGGGCCGGTGACCTTCTGGCTGCAGGTGGAGGCGGGCGGCAAGTGAGTCCGCCGGAGCTGCCCGCCTGGGCGCGCTGGATGGCCGTCGATGCCGACGGCGCGCTCTGGGTGCACGCGCAGGAACCGCTCGAGCATGAGCACGGAGGGTATGAAAACGAGGTGGGGCGCCGGCTGAAGATCGGACAGGGCGAGCCTGATCCTCGGTGGCGCCAGAGCCTGGAGAGGTTGGGATAGGGGGTCGAGCGCAAGAAACCCCTCCGAGGAGGGGTTCACAAGGGGAATGCCAAAGGCCTTGATGCGCGGAAACCTTGCGAACTCCCCGCGCTCGGTTCCTTTATCCGCCAAGGATAATCATGGCGCCGTGGGCGTGTGTTCGTCGTCCAGGGTCTTCAGGTAGGCCACGATGGCATCCTCTTCTGCGTCTGTCAGTCCAAGGTCCCCCATGACAAAACCTGCCTTGGTGGCCTCGGCGTTACCCTCGGCCTTGGGCCAGCAGTTGTTGGCCAGGGCCTCTTTTTCCGTCGCATTGAAGATCGGGGGGTTAAGATCTTCGCATTTGGCAATGCCGGGGAAATTGAGCTGAGCTCGTGGGCCTGCGTCACGTGTGTTGTAAAAGTGCACCAGGCTCTTCAGGCTCTTGAACCAGCCATTGTGGGTATAGGCCTTGGTGAAGGTCGAGCTGACGCCCTTGGACACGTTGCGCAGGGTCGGTGTCCTGAATTCCCCGGCTACCGGGACCTCGGCCACGGGCACATGCTTCGCCAGGCCGAGATTCGAGCCTTCTGCCGCGGGCATCTCTCGGTTATAGGGAACGCCGATATTGTGATAGAGGTTGTCAGCATAGAGCTGACGAGGCTCCGTGCCGGCCCTGGCGTTAAAGGACGGGGGGCCAGCCACATTAGGCGGTGCAAATAGCACGTCACCTTCAGGCACCCCGGTATGGCAGGTGGTGCAGCGCGCGTTTGCTCCCCTGGGATTCAGGTCTGATGTGATCCCATAAAATATGTCATGCCCAAGGTTTTCCTGGGCGGTGAGTTGACGCAGGGGAAACGTTACGGGGTTCTCGAATTTCGCCTCATAGGCGATCGCCTTGTCCCGCTTGGAGCTGAAGGAACTCAGGTCGGCCGAGCCCTGCCAGGCGGCAAGCGCCACCGCGAGTCGCTTGTAACTGGTGATGTAGCGCGGATTGCTTTTCGGCAACGAGCTGCAGTTGATGCTCTCGCCGTAGGCCTGTCTGTACAGGGTGCTATACGGGCCCGTCCTGACATGCTGGCATACGTTCCATGCCTGGGTGTTCTGCTCGAGATTGTTCAGGAAGGGACGCAGGGCCTGATCCGCCGTGGGGCCGAGGTATTTTTTGTATGCCGCCACCTTGGATGGGGGCAGATCCGCCTCCGTAATCGTGTCACCCGCCTCGGTAGTATCGCCCTCCGGGGTGCCGGTTATCCCCCAGCCTTCGGCGCGGCCATCCCAGAAATTGCCCCCTTTGTAGGGCGGGACAGGGGGGGCGATCGTGTCATCCCTTTGGAAGCGTGGACTGAAGAACGCATAGGCATTGCTGGGAGGTTTGATATTCCCCTGGGCAAAGATGCTGGCACCCGGTGCAACCACGGGGCCTTCATTCACCTTGGAGTCAGGGAATACCCCACCCTTGCCGGCGTCATGGCATGAAAAGCAGCCTTGCACGTTGTTGCCTATCGAGATGGGGTCGAAGAAGACGTGCTTTCCCAGGTTTTCGATGGGAGTCAGCTGGATACCGGCGGCACCCGCGGGTGAAATTAACAAAGGTGTGGCCGCTATCGATACGGCGATCAGGGATTTCGCGTTCATGTTCATGATCATTATCCTCATGGGCTCATCATGATTATCCTCATGGGCGTCTCTCAGACCGCGGTGACAGTATCGATTCGGTAGTCGCCACCGGTGTTTTGTTCAGGCTGTGAAGCCGAACAAATTCATTCCGTAGTCACCAGCATGGCTACCAAGTCAATAGATATCCCCTGGCTCCTGAGGCGTTTGCGTCCATCGGACGTTTCGCGGCGCAAACACTTGATCACCACCCTTGCGATTGGCGATTCAAGCCTGGGCCGGCAACGGCAGGACCATCGCACGGACCAGTCCGCTCACGATGTAGCCCAAGCCAGTCTTGTGCCATTGTCTCTAAGCCGATGAAAGAAATGGTTTTTTGGCTTATGGTGGGCGCCCGCGACGAGATCTTTGTGTAACAAAAAATTAACAGTGAAAAATGACTGGTGAAGCCCAGCAGCCAGTTCTGTGAAGGATTGTGTCCACGAAACCCTCGTCAGAATCAGGCGGATGGACGAATGGGCGATGCGTGGTGACTTCGTTGTCCAGCTTTTCCGGCAGCTGTGGGGTGTTCCAAAACTGATACAAAAAACAGGGGATTTACAGGGCGGCATGGCGCCGGGATGTGGAAGGGGGACTTCCAGCAAGGTCTGTCGGTGCAGCTCTGGATACTTCAAGCGCCGTGAGGTTCCGCTACGGTGTCGGGGGGCTCACCTCGGCTGGCGGCACCCAGCGTTCACGCAAAGCCTCCACCGCCTCGCGGTGGGCGATGATGACGATCTCGTCGTCCTCCTTGAGCTTGATGTCTTCTTCGTCAGGCAGGATCAGGGCACCATCGCGGTAGAGGCAGACCACCCGGCAGCGCTTGGGCAGTTTGAGTTCGGCGAGCGGGCCTTCGTTGCCGGCGCGGACCACGAAGGACAGCACGTGCGCCTCCTCGCGGATCATGGTCGACAGCTCCAGCGGGTCGTGGCCCTCGAACATGTCGGCCAGGTAGCGGCCAATGGTGCGTGAGGGGACGATGGTGTCGGTCAGGCCGAGTTCGAGGCAGATATGCTCCAGCTCGGGGTCGTTGATCTTGGTGACCACGCGCTTGAAGCCCAGCGAGCGGCCGACCAGGCTGGCGAGGATGTTGGCCTGATCCTGGTTGGTCAGGCAGAACAGCACGTCGGTCGACTCCGGGTCGGCCTCGCGCAGGATGGCGGGTTTGCCGCCATCGCCGTGCAGGAAGCCGCAGTTCAGCGCCTCGGCAAGGCTGTGGATCACCTCCTCGTCCTTCTCGATGATGATCACCTCGTGCCGATGCTTGAGCAGCTGTCGCACGGTCATGAGGGTGAAGGAGCTTGCGCCCACGAATACGGCTCTCATGTGCTTTGACTCCGGCGGCCGATCCAGCTTGGAGGATAGAGCACGACCAGCAGGGCGATGATCTCCAGGCGCCCGAACCACATGTCGAACATCAGCACGCCCTTGAGCAAGCTGGGCAGTTCCGGGGATGTGATGCCGGTGGAGAGGCCCACCGTGGCGGTGGCGGAAACGACCTCGAACAGGGCGTCGAGCGGATCGTGCCCGTAGGCGACGAAGGGCAGCCAGGACAGGACGATCACCACCCCGAACAGCAGGATCAGCAGCAGGGCGCGTTGCAGGTCCTCGTCGGTCAGACGGCGATCACCGAGACGTGGCGCATGCACGGCATGGGGCGGCATGGCCGCGCGCTGCACCACGGCCTGCACCAGCCGCATCAGGATCAGCAGGCGCAGAATCTTGAAGCCGCCCGCGGTGGATCCCAGGCCGCCGCCGATGGTCATCGACACGATCATCACCAGCTTGGAGAGCGGGTCCATCGTCTCGACGCCCAGGGTGCTGAAACCCGCCGTGGTCTGGGCCGAGAGAGCGAGCACTAGGGCGTGGCCGGCGCTTTCCCGCCATTCGAAGCCCTGATGGGCCTGGATGCTGACAGAGAGCACCAGCGTGACGATCAGGCCGAGCAGCAGCAGGGTGTGGAGCTCCGGATCGCGCAGGCTCGCGCGCCAGCCGCCGCGGGAGGCCTGGAAATAGAGTGCGAAGGGCACCGCGCCGAGCAGGCAGACCAGCATGATCGCCAGGCGCGTCGGCCAGTCGTCGAATCCGGCGAGTCCGCCCTCCAGCGAGGAAAAGCCGCCCGTCGAGATGGCGGCTAAGACATGGGTCAGGCTGTGAAAGAAGTCGCCGGTGAGCGGCCAGAGGATGGCGAGGCCTACCGCCGTCAGCGCGAGGTAGACCACGGTGGTGCGGCGGGCATGCTCGCGCGCCGAGGTTTCCAGGCCTTCGACGCCGCTGGATTCGCTCAGGCGGCGGGCCGCCATTTCGTGTCCCATGAGCAGGGCGAGGGAGAGCACGACGACGCCCAGTCCGCCGTACCACTGCATCCAGCTACGGGCGAACAGGAAGGTCTGCGGCAGGCCTTCGGTGGAGGCGTGCATCGACAGCCCCGTGGTGGTGATCGCCGAGACGGCCTCGAATGCGGCGTCCTGCCAGTGCAGGCCGGAGGCCATTATCGGGATGCTCATCAACAACGGAGCGAGCACGAAGGCGAGCGCGGCGATCGCCAGCGCCTCATTGACCTGCAGGTTGCGGACGGCGGGCAGGGCGCGCGAGAGCGCAGCGAGGATCAAGAGCACCGCGATGACCAGGCCGTAGCGCTGGCTGATGGCGAACTCCTGGGCATGCAGCGAGACGGCAAGCGGGACGAGCGAGAGCAGGCCGAGCAGAAAGGCCAGCTGGCCAAGAATCTTCGCCACCGCGGTAGGGCGGATGGCGTAATGGAGTGCAGAGGTTCCCTGGGCCATGCTTTCCTGTCTTGCGAGTCATGCCGTGTGACAGGCATGACTCGAGAATAGCAGGGAAGCCCGGCCTCAGAGCTTGCTGGAGTCGATGCCTGCGGCCTCGGCCTCGGCTTCGTACTTGCTGTGCAGCTTCACCGGCTCCTGCTTCATCGATTTGCGCAGGCGGATGTTGAGCATCTCGACGGTGACGGAGAAGGCCATCGCGAAGTAGACGTAGCCCTTCGGCACGTGCACGTCGAAGCTCTCGGCGACCAGCAGCACGCCGATCACGACCAGGAAGCTCAGCGCCAGCATCTTCACCGACGGGTGCTTGTCGACGAAATCGCTGATCGGGCCGGCGGCGAACATCATCACGCCCACGGCGGCGACGATGGCGGCGACCATGACCGGGATCTGGTTGACCAGGCCGACGGCGGTGATGACCGAGTCGAGCGAGAACACGATATCGATCAGGGCGATCTGGATCAGGATGGCGAAGAAGCTGTTGCGCGCCTTCACCTCCTGCTCGCCGTTCGAGCCCTCGAGGGACTCGTGGATTTCCATGGTGCTCTTCCAGATCAGGAACAGGCCGCCACCGAGCAGGATCAGGTCGCGTCCGGAGATCTCCTGCCCCAGGACGCTGAACAGGGTGCCGGTCAGTCCCATCATCCAGGAGAGTGTCAGCAACAGCAGGATGCGGGTGATCATGGCCAGCGACAGGCCGATGTAACGCGCCTTGGCGCGCAGGTGCTCCGGCAGGCGGCCGACCAGGATGGCGATGACGATGATGTTGTCGATGCCGAGGACGATTTCAAGGGCGGTCAGGGTCAGGAAGGCTACCCAGACGGCAGGGTCGAGAAGGAATTCCACGTTGGGCTCCGGGGATGATGGTTGCGGGGGATTATACGTGCGGATGGCTGGACGCTGCATACCGGAGGGTGGTTGCTCCCCCGACCCCGGCGGGTGTAGGGTTGCGGGATAAGATCAACAACCGCTGATACAGGCCAAAAGGAGCCCACAATGACCGTCGATCATCACGATCTCGCGCACGAATTTCCGGAGCTGAAGGAGCGCATCCATCAGCTGAAGATGGAAGATGCCCATTTCGCCAAGCTGTTCGATGCCTATCACGACCTCAACAACGAGGTCGAAGTGCTGGAAAACAACGAGGTGCCGACATCCGACGAGCGCTTCGAAGAGCTCAAGAAGCAGCGTCTCGCGCTGAAGGATGAGCTGTACGGCATGCTGACCGCCTGAGATCGGTGATTCGTGCAATCACATCCGACCCCGCCCTTTCGGCGGGGTTTTTGTTTGCGGACATGTGTCAGAGAAGGATGAGACTGTGAATACGTCTGGCTCCATGCCCTGGCTGAACCTGACCAATCTGCCCTTGCCCGTGCGGGTGCTGTTTACCGGTTATCTGCTGGCGATCGGCCTCGGGCTGCTCACCGCGGGTCTGCAGATCATGCTGACCCACGGCATGGCTGACGGAAAAATCGGCCTCTCTGTCGATGATATCGTCTACAGCTACTACGGCAACCGGGACGGCAGCAGGCTCGAGTCCATGTTGAATGGCCCGATGAAGCCGATGGCGCCGCCGGAGATCCGGCTGGAGATCATCAAGTGGGTGCATGAGGGCGTGCCCCGGGTGCAATGGGAGCCGCGCTTCAAGGGTGTGTTCGAGCAGTATTGCGTGAAGTGCCACGGCACCCTGCCCAACCTTGCGGATTTCGGCAAATATGAAAACGTGGCGGCGGTCGCGCAGGTCGATGACGGCGCGAGCATCCAGAGCCTGACGCGCCTCTCCCATATTCACCTGTTCGGCATCAGCTTCATCTTTTTCTTTGTGGGTCTGATCTTCAGCTTCGCGGTGGGCGTGCCGCGCTGGTTGAAGACGCTGGCGATCTTCACCCCCTTCGCCTTTTTGCTGGTGGACGTGCTGTCCTGGTGGTTGACCAAGTGGTCGCCAGGTTTTGCCTGGCTCACCATCATCGGCGGCTTTGGCTACATGCTGGCGTCCGCGTACATGTGGGTGATCAGCATGATCCAGATGTGGTTCTGTCCACGCGGCCGGCTGTACGGGAATGCCTGGGAGAGTGATCGCTGAGACTCTCCGGCACGATACGTCAAAGGCCGCTTTCGCGACCGTTTTTCATGTTTCGCGGGTGATGGCCTGGGGCCAGGCCGCCTTGATGCGCGCAAGGAAGGTGGCGTCGCCGAAGGCAATCACGGTTGCCGGTGTGGAGAGGCCGGCGAGCATCTCGTCCAGGCCGCCTTCGAAACAGCCGGGCATCCCCTCCGGGCAGGCCAGCCGTGATGGAATGGCCCAGTCCTCGAGCAAGGGGATGGCGGCAATCACGCCGACAGGCAGGCCCCCGACCATGAAGCGCGAGGGGCGGGGGCGGAAGGGCAGAGAGTGAGTTGTTTCGTAGGTCGCCAGCAGCGATTCCGGACCGCCGCGCAGCTGCTCGCAAAGGTGGATCAGCGGCGCAAGCCCCAGGCCTTCCGCCAGAATCAGAAGATCGCTCTCAATCGGTTCGACGGGGTGGCCTGCGAGGGCAAGTGGGGTGACGGTCGTCGCGCTGATGGCAGCCTTGGCAAGCGTTTCCAGGCGTCCCGCACGCGCCTCGCGCATGGGCCAGAGGCGTGCGTCGTCGTCCAGTTGCAGGCACTGGCCGGGTGCGGGGGCGGCCAGGTTGTCCGGCCAACTCAGGACGATCCTCGTGTGCGCGCCCAGCGGGGCCTGCTCAAGGATGTCGTGCGTCAGGCTCATGCTTCGCAGGCAAGCTGCTCCGTGCGGGCTTCCAGGAAGTTGCGCAGGGCGAGGAGGAAGTCGCCGGGGGTCTCCACATGCGGCCAGTGGTGGGCCAGCGGGAGACTGACCACGCAGGCTTTCGGGAAGCTCTTGCGGATCAGGCCGAGGTCGGCGTCGCGCACGTAGTCCGAGTGGCCGCCGCGGATGAACAGCGCTGGACCGTCGTAGAGGCGATCCAGGAAGGGCATGTCGTTCAGTTCGTCATAGGCCTGTTCCAGCGCGGGCAGGTTGATCAGCCAGTGGAAGCGGCCGTCGGCATCCCGGGCGAGATTGGTGAGCAGGAAGTCGCGCACTGCCGGGTTGGGTATGTGGGCGTCCATCGCCTGCGCGGCCTCGCGGCGGGAGCCGATGCGTTCCAGCGGCACGGCATGCATGGCGGTGAACAGTTCGAGGTGCAGCGGCGGGTAAGCTCGCGGGGCGATGTCGACCACGGTGAGACTGCTGACCCGGTCGGTGGCCCGGCTGGCGATCAGCATGGCGGCCTTGCCGCCGAGCGAATGGCCGAGCAGGTGGGCGCGCTCGATGCCGAGGCGGTCCATCAGGCTCAGGGTGTCGCCCGCGATGTCCATGTAACGGTTGGTCGACGCATGCGGTGAATCACCGTGGTTGCGCAGGTCCGGCAGGATCACCTGCCAGCGATCCGCCAGCTTGGCGGCGATGCTGCGCCAGTTGGCGGATGAGCCGAACAGGCCGTGCAGAATGATGAGCGGCTCGCCCTGACCGTGGATCTCGTAATGCAGCTTCACGTGGGTGTCCGAGAGGAAAATTGGGGCAAGGATACTACGGCAGTGGTCGGTGGTCAGTGGTCAGTCCGTAGGAGCGAGCTTGCTCGCGATCCGTGTGGGCAATCGCGAGCAAGCTCGCTCCTACAGGCTGAAGTTTCATGCCTCATGCCCGTACAGCTTGTGATACAGGCCGCGCTGCTCCAGAAGCTGGTCATGCGCGCCCTGCTCGACGATGCGGCCGTTCTCGAACACCAGCACGCGGTCGGCCTGGCGCACGGCCGAAAGGCGGTGGGCGATGACCAGGACGGTACGGCCCGCCAGAGCCCGACGAAGGTTTTCGTGCACGCGCGCCTCGGTGGTGTTGTCGAGCATCGAGGTGGCCTCGTCGAGGATCACCACGGCGGGTTCGGTCAGGACCATGCGGGCGATGGCGACGCGCTGGCGCTGCCCGCCGGAGAGGCGCACGCCCTGCCGGCCGACCACGGTGTCCAGCCCATCCGGCATGGCCTCGACGGTCTCATGCAGCTCGGCCACCTCCAGCGCGCGCCATAGCGCCTCGTCCGGCAGTTCTCGCCCCAGGGTCAGGTTGGCGCGCACGGTGTCGTTGAACAGCGCGGGTTGCTGCAGCACCATCGCCACGTGCTCGCGCACGGTGGGCAGACCGATCTGTTCGATCGGGACGCCGTCGTACAGCACCTGCCCGGATTGGGGCGCGTACAGGCCAAGCAGCAGATGGGCGAGGGTGGATTTGCCGCCGCCGCTGGCGCCGACCAGGGCGACCTTCTCGCCGGGGGCGATGTCCAGGGTTACACCGTCCAGCACCGGCTGGTCTTCCCGGTAGGCGAAGCGCACCTCGCGCAGGCTCAGGCCCACGGCGTTCTTGTCCGCGAAGGGGTTGCGCGAGGCTGGATATTCGGGTTCCGGCTGCAGGGCGGCCAGCGCGTTCAGGCGCCCCAGCGCGGCCTTGGCGCCATACAGGCTGAACTGCACGTTCAGCAGCTCCTGCACCGGGCCCATCATGAACCACAGGTAGCCGAACACGCCGATCATCACGCCGATCGAGAGGTCGGAGAACACCACGGTCAGCATCGCCACCGCGCGGAAGATGTCGAAGCCGAACAGGAACACCATGAACGACAGGCGGTTCATCGCATCGCTCTGCCAGGCGTTGGCGATGGCATTGTCCTTCACCCCGCGCGCCAGCTCGGTCACCCGCGCCAGGTAGTGCTTCTCGCGGTTGGCGGCGCGGATCTGCTGGATCACGTCCAGGGTCTCGGTCAGGGCCTGCTGGAACAGCTCGAAGGCCTTGTTCTCGCGCTTCTTCAGCTCCTTCACCCGCTTGCCCATCTTCATGGTCAGCAGGATGACCAGCGGGTTGAACAGCAGGATGATCAGCGCCAGTTGCCAGTGCAGCCAGAGCAGCACGGCGGCGGTGCCGACCAGCATCAGCACGTTGACCAGAAAGCGCGCCACAGTCTGGCCGAGGAAGCTGTCGATGGTCTCCACGTCGGTGTTCAGCCGCGCCGCCGCGCCGCCGGAACCGAGCGACTCGTATTCCGCCATCGACACCCGTCCCAGCCGGTCGAGCAGCGCGCCGCGCAGGCGGAAGCTGACGTCCTTGCTGATCCGGGTGAAGGCGCGCATCTGCCACACGTTCAGCCCCAGCGCGGCCAGGCGCAGGATCAGGGTGAGGATCATCACCGCCACCACGTACAGCACCGGTCCATGCCATCCGTCCGGGAACAGCGCCTGGGTAGCGTGGACCAGCGGGCCGGGCTGGTTGAGCAGCACCTCGTCCACCAGCAACGGCAGCAGAATGGGCAGTGGAATGCTGACCGCCGCCGCGAGGACGGCGACGACATGCGCCTGAATCAGCGCCTGGCGATGCGCCAGCGCCCAGGTGAGGATGCTGCGCCAGGTGAATGTGGCGGTTTCTTGTCCGGGGGGAGTCTGCACGGGATATGCTTCAATCATCGGAAATTGGGAGGGTTACACCATGCGCTTCAGTCTAACCGCAACCGCACTCGTTCTGGCCGTCATGCTCTCGGCCTGCGGCCAGAAGGGCGATCTCTACATCCCGGACAACCTGGCGAAACAGGAAGGCGTGGCCGAAAAGAGCGCGCGGATGCCGTCCATCCCTGAGTCGAGTGCCCGACCCTGAAGGGGCCAAAGGGCACGCAGACGAGGGATCAACGGCACCCCGCGGGCTCTCCTTAGGCGAGTCCCGATTCGCTCCCGGCGAATCGGTATAGGATAATCGCCCGACTTTTCCGAACCGATCGATGACCACGCCCATGGAAGCCTTTTCCCGCCGCGCCGGCGTCCTGCATGCCGAAGGCGTGCCCCTCGCCGCCATCGCCGCCGCGCACGGCACGCCGACTTATGTCTATTCCCGCGCCGCCATCGAGTCGAACTTTCGCGCCTACGACACCGCCTTCGGCGCGCATCCGCACCTGGTCTGCTTCGCGGTCAAGTCGAACAGCAATCTCGCGGTGTTGAACCTGCTGGCGCGCCTGGGGGCCGGCTTCGACATCGTCTCCGGCGGCGAACTGGAGCGCGTGCTGGCGGCCGGCGGCGAGGCGGGCAAGGTGGTGTTCTCCGGCGTGGGCAAGAGCCGCGCGGAGATGGCGCGCGCGCTGGAGGTCGGTATCCGCTGCTTCAACGTCGAGTCGCTGCCGGAACTTGAGCGCCTCAACGAGGTGGCGCTGGAGATGGGCAAGCGCGCGCCGGTCAGCCTGCGGGTCAACCCGGACGTGGACGCCAAGACCCACCCCTACATCTCCACCGGCCTGAAGGAGAACAAGTTCGGCATCGCCATCGAGGCCGCCGAGACCGCCTACCTGCGCGCTGCCGCCCTGCCTGGGCTGGACGTGGTCGGGGTGGACTGCCACATCGGCTCGCAACTGACCGAGCTCAGGCCCTTCCTGGACGCGCTGGAGCGTGTGCTGGCCTTGGTCGGGCGGCTGGCGGCACACGGAATCAAGCTGCACCATCTCGATCTGGGGGGGGGGCTCGGCATCCGTTATCGCGACGAGGCCCCGCCCGCGCCGGATGAGTTGATTGGCGCGCTGATGGCGCGTCTGGCGGGTACGGATTACGAGCTCATCGTTGAGCCGGGCCGCTCCATCGTCGGCAACGCGGGTGTGCTGCTGACCCGGGTGGAGATGCTCAAGCACACCCCGCACAAGGATTTCGCCGTGATTGACGCGGCCATGAACGACCTGATGCGCCCGGCGCTGTACGGCAGCTGGATGGACATCCAGCCGGTCGAGCCGCGCGCTGGCTCGCCGCGCGAATACGACATCGTCGGCCCGGTCTGCGAGACCGGAGACTTCCTCGGCAAGGGCCGCGCGCTGGCGCTGGAAGAGGGCGACCTGCTGGCGGTGATGGGGGCGGGCGCCTACGGCTTCACCATGAGTTCCAACTATAACACCCGCCCGCGCGCTGCCGAGGTCATGGTGGACGGCGCAGACATGCACCTGGTGCGCGAGCGCGAGCCGCTGGCCGACCTGTGGCGCGGGGAGCACCTGCTTCCGTGATGCCGTCGCGCAGGGAGGGACGGGGCGCATGAGCATGATTCAGTGGGATATCACGCACGCCGCGCTGTGGCGCGCGCGTCGCCAGCTGCTCAAGGCCGTGTCCGAGACCGACCTCGACACTCCGCCGCTCGCCAGCCTGCTCGGCATCGCGTCGACGGCCGTTCCCGCGCAGCGGGCTTCGGGCAGGGATGCCCGAAGGGTCGGAGACCAGGATGAGCGCCAGAAGGCGGCCTTGCTCGACAACCTGTGTCGCTTCACTAAGGGCCAGTCCGCCAACCACGCCCTGCTGTGGGGCTCGCGTGGCTGCGGCAAGTCCTCGCTGGTCAAGGCGGTGTTCGGCGTGCTGCGCCATGAAGGCCTGCGCCTCGTTCAGGTCGACAAGGAGGACCTGCTCGATCTGCCGGACCTGGTCGACGCGTTGCGCCATCAGCCGCACCGCTTCCTGATGTTCTGCGACGACCTCAGCTTCCAGCCCGGCGAGCCGGCCTTCCGCGCGCTGAAGACGGTGCTGGACGGTTCGATCGAACGCCCGCCGGAGAACATCCTGCTGGTCGCCACCTCCAACCGCCGTCATCTGGTCCCCGAGCGGATGGCCGACAACCTCGCCGCGACCCATGTCGAGGGCGAACTGCACCTGGGCGATGCCTCCGAGGAGCAGCTCGCCCTGGCCGATCGGTTCGGTCTCTGGTTGTCGTTCTACCCGCCGGACCAGGACACCTTCCTGGCCATGGTCGAAGGGCGCGGCGTGACGCTGGACGCGCAGGCACGTCTGGAAGCGATCCGTTTCGCCACCACGCGTGGCGGCCGCAGCGGATGCCGGCCGTCCATGGCCGGCACCCTTCGGGTTCGCCTGCCGGCGATCCCCGATTCGCTCCCGGCGAATCGGTGCCGGGCGGCACGCCAGTTTGGCCAATCCCGTTCCATCGAATAAGGGTGCAGCATGAGCCAGCCCGCAAGCACGGCTGAAGTCGAATCCGCGGGTTTCATCCGTCGTCTGCTCTCGGCTCGCTGGGTCCTGCCCTTCATCACCCTCGCCCTGTTCGTGCTGGCCGTGGTGGCCATCTACAACATGCTCAACGAGATTCGTCCCGAGCAGTTGTGGCGGGAGCTGGCCGCCATGTCGCCGGTCAGCCTCGCGCTCTCCGTGCTGTTCATGGCGCTCAGCTTCGTGTTCATGGTGGGTTACGACGCCTCGGCCTTGCGTTACATCGGCAAGAACCTCCCATGGAAAACGGTGGGACTGGCCTCGTTCACCGGCTATGCCTTCTCCAACACCATCGGCATGGCGCTGGTCTCCGGCGCTTCGGTGCGTTACCGCATCTATGTCGAGGCCGGGCTGGACGGCATGGATGTGGCGCGGGTGTCGGCCTTTTGCGCGCTCTCCTTCGGCATTGGCGCGCACGTGGTCGCCGCGGCGGGGCTGGCCTGGCAACCGGAGCTGCTGGCCGAGCGACTGGGCTGGTCGGCTGAAGCGCTGCGCGCTCTCGGCATCGGCGGGCTGGTGCTTGCGGCGGGGATCCTCGCCTGGCTGATGGTCAAGCCGCGCAGCGTGACGATCTGGCGCTGGCGCTTTGCCCTGCCGGGCTGGCGCCTGAGCCTGGCGCAGCTTGGCATCTCGCTGGTCGACATCCTGTTCGCCGGTGCCTGCCTGTACGTGCTGCTGCCGGACGGCAGCGTGCCGTTCGGCGCCTTCATGCTGATCTTCATTCTGGCGGTGACGGCGGGGGTGGCGAGCCATGTTCCGGCCGGTCTGGGGGTGTTCGAGGCGGTGATGCTGACCGCCCTGCACGAGCATGTTCCGGCCGAGCAACTGACCGCCGCGCTGGTGCTGTTCCGAGTCATCTACTACATGCTGCCGCTGGTAGTGGCCTCCAGTCTGCTGGCCTGGCGCGAGCTCTCCGGCCCTGTGCTGCCCGCCCTGGCCGTGGCGCGCCAGCTGGGCGACTGGAGCGCACGCCTGGCTCCGCTCGCGATGGCGGGGCTGACCTTCATCGTGGGTCTCATCATGCTCGCCTCGGCGGCCACGCCTGCCCTGCCTGACCGGCGCGGAATGCTCGAGTCGGCCATGCCGCTGATGGTGATGGAGGCCTCGCATGTGCTGGCGGCGCTGGTCGGCCTGTCCCTGCTGATCCTGGCGCGTGGACTGCAGCGGCGCCTGAACGGCGCCTACGTGATGACCCTTGTGCTGTCGGTGGCCGGTATCGTGCTCAACCTGACCAAGGGCATCGACTACGAGGAGGCCATCATTCTCGGCGTGGTGGCGCTTGCCTTGCTCGCCAGCCGCAAGGAGTTCTACCGCCGCACCCGCCTGCTCGATTCGCCGTTCTCGGCGGGCTGGCTGGCGGCGGTGATCGCGGCGGCGGCAGGCATGTTGGCGGTCACCTTCTTCTCGTTCAAGGATGTGGAATACAGTCATCTGCTGTGGTGGGAGTTCGCCTACGAGCAGGACCTGGGCCGCGCGCTGCGTGCTTCCCTCGGCGTCGGGCTGGGGGTGCTACTGTTGGGGTTGACCCTGCTGCTGCGACCGCCCACGCGGGTGCCGCACGCGCCCAATCCGGCCACGCTGGCGCATGCGGAGGCCATCATTCGCACCCAGGACAATGCCTATGCCAACCTCGCGCTGATGGGCGACAAGTCGATCATGCTCAACGAGGAGGGTGATGCCTTCATCATGTTCGGCAAGCGCGGCGCCAGCTTCGTCGCGCTGGGCGATCCGGTGGGACCTGCGGCGGCGGCGGAGGATCTGGCCTGGCGTTTCCGCGAACTGGTCAGCCGCGAGGGCGGTCGGATCGCCTTCTACCAGGTGCGGCCGGAGAACCTGCCGGTCTATCTCGACATGGGCCTGATGCCGCTCAAGATCGGCGAGGAGGCCGTCGTACCCTTGCAGCGATTCTCGCTGGAGGGCAAGCAGGGGGAGGACAATCGCCTCCAGCTCAACCGGGGCATGCGCAAGGGGCTGGAGTTCGAACTGGTTCCGGCCGCGCGGGTGGGCGAGATCATGGCCGACCTGCGCCGCGTGTCCGACGACTGGCTGCAGAGCCGCAAGGCGCGGGAGAAGCGCTTCTCGCTCGGCTCGTTCGATGAGGTCTACCTGCGCCACTTCGATACTGGCGTGCTTCGCTTCGAAGGGCGGATCGTCGCGTTCATCACCATCCTCCGCACCGATACGCACGGCGAGATCGCGCTCGACCTGATGCGG
Organism: Pseudomonadota bacterium; assembly: GCA_040758395.1. GTDB lineage: Bacteria > Pseudomonadota > Gammaproteobacteria > Halothiobacillales > Halothiobacillaceae > Thiofaba. The sequence goes on from JBFLVP010000004.1 coordinate 56,063, forward strand.
CACACCGCCGAGGCGCCGAAGGAGACCATGCGTTTCCTGCTGCTCAAGCTGATCCTGCATTACCAGGCGGAAGGCTACCAACGCTTCTCGCTCGCCATGGCGCCGCTGTCCGGGTTGGAGGACCATCCCTACGCCCCGGTCTGGCAACGGATCGGAGCGATGATCTATCACCGCGGCGGACCGTATTACAACTTTCAGGGCCTGCGTCAGTTCAAGGACAAGTTCAAGCCGGACTGGGAACCGCGCTACCTGGTCACCCAGGGCGGTCTGCATCCGGCGGTGATCCTGACCGACGTGGCCGCGCTGGTCAGTGGGGGCATGCGCGGGGTGCTCGGCAAGTGAGGCCCGTCGTCCTCGTCGGCATCCTGCTGGCACTGTTCGGCCTACGGGCCGCAGTCGCGGCCGAGAGCCTGAACATGCCCAGCCGCGAGTGGGGAAACCTGTCGATCAGCCTGCCGGACGATGGGGCCGGCAAGGGTGTGGCTATGCTTTTCACTCCGGCCAGCGGTCCCGCCGCCCCGGATCGCCGCGCAGCCGAGGTGCTGGTCGCCAAGGGGTTCGCCGTGGCGCTGGTGGATACCGGCGCGCTGATTGCCTGGGCGAGTGAGAGAGACGCTTGTCTCGATCTCGCAGGGGTCGGTCAGTGGCTCAGCCAGACCGTGCAACAGCGCATGGACTTGCCCGAATACCGTCCTGCCTTGCTGGCTGGGCGCGAGGAGGGGGCGTGGGCGGTGCATGCGATGTTGGCTCAGGCTCCGGACGAGGTCTTTGCGGGCGGGCTGAGCGTCGGCTTCATGCCGGGCAATCCATCCGGGCGCGCGTTGTGCGATGTCGACGGGGTGGGGCCGGACCGGCGTGTGGCGCCGGGCACGCCGTTGCATGGCTGGTGGCGCGTGGCCGACGAACAACGGGTAAGTTTCGAGGCGGCGCGCTACGCCCGCCAGGCTGCCGCCGCCGGCAATCAGCCCGCCTTCTCTTCACCCTTCCCCAGGCCATACCCGGACTTGGTCGCCGAGTTCCTCGAGCCGCAGGCGCGCGAGGGCGTCACGGGCATCCCGGTGGTCGAGGTCTCGCGCAACAGCCACGCGGGCGTGCTGGTGATCTTCTATTCCGGCGATGGCGGCTGGCGCGACATCGACCGCCGCATCGGCGATGCCCTCGCACGCGATGGCTATGCGGTGCTGGGTATCGACGCATTGCGCTACTTCTGGCGCAAGCGCACGCCCGATGGCGTGGCCGCCGATCTCGCGCGCCTGATCGAGCATTACCGGCAGGAGTGGGGGCTGGGCGAGGTCGTTCTGATCGGGTATTCCTTTGGCGCCAACATCCTGCCTTTCGCCTACAACCGCCTGCCGGAGCAACATCGCCGGCAGGTGCGCATGGTGACTCTGATGTCCCCGGAACTGACGACCGACTTCGAGATCCACATGGCCGGCTGGCTTGGTCAGCAGGCCGGGGGCGCGGCGGCCATGCCGATTTTGCCCGAGGCCCGGCGCATCGACCCGGCACTGTTGCTCTGCGTGCACGGTGAACAGGAAGGTCTGGCGACCCTCTGCACCCAGCCCGGACTGGCCTCGGCGGAAAAGCTCGTCCTGCAGGGCGGTCATCATTACGACGGCGATTACGAGGCCTTGGCGCTCCGGCTGATCAAGGCCATGCTCAGGCGGTTGCCTGATCCGGGGTGACTTCTGAGCCCGTCTCGTACCAGGCTGCTGAAATACTTGTTTCAGCAGCCTGATAAGGCGGGACATGGATGTCCCGCACGCAAGTCGATCACGTAAGTGATTGATTTGCTGATACCGGGTCCGGGCATGTACCGGACCCGGTATCGCTGAAAAACTCAAGGAAGAGGTTTTTCAGCATCCTGATAGGGCTAACACTTAGCCCAGGCAAGGAAGGCATGGGTGCGCAATGGAGAGCCCCCGTTCTTCCGGGACCTATAAGCCCATACTGTCTTTCTATGAAGGTCGTGGCCCTTTGAGTCGCTATCATCCGCCTCAAGTCACCATTGCTTGAGTTCCCACCATGGATGCTCCCCTGATGTTGTTGTTGGTTGTGCTGATGGTCGCCGTGATCTTCGGTGCCTCGGCCCAGTTTTCGCGCGTCTGCCTGCCGGGCGGGCTGCGCGAATGGGTCCTGAACGGTGATCGCAGCCGCCTGTCGGCCTATTTCATCGCCATCGGCGTGGCGGTGATCGGCACCGGCCTGCTGCAGGCCCTGGCGGGCATCGACCTGAACGACACAAAGCCCCCCTACCGCAGCCCGGAGTTCGCCTGGGGCCGCTACGCCATCGGAGGCTTCCTGTTCGGCGTGGGCATGGTCATGACGCGTGGCTGCCCGGCGCGCAACCTGGTCAAGCTGGGGCAGGGCAACCTGCAGTCCCTGCCGGTGCTGATCGCGATGGCCCTGGTGGCCTACGTCATGACCCGAACCTCGGTCTATGCCGACTGGTTCGCGCCGTGGGTTGGTGTCCTGTCGGTCGACCTGACCCGGCTCGGCATCGCCCACCAGGATCTGGGTAGCCTGCTGGGCGGAGGGGCGGGCCTCAGCCTGCTGCTCTCGCTCGGCATCGGCGCGGCCTTCCTGCTGCTTGCCGCGCGCGCGCTGTCGCCGCGCCGGGGCGGTACGGTCTGGCTCGGCGCGGGGCTGGTGGGCCTGACGGTCGCGGCGGCCTATTACTTCACCGGCGGTTCGCTGGGCCAGGCGGCGCTTGATGCTGCCGAACTGATGGACGCCCCGCCTGAGGGCTTGGGTACCCAGTCCTTCACCTTCAGCGCACCGCTGGGCGATGTGGTGCACTACCTCAGCAACCCGGCCCACACCGCCGCCATTACCTTCGGCGTGGTCGCGGTGGCTGGCGTCCTGCTGGGGGCGCTGGCCAGCGCCGTCGTGCGACGCGAGTTCAAGCCGCTGCCTTTCGGCGACCTGCGTGAATGGCTGATTACCCTTTCCGGCGCGGTGCTGGTCGGGGTGGGCAGCGTGCTGGCCATGGGCTGTACCGTCGGCCACGGCTTCAGCGGAATCGCCACCCTTGCGCTGGGTTCCTTCCTGGCCCTGGCCTCCATCGCCGCTGGCGGGGTGACGGCTCTGAAGGTCGGAGCGCTGATCGGTCGATAACCCCTAAGCGAGAGAGCATGGCGGCTCGTTCCGTCGTGCCTTTCGTGTCTTCGTGATCACCTGGTATGGCTGCGGCCGGCTGATAGAGCCTGCAAATACCCTACGACTTGTGTGATAGTTTAATACTATTAAATCAATCTGTAATTTCAATTTCCTTCTATGGCTTTTGCTGCGTATTCTGGCAGCCGTACCCGAACCCGGGCACCGATTAACCAACCAGTGCGAGGAAAGACCATGTTCGAAAATCGTGAAGGACAGCGCGTCCCGAATGTCGTGTTCAAGACCCGCCAGGAGCATGAGTGGGTGGATGTCAGCACCGATGACATCTTCAAGGGCAAGACCGTGATCGTGTTCTCTCTGCCGGGTGCGTTCACCCCGACCTGTTCCTCCAGCCACGTGCCCCGCTACAACGAGCTGGCTCCGGTGTTCTTCGAGAACGGCGTGGACAGCATCGTCTGCATGTCCGTCAACGACACCTTCGTGATGAACGAGTGGGCCAAGGATCAGGACGCGCCGAACGTCGTCTTCATCCCGGACGGCAACGGCGAATTCACCGAAGGCATGGGCCTGTTGGTGGACAAGGACGACCTGGGCTTCGGCAAGCGCTCCTGGCGCTATTCCATGCTGGTGAAGGACGGCGTGGTCGACAAGATGTTCATCGAGCCGAACGTGCCGGGCGACCCGTACGAGGTCTCCGATGCCGACACCATGCTGGACTACTTTGCTCCGAACGCCGCCCGTCCGAGCTCCGTGCTGGTGTTGAGCCGCGATGGCTGCCCGTTCTGCGCCCGTGCCAAGGGCATGCTGGCCGATGCTGGCATGGCCTACGACGAGATCATCGTCGGCGACGCCATGACCATCCGCGGCCTGCGCGCCGCCAGCGGCCGTGAAACCGTGCCTCAGGTGTTCATCGACGGCAAGCACATCGGTGGCTCCGACGATCTGGCCGCATGGTTCGCCGCCAAGTAATCAAAGCATCGTGATTTCACGATAAGGTCATGAACGACCCGCGGGCCGTCCGTTCGGATGGCCCGACATATTCAAAGCACTCAAGAGGACATGCCATGAGTAGCCCCCAAGCATCGGCTCAATCGTATGACGTCATCGCCCTTGGTGGTGGCAGCGGCGGTCTGGCCGCGGCCGAGCGCGCGGCCCAGCTGGGCAAGCGGGCGCTGGTGATCGAGCCGAACGGTCTGGGCGGCACCTGCGTGAATCTTGGCTGCGTACCCAAGAAGGTGATGTGGTACGGCGCGCAGACCGCGCATGCCATCCACAACGCCGCCGGTTTCGGCTTTGACGTGGAAGTGAAGGGTTTTTCCTGGAGCAAGCTGGTTGATGGCCGCCGCGGCTACATCAAGGCCATCGGCGATTGGTGGGCCGGTTACGCTCAGGACCTCGGCATCGAGGTGATCAAGGGTTTCGGCCGTTTTGTCGACAAGCACACCATCGAGGTCGACGGCCAGCGCCATACCGCGCCGCATATCGTCGTCAGCACGGGCGGCCGCCCCTTTGTGCCGCCCGTGCCGGGCGCGGAACTGGGCATTACCTCGGACGGCTTCTTCGCTCTTGATGAACAACCCAAGCGTCTCGCCATCCTCGGCGGGGGTTACATCGGGGTCGAGATCGCCGGCCTGATGCGCGCGCTTGGCAGCGAGGTCACCCTGGTCGACATCGCCCCGCGCATGCTGATGGCCTTCGACAGCATGCTCAGCGATACCCTGACGCAGCACATGCACGACGAAGGTATCGAGATGCACATGTCGTTCCGCTCGGCGGGCCTGCGCAAGACCGATGATGGTATTGTGATCGACGGCTCGAAAGGCGAGAGCCATCCGGAGGTTCTCGGCCCCTTCGACTGCGTGATCTGGGCGGCCGGGCGGAAGCCGAACACCGACGGCATCGGTCTCGAGGCGGCGGGCGTCGATGTGCAGCCGAACGGTTTCGTCCTGACCGATGCCTTCCAGAACACCAATGTGCCGGGCATCTATGCCATCGGCGACATCACCGGTCGCGCCGCGCTGACCCCGGTCGCGGTGGCCGCCGGTCGCCGCCTGATGATGCGCCTGTTCGCCGACCAGCCACAGTCCAGGCTGGACTACGACAATATCCCGAGTGTGGTCTTTTCCCACCCGCCGATCGGTAGTGTAGGCCTGAGCGAGGCCCAGGCGCGTGAGCAGTTCGATGGCGCCGTGACCGTCTATCAGACCGGCTTTACCCCGATGAAGTACGCGCTGGCCGCGCACAAGGCGCCCACCGCGATGAAGCTGGTGTGCGTCGGCGAGAAGGAAAAGGTGGTCGGCGTGCACATCATCGGTGACGGTGCCGACGAGATGCTGCAGGGTTTCGGCGTGGCGGTGAAGGCGGGCCTGACCAAGGCCGACTTCGACAACACCGTCGCCATCCACCCGACCAGCAGTGAGGAGCTGGTGACCATGAAGGTACCGAATCCGTCCTAACAGGATGCTGAAACAAGTATTTCAGCAGGCTGATAAGGCCGGAATGGGCATCTTCCGCAAAGCTTGGCTATAAATCTTTTCATGGAGGCTTCGGACGGCCGGTAAAAACTGGCGGGGCGAAGCCGTGGAAAGACAAAACCGGGAAAAACACAGGGCAGGGTTGGCGTACTGGCTAAGTGAGGTCGGTGCGGTGGCCCTGCTTCTTTTTTCGCTCAGCACCGTCCGCGCGTTGGACGAAATCCTTGGTGGCCGCGCCTCCAACCTGATCGACGCCCTCTGGCTCACCACGCCGGGCCTGCCGCTGAGCCTGCATGCGATCAGCCTTGGCCTGGTGGCGCTGTACGCGCTCATCATGATCCTGCGCCTGCAACGCTCCGAGGGCGTCATCACCGAGCGGACCGTCCGCCTGGGCAAGGCGCTTGGAAGTCTGAGCCTGATCAGGCAGAGCGCGGAGCTGGATGCCCTGACCGGTGCGCTGGCGCGCGGCCAGCTGGAGGACCGGCTCAGGCATGAATGCGAGATCAGCCGGCGCAGGAGTCAGCCGCTGGCTGTCGTGATGATGGATATCGATCACTTCAAGTCCATCAACGATAACTACGGTCACGCCGCAGGGGATGCGATCCTCCAGCAATTCGTGTCCACGGCCATGGGATTCAAGCGATCCACCGATCTGCTGTTTCGCTACGGCGGGGAGGAGTTTCTTCTGTTGATGCCGATGACCAAGTCGACCACCGCCACGCTGGTCGCCGAACGCCTGCGCAGCGCCTTGCAGCACGCGCAATTTGCACCGGTTGGCGTCACCGCGAGTTTTGGAGTGGCGCAGCTGCGCAACGGTGAATCCCCGAAGCACATGGTCGAGCGGGCGGATGCGGCCCTCTATCGCGCCAAGGGCGAGGGCCGCAACCGGGTGGTGCGGGCGGATTGAGTTCTTCAGTCGTGCTGTTCGTAGCGCATCAGGGTCAGCGCGCCGTTGATGGTGTCTGCATGGAAGCGGATACGGTCACCGGCCTTGAGTTGATCCAGCATGGTTGAGTCAGCGGCGCGAAACACCATGGTCATCGCGCCCATACCCAGATTGGGCAGCGGGCCATGCTTGATGGTGATCTTGCCGGCGGATTTGTCCACCTTGCGGACCTCGCCGTCCGCCAGCATTTCTTGCGCCTCCTTCTGCACCAGCTGCTGGTGCATCTGCATGCCCTCGGCGGTGCTGTGGTCGTGCTCGGTGTGGCTGTGTTGTGCGGCCTGGGCGTTCATCCCCAGAGCCAGGAGGGCGGTGGCGGCAAGTGCTTTCAGGGTTTTCATGTCAGGGGCCTCGTGGTGGGTTGATCATTGATGGCTGTCATGGCCGGTCGGCTTGCGGACGGTCAGAGTGGTTTGGTTATCGGGGGCGGACGCCGCGCGCGTGGGCTCGGACAAGGGAGCGCCCTGCCATTCCCAGGCGCGGGTGCCCTTGGGCTGCTTGTAGCCGCCCGGGTCCTTGTAGTCGTTGCGCGCCAACCCCTGGCGGATCTTCACGGTGCTGAACATGCCGCCCATGCCGATCGGTCCGAACTGACCGAAGCCGGTCATCATCGGCAGGGTGTTGTCGGGCAGCGGCATCTCCATCTCGGCCATGTCGTGCATGCCGCGCTCACCCATCACCATGTAGTCGGGAATGAGCTTGCTGATCTTCTCGGCGATGCCGCGATGGTCCACGCCGATCATGGTCGGCACGCTGTGACCCATGGCATTCATGGTGTGGTGCGACTTGTGGCAATGGAATGCCCAGTCCCCCTCTTCGGTCGCGTCGAACTCGATGGCACGCATCTGGCCGACAGCGATATCGGTGGTGACTTCTGGCCAGCGCGATTCCGGACGTGTCCAGCCGCCGTCCGTGCCGGTCACCTCGAACTCGTGGCCATGCAGATGAATGGGGTGGTTGGTCATGGTCAGGTTGCCGACGCGGATGCGCACCCGGTCGCCCAGTCGGCAGACCAGCGGGTCGATGCCGGGGAACACGCGGCTGTTGAAGGTCCACAGGTTGAAGTCGAGCATGGTGTTCACACGAGGTGTGTAGCTGCCCGGCTCGATGTCGTAGGCATTGAGCAGGAAGCAGAAGTCGCGGTCCACGCGCATGAAGTCGGGGTTCTTCGGGTGAACAATGAACAGGCCCATCATGCCCATGGCCATCTGGGTCATCTCGTCCGCGTGCGGGTGGTACATGAAGGTGCCGCTGCGCCGCAGGGTGAATTCGTACACATACGTCTTGCCGGGCGGGATGGCGGGCTGGGTCAGGCCGGCCACGCCATCCATGCCGTTCGGCAGGCGCTGGCCGTGCCAGTGGATGGTGGTGACCTCGGGCAGGCGGTTGGTGACGAACAGGCGCACCCGGTCGCCTTCGACCGCCTCGATGGTCGGGCCGGGGCTCTGGCCGTTGTAGCCCCACAGGCGGGCGTTCATGCCGGGCGCCAGCTCGCGCACCACGGGCTCGGCGACCAGATGGAACTCCTTCACGCCCTGGTTCATGCGGAAGGGCAGGGACCAGCCATTGAGGGTCACGACCGGGTGGTACGGGCGGCCGCTGGAGGGATGCAGCGGGGCCTGGGTGGCGGCGCTGTCCATCAGCGCCGCCTCGGGCAGGCCGGCCAGTGCGCTCTTGTGCATCAGCCCGCTGCCGAGGGCGGCGATGCCGGCCTTCATCAGAAAGTCTCGACGGGAAACCATGTCAGTGTCTCCTTCAGTGGCCGCCGGCCGGTTCGGCGCTGGCGGTGGAACGGGGGCTGGAAAGGGCGGCGGAGGCGGGCGAGCCGACAGTGAGCGCTGTGCGAAGGTCCGTCTCCGCGCGCCAGAAGTCGCGCTGGGACTCGATCGCGCCGATCACCGACTGGATCTGTTCGCGCGCATCGGCCAGCAACTCGAACACACCGATCAGCATGCCGTTGTAGCGCAGCACGTTTTCCTCGGCGATGCGCTGGCGTAGCGGCACGATCTCGTCACGGTAGTGGCGGGCGAGGTCGTAGGCCGTGCGGTAGCGCAGGTACGATTCACGCGCTTCCGAGCGGGCCCGGATGGCGGTTGCGCGCACGTTCTCGATGGCCTGGGAGTAGACCGCCTCGGCGCGCGCAACCTTGGCATCGCCCCAGTCGAAGACCGGCAGCACGATCTCGATCTCGTAGCCGCGCTGGACAGGGGCCTCGTTGGAGGTGCTGTTCATCACACCGGCTTCCAGCACGTTGACGAAGCGTGTGGCTTTCGTGAGCCCGAGCGACTTAGCCAGTCCTTCGGCCTGCTGCTTGGCCAATTGCACATCCAGCCGCTCGCCGATGGCTCGTGCCTCGATGCCCGTGCCGTCATCCGGCGTGGCGGGGAGGTCAGGCAGGCGCTCGGGCAGACGGAAGCCTGTCTGCCCACCCCACAGGCCGAGCAGGCGGATCAGGCGCTCGCGGGTCTCGACCGCGTGCTGGCGGGCGAGGGCGAGCCGGGCGGTGGCGTCGGCGTGGAAGCCCTGTTCACGCGCCTGGCCGAGCACGCTCCAGTTGCCGGTCTCGGCCATCCGCTTGCCCAGCAGCGCGCTTGCCTTGGCGGCCTCGCGGACCTGGAGCCAGTAACGTTCCGCCTGGCTGGCGGCAACCGCGTTGATCCAGGCCTTGCGCGTGTCCAGGCCCAGTCGCGTGACTTCCGCGGCAACCCGCAGGCGGGCGGCCTCGAAGCGGCGTTCCTCAATCGCGCTGCGGGCGGGCAGGGTCAGCAGGCCGAAAAGGTCGAACAGGAAAGTGCGCTCGATTTCGACCTCGTCACCGCGCGTGAGGCGGCCGTAACTGAAGCCGGGGTTGCGCAGCCTCCCGGCCTGGACACGGTCGGCATCGGCGATGCCCAGCTCGGCCAGGGTCATGCGCAGCTCAGGGTTGTTGAGCAGGGCGATGCGTACGGTGTCCTCGGCGGACAGAGGCTGGCGGGAGAGGAGCCTCGCGACCTCGTCCTGAGCGACAGAGTCTTCGGCGGCGGGTGTCATGCCGAGTGGTGGGGTCTGGTCCTGGCCCAGACGTGCCTCGACGGTTTGCCTGACGTCGCCGAGGCCGGCGTCGGGACTGAGGGTGGCGCAGCCGGGCAGGACAAGGGTGGCGAGGACGAGCAGCCCTCCCGCGAGGGGGCGTGCGGCGTTCATGGTTGTTGGCCCTCCATCGTGTGCCCGCCATGGGCGGACGTTGGCGAGGCGTCGTTCATGGCCGGCATGTGGCCGCCATGGCCGCCCAGCTCCCGCACGGTGCCGTTGACCATGGACCACGGTTCGAGTTCGGTCTGGCGGAAGGGGGTGTAGTCGGCAAAGGCCGAAGGGTAGTGCGGGGTCGCGGCCGGGGCGTCCGCCTGCTCGGGGGCGAGCGGCGGTGCTGCCAGGCCAGGCGTGGCCGCGAGGAGCAGCAGGGCACAACCGTGCCGCGTCAACAAAGTGTTCATGGGATCCTCCCAGGTGACAATCAGGAGTCGGGCGGTGCAATCAATGGCCACCCGAACATGTACCGGATGTCAGGCGAGGACAGGAGGGCGGAGGGGTTGGTCGAGCGTGAGCGACGCGAAGCTCGCACCGAAGAAGGGGATCAGGGCGGAGGGCGGGTTTTGTCCGACCACGGACGGGGCGGGGCGGTCGATGAAGTGTGAAAGGGCGAAACAGTGCGGGCAGTCGCCGGCGGGGGCGTTGTCCGGTTGAGGTGTCTGCTCGCCCATGTCCATGCTCATTTCGCCGTGATGGTGGCAGACCATCCCGGCAGCGGTGGGCTCGGACTGTTCATGCTGGCCCATGTCGGAGGCACACATGCTCATGCTGACCCCAGCCACCCCCTGTAGGGGCAGGATCAGCATCAGCAGCAAGAGGACGGTGCGCCTGAGCGTGTTCATGGATGAGGACGTACTCAATGCCGGATCATGACAAGCAAGTTAAGAGATGACTCGGCTACTCGCAAGTTCCAGCTATGCAGAGGGTGTGGGGGGCGTTTCACTGGCGCCGTGGGCTTCCAGGACTTCACGCAGGTGTGCGCGAGCCTCGTCGACGCCCATGCCATTGAGCGAGGAGAACAGCTGCATGGTGACGCCCTCGGGCAAGGTGCGTCGGAGTTTCTGCAGAACTCCGGCGGCCGCGCCGCGCGAAAGCTTGTCGGCCTTGGTCAGCAGGATGTGGACCGGCAGGCCGCGCTGGGTGCAGGCTTCGATCAGCATCTCGTCGAACGGACGCATGGGATGGCGTATGTCCATCATGAGGACCGCCAGCCGCAGGCTCTGTCGGCTGGTGAAGTAGACGTCCATGACCTGGCCCCAGTTCTTGCGCATCTCCCTGGGGGCCTCGGCATAGCCGTAGCCGGGCAGGTCGATCAGCCGTTTCGACTCGTCGAGCACGAAAACGTTGAGCAATTGGGTGCGCCCGGGGCGCTTGCTTGCCCGGGCCAGGCTCTTTTGCGCACAAAGCGTGTTCAATGCACTCGACTTGCCCGCGTTGGAGCGCCCGGCAAAGCAGATTTCCGCGCCATGATCGGCGGGCAGGTGGGCAGGATCGGGTGCGCTTTTCAGAAAGCTGGCCCGAGCGAAATAGGCGCGAAGCTGGGGGTTTTCTTTTTCCATCAGCACATTCTATGTCAGCCATGCTGCTTTCATGGTGGACAAGCGGGGGGAGGGGGTTAAAATCCCGAGCGTTTTTATGTCCGAAAACCGGAGAAGGCCATGACCCGCCGTCTGACCATCCAGCTGACCGTCGCCACCGCCGTGTTTCTTGCCGCCTCCATCGTCCAGGCAGGCGGAGATCCCACCATCGGCCAGTCCAAGGCCGCGGCCTGCGCTGGCTGCCACGGCGCGGACGGCAACAGCGCAAACGCCGCCTTCCCGTCCCTCGCCGGCCAGCACGCCGGCTACATCGCCAAGCAGCTGGCCGATTACAAATCCGGCCAGCGTGTGAACGCCCTGATGGCCGGCATGGTCGCTGCGCTGACCCCGGAGGACATGGAGCACCTGGGCGCCTTCTATGCTGCGCAGGCCAAGACCGCGCAGCCCGCGGAGGGGCGGGATGCCGCCTTGATCGCCCAAGGGCGCAAGCTCTATGAGGCGGGCAATCCGCAGGCTGGTGTGGCGGCCTGCGCCGCTTGTCATGGACACCAGGGCTACGGTAATCCCGGCGCGGGCTATCCGGTCCTCCGCGCGCAGCATGCGGGCTATGTCGAGCTTACTCTCAAGGCCTTCCGTGATGGCGCCCGCGCCAACGACGCGAATGCCATCATGCGCCATGCCGTCGCCAGGCTGACCGACGATGATATCCGCGCACTGGCGGCCTACACGGCCAGCATCCGGTAAGATAGCTGTTCCCCGCGGAACCTCCCCACGTTCCGGCGCTCCAACATGGATCGATTTTTCGACAGCCCGGCATGACCCAGACCAATCCTCACCACCCTCCTAGCCGTCAGTTGATGGCCTTCCTGGGTTCAATGAACCTGGCCATCACCCTGCTGGTGGCGGTGGCGCTGGCCTCCATCATCGGCACCGTGCTGCAGCAGAACCAGGCCTACGGTGACTACCTGATGAAGTTCGGGCCGTACTGGTTCGAGGTCTTTCGGGCGCTGGGGTTGTACGACGTCTATTCGGCGCCGTGGTTTCTCGCCATTCTCGGCTTCCTCGTGGCGTCCACCAGCGCCTGCGTGATCCGCAACACGCCGGGCATGATCCGCGAGATGAGTGACTACCGCCTGCATGCGCAGGAAAAGTCCCTGCGCGGCATGCATGAGCACGCCGAATGGCAGGTGCCGATGAGTGTCGAGGCGGCAGCCATCGAGGGGCGCCGAGTCCTGAGCGAGGCCGGGTTCGACCTGCGCGAGAAGCGGGTCAGCGAAGGCTATCTCATCGCTGGCCGCAAGGGCGCGCTGCAGCGCCTCGGCTACATCTTCACCCACGTCGCCATCGTCATCATCCTGATCGGCGGCGTGCTCGATTCGCGCATCTGGCTGGCGCTCAAGGAAATGAGCGGCCAGCTGAAGGTGGAAACCCGCGCCGTACCACTCTCTCAGGTGCCGCCGGAGAGCCATGTCTCGCCGGACAACCCAGGCTTCCGTGGCAATGTGAACGTGCCCGAAGGCGAGAAAAGTTCGGTGTTGTTTCTCAACGTGCGCGACGGCTACGTGGTGCAGAACCTGCCCTTCACCATCGAGGTGAAGGACTTCCGCATCGAGCACTACATCAACGGCATGCCCAAGTCCTATGAGAGTGACCTGGTCATCCATGACCCCGCCAGCCCGGATCAGCCGGTCGAGCAGACCATTTCAGTCAACAAGCCGATGATCTACAAGGGCCACGCCATCTACCAGGCCAGCTTTGGCGACGGCGGTTCGCGGCTTGGCATGCGTTCCTGGCAATTGAGAGGCCAACCCGGGGTGGGGCAGGGCATTCAGGGTGCGGTATTCCAGGATATTCCTTTCACTCTGATGGGCGAGCGCTACACCCTGGAGTTGAACGATTTCCGTCTGTTCAACATCAACCCGGTGCAGGACGAGAGCGGCAAGGTCGAGCAGAAGAATTTCGGTCCGAGCATGGTGTTCCGCATGCGCGATGCCGCCGGCCAGGCGCGCGAATACGAGAACTACATGAGCCCAGTCGTGATGGAAGGGCGGCCGGTGTTCATTTCCGGGGTACGGGAGAAGATCGGAGAGCCGATGCGCTATCTCTACCTCCCCGCCGATCGCGAAGGTTCGCTCGACACTTTCATGGCCTATTTCGCCCGTCTGCATGATGCCGAGCGCGTGGGGAGCGCGGTGCAGGTGATGCTGGAGGAGATCAATCCCGAGGCGGCGAAGCTGCCGGCCGCCAGCGAATCCATCCGCACCATGGTGTCCCGCTTCGTCGAGGGCGGCTACGATGCCATCGGCTCCGACCTGGAGCGGCGCGTGCCGCAGGAGCAGCTCCAGCAGGCCTTCGAGACCAGCATGCGGGTATTGCAGACTGTGCTGGGGCGCGCGTATGTCGAACTCATGGAGGAGCGCGGCGTGCAGGATTTCGGCGCTGCGGATGAACGCTTCCTTGCCGACGCGGTCACAGCCATCAATGCCCTGGCATTGTACGGTTCGCCGATCTACCTTCAGATGACCTCGTTTGAGCAGATTCAGGCCTCCGGTCTGCAGATCACCAAATCCCCCGGCAAGGGGGTGGTGTATTTCGGCAGCGTGTTGCTGACACTGGGGGTGTTCATGCTGTTCTACTTGCATCCTCGCCGTGCCTGGGTGCTGGTACGCAAAGAGGATGTCGGTGCGCGTGTATTGTTCGCCACCACCAGTCATCGAAAATCCATCGATATGCAGCAGGCCGCCGGCCAGTTGCACGAGACCCTGAGTGAGCGACTGGTCGGGGCCCGCCGGATCGAGTCCGGCACCACGGTCGCCCAACCCTGAACCACGGAGACATTCCATGTCCGCGACTTCTGATGTCATGCCTCAGCCCATTGGGCAGCACGCGGCCGAAAGGTCTGTTCGCGCGCTCGACATCCTCTGGCTGGCGGCTGTGCTGGTGGCCGGTTTCGGCACCCTGGCCGTGTTCGGCGACCAGATGGATGGCTACGAGATCGGGATCCTGATCGGCGCCACCTTGAGTCTGGCCGCCTTCGGTTGGTTCTGGCGCAGCGTTCGGGGTCTCACCCTTGCGGTCGCGGTGCTGAGCGCCATCGCCCTGTGGCGCTACGGCGCGCATTTTGGTGATCAGCTCTCGGTCGGCCTGGAAGCGCTCAGCGCGGTGCAGGGCAAGGACTTCTTCCTCAAGTTCCTGGTTTCCAGCCAGAGCGCGATCATGTGGATGAGCGCGCTGTACGTGGGCGCCACCTTCACCTACTTCCTCGCCCTGTTAACCCGCGCCGAGTACATTGGCCGCATCGCCTCGGTGCTGGTGTGGTCGGCCACCGCCTTCGGCTTCACCGGCCTGATGGCGCGCTGGCGCGAGTCCTACCTGATCAACGTGGATTACGGCCACATCCCGGTGAGCAACCTCTACGAGGTGTTCATCCTGTTCGCCGTCATCACCGCGCTGATCTACCTGTTTTACGAGGGCCGCTACCGTACCCGCAACCTGGGCGGCTTCGTGATGCTGGTGATCTCCGCCGCGGTGGCCTTCCTGCTGTGGTACACCTTCGATCGCGGCGCCAACCAGATCCAGCCATTGGTGCCCGCGCTCAACAGCTACTGGATGAAGATCCACGTTCCTGCCAACTTCATCGGCTACGGCGCCTTCGCGCTGGCGGCGATGGTCGGCATCGCCTACCTGATCAAGCACAAGCTGGGCGGTGACGGCGAGAACGACCGCCTGCCGAAGCTCGCGGTACTCGACGACCTGATGTACAAGTCCATCGCGCTCGGCTTCGGCTTCTTCACCGTCGCTACCATTCTGGGCGCGATGTGGGCGGCCGAGGCCTGGGGCGGCTACTGGTCCTGGGACCCGAAAGAGACCTGGGCGCTGATCGTGTGGCTGAACTACGCGGCCTGGTTGCACCTGCGCCTCACCAAGGGCTGGCGTGGCACACCGATGGCCTGGTGGGCGGTGGTCGGCCTGTTCGTCACCACCTTTGCCTTCCTGGGTGTGAACATGTTCCTTTCCGGCCTGCACTCTTACGGCACGTTGTAAACAGGCTCCCAAGGGGATTCGAGCAATGAAGCGATTCGGTTGGCTGTTTGCCGCCCTGTTCACTTTTGGCGTGGCCCATGCTGCCACGGTGGAGGAGATGGTCCATTACGAGGCCATCGATCCGCCGGTCGCGGTCCAGGCGCCGGCTGGCGAAGTCGTGGTGCAGGAACTGTTCTGGTATGGCTGCGGTCACTGCTACCACTTCGAGCCGACCCTGAGTGCCTGGCTGGACAAGCAGCCCGCCAACGTCCACTTCGAGCGTGTGGCGGTGGCCCTCAATCCCGGCTGGGTACCGCTGAGCAAGGCCTACTATGCACTCAGGCAACTCGGCGTGGCCGAAAAGATTCACTCTGCCCTGTTCGATGCGGTGCAGAAGGAGCGCCGCCCGATGCGTACCGCCGACGAGATTGCCGATTTCGTCGCCGGCCAGGGTGTGGATCGCGGCGCCTTCCTCAAGGCCTTCAACAGCTTCATGGTCGACAGCGAGGTGCGCAAGGGCATGCAGCTCGCCCGCGAATACGGCGTTACTGGGGTGCCGGCCATGGTCGTTCAGGGCAAGTACCGCACCTCCGGCAGCCTGGCTGGCGGCAACGGCAAGATGATCGACGTGGTCGAGGCGCTGATCGCCCAGGAGAGCGGCAAGTAAACGTTGCCGGGGGGTTGGGATTCCCCGTTCCCGCCCGTATGCTAGCCCGATCATCTTCTGCCGGCTGGCCCATGACCACCACCGCCCAACTTGTTGTCCGCTGTCTCGAGGCCGAAGGGGTCGACACCATCTTCGGCGTGCCGGGCGAGGAAAATCTCGACCTGCTCGATGCCCTGCTCGACAGCCGCATCCGCTTCATCCCTACCCGTCATGAGCAGGGCGCAGCCTTCATGGCCGACGTGCATGGCCGCCTGACCGGCAGGGCGGGCGTCTGTCTGGCGACCCTGGGGCCGGGGGCGACCAACCTCATCACCGGGGTGGCGGACGCCAACATGGACCACGCCCCCTTGGTTGCCATCGCCGGCCAGGCCTCGACCGACCGGCTGCACAAGGAATCCCACCAGGTGCTCGACCTGGTGGAGATGTTCCGCCCGGTGACCAAGTTCTCCACCCGTGTGCTGACCCCCTCGACCGTGCCGGAGACGATCCGCAAGGCGTTCAAGCTGGCACAGTCGTCCAAGCCGGGGGCGGTATTCATCGAGTTGCCGGAGAATATCGCCGAGATGCCTGCGACGGGTGCGCCACTGCCGCATTCGGATGGCCAGCGCCCGGGGCCGTCCGAGCAGACGGTGAAGGAGGCCGCGCGCCTCATCTCGGAGGCGAAGAATCCCATCATCCTCGCAGGCAACGGCGTCATCCGCGCCGGGGCGCATGAGGCGCTGGCGGCCATCGCCGGCCACCTGAACATCCCGGTCGCCAATACCTTCATGGCCAAGGGGGTGGTTCCGTTCAAGCACCCGATGGCGCTCGGCAGCGTTGGCTTGCAGTCCAAGGATTACGTCAGCGTCGGTTTCGATCATGCCGACCTGATCATCGCTGTCGGCTACGACGTGGTGGAATACCATCCCCATCTCTGGCATCCGACCCGCGACCGGGCCATCCTGCACATCGACGATGCCCCGGCCGAGATCGATGCGCATTACGGTGTGACACTCGAGGTTCTGGGCGATATCGCACTGTCGCTCGAGCGCATCGCGCATCGCTCTCGTCCGCATGAAGGGCAGGCCCATCGCAAGCTGCGTCAGATGCTTATCACCGACATGGGTGAGCATGCCCGCGACAGCGTGTTCCCGATGAAGCCGCAGAAGCTGATCTGGGACCTGCGCACGGTGCTCGATCTGCAGGACATCGTCATTTCCGACGTCGGCGCGCACAAGATGTGGCTGGCGCGCATGTTCCGTTGCGAGCATCCCAACACCTGCCTGATCTCAAACGGCTTCGCCAGCATGGGTATCGCCCTGCCGGGCGCCATCGCCGCCAAGCTGGCGCGGCCCGAACGCACCGTGGTGGCCGCCACCGGCGATGGCGGCTTCCTGATGAATGTGCAGGAACTGGAGACCGCTGTGCGCCTGGGCACGCCGATCATCGTGCTGGTCTGGAATGACGGTGGTTACGGCCTGATCGAATGGAAACAGATGGCCCAGTTTGGCCGACCGGCCTTCGTCAAGTTTGGCAACCCGGATTTCGTGAAG
This sequence comes from Pseudomonadota bacterium, assembly GCA_040758395.1. Taxonomy (GTDB): domain Bacteria; phylum Pseudomonadota; class Gammaproteobacteria; order Halothiobacillales; family Halothiobacillaceae; genus Thiofaba. The sequence continues at coordinate 73,426 of JBFLVP010000004.1, forward strand.
TTGGCCGAATCCTTCGGCGCGCGTGGCTACCGCGTCGATGCGGGCGTATCCCTGCAGGAAGTACTGCGGGATGCCATCGCCAGCAACACGGTCTGCGTGATCGACGTGCCGGTCGATTACAGCGAGAACCTCAGGCTGACCGCGCGCCTGGGTGAGATGGTGTTTCCGATGTGAAGACGCATGCCCAAAACAACGCGGCGCCGCACCCGGCCCTCCATACAGGGCAGCGCCTGCGCCTGCTCAGTTACAACATCCAGGTCGGCATCGCGAGCAAGGCCTACCGCGAGTACCTGACGTCCGGCTGGAAGCATGTGCTGCCATCACCCGAACGGCGGCGCAATCTTGATCGTATTGCCGAGGTGATCGGCGGCTATGACATCGTCGGGCTGCAGGAGGTGGATGCCGGTAGCCTGCGCAGCGAGTTCATCAACCAGGCGGAATATCTCGCCGGGCGAGCCGAACTGCCTTTCTGGAAGCATCAGACCAACCGTGATCTCGGTCACCTCGCCCAGCACAGCCTCGGCATGCTCGCCCGTCATGTGCCTTATGCCGTGGAGCACCGGGCCCTCCCCGGCTGGTTGCCAGGGCGAGGCGTCATGCTGGCGCGCTTCGGCCAGCCGGGAGCCGACCTGGTGGTGGCCGTCATGCATCTTGCCTTGGGGCGTGGCTCGCGCATGCGGCAGATGGGCTTCGTCGCCGATCTGCTCGCGGAGGAACGTCACGCAGTCCTGATGGGGGACTTCAATTGCCTGCCCCGAGCCCCGGAAATGCGGATGCTGCAGCACCGCACTGGCCTGACGCTGCCGGACAAGGAGTTGCATACCTACCCGAGCTGGAGGCCGAATCGCATGATCGACTACATTCTCGTCAGCCCCGCGCTGCGCATGCGTGAAGCCGAAGTGTTGCCCCTGCCGCACTCCGATCACCTACCCCTGGCCGTTGAAGTGGAACTTCCCCCTGGATTGATTGTGTGAGGCCCTCATGAGTGTGCGTGAAAGCGATAGTGAAGATTGGAAGACCCGCTACCTGGATACCCTGCATACTCTGGAGGAGCGCGATGAGCGCCTGGGAACGGCGGAAGAACTCGTCCGACTGGCTCTGAGCCGCCTGTCGCTGGCGGCCGAAAAGGCTTATCCCCCGCTGGAAAAGCGCCTCACCGCCCTCCGACAGGAGGTCAAGGCCGCGCCGGAAGGCAAGCTTCCGTTGACTCGCCTGCTTGCCCAGCTGCAGGAACTGGTCAATGAGTTGCGCACCCTGGAAGCCCGCAGCGAGGAGATCGAGGCCTCTTCCGCTCCGGCGGCGCCCACGCCGGAGGTGCGTCTGGATGAGCGTGCGCCGTTGGCGCGCCGGTTCCTGGCCGTGCTGTTGGAAAAACTGGTTCTGACCCACGAGCTGGAACAGCGCAAGTCCGACTTGCTCGAAACGCTGGGCCTTCCGGGGGAGGGTGATGCGACCACGGTACTGATTGATCGCGCCGCCGCACTGGTCAACGACATGCGCAAGCAGCTCGAGCATGAAAAAGACGATCTGGCCGGCTTCCTCAAGCAGCTCACCGATACGCTTAATGACCTGGACCGTGATGTGCAAGCCGACATTGCCGTGCTGCATGACGACAGCGGGACGCGTCTGGCGTTGCACGATGCGGTGGATTCCCAGATGCGCGGCCTGGAGCAGGACATTTCCGAGGTCAATGATGTCGATCGCCTCAAGGGTATCATCAGCACACGCCTTGATCGCCTTCGTCTGCACATGACCAGTCTGCGGGAATCGGAAAGTCGCCTGATCGAGCGCATGGAGAGCACGACCTCCGCCATGCGCGGTCGCATCATCCGACTGGAGAAGGAAACTTCAGCCTTGCGCGAAAACCTGCGTGCCAGCCGTGAGCGCATGTTGGTCGACCCTCTGACAGGCATTCCGAACCGCCTGGCGCTGGATGAGCGACTCAAGCTCGAGATGGCCCGCTTCAAGCGCCACAAACAACCGCTGACCCTCGCCGTGTGGGATGTCGATCACTTCAAGAACATCAATGACACCTTTGGTCACAAGGCGGGGGACAAGGCCTTGCGCATCGTGGCCAGCAAGCTGGCCCAGCAGGTGCGGGAGACGGATTTCGTGGCGCGCTATGGCGGTGAGGAGTTCATCATGCTGTTCATCAATACCAGTGCGCCGGATGCCCTGGCCAAGGCCGAGGCCATCCGCGAGGCGATCGCCGGCGCCCCTTTCCGCTATGGGGACAAGCCGCTGAAGATCACGCTTTCCTGCGGCCTGAGCCAGCTGCGCGCCAACGACACGCTTGAAGAGCTCTTCGAGCGGGCCGATAGCGCGATGTATGCGGCCAAGCAGGCGGGGCGTGACCGTTGCCTGATCGAATGAGCACGTGCCCGATGCAGCCGGAGTCTGGCTTGCAAACTGCCGAACCACCTTGCACAATCCCATTACCCCGGTCGACGGCCGGCCCCTGACAGCCACGAAGGAGACAACCGCGTGAGCGATAATATCGTTTACCTGTCCGATGCCAGCTTCGAACAGGATGTCCTCAAGAGTGACATGCCTGTCCTGGTGGACTACTGGGCCGAATGGTGTGGCCCCTGCCGCATGATCGCACCCATCCTTGATGAAATTGCCACTGAATACAATGGTCGCGTCAAGGTCGCCAAGCTGAATATCGATGAGAACCCGGCGACCCCGCCGAAGTACGGTATCCGTGGTATTCCGACCCTGATGCTGTTCAAGGATGGCAATGTCGCAGCGACCAAGGTTGGCGCGCTGTCCAAGTCTCAGCTCGCCGCCTTCCTCGACGGCCAGCTTTGATCCAGCCTCTTTGCGCGTTACGCCAGCATTCCTGCTGGACGTGACGCGCGGGGCGTGTTAGTTTTTGACTATTGTCGGCATTCGCCGGCTTTCAAAGCGCAAGCCGCATCTTCCCCTTTCTTCCCCAGCTGTGACCGTCCGGTCCTGGCCCTCTCGTATTGAAGCCATCCTCCGCATGAATCTGACCGAACTCAAGAGAAAACCGGCCGCCGAGCTGTTTACCCTGGCCGAGAGCCTCGGTATCGAAAACGTCTCCCGCGCCCGCAAGCAGGACCTGATCTTCGCCATCCTCAAGGCGCACGCCAAGACCGGCGAGTCGATCTACAGTGACGGCGTGCTGGAAATCCTGTCGGACGGCTTCGGTTTCCTGCGCTCGCCGGATGGCTCCTATCTTGCCGGGCCGGATGATATCTACGTCTCCCCTAGCCAGATCCGGCGCTTCGGTCTGCAGACCGGCGACACCGTCGCGGGGACCATTCGCCCGCCGAAGGATGGCGAGCGCTACTTCGCGCTGCTGAAGGTCGATTCGATCAACTTCGAGCCGCCCGAGAACACCAAGGGCAAGGTCCTGTTCGAGAACCTGACCCCGCTGCATCCGGAGAAGCGCCTGCGCATGGAGCGCGGCAACGGCAGCACCGAAGACCTGACCGCGCGGGTGATCGACATCGTCGCGCCGATGGGCAAGGGCCAGCGTGGCCTGATCATCGCGCCGCCGAAGGCGGGCAAGACGATGATGTTGCAGAACATCGCGCAGAGCATCACCGCCAACTATCCCGAGTGCTACCTGATCGTCCTCTTGATCGACGAGCGTCCGGAAGAAGTGACCGAGATGCAGCGTACCGTGCGCGGCGAGGTCATCGCCTCAACCTTCGACGAGCCGGCGACCCGCCACGTGCAGGTGGCCGAGATGGTGATCGAGAAGGCCAAGCGTCTGGTCGAGCACAAGCGTGACGTGGTGATCCTGCTCGACTCCATCACCCGCCTGGCGCGCGCCTACAACATCGTCCAGCCGTCCTCCGGCAAGGTGCTCACCGGCGGCGTGGACGCCAACGCCCTGCAGAAGCCCAAGCGCTTCTTCGGCGCGGCGCGCAACATCGAGGAGGGCGGTTCGCTGACCATCCTCGCCACCGCATTGATCGACACGGGTTCGAAGATGGACGAGGTGATCTACGAGGAATTCAAGGGCACCGGCAACAGCGAGGTGCACCTCAACCGCAAGATCTCCGAGAAGCGCGTCTACCCTGCCATCGACATCAACCGCTCCGGCACGCGCCGCGAGGAGCTGCTCACCGACGTGGAGGAGCTGCAGAAGATGTGGATCCTGCGCAAGTTCCTGCACAACATGGGCGAACTGGAGGCGATGGAGTTCCTGCTCGACCGTCTGACCAAGACCAAGACCAACAACGAATTCTGGGATGCGATGAAGCGCTGATCCGTTTCTCGTCCTTGGAAAGCAAAACGCCGGCAAATGCCGGCGTTTTTCATGGTTTGGCGTCAGCTCAGGCGCCGCGTGCGATCGCCCGCCAGCCGATGTCGCGGCGGCAGAAACCGCCCTCGAAGCTGATCTTGTCAACCGCGACATAGGCGCGCTGCTGGGCCTCGTGCACCGTGTCGCCCAATGCGGTGACGCACAGCACGCGGCCGCCGGCGGTAATCACCTGACCATCTTCGTTCAGGGCCGTGCCGGCATGGAACACCTTGGCGTGTTCCGGCAGGGCGCTATCCAGGCCGTGGATCACGTCGCCGCTGCGGATGGTGCCTGGATAGCCGCCGGCGGCCATCACCACACCAAGAGCCACCCGCGCATCCCAGCCTGCGCCGGTTTGGTCGAGCTTGCCGTCAATGCCCGCCTCCAGCAGGCCGACAAGGTCGGACTGCAGGCGCATCATGATCGGCTGGGTTTCGGGGTCGCCGAAACGGCAGTTGAATTCAAGCACCTTGGGGGCGCCACCCTTGTCGATCATGATCCCGGCGTAGAGGAAGCCGGTGTAGGGCAGACCGTCGAGCGCCATGCCCTGCACAGTCGGTTTGATCACCTCGTCCATGATGCGTGCCTCGATCGCCGGGGTGACGACCGGGGCGGGCGAATAGGCGCCCATGCCGCCGGTGTTGGGACCGAGGTCGCCATCATCGCGGCGCTTGTGGTCCTGGCTGGTGGCCATCGGCAGGATGTGTTCGCCGTCCACCATGCAGATGAAGCTCGCCTCTTCCCCGTCGAGGAATTCCTCGATCACCACCCGCGCGCCGGCCTGGCCGAACTGGCCGCCGAGCATGTCGCGCACGGCGGCCTCGGCCTCCGCCTGGGTCATGGCGACCACCACGCCCTTGCCGGCGGCCAGGCCGTCGGCCTTGATGACGATGGGGGCGCCGCGGTCATGGATGTAGTCCAGCGCCGGGGCAAGCTCGGTGAACACTCGGTATTCGGCGGTCGGGATGCGATGGCGGGCAAGGAAGTCCTTGGCGAAGGCCTTGGAGCTCTCCAGCTGGGCCGCCAGGCGGGGCGGGCCGAAGATGCGCAGACCGCCATCGCGGAAGCTGTCGACCACCCCGGCGGCCAGCGGCGCCTCGGGGCCGACCACGGTCAGGTTGATGCCTTGGTCCTTGGCGAAGCTGAACAGGGCCTGGACATCGGTGGCGCTGATGCTGATGTTCTCGCACTTGGCCTCTCGCGCGGTGCCTGCATTGCCGGGAGCCACATAGACCTTGGAGACGCGCGGTGACTGGGCGATTTTCCACGCCAGGGCGTGTTCACGACCGCCAGAACCGATGACCAGAATCTTCATTGAGCTTTCCTCCAAGCGTGTAGTGCGCTAATTGTAACGGTGAAGCGGCAGGCGGTCTGCCGCGCATGGAGCATCCAGCATGAGTTTGTTGAAAGAGTTTCGGGAATTCGCCATCAAGGGCAATGCCTTTGATCTGGCGGTCGGGGTGATCATCGGCGCGGCATTCGGCAAGATCGTCGATTCCCTGGTCAAGGACGTGATCATGCCGCCATTGGGTCTGCTGCTCGGTGGAATCAACTTCAACAACCTGTTCCTGACCCTGGGCGAGGGGGACTTCGCGACCCAGCAGGCGGCCAAGGAGGCGGGCGTGGCGACGCTGAACTATGGCGTCTTTATCCAGACCATGGTGGATTTCGCCATCATCGCCTTCGCCATCTTCATGGTCATCAAGCTGATGAACCGTCTGCGCCGGCATCACGAGGAGACCGAGGCCGCCCAGCCAGCCGTCGAGCCAGCACCTTCGGAAGAGGTCCTGCTCCTGCGCGAGATCCGCGACAGTCTCAAGAAGTAAGCCGGCCGGCTGGTAGAATGCGCCTTGTCCTTCAAAGACCAGGCCAAGGCGCTTCTCATGTCCCAGCTTTCCCTCGATTTCCTGAACTACGCGCTTGAGCGCGAAGTGCTCCGCTTCGGCGAATTCACCCTCAAGTCCGGCCGTATCAGCCCGTACTTCTTTAATGCCGGGCTGTTCAACACCGGCGATGCTCTGAGCCGTCTGGGACAGTATTACGCCGAGGTCATCAGCCGTTCCGGCGTCGAGTTCGACATGTTGTTCGGTCCGGCCTACAAGGGCATTCCGCTGGCCGCCGCGACCGCGATCGCGCTGGCCGAAAAGCACGGCCGCGACGTTCCGTGGGCGTTCAACCGCAAGGAGGCCAAGGCGCACGGCGAGGGCGGCAGCATCGTCGGCGCGCCGCTGGCGGGGCGGGTGCTGATCATCGATGACGTGATCACCGCTGGTACGGCGATTCGCGAATCGCTTGCCATCATCCGTGCGGCAGGCGCCCAGGCAGTGGGTGTGGCGGTGCTGCTGGACCGCCAGGAGCGCGGTCAGGGTGAACTGTCGGCGATCCAGGAGGTGGAGCGCGAACATGGCTTGAGGGCCCTGTCGATCGCGGGCCTGAAAGACCTGGTGGAACTGATGCGCGCGGATCCGCGCTTTGCCGATCATCTGCCGTCGGTAGAGGCGTATCGCGCCAGTTACGGCGTTTGAGGGGCCGCTGAACTATTCAGCGGTTCTTGCTTGCGGAAGGATGCCGCAACGTGAACAACGACGTAAGTCGTTGATTCACGGAGACCGTCGCGGCTGGGCACATCCCTGTGTCCAGCCCTTCGGGGAACGCTTAACAGGATGTTGAAAAAGGGCTTTCCTGCCCTTTTTCAACTCGCCTCGTCGCGGTACACGCCCGCGACGGGCTCCGAAAATCAATCACTTAACGTGATCGATTTTCGAGCAAGCCATCCATGGCTTGCCTTACCAGGCTGTTTTTCAACAGCCTGGTAACGCGAAGCTGGCGCAAAGCCCGCGTTCCTTCGTTGCTCCAAGCAACGATGTTGGCATGTACCGCGACGAGGCGAGCTGAATAAAGCCAAGAATGGCTTTATCAGCCTGCTGAAATACTTGTTTCAGCAGGCTGATAAGGCGGGACATGGATGTCCCGCACGAGCATCGACCACGCAAGTGGTTGATGTGCGGTTGGCTAGTACGGGCGTGTACCGGACTGGCCATGGCTGAAAAACCTCAGGATGAGGTTTTTCAGCATCCTGTTATTCAGCATTTACTTGAGCCGTCAGGCGATCAGGTGGCGGATGGCTGCTGCCAGGCCGCCCAGGCGGCCGCCCCCCAGCCGAGGATGAAAAGCGTCCCGCCGATGGGAGTGAGCATGGCCAGCCAGTGGACGCCGCTGATGACGTACAGGTAGAGCGTGCCGGAGAACAGGGCCACGCCGGCCAGCCATGCCCAGCCCGCGAGCCTCAGGCCTCGTGTGCCCCAGCCCTCACGCGCGCCCTGGCGGAGCCAGATCCCGGCACCGAGCAAGGCCAGGGCATGCAGGAATTGATAGAGCACGGCAGTGTGGTAGACCTCCATCAGGGAGGCCTCCAGCACCTTTTTCAGGCCGTGCGCGCCAAACGCGCCCAGCGCCACGCCCAGCCCGCCGAGCAGGGTGCCAGCGAGCAGGAAGGCCCGGGCGTGGTCATGGCCGTTCATCAGTCGAGATAATCGTCTTCGATGGCCTTCTTGAGACGACGCTCTTCCATCAGGTCGTCCAGCCGGCGGCGCGCGTCCTTGTTCATGGCTGCCTTGGCCTTGAGGGCGTCTTCGTTGATGTCCACGGTCTCCGGCGGGGTCCAGAGATCCTCGGCGATGTCTTCAATGGATTTGCGATTGCTCATTTCAGCCTCGCGCGGCTAAGACAACGAATGTTGAATGGGATGGTGGGAATATTCAGCTTGAGGCGTCGTTTTCAAGACCGTGTTCGCGCAATTTCTTACGCAGGGTGCCGCGGTTGATGCCCAGGCAGTTGGCGGCACGGGTCTGATTGCCCTCGCAGTAACGCATGGCGCATTCCAGCAAGGGCCGCTCGACCTCGCGCAGGACCAGCGCATAGAGGTCGCGCGGCTCGTCACCTTCCAGGGTGCGCCAGTAATGCTCCAGGGCGAGACTGACGGCCTCGTGCAACGGCGTGTTGGGTGGGTTCATGCGGCCTCCTGCGTTCGGTCCGTGTACGCTGCAAAGTGCTGGATGAGTGCGTAGCACTGGGCGTTCGCATCATCGATAGTCATGAATCGGGCGCGAAGATTATCCCCTCCGGGCAGGTGCGCGCAATACCAAGCGATGTGCTTGCGCGCAACACGTGCGCCTTGCCCTTCGCCATAGAGCGTATGCAGGCCTTTGAGATGACGCAGGATAATGGCTTGTTTTTCTGTCAGCCCGGGTTCCTTGGGCGGGTGGCGGCCTTCAATGGCGGCGCGCATGGCGGCGAACAGCCAGGGACGGCCAAGCGCGGCGCGCCCGAGCATGATTCCGTCGGCGCCGGTGTGGTGCAGCACCTTCAGCGCCTTGGTTGGGGTGTCGATGTCGCCATTGGCCCATAGTGGCAGATCGACCGCCTCGCGTACGGCGCGAACAGTGTCATACTCCGCCTCCCCCCGAAACAGGTCCGCGCGGGTTCGGCCGTGGACAGCAAGCGCGCGGATGCCGGCAGCCTGGGCGATGCGGGCGATGGTGACCGCATTGCGCCGGTCGGGCTCGAGGCCGGTACGGATCTTCAGGGTGACAGGGACCTCGACCGCGTCCACTACGGCATCGAGGATGCGCCCGATCAGCAGCTCGTCGCCGAGCAGGGCGGAGCCCGCCGCCTTCTGGCACACCTTCTTGGCTGGGCAGCCCATGTTGATGTCGACGATCTGCGCGCCCTGTTCAACACCATGGCGCGCGGCGTCGGCCATCTCGGCCGGGTCGTTGCCGACGATCTGGATCGTGCGTGGCTCTGGCTCGGCTTCGTGCGGACGCCTTAGCACGCTCTTGCGGGTATCGCGCAGGCGAGGATTGCTGGCCGACATCTCGCCGACCACGAGTCCGGCGCCGAATTCCTTGCATAGCTGGCGGAACGGGCGATCGGTGACACCTGCCATCGGCGCGAGTGCGAGCGGTGCGTCAAGCTGGAAGGGGCCGATATGCATGCGGAGACGTGTGACAGGAGGGGGCGGGATGATAACGACAAGCCCGAGCGCCTTCAATCCTGGCCCGGAAAGGCCTCTCCCGCTGCGGGGCGGCCGAAGTAATAACCCTGTGCAGACTCGCAGCCAAGCTCGCGCAGGCGCGTCGCATGCTCCGCCGTTTCCACGCCCTCCGCCAGCACCTCAAGATCCATGCTGTGGCCCAGGGCGATCACCGCGCGCACGATGGCTTCATCCTGCGGGTCGGTGAGCATGTCGCGCACAAAACCTTGGTCGATCTTGATCCGGTCCAGCGGCAGGCGCTTGAGGTAGGCCAGGGATGAGTAACCCGTTCCGAAGTCGTCAATGGCCAGCCGCACGCCCATCTTGCGCAGGGCATTGAGCTTGCGGATGACCTCCTCCGGGGCATGCAGGATGGCGCTCTCGGTGATCTCCAGTTCGAGGTGGTGGCCGGCGATGCCGAACTCGTGCAGGGTGTCGCGCACCTCCTTGACCAGGTTGCCAAAGCGCAGCTGCACGGCGGAGATGTTGACCGCGACGTACTGGACCGGCAGGCCCTGCTTGCGCCAGGTCTTGAACTGCCGGCAGGCCTCGCGTAGCGCCCATTGGCCGAGTTTCACGATCAATCCGCTGTCCTCGGCGACCGGGATGAAGCGCGCGGGACTGACCCATCCCCATTCCGGGTGATGCCAGCGAGCGAGCGCCTCCATGCCGATCAGGCCTTCGTCGCTCAGGCGAATCTGGGGCTGGTAGTGAAGCAGCAGTTCGCCCCGTTCGACAGCCTCGGTTGCGGGATGCTTGGCTTCACCAGCATGAAGGTCCAGCACCTGGCGCAGACCGGCCTCCATGCGCAGACGCTCGGCGGCGGCCTGCTCGAGGTCGTCGGAGAAGAAATGTGCGTTGTTGCGTCCTTCCGCCTTGCTCTTGTAGAGGGCGGCGTCCGCGCGCTGGATGAGAAGTTGCGCGTCTTCGCCGTCGCTTGGATAGAGGGCGATGCCGATGCTGGCGGTGACGAACAGGGTGTTGTCGCTGACCTCGAAGGGCTTGGACAGTTCGCCCAACAGTCTCTCCGCAACCAGGCTGGCGTACCACGGTCCCTCGATGTTTTCGAGCAGGAGGGTGAATTCGTCCCCACCCATGCGCGCCAGCATGTCTTCCTCGCGCAACTGTTCTTGCAGCCGTTGGGCGACGGCCTTGAGAAGCTGGTCGCCCAGCGCGTGGCCGAGGCTGTCGTTGATGGTCTTGAAGTGGTCAAGGTCAAGGAAAAGCAAGGCCAGGACGCGCTTCTCGCGCGTGGCGACCTGAATGGCATGTTCGAGCTGCTCGGCAAAAAGGAGTCGGTTGGGCAGGCCGGTGAGGGGGTCGTGATGAGCCAGCCGAAGCAGCATGTTGCGCTGACTCGCCAGGGTGGATGACATGTCGTTGAAGGCCGTGCTCAATTCACCCAGCTCATCGTGCACGCCGCTCGGCAGGGCCAGCGTTTCGGCCTTGCCTTCCCGGATCTGGCGAACCGCCTCGATCAACGGTCTGAGTCGCTTGTGCAGGAAATGGGTCAGCGCAAGGGACGCCAGGCTCAGGCCGAGCACGAGCGCGAGCAGGGCCCCGGCCAGTTGGGAGCGTTCGAGGGTCTTGTAGCGCTCGGCGAGGGTTTCAAGCGGCAGGCCCAGGGCAAGATAGGCGTAAGGCTCGGCTTCGGGGCCGAGCGGGATATGGGCGAACAGGGTCGGTTCGCCCTCCAGGTCGGGTAGCTCGGATGTGCCTGCCGGGCCTAGTTCCAGCAGTTTCCTGCCAAGCGGGGTGTCCGCGATGTTCTGGCCGGCGATGCCCTCGTCCACTCCTCCGTGGGCGTGAAGGAGTATGGCGCCGTGACGGTCGATGATCGTCAGGTGAAGGTCCTGGCCGTACAAGGCCTGATGGGATACCTCGCTCAGGAGTCCGAGTTCGATCGAGGTGGCGGTGAGCATGACGGTCTTGCCTTCCCGGACCAGCGGGTAGGCCATGCCGAGCACCGGCGTGCCCGTCGTGCGGCCGATCATGTAGTCGCCGACCGCGAAGTCCCCGCGTGCCACCGCACGCTGGTAGTAGAGCCGGTCGTCCAGGCGGTGATGCTTCTCGGGTGCCTTGGCATTGCAGGCGACCTGCCCGTCGGGTCGTAGGACGAGCAGGTTGGCAAGCACTTCACGCAAGGGGGTGTATTGCTGGGCCAGCAGCGCCTCGCAGGCCGGGTTATCCATGGCCTGCAGCACGGGGTGCTGGGCCAGGGCCGCGAGGATGTATTTGGTCCGGTCGATGGCGGCCTGATGCTGTTCGGCCAGTCGCTGAGCCTGGATGAGCAAAGTCTGCTCGGCCTGTTCGGTGGCTTCGTGGTAGTAGGCTTTGCCGAGCAGCACGAGGACCAGCACGGCGGGAAGCGCGCCGAGCAGGACCAGGAGAAGGAACTTGAACTGGATCCTCATGCTGAGGCTGGGCATCGTCCGTCCGTCCGTCCGTCCGTCCGTCCGTCCGTCCGTCCGTCCGTCCGTCCGTCCGTCCGTCCGTCCGTCCGTGGTTGGCACGATTTTTGATTTTTGCCTCGTTCCGCGTCCATGGCTTTTCCTTATCCATAAATCAACGTGGGTAGCCAGGTGACGATGTTCGGCCAAAGACCTAAAAGGAGCAACATGGCAAGCTGGAGGCCGATGAAAGGCACGACGCCGCGATAGATGTCCGCCGTGGCCACATGCGCTGGAGCCGCGCCGCGCAGATAAAACAGGGCGAAGCCAAAGGGCGGGGTGAGGAAGGAGGTCTGAAGGTTGATGGCGATCATCACCCCTAGCCAGACGGGGTCGATGCCCATCTGCAACAGGATGGGGGCGACGATAGGCACCACCACGAAGATGATTTCGATGAAGTCCAGCATGAAGCCGAGCAGGAACATCACCAGCATGACCACCAGCATCGCGCCGAGCGCGCCGCCGGGCAGGCCGGAAAGCCATGCGTGCACGATCTCGTCGCCGCCGAAGCCGCGGAACACCAGCGAGAAGATCGACGCGCCGATCAGGATCAGGAACACCATGCTGGTCATGCGGGTGGTGGCGCGGGCGGCGTCGGCCAGCATCGCGCGGCTCAACTGTCCACTCGTCCTGGTCTCACACCTTTCGGGCATCCCTGCCCGTCGTCCGCTGCGCGGATTCGGCGTTCGACTCAGCCCCGCCAGCAGCAGGGCGCCCGCCGCGCCGACGGCCGCAGCCTCCGAGGGGGTGGCGACACCGCCGAGGATGGAGCCGAGCACGGCCAGGATAAGCAGCAGCGGCGGCCAGAGGGCCTTGAGCAGCTGTCGCATCGAGGCACTCGACTCGCTGGCCGATGCGGCGGGCATGCTGTGAGGGCTGCGCCAGGCCAGCCAACCGAGGTAGAGCGCGTACAGCCCGACCAATATCAGGCCGGGGATGATCGCCCCGGCGAACAGGTCGCCGACCGAGACCGTCTCGGGCGCGTAGATGCCCTGCGCGAGTTGCGCCTGAGTGTAGGCAGAGGCGAGCTGGTCGCCGAGCAGCACGAGGATGATCGATGGCGGGATGATCTGGCCCAGGGTGCCGGCCGCGCAGATGGTGCCGCAGGCGATGCGTGGGTCGTAGCCGCGCTGGAGCATGGCGGGCAGGGCAAGCAGGCCCATGGTAACCACCGTGGCGCCGACGATGCCGGTGCTGGCGGCGAGCAGGGCGCCGACCAGCAGCACCGCAAAGGCCAGCGCTCCGGGGCGTTGGCCCGCGAGGCCCGCCAGGCTGCCGAGCAGGTCTTCGGCGATGCGCGCTTTTTCCAGGATCACGCCCATCAGGATGAACAGCGGGACGGCGATCAGGGTGTCGTTGCCGAGGGTGCCGAACAGGCGATTCGGCAGGGCATCGAGCAGGCTCGGGTCGAATGCACCGAAGGCACTGCCCAGCAGAGCGACGAGCAGCGACACCCCGGCCAGGGTGAAAGCGACCGGGTAGCCGAGCAGCAACCCGGCGAACACGGCGACGAATAGCAGCAGCGGCCAGAGGGCTTCCATGGCTCAGAGCTCCGTCCGTAAGGGGGTGGCGGGCGCCAGCGGGTCGCCGCGCAGTACGGTTATGGCGCGTAGCGCATCGGCCAGCCCCTGCAGGATAAGCAGCGTCGGCATGACCCACAGCAGGGTCTTGAGGAGGTAGACAAAGGGCAGGCCGCCCGGCTCGCGCGAGCCCTCCAGCAGTGACCAGGAGGCCAGTACGTAATCCGCGCTGGTCCAGAGGATGAAGCCCATCACGGGCCACAGGAGCAGCAGGGTGCCGAGCAGGTTGACCCAGGCCTGGCCTCTCGGGCCGAAGTGGCGGTAGAACACGTCCACTCGAACGTGGTCGTCATGCCGGAGGGTGTAGGCCGCGCCGAGCATGAACACCAGCGCGTGCAGATAGGTCACGCCCTCGCCCAGCTTGGTGAAGCTGAGGTTGAAGCCGTAACGCAGCAGTACGATCAGGACGGTGAGCAGCACCATGCCGTAGGTCAGCCAGGCGATGGCGCGGCCGGTCCTGTCGGCGAGGCAGTCCAGTGCGCGGGTCAGGCGGTCCATGCGGGCGGTCAGGCGGGCAGTTCGGGGGTGCCGTTCACATGCGCGGCGAGCAGGCGGGCGAAGGCGTCCGGATTCTTGGTGTGAGTCAGTTCACCCTCGCGCGGGAAATGCAGGTCGACCAGGCGCGACAGCCAGAAGCGCAAGGCGCCGGCGCGCAGCATGGCGGGCCAGGAGGCGCGCTCGGCATCGCTGAACGGGCGCACGTCGGCATAGGCCTCCAGCAAGGCCTGGGTACGTTGAGGATCCAGTTCGCGGGACTCGGTGACACACCAGTCGTTGACGGTCACGGCCACGTCGTAGAGCAGGGCGTCGGTGCAGGCATAGTACAGGTCGATGATGCCGGTCAGGCGGCTGAATCCTTCCATGGATTCAGCCCTTCGGGTGTCGCCTTCCGGCGACCCAACGCCGTTCCCTGCGGCGTTTTTCGCGTCCTCGAACAGTGCGTTGTCGCGGAACAGGTCGGCATGGATGACCCCGCGCGGCAGTTCGTCGTGACGATGGGCGAACTGGAAGGCGATCTCGGCGTCCAGCCGTTCGGCCTCCTCCGCGCTCAGGCGGTCATGTACGCGGTTGGCCGCCTCGCGCCACCAGTGGGGGCCACGCGGGTTGGCGCGCACCGCTGGGAAGGACTGGCCGGCCAGATGCAGGCGGGCCAGGGCTTCGCCGATGGCCGCGCAGTGAGCCACATCCGGATGCTCGACCGAGCCGCCGGTGAGGCGCTGCACCAGCGCGGCGGGCTTGCCGCACAGCTCGCCCAGATAGCGGCCCTGGCGGTCGGCCAGCGGGTGGGCCGTCGGCACGCCGTGCTCGGCCAGGTGCGCCATCAGCTCGAGGAAGAAGGGCAGTTCATCGCGCCCCAACTGCTCGAACAGGGTCAGCACGTAGCGCCCGTTCGCCGTGGTGACGAAATAGTTGGTGTTCTCGATGCCCGCGCTGATGCCGCTGTATTCCAGCAGCGCGCCGGCCTCAAAGCCTGCGAGAAATGCCTCGAGCTCTGGGCGCTCGACCCGGGTGTAGACCGACATGAAAGGTGGTTACCAGCGCAGGAGGATCCAATGTGGAATGGCGGGCGAGTCGAGCGGGCCGAAGTGCCGGGTCTCCAGCTCGCCATCGCCGTCGTTGTCAATCAGGTAGTAGGGCGGCGCATCCTTGGGCGTGATCTTGACCATGTAGAGGCGGCCCTTGATGCGGTACTCCTCGACATTCTGTTCTCCCGTCTGGCGGATGGTCACTTCCGGCTCGGGAACGCTGTCGCCGGGTGTGGTGGCGGCAGGCGGGGGCGGCGGTACGTCTTCCTGGGCGAATGCCGGCGGGGCAAGGGACAGCAGCAGGGCGGCGCTCAGGGCGAGTTGTTTGCTCATGATCATAGCTCCAGCAGCATGCGCTGCTCCTCGGGTGAGGGGGTGACGCTGCGGTTTTGGTAGAAGTCGAAGATAGCGTCCAGCACGGCCTGAGGTTCGTCCAGCACCTGGAACAGCTCCATGTCTTCGGGGCTGATGGTGCCCTGCGCGATCAGGGTGGCGCGGAACCAGTCGACCAGGCCGCCCCAGAACGCGCTGCCCACCAGGAGGATGGGGATGCGGCGGGACTTGCCGGTCTGCACCAGGGTCAGGATCTCGGCCAGCTCGTCCAGCGTGCCGAAGCCGCCCGGCAGCACCACGTAGGCCGAGGCGTACTTCACGAACATCACCTTGCGGGCGAAGAAGTGCTGGAAGTGCAGCGAGATGTCCTGATAGGGATTGTCGTGCTGTTCGTGCGGCAGCTTGATGTTCAAGCCAATGCTGGGTGCCGCGCCGGCCTTGGCACCCTTGTTGGCCGCCTCCATGATGCCCGGTCCGCCGCCGCTGACTACCGCGAAGCCCGCGTCGGCCAGCTTCTGGGCGATCTCCACTGCCTGGGTGTAGTAAGGGTTGTCCGGCGTGAAGCGGGCCGAGCCGAAGATGCTCACCGAGGGTTCGATGCTGGAGAGCGTTTCGAAGCCGCTGACGAACTCCGCCATGATCTGGAACACCTTCCAGGATTCGCGGGCGAGGAAGCTGGAGTCCTTGGGCGGACGGCGCACATCCCTGTGCGCCGCCCTAGGGGGCAGCCCTTCGGGCTGTCCCGATTCACTCCCGGTGAATCGGTGACGCGCGGGGCGGTGGGGGGGGAGGGCGCTATCGCTCATGCGCGGATCAAAAAGCCTGGAAAAAGTCTGAAAAAGGTAACATGGAGGCCGGTTTGCCGGAAGAATGCCCATGTCCTCACACGCCCTTGTCCTGGTTGACGGTTCCTCCTACCTGTTTCGTGCCTTCCATGCCCTGCCACCGCTGACCACGCGTGATGGTATGCCGACCGGCGCCCTGCATGGCGTACTGGCGATGATCCAGAAGCTGGTGCAGGAAGAGCAGCCGAGTCACGTGGCGGTCGTGTTCGACGCGCCGGGCAAGACCTTTCGCGATGACATCTATCCTGAGTACAAGGCCCATCGCCCGCCCATGCCGGACGAACTGCGGGTGCAGATCGATCCGCTGCACCAGGCGATCCGCGCGCTCGGCCTGCCGCTGCTGATCGTCGACGGGGTCGAGGCGGACGATGTGATCGCGACCCTCACCCGCCAGGCGCGCGCGGAGGACATGCCGGTGCTGATCTCGACCGGCGACAAGGACATGGCGCAGCTGTCCGAGCCGGGCGTGATCCTGATCGACACCATGAAGAACACCCGCCTCGACCCGGCCGGGGTGGAGGAGAAGTTCGGCGTGCCGCCCGGGCGCATCGTCGATTACCTCGCCCTGGTCGGCGACACCAGCGACAACGTGCCCGGGGTGAAGGGCTGCGGGCCGAAGACGGCGGTGAAGTGGCTGCAGGAGTACGGTTCGCTCGATGGCGTGATGGCCGCCGCCGAGGACATGAAGGGCAAGGCGGGCGAGAACCTGCGCGCGGCACTGGCCCACCTGCCGCTCTCGCGCGAGCTGGTCACGGTGCGCGACGACGTGGAGCTGCCGGTCACGCTGGAGGACCTTGCGCCCGCCGAGCCCGACCTGCCGGCCCTGATCGCACTTGCGGAGCGCTACGAGCTGCAGCGTCATCTCAAGGCCTGGCAGGCGAAGCTCGACGGCGGGGCAGGGGAGAGGGGGGCGACTGTTGTCGACGAAGCTCCAGGCTCGAACATGGCATCACCCTCTCCCCAACCCCTTTGGTCCCTCCTCTCCGACCCTTCCGGCATCCATGCCGGAAGCCCCGAAGGGGTACGGCCGTCGAGCGCCCCTCAAGGGAGGGGGGCTTACAGCGCCATCCTCGACGAGCAAGCCCTCGGTGACTGGCTCAAGCGCCTGGAGGCGGCCGAGCTGGTCGCCTTCGACACCGAGACCACCAGCCTCGACCCGATGCAGGCCGAGATCGTCGGCCTGTCCTTCGCTGTGCAGGCCGGCGAGGCGGCCTACATCCCGCTCGCCCACAGCTATCCAGGCGTCCCCGACCAGCTCGAGCGCGAGGCCGTCCTCGAGCGCCTGCGTCCGCTGCTGGAGAGCGCGCGCCACGCCAAGGTCGGCCAGAACCTGAAGTACGACGCCCACGTGCTGGCCAACCACGGCATCCGGCTCGCGGGCATCGCGCATGACACCCTGCTCGAGTCCTACGTGCTGGATGCCGGGCAGCTCCGCCACGATCTGGATGCGCTGGCGCGCCGGCACCTCGACCACGAGACCATCACCTACGAGCAGGTGGCCGGCAAGGGGGCGAAGCAGATCCCGTTCGCGGCAGTCGACATCGAGACCGCCACCCGCTACGCCGCCGAGGACGCCGACATCGCCCTGCGCCTGCACCAGGCGCTGTGGCCGCGCCTTGCGGCCGAGCCCGGCCTGAAGTCGGTGTACGAGGAGATCGAGATCCCGCTGCTGCCGGTGCTGATGCGCATCGAGCGCAACGGGGTCTGCATCGACGCCGCCCTCCTGCACCGGGTCAGCCACGAGCTGGCCACCCGCATGTACGCGCTGGAGCAGCAGGCCCACGCGCTCGCGGGCGGGGCCTTCAACCTCGCCTCGCCCAAGCAGCTGCAGGAGATCCTGTTCGACCGGCTGGCCCTGCCGGTGGTCAGCAAGACCCCGACCGGCCAGCCCTCCACCAACGAGGAGGTGCTGGAGCAGCTGGCGGAGCAGCACGAGCTGCCGCGCGTGATCCTCGAGCACCGCATGCTCGCCAAGCTCAAGAGCACCTACGCCGACAAGCTGCCGAAGGCCATCGACCCGCGCACCGGCCGGGTGCACACCATGTACCAGCAGGCGGTCGCCTCCACCGGCAGGCTGTCCTCCACCGACCCGAACCTGCAGAACATCCCGGTGCGCACGCCGGAGGGACAGCGCATCCGCCAGGCCTTCATCGCCCCCGAGGGGCAGGTGGTGCTGTCCGCCGACTACTCTCAGATCGAGCTGCGCATCATGGCCCACCTCTCCGGCGATGCCGGCCTGCTCAGGGCCTTCGCGGAAGGGCGGGACATCCACCGCGCCACCGCCGCCGAGGTGTTCGGCCTGCCGCTCGACGAGGTGAGCGACCTGCAGCGCCGCGCCGCCAAGGCGATCAACTTCGGCCTGATCTACGGCATGTCCGCCTTCGGCCTCGCGCGCCAGCTCGCCATCCCGCGCGCCGAGGCGCAGGCTTATGTCGACCTCTATTTCGCCCGCTACCCCGGGGTGCGGCGCTACATGGAGGAGGCGCGCGAGAAGGCGCGCGAGAAAGGCTACGCCGAGACCCTGTTCGGCCGTCGCCTGCAGCTGCCGGACATCCGCTCGCGCGATGCCCGTCGTCGCCAGCAGGCCGAGCGGGTGGCCATCAATGCCCCGATGCAGGGCACCGCGGCGGACATCATCAAGCGCGCGATGATCGACATCGATGCCTGGCTGAGCGAGAGCGGCTTCCCGGCGCGGATGATCATGCAGGTGCACGACGAACTGGTGTTCGAGGTGGGGGCGACGCGGGCCGAGGAACTGGCCGCGATCGTGAAGACCCGCATGGCGGCCGCCGCCAGCCTGGCTGTGCCGCTGGTGGTCGAGGTGGGCTGGGGCGCCAATTGGGGCGAGGCGCACTGAGGCGGGGTAGGCGTCGCACGCAGGCGCCGGAACTTTTTCCCGCCGGGCGACTCTCACTCAACAAGCCCGACGCAATGGCGGGCGATGACGCAACCCCGCAGGAACGCAGGGCCCGTCCTTCGATGTATATCGCTTCAGCGGGTGCCCTTAGGCACCCGTTTTTTATTTCCGCTCCGTGTCCGCGCCAGCCGGCAGGCGTCCCTTGGAAATGCACATGCGCACGGCCGGGTTAGCGGTTCGCCGGCACGCCCAGATGCTCCAGGCTCTCGTAGGTAAGGGCGCCGTGCGCCAGGCCGTTCTGGCGCTGGTAGTCCAGCAGCGCATGGTGGGTGCGCTTGCCGAACTTGCCGTCCATGGGACCGGGGTCGAAGCCGGCCTTCCGCAAGGCCTCCTGCAGCGACTCGACCAAGGCAGGGGTGAGATCCGTGTCGCACACGGCGCGCCGGAACACGACGCTGGGCTGGCCTTCGTAGCGCGTGGCGATCAGGTGCTGGATCTCCGGCGGGAGCTGCTGCTCGTCGATCTGCTCGGGAGTGGCGACTTCCTGCACGCGCAGCTTGGCGGTGCGCGGCGGGATGTCGACCGGGACCGCGCGGGCCGGGGTTTCGATCACCCAGCGCGAGACCTCCTTGTAGACGGCGGGCTCGACGACCTCGCGGGTGGTTTCGGGCTGCACCAGGATCTTGCGCTTGACGGTCTGGGTCCTGGCCGGGACGAGCCGGGAGCAGAGGGGCTGCACGGGTGTCTCGGACGAACGGCGCGCAGTGGAGACCCGGCAACGCTCGAGGACGGTGCGTTCCGCCTCGACCTCGATTTCCACCTCGCGCTCCTCGAATACGGCCGGCACCACGACCGAGCTGCGGATCTCGGGGCGCACCATGACCTGCTCGGTGACGCGCTTGTACACCGGCGGTTCGATGCGGTAGGTGATCCCGCCCTCGCGTACGATGATCTCCTTCCGGGCCGGCTCCAGCATCGCCGGCGTGACCTCGATGTCGTTTACGGCGTCGCGCACCACGATCTCCAGCGGCTTCTGGACCGGCTTGGGATTGATCACGGCCTGCACCCAGCACTCGCCCGGACGGATGGCTGGTTGCGTGGCCGCTTCCGCGGGCGTCGTTTCAGCCACGGTGGGAAGCTCGGGCGGGGGCGCTTGCCGTGCGGGTTCCTTGATGGCCTCGGGCTTGGGCGTCGGGGCGGTTGCCACGGGCGACTTGCCTCCGGAGGGTGGCGTTCCATCGGGGAGGCTTGCGCATCCGACCAGGCTCATGCCCAGAATCATCGATATCAGAAATGGAGGCTGTCTCATTCGCTTCAGGCCTAGGCATCAAGATTTCAATGGCGCCGGGCAGCACGGCAGTCGGTCCGTCTGCCCCGGCGCCCGTGCATGTTACCCGCTTCGGCCGAGCGGGCAATTCGCGGGCTCCGGGGGTCGGCTGGATCATCGCCCTTCCGGAAGCCCGAGTCGATCGACGCTTACGGAAGGACCGCCTGTCTGCGAGGCGCGCCTGCCGTGGGCCGGCGCGCCTCGTGTCGGTCAGGGCTTTTTCGGCGGGGTGGCCAGGAGCGCGTCAGTGATGCCCTGGGCCCAGGCCCGGTAGTACTTGCCGGTGTAGTGCTGGCCATCGACGGTCTTCCAGTCCCCCGGCTGGGAAAGCTTGGTGGAGTCGATGTAGGTGCAGGGGGCGACGTTTTCGGCGAGGAAGTCGTTCACCCGCGTGACCAGCTCGGGCGCCTTGTTGAAGCGCTTGCCGCCCTGGCCCCAGCCCGGGCCGGCCCAGTAGCACTGAGCACCTGTTTCCTTGATCAGGCTGGTGAGCGCGGTGACCTCCTGGTAGGCCCAGCTCTTCGGGAACTCGGCGTTGGCATAGGAGCCGATCGTGTCGCCGATGACGACCAGGATGACGTCGGTCTTGTCCTTGGCCATGACGTCCTTGACGGCGACGCCCTCGGCGTTGCCGAGGATCTCGGTGGCCTCGCCCTGGCCGATGCGTTCCGCGCGCCCGCAGTCGGTGGTTGCCGGCTTGATCCACTTCATCGGCGAGGCGCCGCACACGCCGATGGAGTGCACGTTCGCGCCTTGCTCGGTGAGGTTCTCATGCAGCGGATTCATCAGGTAGTGCGGGGTGGCCATGTGGCTTTCGCCGATGACCAGGAAGGTGAGTCCGGCGAGTGCTGCGGTTGCCGACATGACAAGTCTCCTTGTGGAACAGGATTGAACGGAACCCGGCCAGCCTCAGGGGCGGCGGGGAATGGGGCACGAAGCCGTCGAGGCCCGCCGGAGTGGCCGGGGGCTCTCTGTGGGGGTTCGAAAGTCACTCGTAGAAGCCTTCGGCGAACAGGCCCAGACGCCAGTCCGAGTAGCTGGGGCTTTGCTGGGCGCCGAGCCTGAAGCCGACGCGCCATTGGGCCGAAACGGGCCATGCGCCGTCGAGCAGCGCGCTGTACACGATGTCGCGGCCGCTCGAGGCGGCGAACTTGCCGGGTTCGGCTCCGGTCAGCGGGTTGCCGGGGGCGGCGTCCTGCCTGTTCCAGTTGTGGCCGATGCTGGCGAGCAGGTTCAGCTCCAGCTTGTCCAGGCGGGTCTCGTAGTTCGCCACCGCGCCGAGCTGGATGTAGCGGTCGGGGCTGAAGTAGCCGCCATGGCCGAGTTCGAAGGCGCTCAGGTTGCGCCGGTAGTGGCTGAGGATGAGCTCGGGCCCGAGCGACAGGCCCGGCACGGCGGCCACGGGATGCAGTGTCCGGCTGTAGAGCTCGTATTTCCGGTTGTCGGCGACTCTCTCGCCGGTGAGGTCCGCGGCCGTGAGCGAGGCGATCGCATTCCACTCGCCCAGGCGGCGGTTGCCGCTGAGGGCCAGGCCGGTCTGCAGCACGCGCCCCCAGTCGAGGCCCGTGACGGGGTCGCGCTTGCCGGTGAAGGCCAGCAGGCTCTCGTCGCTGCCACGCCGGAACAGGCGGGCGCTGACACCCCAGTCGGAGGTGTAATAGCTGATGCCGGTTTCGCCCAGCCAGGCCGGTTCCACCGTGCCTCCAGTCGGCGTGCGCCCGAGGCCGAGGCTGTAGGCGACGCCGTTCTCGGCGGTGTGCTGCCAGAGGGCATAGAAGGCCTGGCCGGAGCTCTCGGTGACATGGTCATCCGCCCGCAGCCCCTCGACCCGGAGGCTGACGTTGTCGCTCTCCCCCTGCCAGCTGGTCGCCAGGGCGATTCCGCGCTGGCTGAGTCGGCTTTCGCCGCGGGTGCCGGGCTTCTCCCTTATCGTGGCCTCGAGCCGGGTGGTGACGCCGGGGGTGGGGCCGCTCGAAGCACCGCTGGCGACGGAGAGGCGCCCGTCAGGGCCGACCGAGAAGCGCTTGCCGCCGGCCTTGATCGACTCACGCACTTCGGGCGACAGCAGTTCGGCCAGCGGGCCGGGCTTGGCCTCGGCCTTCTGCAGCAGCTCGTCGTACCGTTTCAGTCGATGAAGGCTGAAGGCCAGGCCTTGGGCGTTCGAACTGGCCGGCTTCTTGGCGTAGGCGGCGGAGAACTGCTGCGTGGCCTCATCGAGCTTGCCAAGGCGGTACTGGGTCCAGCCAAGCAGCTCCAGCCCCCCCTCGTTGAGGGCTGCGTGCTGTTCCAGCAGGGCTTGTTCGGCCTCGGCGTAATTGCCCTGGTCGAAGGCCACCTTGGCCTTGTTGACGGCGAAGTTGGCCAGGACCCGCTTGCGCTCTGGCGACTTCGGTTCCATCTTCTTGAGCACGTCCTGCATCTCTTCGAGACGGTTGAAGCGGATCAGCACGTTGGCCAGGATCTCGTAGAACTCGTCGTCATCGACCAGCTCCGCCGCCTTGCTCGCGGCCATGACCGCCGTTTCCTCGTCGTTGAGTTCCATGGCGATGTAGGCCATGCCCCCCATCGTGCCGAAGTCCTCGAGACGCACCGTCTCGCCCCATATCTCCTTCATCATGAGCAAGGCATCTTCCTTGCGGCCCTCGTTGGAAGCCTTCGCGATGGCGATCATGGCCTGGTCGTATTTCTTCAGGCGATCATCCCCGCGTGCCTGCATCGCGGCAAGACTGGAGTCGTCCGAAAGGCCCGAGGCCGCCAGGGTCGGGGTGTCTTCGGTCGGCTGGCTGACATGCGCAGCGCCTTCCTTCCGGATATCCGGGCGTGCCGGCCCCGCCTTTCCTGTGGACGACGGCTCCTTGACAGGGCGAGTCCCGGATGTCTTCTGCTTCGCATCCGTGGCGGTCGGTTGCCTGGCTTCCCCGCGTGGCTGGATTGAGTCAACGGCCCCGGAGCCCGGGGTGCTCCTGGCCGGCACGGGTTGAAGAGAGCGTCGTTCCATCACGACGGAGGGGGCCTGCCGGGCCTCGCCCAGCGGCTCGATCGACTCGACATTGCCGAGGCGCTGGATCGGAGCCGTTGCTTCGACATTGGACGGGGCTGGAACGAACTCGACCTCGGCCGCGGCGGCGGGTAGTGCCTGGAGCAGGATCAGCGGTGGCAGGTAGAGCGGGTATTTCATGGCAACGCCTCGGGGCGTGTCAGGATGAGTTGGGTGAACAGGGCGAGCGTGCTGCCGTAATAGTCGTTGGGATCGATCCTGGGCCGGGCTCCGCTCGTCTTGCCCAGGCAGCCGGAAACGGCGTGCCGGACAGAGCGCTGGGCCAGGCCCAGGGGGTAGGCGGCACGGTCTTGGTTGGCAAGATCAACCCAGGCGGGGGCGTCATCGCTTGGCCAGGCGTGCAGGAAACCCTGCATCAGGACAGGGTCCTTCAGGCCGGCCCAGCAGAGGTAGATGGGGAGCCGGATCGCCTCGTAGCCGAAGCGGCGTTTGGTGGGGGCGGACGGTAGCCCCAGATGGCCATCGGCGTGCAGTACCACCCAGTCGGGCGGTAGCTGGGAGGGGCCAAACCGGCTCAGGGCCAGCAGGGACAGCCCGGACTTTCGCAGCGCCTCCCAGACCGGGTCGGGGTCGATGCGCGCAAGGGTCCTGAGGGCTGGGAACACCCAATAGGACGGATTGAGCGTGAGGTTCTCCCCCTCCTTGAAACCTTCCTGGCCGGGAATGATGACGGGGCCGAAAGCGGTGGTCGGGATGAGCGTGGCACGCACGCGCTGGGCAATGGTGCGCGCCTCGGCGACCCATTCCGGACGTTGCCAGCGCTCTCCGGCGCGTGCGAGGGCCCAGGCGACCAGCAGGTCCCCGTCCGTGGCATTGTTCCAGTCCTGCACCGGCGGGTTGCTGTCCGGGGTCCAGCGCCAGCCGAACAGCCTGTCGTCACGTTGCAGGTTCTTCTTCGTCCATTCCCAGAGGGATTCGAATGTGGCGCGGTCCTCTGCCACCAGGGCAAGCAGCATGCCGTAGCCCTGGCCTTCGGAATGGCTCACGCCCTGGTTGCCCACATCGATCACCCGGCCATCAGGGCTGATGAAGCTGGTCTTGTAGCCTCGCCACTCGGCGTCGGGCAGCAGCGGTGCCGCATGGCCGACACCGAGCATGGCCCAGAGGAATCCGCTCATAAGCAGCAATGTCCACGGCTTCATGGTTGACCTCGACGGACGGTGGCGAATCAGTCCATCTGATCCTGGCGGCGGGCCCGCTGACGCAGCAGCCACCAACTCAGGGTCGCTGCGAGCAGGACGACAGCCAGCGTGATCAGGATGGCCAGCCAGGGCTTGTCGGAGAAGAACCGGCTGCCAGGGCTCATCACGGGCTCTTCACCGATGAACACCTTGTCGACCGGATAGGCCTTGGCGGTGGCCTCTCCATCCATCGTCCACAGCATGGCGGAACCGTCCATGGCCCCCCAGGTGGAGTGCTCCACCAGGCGCTGCGTGCCTTCCTCCAGGTACCGGCCCTGGGCGGCGGTCAGCACGGTGACCGGGACGCCGGCGGAGGGGGAGACGTACTGGACCAGTGCCGCGCTGGCGCCCAGGTCCTCGCTCAGGGCGAGCTCCGCGCTCGCGTGCTTGGTGACGCTCGTCAACTGGACGAGGGGCGTCTGGGGCTGGTCGACCCAGCGCTTGAGGCCCTGGCGGACATCGCTGCCCTTGAGCGAGCCCACATTGAAGGCCTGCCATTTCTGCTTTGGCATGAAGGCATCCATTTCTGTGCGGATCGCCTCCGGCAGGGTGCTCTCTTGGCCTACGACGATCAGCCCGTTCACGTCCTTGAGTGTGTCCGCGCTCGACACGAAGCGCAGGGCGGTCATCGGCGCCTTGTTGATCTGCCGCAGCTTGGCGATCAGGCTGAGGGCGCTGCCCATGGTGGCCGGATCCTGGTCGGCAATCAGCACGCCGACGCCCAGGCCGTCCACTGCGCGCGTGTAGGGAAGGCCTGAGCGTGCAAGCAGCCCGAGGTCGGGTACGCTGACATAGTCGGCCAGCGGCGGAAGCTCGATGCGGGAGTCCTGGAAGATGGAGACCAGCAGGTTCTCGGTGAAGATCGGCTCGCAACGTCCCCCCATGTCCTCGCCAATCATGGTGGGCATGAACTTCAGCTCATTGCGGCCGGGCTGGAGGCTGATGGTCGGGATCTCGATCTTGTAGCGGAAAAACTGCTCGCCGTGCGTGTTCTGCATGGGCAGGGCCTTGATGAACTGGCCGTTGAGCAGGATGTTGAGGCCTGACTTCTTGTCGAAGCCGGCGCCATAGGCAAAGTTGAGTTCCAGATCGATGAATGGCTTGGCGGGGTCGAGCATGTCGCGGCTGACCCAGAACTCCATGCGCGCCGGGGTGGAGTACATGCCTTGCAGGTTGGTTGTCTTGAAGCCGAGGTTGGCGAAGCTGGTCCAGCCCTTCTCATCCTCGAGTGGCCTGATGCGCTTGTAGCCCTGGTCCATGCGCAGCTTGGAAATGGAGACGTCCGCGCGATCGGGCAGGGCCACTTCAGGCAGGTTCAGGAGGGTAGCAGCCTGCCGGACCTGGGCGGGGGTGACGCCGCTGATCAGCAGGATGGCGCGGGTGGGATCCTGGTCGCTGGGGAACACACCGATATAGCCTTCCTTGATGGGGGCCAGGATGTCGGCGCTGACAAACGGGGCAAGCTGATCGCGGGTGCCCAGCAGCACACCGTCCCACGCCCCGTTCGGCAGTTGGACGCCAGGGAAACGAAGCCTTGGATCTGCTTGCTTGTCCGACGAGCTGGGCAGCTCGTTGACATGCACGGACACCGGCAGGTAGTTGAACGTCCCGGCAATGGACTGGCTGACCTGCGCGGCCGCCTGAAGCATGTCCTCGTCCTGGGTCAGGCTGCCGGAGGGCACCATCAGTTCCAGGGCGTAACGGTCCATCCACAGCCGGCGGTCGAAGATGTCCGCCAGCCGCGCCAGCGAAGGCGTGATCGGGCGGCGCGAGACCTTCAGACGCAGGTTGGAATGGTCCGCGTCCACCTGGGAATACAGCTCGGGCGCCGAGGGGTCCTCGCACTCGTTGGTGTAGTGCTGGGATGCGCGGAAGCCGATCTCGCGAAATCCGGGCCTGAAGCCATCCGCCGGGAGGCTGATGCGCGCCGCGTTGTCGGGCTGATGGGCCTTGACCGGCAACTGGGCAAGCACTCGGTTGTCCAGCATCACCGCGATCTGCGAGCGCGGAATCATCGAGATCGAGTTGGTGTAGACCATCTCCAGCTTGACGTCCTCGATCTTGAGACGTTGCGGGACGGGCAGGCTGACGACCTTTCTGGCCTCGGCCCCGCGCAGCTCGATCGGGGCGCGACTGCCGCCGTTGAACCAGCCGAGCGGGATGTTGTACTCACCCTCGTTGTGACTGATCTGCAGCGCCTCCGAAGGGCTGGCAAGGGCTGTCGAAAGCCCCAGGGCACAGAAGGCCATGGCCCACAGCGGGCGGGGAACGGGCAGTCTCATGAGGTGCTCCTCAGGTCCTTTTGCTTGGATATGAACAGCGCGCGCAGGCGCTCGAACAGGCGGTGGAAAAAAATCCGGGTCAGGAAGACGAAATTTTCGAACCCGCGCTCGAAGGCCGTTTTCATCAGGAACAACAGGCCTTCCATCAGGCCGATCCTGCGCTGTCTGCGGCGCTGATTGGTCTGGTGCAGATCACTGTCGCCGTAGACCAGGGCAATGATCGCGCGCTTTTCCTCGAGCGTCTGCGGCTCGAACAGGAGGCCCAGTTCCCATTCATGGGCATGCAGGTACTGGTGCCTGACGAGGCGAGCGGGAATCTCCACGGTCTGGCCGTCCCATACCCGAACGCTCACTTTCAGCCTGACTTTTTGCTGCCTTGGCAGCCCCTGCTTGGCGAGGATGCCAGCGCCCGCATGGCTGAGGTCGACCAGGCGAACGGGAAACTCTTCCGCGTTCAGCATGAGTGTCGCTGGAATGTCGCTCAACTGGGCGGGGATGCGGTAGGCCGAGCGTTTCTGCGCCTTTTCCAGCATGACGCCGATGGCGGCCAGGGAGTAGATCATGTTGACGACGGTGATGGTCATGGTCAGGACGATGACAGCAAAATCCTCAGGCACGACATGAAGGCGGATGGCGCCGGCGATGAGGCAGACGACGTCGATCACCAGCATCAGGTAGAAGGGCAAGGCCAGCTGGGAGATGAAGTTCTCTTCCAGGCGCTCTCCTTTGGGGGTCACGGCGAAGGCGGGGGAGCGCGGGCTGCGCAGGACGTTGATGAGCGCAGGCAGCGCATGCACGGACTGGATGGTTTCATACAGCTCCGAGATCAGCGGCCAGCGCGTGCGTCCATAGAGGATATTGGTGAGGATCATCGCGCCGATCACGTGGGGGAGCGCGTAGGCCACCAGGTCCCACGGCAGGAAGTGGTCGACGATCTGCAGGGAAAACAGCAGATAGAGCGAAGGCGCGATGAAGAATACGATCCGCGCGAACGGGAAGAACCAGAAGAACACCGAAGAGGTATATGCCAGACGCTGGGCAATGTTCATCTTCGGTTGGCGCCAGGGGTTCTTGAGCAGGAAGATCTGCATCATGCCCTGTGCCCAGCGTGTGCGTTGCACGATGAAGCCGGAGAAGGTCTCGGGCTGCAGGCCGGCGACCATGGGCTTGCCGAAAAATACGCTGTTCAGGCCATGCTGGCCGTGCAGGGCCATGGCGGTTTCGGCGTCCTCGGTGATGGTTTCGCCGGCGATGCCGCCGATGCGATCGAGGTGGCTGCGGCGCAGCAGGGCGGCCGAGCCACAGAAGAACGAGGCGTTCCAGAAATCCAGGCCGTGCTGGATCACGGTGTAGAACATCTCGTTCTCGCTGGGCATCGATTCGTAGGTGCGCAGGTTGCGCTCCAGCGGGTCCGGGTTGATGAAATAGTGCGGCGTCTGTACCAGGAAAAGCTCGGGGTCCTTGAGGAAAAAGCCGACGGTGTTTTCCAGGATGTCGACGGTGGGGATGTGGTCCGCGTCGAGAATCAGCACCAATTCGCTGGTGCAGTGGTCCTTGAGCGCGGTGTTGAGGTTGCCAGCCTTGGCGTGCTCGTTGCGCTCGCGCGTGACATAGATCGCGCCAACCTTTTCGCACAAGGCCTTGAGGGTGTGATGGCGCTCCCAGGACTGCTCCGAGATGTCCGGGCGGTTGCGGCGCTGAACGGTGCCGCCGTCGTCGCACAAATAGACCTTGAAACGATGGCGCGGGTAACGGATCTGCGTGGCGGCCAGCAAGGTCAGCTCAAGCAGTTCCGGGTCTTCGTTGTAGCTCGGGATCAGAATGTCGATGGTCGGGAGTTGCTCCGGGTCATCGGGGAGCTTGGGCGGAGTGCGGTTGATGGGGTAGGCATTGACGAAGGCCCCGACCAGATAGATGGCGAGTCCATAGAGTTCGGCGCCGAGCAGCAGCATGGCGCCGATCGTGCTGAGCGGGTCGTGATAGCTGATGGTGTAATTGAGGCGCCAGGAGAAGTAACGCAGGCTGATATAGGCCGCCAGCATGATGGCCACCAGGCGCAGCCATTTCAGTTCCTGCGCCTGATGGGTTTCGAGTCGCTCGACGCCCCACATGATGAGAAACAGGATGCCGATGAAAACCCCGGCCAGCAGGGCCTGGGCGTCGCGGGGCAGGGGCTGGTGAGCCAGCCAGACCAGGGCAAAGGCAGCCGCGAGCCATAAGACCACCCCCTGTCGGAGAAGCAGGCTGTCGAGCGTTCCCTGGAGGCGCTGGGTGACCATTTAAACTGTCGGGCGGTCAAGTTCGCTGCGCAGTTCAAGGGCGAGCTTGTCCAGCTCGGCGCGCAGATGGTCGATGGATGGCCGCTGCTTTGCAAGTGCTCCGGTGTTCTGGTGCGCCTCTGCGGGGATCGCTGCAGCCTCCTTGCCGGGGGCCGCGACATCACCCTTCAGGGCAAGCATCCCGGCCATTTTTTCCAGCAATTCGCGCATGGCCGCAAGCTCCGCCGGGCTATTAGCGGTCTGTGCCGGCAAGGTGCTCTCCACATTGGCAGCCTGGTCGACGTTAGCTTCCTGTCGTGGCTGGTCCAGCGCGTTCGATTCACTCGAAGACGCCTCGGGTTCGTCGGCTGTAAGGGCAGCGGGTTGCGCCTCCTGCATCTCGCGTGTGGTCAGCAGTTGCACCAGGGTTTCGAACTTGCTGTCCAACGCCGAAA
This sequence comes from Pseudomonadota bacterium, assembly GCA_040758395.1. GTDB lineage: Bacteria > Pseudomonadota > Gammaproteobacteria > Halothiobacillales > Halothiobacillaceae > Thiofaba. The sequence goes on from JBFLVP010000004.1 coordinate 102,892, forward strand.
GGCGATGCTCGAGCTTCGCCGGGGCCTCGGCCTCCTCGGTCCTCGTGGTCGCCTCGAGCTGTTGCGGTGGCGTGGAGGTTGGTGCCTGGGACAGTTCCTGGAGGCGTTGTTGCACCAGATCGTTCACGAGGTCCGGCAATTCATTGAAGTTCTTGTTCAGCTGGGTCCTCAGCTGGCTGGCCTCGCGAGACAGGAGTGCGTTGTTGCCGGCGATAAAGATCAACAACCCGATCGTAATGCCCCATTGCGGCCCGAGCAGCAGGGTCGAGGCGAGTGCGAGGCCGAGGGAGGCGAAGGTCAGAATGCTGCGCATGGGGGCGTGCCTCTCTTCATTTTCAATGTATCAGTGACTTGCATGGGTCGCCTTCAAGTCGTGCATGTCAACGTGGTCGATTTCAAAGCGGGGTGACGTCTGTGCAATCGAGGTGGCCTGCGGTGTTGAAGCCGGAGCTTTGGCCAGCAGGGCCAGGTCGATGTCCTGCAGAGGCTCTTGCAGGACGCGCTCGGTAATTTCCCAGATGACCCATGGGGTAGGAGAGTCGCTCTTGGCTTCCTGCTCGAGAAAATCGGACATGGATTGAGCAAATCCCCCGCCATCGCGGGCGAGATTGCCAATCTCGCTTTGCAGGGCCTGGGCAAGAAAGTCGGCAAAGTGGGCGTTTCGCGAGAAGGATGTGCCCACCAGGGCAACGCGCTCGTTGGTGGCGTCGCCGAACAGGGCATCGGCGCTGATGTCTGATGGCTCTTGCGCACTTGCCGCAAACTCGAGGCTGGGAACCTGGTCAGGGTCCGGCCGCCAGGCCTCGGGCAGCTTGTCCAACCCCGCCAGGCGCACGAGGTCGCCCCAGCGCGGTCTGGCTTCTCCCGGGTGATGTTCAATCAACGTCGGGGAGGCGGGGGCGAATCCTCGCGCCTTGAGTCGATCGGCAATGGCGTTCGCCGCGGCCTGGGCCCCTTCGATGCGCCAATGGGTGTCGGTCCGGTCGAAGGCCGCGCCGAGCTGCTGCTTGACAGGGTTCAGGGCGGCGCCAAGATCAACCACGGTCACGCCAGAGGCCGCCAGAGTTTGCAGCCAGGCATGGTAGCGCTCGTCGAGGCTGGGAGGACGAGGGAGGTCGCAACGATGATCCGCTTCGATGCGGGTCTTGTCGGGCACCAGGGCAATGACCAACCTGCTGCCGCGCGTTTCAAGCGCCCGCTGCAGCTCAATGGCAACTCGCGCGCGCTCCTCGGCATGCCTGGTGGCATCGCGGTGTGGCTTGAGCTCGTCGGACAGGAACAGCCAGCCTGGGCAGCCTTGCTGGACGCGTGCCCCCAGGTCGTTGAAGACCAGCCAGCCCATCTCGCGCTGTCGCTGGCCAAGCCAGTCGGCGAGAGGGGTCTTTCGCAGGTCTTCGGCAAGAGCCTGCATGGGCTTGCCATCCGCAAAGCCGTGCCAACCGTTTTCCAGTGTCTTGCTCAGGCCGTCGTCATGCCAGGCCAGGATGTTACTTGCACCAAAACCAAGCAGCAGTGCCCCAAAGGTGCCAATGAAAGCCCAGGCCTGCCAGCGCTTGCGTATCAGTGTGGTGTGGAATGCCTGCGACATGACTCAGAACTGGAAATACAGGAATGGAGAGGCGCCGCGACTGGACATCAGTGCTGTAGCAACAAAAATGCCAAGCAGTGGCCATAGTGCAAGCGTGTCCTGTGCCATGCGTGGCATGGGCGCACGCAGGTTCAGATGCTCTCGCCACAGCGGCCAGCTTGCGGCAACGATGGCAAGCGCCATGGTCAGTATGTGCACCGGACGCAGGACCAGGGCCACCTCTTCGCTCAGGGCAAATCCATGCATGCCGAGCTGTCCCTGATACATGGCCCATGCGCTGGCGAGGTCCGGGGCCCGGAACAGGACCCAGGCCGAGAACACGAACACCATGGTGATGCTCCAGGCTGCGAGGGCTGGAAGCCTGGGGCCATGGTTCTGCTCCCAAGCGCGCTGGATGACCATGGCGAGGCCATGCAGCAGGCCCCAGAGCAGGAAGTTGATGCTGTCCGCGCCGTGCCAGAGGCCGGAAATGGCCATCACCAGCATCAGGTTGAAGTAGATGCGCCAAGCAGCTACACGGCTGCCGCCAAGCGGGATGTAGAGATAGTCGCGCAGCCAGCTTCCGAGGGTCATGTGCCAGCGGCGCCAGAATTCCTGGATCGAGCGTGAGATGTAAGGGGCATCGAAGTTCTCCGGGAAGCGGAAGCCGAGCATCTGGCCGATGCCGATGGCCATGGCGCTGTAACCGGCGAAATCGAAGAACAGCTGCATGCCGTAGGTGAAGGCCCCCAGCCAGGCGTCCGCCATGCTGGGTTGTGGCACGGCAAAGCAGGCGTCGGCGAGCGGAGCCAGGGTGTCGGCGATGATGACCTTCATCGACAGCCCGATCATGAAGTAACGCAGTCCCGCGGCTACGTGCATGCTGTCGAAGGGGCGGTTGTGCAACTCCTTTTCGACATGGGAATACCGCACGATCGGACCGGCGATCAATTGCGAGAACATCGCCTTGTAGGCGGCGTAGGCGATGAAGTCATGCTCGGCATGTACCGTGCGCCGATAGACATCGACGATGTAGGAGATGGCTTGCAGGACGATGAAGGAGATGCCGATCGGCAGAATCAGCCGTTCCCAGACGAGGCCGTGGTCCTGGGCTGCCAGGAGCGGCTCGATGAGTGCCTCGACGAGGAGATTGGCGTATTTGTAGAAGGCCAGAAGCCCTGCGAGGGCGATGATCGACAGGGTGAGTACGGCCTTTCTCCAGCGGTCCTCCAGTGTGCGCTCCAGCACGATCCCGGTGATCCATGCGACTAGGGTCACACCAATCAGCACCCACAGGAAAGAAGGACTCCACCAAGCATAGAATACCCAGCTGAATACCATCAGGGTGAGGTTCTTGAACGCCCTCGGGCTGAGGGCGTACGCCAGCAGAAACAGCGGGAAGAAGAGCGTCAGGAACTCAAGCGAGGCGAAGACCATGCATGCTTCCTTGCTTCATGAATGGCGCTGGCGCGATGCTCATGGCATCCGGTCCAGAATGGGCATGAGTCGAGGGCCTTCGCTCGTTGGGCGCACCAGCACCGTCCAGCGCTCGCCAGCCCGCAGGCTGCCCAGGTTCACCGGCTCGCCGACGCGCTGGCCCTGGCAGTACAGGTCGACACCAAGGGCTACCGGATTGATCTGGCGGCGCTTGATGGCGCGAGGGGTGGCGTCTTCGACAATCGCTACATCCTTGCCGGCGAGCTTGATGGTCGCCGACGGGCAGTCCGCGGCCAGGTTCATCAGGCCGAGGGAGACCTTGAAGGCGCTGAAGTCTGAGGGGGTTTCGCGGCCGAGCTCGGCTTTCCACCCTGACTTGCCATCGGGAATGGCAGCGACAGTGACGAACTCGCTGGGCTGCACGCTGACTTCGATGGCCTGGCTCTGGCCGCCATGGTGCAGGGTCGCGGCCAGCGGGGCGCGGGCCTTGACGGCCTGCCAGGTGGTGCTGCTGTTGCCGGCGTCCAATGCGATGCGCGCATCCTTGCCGGCGCGGACTTCCAGCGGACCAGAAAGAGCGTCGACAAAGCGGATGAACGAGGCGTCTTCGGCCGGCCCGGTCGGATAAAGCTTGGGCTCGTCGGCCTGGGCGTAAAACGGGGCCAGAAGGCTTAGCGCGAGCGATCCGATCAGACGCTTGTTCATTGTGCTTTCTTTGGCGGGTTGCTGATGATGACGTCGGCGATGGCGTTGGCCCACTTCCTGTAGGCACCGCCCACGTAGTGCTGGCCGTCAATGGTCTTCCATTCGCCCGGCTGGGAGAATTTGGTCGAGTCGATATACGTGCAGGGCGCGACGTTCTCGCTGAGGAACTGGTTGAGCACTTCAACCCGGGCAAAGGTCTTGCCGAAACGACCGCCCTCGGGAGCCCAGCCCGGACCCACCCAGTAGCAGGCCGTGCCAGTGCTGTTGATTGCCTGGGTCAGGGAGGAAACCTGCTGGTACGCCCAGGTTTTCGGGAAATCCGGGTTCTTGTAGGAGCCGATGGTGTCGCCCATCACAACAACCACCGCGTCAGGCTTTTCCTGGGCGATCAGGGTCTTGATGGGGGTCGTCGTCGCGCCTTCCTCGATCCTTTCGGCGGGGGCTTCGCCTGTGCGTTCGGCACGGCCGCAGTCCCCCGGAGAGACCTTGAGCCAGTCAGCCGCATGCGCGCCGCATACGCCAATGGCATGAACCTTGGCGCCTTGCTCCATCAGACGGTCGGGCAGCGTGCCGATCAGGTGGTTGGGTGTGGCGAGGTGGCTGTCTCCGATCACGAGCAAGCTCAAACCCATCAGCGCGGCGGCCGGCATGATTTATCTCCTTACGTTTTCAATAACGGCTTGAAAAGAGGCGCAAAAGCCCGCCGTGAAAGTATGCGGCACGGCTTGATATAAAGCAAGTAATCGCGAAAGCTTTTAACACTCGGTTTACAACGTTGCAATCTGTGCGGGTTGACAGATTGCTTTAAGTTTGTGATTGGCCCATTAATATCGCTTATGAATGGCAGTGGCTCATTAACTTATGAACTCGACCAGTCCGGCGGAAACTTTAGCAGGGTGTCGGTCAGCGTGGCGGCAAGGTCGGAGGCGTCGATTTCCGTGTAGGGTCGGGCCGGGACATACCCCCAAACCGGCTTCGGCCAGGCGGCGTCGGTCTCGAATCGGGCGATATGGTGGATGTGCAGCTGCGGGACCACGTTGCCGAGCGCGGCGATATTCATCTTGTCGGGCTTGCACAGCGCGGTCATGGCACGGGCGACATGGCTGGACTCGCGGATGAGCTGGATCTGATCGGCGTCGCTCAGCTCGTGGATTTCGCGGATGCCCGGGCGCTGCGGCACCAGGATCAGCCAGGGGTAATGGGCGTCGTTCATCAGCAGCACGCGACAGAGCGGCAGGCGGGTGATTTCGAAGGTGTCGGCGGCAAGGCGTGGGTGCAGTTCAAACAGGCTCATTGGGCGATCGCGTGTGTTGGGCATTCACTGTCCCTGGCCGGGGTTCACGTGCAGGACGAGCTCGACGCGTCGGTTTCTCGCGCGCGACTCCGGGGTGTCGTTGGGGACGACCGGGCGGGTATCGGCGTAGCCGATGGCGCGCATGCGTTCGGGGGGAATCCCGCGGGCAATGAAGTAGCGCAGGACAATGGCGGCGCGGGCGGCTGACAGTTCCCAGTTGGACGGGAAGCGCACGTTGCGGATGGGGATGCTGTCCGTATGCCCCTCGATGGAAATGCCGTAGCGGTTGCTCTTGAGGGCCTCCGCGATGCGATCGAGCAGCGGCAGCCCGGCCTCGGACAGGTTGGCGGTGCCCGCGGAAAAGAGGATGCTGTCCGGGATCTGCAGGTTGATCTGTCCCTGCTGGACGTTGACCTGTACGTCCTTGCCGAGCGCCTGGAAGGCCGGATCGAGTTCGGGCAGCGGCGCGCTGTCCGCAGCGTGGGGTGGCGAGGCGGTGGGCGGCTGGGGTGTTTCCGCGGGGGGCGCCTCGATGGGGATGGCTGGCTGTCCGCTGCCTTCGACCGGTTGGGGGGCCTCGCTGACGGCATAGCGCTCGGGCTGGAAGCTGGAGAAGGCGACGATGAACACGAACATGACCAGCAGCAGCGACATCAGGTCGCCGAAGGTCATCAGCCAGTTGTTTTCGTCCTCGACTTCGTCACGCGCCGTAGTGTCCCAGGCCTGCTGCCATGGGCGGTTGCGCACGGCCTTGGCGGCATGCTGAACGGGCAGGCCCTCCCGCTCGACCGCCGCCTGGGACTGGCGGGCTGCCTGGGCCATTTCCCCCTTGCCAGCAACCGGGATAGGCGATTCCGGACTGGCGGGCAACGTGTCCTGGGTCTCAGCCACGACGGGCGCCACTGGGGCGGAGCGGCATGGTCGTCGGGCGGCCGTCGTCGCGCAGTTCGTCCTCGTACTGCGCCATGAAGGAGTGGACGGCCTCGCGGATGAAGGCCGGGCTGCGCTTCTCGTGCATCATCATCACGCCTTCGACCACCATGTTCATCAGCATGACGCGCTGCTCGGTGCGGCGTTCCAGCTTGAGGGCGACCGGCTTGAACACGAGGTTGGCGAGGGTGATGCCATACAGGGTGGTGATCATCGCCAGAGCCATGTTCTGGCCGATGTGCTCGAAGCCCGCCGCGTCCATGCCGGAGAGCATGTTGATCAGGCCGAGCAGGGTGCCGAGCATGCCGAAGGCGGGTGCGAAGGCCGCCATGGTGCGGAAGATCTGCGCCTCCGCCCGCTCGCGCGCGCGCATCCGGGCGATACGCCATTGCAGCAGGCTGCTGATGTCGTCCGAACTGGATCCATCCAGCACCAGCTGGATGCCGGTGCGCAGGAAGGGGTTCTTGATCATGTTCAGGCGCTCGTCCGCCTTGTGCATCTGCCCCTGGAACATCAGCTTGCTGACGTCGATGAGTTCGTCCAGGTCCTGTTTGGCATAGAGCTTTTCGTTGCGCAGGACGATGCCGAAGACCTTGAACACGTTGCGCAGTTCACGGAACGGATAGCTGATGAGGGTGGCGGCGATGGTGCCGCCCAGGACCATGACCAGGCTGGGCAGATTCAGGAACATCAGAAAATCGTCGGCGGTCAGCGCGATGGTGCCGCCGATCAGGCCGAGGCCGATGAGGATGCCGAGCAGGGTAGAGATGTTCATGGATGGACCCGATTCCGTTCCGTGCCAACATAGCATAAAGCCACCACAGGTCGATTCATTGCACTTGCCCCTTTACGACAGTCATTGCCATCCGGCGGATCCGCGCTTCGCCGCCTTGCGGCAGAAGGCCTTCGTGCATGCGCGCGAGGCCGGGGTCGGGGCGTTGATTGGGGTGGCGGCGCAGGCGCGCGACTGGCCGGTGCTGATGCGGTTGTCACGTCACCAGCCGTGGATCGGCGTGGCCTACGGCCTGCACCCTTGGTTCGAGCACCCCCTCGCCGCGCTGACGCGCCTGGCGGCATGGATCGAACGTGGCGGCGCGGTCGCGGTGGGGGAGTGTGGGCTGGATTTCGGTCCCGGTCGTGCCTCGCGCAAGGCCCAGGAGGACCTGCTCTTGCCGCAGTTGCGGCTGGCGCGTGAGCGGGATCTGCCGGTCATCCTGCACGCACACAAGAGCGAGGACGTGCTGGCCATGCACCTTGCCCGCCTGCCCGGGCTGCGCGGGATGGTGCACGGTTTTCACGGCAGTGCCCAGCAGGCGGAGCGATTTTTGAAACTCGGGTTATATCTGGGTATCGGCGGAATGATCACCCATCCACGCGCGACACGTCTGCGGCAGGTGGTCGCCGGGCTGCCGACGGAGCGCATCGTGCTGGAAAGCGATGCCCCCGATCAGCCGCCCCACGGCCGGGCCGGGCCCAACGAACCCGCCTTCCTGGTCGATACGCTGGTGGTGCTGGCCGGACTGCATGGCCTGTCTAACGAGGCGATGGCGGCGATCACGTGGCAGAATGCCGCCGCCCTGTTCCACTTCCCTGGAGAATGACGTGACCACCACCCCTGACATGCACCAGCGCACCCGCATCCTGCTCGGCGACGAAGGTCTGGCCCTCCTGGCCGGCAAGCATGTGCTGGTCGCGGGGGTGGGCGGGGTGGGCGGCGCGGTGGCCGAGGCGGTGGCACGGGCGGGCATCGGTCGCATCACCCTACTCGACCATGACGAGGTGAACATCACCAACCTCAACCGCCAGCTGGTCGCCCTGCATTCCACCTTGGACCGAAAGAAGGCCGAGGCGATGGCCGAGCGGTTGCGCGATATCCGTCCCGATCTCGAGGTGAGCGCGCGCATCGAGTTTCTGCGTCAGGAGCAGGCCGAGGGCCTGATCCGCGAGGGCGGTTTTGACCTCGTGATCGACTGCATCGACAGCATTGCCTGCAAGGCCGCGCTGATCCATGCCTGCCAGCGCCATCATGTGCCTGTCTATTCCAGCCTCGGCGCGGGCGGGCGGCTGGACGTCGGCAAGGTGGGCGTGAGCAGCCTCAACCAGACCCATACCTGCCCGCTTGCGCGCGAGTTGCGCAAGGCCCTGCGGGAGCGTGGCGCGGCCCTCAACAGTCCGGTGGTCTATTCCTGGGAAACGCCGATCAAGGCGCTGCCGCATGAGCCCGTTGGCGGGGATGTACCGGGAAGGTCACGGGCGGTGAACGGGACGATCAGCTACATGCCGAACCTGTTCGGGATGATGCTGGCGGGGGCGGCGATCAAGCATCTGCTTGATGCGGGGGAAAACGACGGGGCGGAATAAACCCGCCCCGGGAGGATCAGGCCTTCACGGCGGACTCTTCGACGGCTTCCTCAAGTTCCATGTCTTCGAGGTCGATGTCCCAGTCATCCTCAGCCATGTCGACCTTCTCGACGCCTTCGAAATTGTCGTAGTCGTCCGCGAAGTCGACATAGCTGTCCTGCCAGAACATCGGGCGAACCTCGGTCTCGCCGTCGGCGTTCTCGGTCAGCGCGAAGCAGACCAGCGGCTCGAAGTTCAGTGATTCGTCTTCATCCTTGAAGAAGGCATACCAGCCCTCGGCCGGCATCATCTGGAGGATCTTCGGGGCGGTGATTACGTCAGCGTCGTTCATGGCGTGTCCTCGGGGTGGTGGGCACGCACAACGTATAACCGTCATGTGACGGTTTGATGCCAGTCGGGTTCAGTCAGTGGCCAGCGACTGGCTGGAGGTGACGTGCACCACCCGCTGCGGAAAGGGGATTTCGACCTTCTCCCGGTCGAAGGCGATCTTGAGGCGGCGGCGGAACTCCCTGCCCACATCCCATTGCTTGATCGGCAGGGTCTTCAGCCGCACCTTGAACACCAGGGCCGAGTCGGCGAAGTTGTCCAGTCCGAAGACCTCCACGTCATCGATCATCAGCGGGCCGAAGGTTTCATCGGCACGCAGCTCGGCGCCGACCTTGCGCATGATGCCGATGACCCGGTCGATGTCCTCGCCGTAGCCCACGCCGACGTCCAGTACATAGGCCGACCAGCCGGTGGTCTTGTTGGCCAGGGTGTTGATGGTGCCGTTCGGGAAGGTGTGGACGGTGCCCTCCAGGTCGCGCAGGACGATGGTGCGCAGGCCCACCCGCTCGACCACGCCGCCCGTGCCATTGACCACCGCCACATCGCCGACCCGGACCTGGTCCTCCAGGATCATGAAGAAACCGGTGATGACGTCGCGCACCAGGTTCTGCGCGCCGAAGCCGACCGCCAGGCCGACGATCCCGGCGGAGGCGAGGATCGGGGTGATGTCGAGGCCGATCTCGCGCAGGGCGAGCAGCAGCACCACGACCCCAATGACGATGGTGCTGGCCTGGCGAAGCAGGCGGATGATGGTTTCGACACGCTTGGCGCCTTCGATGGCTTCGGCGCCGGTGTCCGGATGCTGGCGGCCGAGCAGGATCTTTTCGACCCGGCGCAGCAGGATGCGCAGCCCGCGCATGGCCAACCAGCCGAGGATCAGAATCAGCAGGAAATGGCCCGAGCGTTGCGCGATGGCCGCCCAGTCAAAGCCCTGAAGAAGCGTATTCAGGCCGTCCATCCGCCGGTTCCTCCATCAGGTCGGCGCACCGTCGCGCCGGTAGACCAGACGGCCTGCCACCCAGCTGTGGGTGACGCGGCCGTTGAAGTCCCAGCCATGGAACGGGGTGTTGCGTCCGCGGCTGAGCATGGTCGCCGTGTCCAAGGTCCAGGCGGCCTCCGGGTCGAATAGGCAGAGGTCGGCGCGGCGACCGGGGGCGATGGCCCCGGCCTGAAGGCCGAGCAAGGTCGCGGGGCCCGCAGTGATGCGGTGCAGAGCGTCATGCAGGGGT
>JBFLVP010000005.1:0-10108 GCA_040758395.1 Pseudomonadota bacterium
GGTCGTGGCGCTGCAGGTCAAGTCCCTGCTGCGTGGCGAGCACCTGGGCGATCCGCTGTACCAGAACACCTGCTACGCGCTGGCGGGCAACCAGAACTGGGGCCAGTTCGTGGCTGACGTGTTCCGCGTCAAGGACGGGCGGATCACGCGTGTCCCTGCCCGGCGCTACCTGCCACTGGACGCGGGCCCGGTGCAGCGCAACCTCGCGGCGCTCTACACCCATGCCTGGATGAAGTCCTTCACCGATGATTGCTTTGTATGAGGCCCATGATGCGTAAGACCTTCCCGATCCTGGGCGGCATGCTGGCCGCCTCTCTCAGCCTGCTCGCCGTGGGTGCGGAACATGCCGCCACCCCGGCAGCCCCTGCCTGGACGTCGGCCACCCTGGCCCAGGCCCTGCAGACCATGCCGAAAGGTGATGCCGTGCGCGGCAAGCAGCTGCACGGCGACAACTTCTGCGCCTCCTGTCATGGCGAGGCGGGCGAAGCCACGACCATGAACTGGCCCTCGCTGGCCGGTCAGCGCGCCGAGTACACCTACAAGATGCTGCTCGACTACAAGACCGAACGCAGGTCCGAGGATGCACGCGGACACCTGATGGTGACTGCCGTTCACACCCTGAGCGAGCAGGACATGGCGGATCTGGCGGCCTTCTACGCCGCCCAACCTCTGCCGGCGATGAACGGTGGCAACGACGTTGCCGAGAAGCTGGTCCGCAAGGGCGATCCGACACGTCTGGTCACCCCCTGCGCGGCCTGTCACGGGCTGCATGGCCAGGGTGGCGTGAACGAGACCCCGGCCCTGGCCGGCATGACCCCCGAGTACTTCGTGCGCACCATGCAGCTCTATCGCGACGGCAGCCGGAGCAGCGATGCGGCAAAAGCCATGCGTGCCTTTGCCGAGCCGCTGACCGACGCCGAGATCGAGGCCCTTGCCTCTTACTATGCCGAGGTCGCTCGTTGACTTGATGTTTATTTTATATAAGTAAAACTTATGCCATGATGACAAGGCCCCCTTCGGGGCCTTGCTTGTTTCAGGCCTTGGTCAGGACGGCTTTCGTTCTTGCAGGAATGTGTGGCGCGGCCCAATCGTTTCGCCCCCATGTCCTGCTGCAAGGATGGAGATTCATTGTCCATTCATGTCCTTCGAGGAGGATGGGATCATGCTCAAGCATCTCGACATCACCGTGCTGGTGGAAAATCAGCCCGCCGGCCGCGGCCTGCTTGGCGAACACGGTATCGCTTTCCATCTGCGCGCCGATGGAAGGGATGTCCTGTTCGATACCGGGCAAGGGCTCACCCTCACGCACAATGCCGACCTGCTCGGCATCGACCTGTCCGGGCTTGAGGCCATCGTGCTCAGCCATGGCCATTACGACCACACGGGCGGGCTGCCTCAGGTGCTCGCACGGTGTGGGGCGGTGGAGATGTTCCTCCATCCCGAGGCTCTGCGGCCCAAGTTCAACCGCGAGGGCAAGGACATCGGTGCGCCGACGGCGTCCATCGCGGCGCTGGGGCATGCGCGTCGGGTGCATGCCACGGAAAAGCCGACCGAGATCATCCCCGGTCTGTTCGTCACCGGGCCGGTTCCGCGTCGGAATGATTTCGAGGACACCGGCGGCCCCTTCTATTGCGACACCCACAAACAGGAGGAAGACACGCTCCCGGACGATCAGGCGATTTACGCCGTGCTGCCGGAGGGCGTCGTCGTCATCCTCGGGTGCTGCCACGCGGGCGTGGTCAACACGCTGGAATACATCAGCGAGCTGACCGGCGGGTTGCCCATTCACGCGGTGATCGGCGGCACCCATCTGCTGCGTGCGGACGATGAGCGTCTGGCGCATACCGCGGGACTGCTCGAAACCCTGGACGTCCGGGTCCTGGCTCCCAACCACTGCACCGGCCTGAATGCCCAGTGCTACCTGCGCTCCCGCTTCCCGGACCGTTTTGTCGAGGCGCCGGCCGGCAAGTGCTTCCGTTTTGGAGATACAGCATGAATCAACTGATCGCCGTCACCAGTCAGAACCGCAAGACCGTCACCGGCCACGCGGGCCGCTGCCGCAAGTTCTGGCTCTATCCGGTGGAGGATGGCGTGGTGGGTCAGCGCCGACTGGTCGAGTTGAGCATGGATGAGAGTTTCCACGCCACCGGGGCTGGTCTACCGCCAGGGCTGGATGGCATCACCGCCCTGATCAGCCAGGGCATGGGGCAGGGCATGGTCATGCGCCTGCAACGTCTGGGCGTGCAGGTATGGGCCACCCCCGAAACCGACCCCGATGCCGCGGTGCAGGCCTTCCTGCGCGGCGAGGCCTCTTCTTCGCCAGTGGACCACGGGCATGATCATGACGAAGGCGAGGAGGGGTGCGGTTGCGGTCATTGAGTTCACACTACGGATCCACGCAATGAAAAAGGCCCCGCCATCGTGCGGGGCCTTTGTTTTTCGCGGGGGGCGATTACTTGGCCTTGTAGGCCGCCACCACCTTGTCGAACTGCTCGGCGGTCAGCAGGTCGCGCAGGAAGTCGGTGCACTTGGCGCGCATCGAGAGCAGCCTGGCCTCGTTGGTGGTGATCTGCTCGATCAGCGCCTTGCGCTCGTCATCCGCATTGAGGGAAAGAATGGCCTTGCGCAGGCTGGCGCGTAGTTCGACCTGCTCCTTCTCCACCGCCTTGCGCTTGGTGGGTGCCTCGGCCATCCAGGCGTCCAGCTTGGCCTTCTGGTCGGCCGTCAGGTTCAGCTCGGAACCTTGGCTTTTGACGATGGGCACCAGCTCGACGATCGGGCTGGCAAGCTGGATGGGGGGCTCGGCCATGGCCGGAGCGAAGGGCATGGCGGCAGTCAGGGCGAACAGGCCCGCAGAGATGAATGCGCGGCTTTGTTTCATGTATTACTCCTTCGATTTGACAGAAAAAAGCCCCGCATGGGCGGGGCCGTGGGAGAGGCGCTCTGCAATCAGAACTGGGTGTCCAGGCGCGCCCAGAGGGTGCGGCCGGGTTCGTAGATGCGCTCGTTGGTGGCGAAGATGCCGCCATCCGTGAAGGAGAAGGCACGGTTGACATGCTCGGCGTACAGGCGGTCGAACACGTTGTCGATGCCCAGCTTCAGGCTGACGGTCCGGCTGAAGTTGTAGCCGCCGTAGAGGTCGAGCACGGCGTATTCCGGCGTCTCGATGGTGTCCAGGCCGCTGACGGTGTCGATCTCATGCTGCTGGGCGGCGAAGCGGACGCGCCCGCCCGCATGCCAGTTGGAGGCCGAGTAATCCAGGCCGACGCGGCCGTTGAGCGGCGGCAGCTGGGCGATGTTGCGGCCATCGGTGTCGTTCTGGCCGTTGACGTAGGCCAGGGCGCCATAGGTGTGCCAGCCCGGTGCGAACATCCACTGGCCGGAAACTTCGGCGCCAGCGAGAGTGGCGTCGACGTTGCGGTAGATGGTCGCGTCATTCGGGAGACCCGCGATGCGGCCGTTGTTCTTGTCGCGCAGTACGAAGTCGCTCACGTCGTCATAGAACACTACGGCTTCCCACTTGTAGCCCTTGCCCTTGCCGGTCAGGCCGACATCGAGCTGGTGATGCACCTCGGGGTCGAGCGACGGGTTGCCCAACCAGTTGATGTTGCCGCCGCCGGCCTGGAGGATGTAGCGCTCGGTGGCATCCGGCTGGCGCACGCTGCGGCTGAGGCCGGCGAATGCGGTCATGGCCCTGCCGAGATCATGCTCGTAGCGGAGCAGGCCGCCGATGGAGGTGTTGTCCTGGTCTTTTTGCGCTTCCGCTCGAATGGCGGCAGGCACAAGCGCGTGGGTGGCGATGGAGTTGTTCAGGCTGTCGTCGATGCTGGCGGTGACGCTGTCCACGCGCAGGCCGGCCTTGATGCGCTGATGACCGGAGACGGCATAGTTGCCCTCGACAAAGCCGCCGATGCTGCGCAGGCTGGCGTCCGGCCACAGGCGGGAGACCACGGTGCGTGTGCCGTTCACCTTGTTGACGCCCTGCAGCCAGCCCTCGCGGTTGACATCCTGGACGTCCAGACCGTAATCCAGACTGAGCTGGCTGGAGGCTTTGCTGGTGAGGGTCAGGCGGGCGCCCTGGGTGGTCACCTCGGAGGGGGCCTCCATCCAGTTGCCGGGGTTGGTGCGCAGCGAGTAGTTGTCCATCAGATGGTCGACTTCGCTGCGCCAGGCTTCGGCCTTGACGCCATCGACCACACCGCCGAGGTTCTGGTTCCAGTACTTGAGACGGTAGCTGTTGAGGTCGTCCTTGGGTGCATCCATGCCGGCACCCGCGTACAGCGCATCCTTACCGCGTGAGGCCTCGATGGTGCCTTCGACGCCTGCATGTTCGCTGATACGGTAGCCCGCCACCAGACCACCCGCGGTGCGCTCCATGGCGGAGCGGACCTCGCGACCCTCGCCATCCTCGTAGTTATCGGCATCCTTGTGCTCGCCGAAGGCGCGGACGTAGGCCTTGCCATTGCTGTACATCACATCCGCATGCACGCCGACATTGAGGCCGTTGTCGCTGGCGGCAATGCCGGCGCTGCCTCGCACGCCCTTGGTTGCGGCCTTGGCTGCGGTGTCGCGCTCGAACAGTACGGTGCCGCCGCTGCCGCCCATGCCGTGCTGGACGCTCTGCACGCCCTTTTCGACGACCACGCGATCATAGGTTTCGAGGCTGGCGAAGCTGGTCGGCGGGTCCATGCGGTTCGGGCAGCCGCCGTGCACGTAGCCGCCGTCCAGCAGCACGTTGAGCTGGGTGGCGGTCTGGCCGCGGATAATGGGGTCGACGCCATGCTGGCTCATGCGGCTGGCGGACACGCCGTTCACCTCGCGCAGGGCCTCGCCGGCATCCGCGGGAACGTGGGTGTCGATATCACCCAGGTTGAGTGTCTCGACGTTGGGGGAATCGCGCAGGGCCTCGGCCTGGACCTGAACCGGGGCCAGGGCGTCGGCCTGCACCGCACCCATAACGGTCGTGGCCAGGATGCCGATGGCCAGGGGGTTGAGACGGAGGTTGGGGGAATGCATGGGGTGACTCCTGAACGTTCTTCTTATGCACTCGCAGCATTATCCATAAAATATGAATGGCCATTATTTGATTTGTTTATCTCCCGGGACATTGATTCATCGGGTGAGTGATTTCACTCACTGCAACCGAGTTAAATCCCATGCCCTGGCATGTCGATTTGCCGGGGCGGAACGATCCGCTGAAACATTTATGTGGCATGATTCGAGCATTTTCACGTGCTGGAGATGCATATGAGCTCGCTTCCCGAAAACCTGCTCTATACCGAAGGTCACAGCTGGCTGCGCCAGGATGAGGATGGCCTGCTGACCGTCGGCATCACCGAGCATGGCCAGTCGCTGCTGGGTGATCTGGTATACGCACAACTGCCGGAGCCAGGCACCCGCTTCGAGGAGGGGCAAACCCTGGCCACGGTCGAGTCGGTGAAGTCGGCCTGGGATGTGCAGGCGCCGCTGGCCGTCGAGGTGACGGAGGTCAACGAGGCTCTGTCGAGCAACCCGGAGCAGGTCAACGAGGATCCCTACGAGACAGGCTGGGTCCTGCGCTGCCGCGCTCTCGGCACCTTGCCCCCGCTGATGGATGCGGATGCCTACAAGGATTTCATCGGCGAGTAAGGGGACGCGATGGCTTCTCAGAACACAGGGCTGCGCCGAGTCATTCTGGCAGCGGGCTATTCATGGCAGGGTCTCAGGACCTGCTATCGCAAGGAGGCCGCATTCCGCCAGGAGTTATGGCTCGCCCTGCTGCTTTCCCCGCTCGCCCTTTGGCTGGGTGAGAGCGGTATCGAACGTGCCCTGATGATCGGCACCCTGATGCTGGTGTTGGTGGTCGAGCTGCTCAACACAGGGATCGAAAACATCGTCGATCGCGTCGGTCTGGAGCAGCACAAGCTGTCTGGTCGTGCCAAGGATATGGGTTCGGCGGCGGTGCTGATGTCGCTGCTGCTTGCGGCCATGGTGTGGGCGCTGGTGTTGCTGGATTGATTCTGAAGGAACCGCTGAATGTCAGCGGTTCCTGACCGGGGCATGGAAGCCCCGGTTCGTCCTGGCCTTGCACCCCTGATCCCTCCTCTCGCACCCTTGGGGCATCCATGCCCCAAGCCCCTTCGGGGTACGGCGCTCGAGAGCGGGCATCCATGCCCGAGGCCCCGCTTACGCGGGGAGAGGTGCGTGGCTCAAACAAGGGCGTAAGCCATTGATTTGCGGAGCCCGTCGCGGCTGGTCACATCCATGTGACCAGCCCTTCGGGGAACGCGTTGCGTTCCCTCGTTGTTCCAGACAACGAGGACGGCATGTACCTCGGGCTTCGCCAGCTTCGCGTTACGAGGCGAGCCGCAAAAATTCAGGGATGGATTTTTGCGGCATTTCCTGAAGTGAGCCCATCCGGAGCGTTCTTGGGAGCCCCTCTTTCAGGCGCTTTCAGGGCATCATCCGGCGACGTGGATTCAACAGCGCGATGTTGATCAGCGGCCAGGCGAGCAGGACGCTGATCGTGGGTGCGAGTTGAGGCATCAGGCTTGCCGAGGCGGAGTCAAACCCCCCGCCCATGGCAAAGGCCACGAACTGATGGAGGAAGGCAAGCAGCGCCATCCAGAGCGCCTGCTGGATCATCGGCATGGAATGCAGAAGACGCTGCCCCAGCAGGACGAAGGTCGTTGTTATGGTGAAAAGCAGGGCATGCGTGCCTAGCGGGCTGCCCAGCGCCCCATCGAGCAGCAGGCCCGTAAGCCATGCGATGGTCATGCCAACGGAACCGGGCCTGTGCAGGTTCCAGAACAACACGATCAGCAGCAGCCAGGGCGGCTGCCAGAGCTGGAGGGGCGGGGGCAGGGGAACCATCTCCAGGGTCAGGGCGGCCAGCAGGCTGGTGGCGATGAGCAGCAAGCCGTCGCGCTTACGGTTCATGGAGCTCCCCGGGCGGCGTCAGCGGCGCGTCGGGACTGCGCATCCAGACGAGGATGACTTCGCGCGGGTCATCCGTCGCCGCCAGCGGGCGCGCGCTGATCGTCGCGAACGGCCCGCTCTGTGCCGGGGCGACAATCGTCACGACCGCCACGGGGAAGCCTTCCGGAAAACCTCCACCCAGACCCGAGGTCATCAACAGGTCGCCCTCGCGTACCTCGGCATTGTTGGGCATGTGGAGGATATCCAGGCGTTCGCTTGAACCCGTGCCACGTGCAACCGCCCGCTGTCCGGTGCGCGCCACGCGTACCGGAATGGCGTGGCTACCATCCGTCAGGGGCAGGATTTCCGCAGTGCGCGGCCCGACATGGATCACCTGCCCGAGCACACCTTCCGTGGTCAAGGCGGCCTGGCCGATATGCACCCCGTCATGGGCGCCACGATTGATGAGGAGGGTGCGGGTGATGTTGCCGTCCCGTACCGGCAGGGTATCGGCCAGCAACAGGTCCTGCTCCAGTGGGCTGGTGGCGTTCAGCAGGGCGCGCAGGCGCTTGTTTTCCTCCTGGACGGACCAGAAGGTCTGCATCTGGGTCTTGAGCAGCAGATTGTCCTGCTTGAGGCGGGCGTTCTCATCCTCAAGCGACTCACGCGACTGGAGGGCCTCTGTTGCGCCATGCCAGAGGGTGGACGGCAGGGCGACCAGTCGCTGAAGTGGCTCCAGACCAGCCATCAGCCAGCCGCGCAGCCCTTCGGTCATCTGCAGTCGCGTGTCGGCGAGATAGAGTCCAAGGGAGAGAAGTACGAGGATGGCGAGCCAGACCGGCCCGCCACGGCCCTTGCGAAAGAGACTGGCCATGCGAGCGGCTTCCCGCAGGCCGGATTATTCGACCGAGAAGAGGGTGCTGTGACGTTCGCCGATCAACTCGAGGACGCGACCACCCCCGCGTGCAACGCAGGTCAGCGGGTCGTCTGCGACCACCACCGGCAGGCCGGTTTCTTCCATCAGCAGGCGGTCGAGGTCACGCAGCAGGGCACCGCCGCCGGTCAGCACGATGCCGCGCTCGGCGATATCCGCGCCCAATTCCGGCGGAGTCTGTTCCAGCGCGGTGCGCACGGCCTGGACGATGCCGTACAGCGGCTCGTTGAGGGCCTCGAGGATCTCGTTGCTGTTGAGGGTGAAGGTGCGCGGCACGCCCTCGGACAGGTTGCGACCCTTGACCTCGATCTCCAGCAGTTCCTTGCCGGGGTAGGCGCAACCAATCTCCTTCTTGATCCGCTCGGCGGTGGCCTCGCCGATCAGCATGCCGTAGTTGCGGCGCACGTAGCTGATGATGGCCTCGTCGAACTTGTCGCCGCCGATGCGGGCCGAGGCGGAGTAGACGATGCCGTCCAGCGAGATGACCGCCACCTCGGAGGTGCCGCCGCCAATGTCCACGACCATCGAGCCGCGCGGCTCGTCGACATTGATGCCGGCACCGATCGCGGCCGACATCGGCTCTTCGATCAGGTAGGCCTTGCGTGCGCCGGCGCCCAGCACCGATTCCTTGATCGCCTTGCGCTCGACCGGGGTGGCGCCGACCGGGACGCAGACCAGTACACGCGGACTGGAGCGCATCAGGCTGTTGCCTTGTGCCTTGCGAATGAAGTGCTGAAGCATCTTTTCGGTGACGTGGAAGTCGGCGATCACGCCATCGCGCAGCGGGCGCACGGCGGTGATGTTCTGCGGGGTGCGGCCGAGCATCTTCTTGGCTTCGATGCCGAAGGCCTGGATCGAACGCTGGCCGCCGTCCTGGCGAATGGCAACGACGGACGGCTCATCCAGCACGATACCGCGTCCCTGGACGTAGATCAGGGTGTTGGCGGTGCCAAGGTCGATGGACAGGTCAGTGGAGAACAGGCCGAAAAGATTCTTGAACATGGCGGATAGAGGTATTGCGGTTATTTCGGGGTGAAGAAGGCAAATAAATAATGGGGGGTGATTAGCCCAAGCTGGGCACTTTATCAACCCCCCTGGCCTTGGGCAAGGTGCCTCGCTGTGCTACATTTTTGCCCTCCCTGGGGAAATGCTGGAAAAATCCATCCCTGGATTTTTTCAGCTCGGCTGATCCCTCCTCTCAGGCTCTTCCGGCTTCCCTGCCGGAAGGCTCGTTGGACTTCAGCCTTCGAGAGCGTCGCGGCACATGTCCGCGACGGCCTCCGCGAATCAACGACTTGTGTCGTTGTTCGCGTTGGGGCGTCCTGTCCCAAACGCGAAACGCTGACATTCAGCGTTTCCCTAATGCTTTCCTGTTCAGGATCAAAAGAGCCACTGATGACGATCGCGCCTTCGGAAGTGAAGAAGATTGCCCATCTCGCCCGTCTGGCTGTCGACGAGGCCGAGGTGGAGCGTTATGCCCATGACCTGTCCGGCATCCTCGACCTGGTCGAACGCATGAACCAGGCGGATGTGCAAGGTATCGAGCCGATGGCTCACCCGTTGGACATGGCCCAGCGCCTGCGCCCCGACACGGTGACCGAGACTGACCAGCGCGAGCTGTTCCAGCTCAACGCTCCGGCGGTCGAGAACGGCCTGTTCCTGGTGCCGAAGGTGATCGAATAATGTCTGTCCTGCATCAGAAAACACTGGCCGAACTGCGCGGCATGCTCGATCGCAAGGAAATCTCCGCGGTCGAACTGGCCCAGCACTTTCTCGCCCGCATCAGGGCGCACGACGGCGCCCTCAACAGCTTCATCACCGTGACCGAGGGCGAGGCCCTGGAAGCCGCGCGGGCCGCCGACCATCGCATCGCCGCCGGTCAGGCCGGTCCCCTCACCGGCATTCCGCTGGCGCACAAGGACATCTTCTGCACCCTTGGGGTCAGGACCTCCTGCGGCTCGCGCATGCTGGACAATTTCGTCGCGCCCTATGACGCGACCGTGGTCGAACGTCTGCGCCAGGCCGGCACGGTCATGCTCGGCAAGCTGAACATGGACGAATTCGCCATGGGCTCGACCAGCGAATCCAGCCATTACGGGGCGACGAAGAACCCATGGGACGTCGCCGCCGTGCCCGGCGGTTCCTCCGGCGGTTCCGCCGCCGCGCTAGCCGCCGGGCTGGTTCCCGTCGCCACCGGCACCGATACCGGCGGCTCCATCCGTCAGCCCGCAGCCTACTGCGGTGTGACCGGCCTCAAGCCGACCTACGGTCGCGTCT
>JBFLVP010000006.1:0-75984 GCA_040758395.1 Pseudomonadota bacterium
AGCGCGCGGGCAATGGGGAGGAGGGCGGCGGTTCCATCACCGCGTTCTACACCGTGCTGACCGAGGGCGATGATCCGCAGGACCCGATCGCCGATGCCGCGCGCGCCATTCTCGACGGCCACATCCTCCTCTCGCGCGGGATCGCCGAGACCGGGCGTTACCCGGCGATCGATGTCGAGGCCTCGGTCAGCCGCGTGATGCCCGCCATCGTGCCGCCGGAACAGCGCGATGCCGCCCTGCGCTTCCGCCAGCTGGCCGCCACCTATACCCAGAACCGCGACCTGATCAGCGTTGGCGCCTACCGGCGAGGCACCGACAGCCGCATCGACGCCGCGGTCGACATGCATCCCAGGCTGGAAGATTTCCTGCGCCAGGACTTGCGCCACGGTAGCGCGATGGAAGAAAGCATCGACGGCCTCGAAAACCTGCTGCAACATTGAAGCCGAACCCATGACGCACACACCCGCTTCGGCTAGAGTCCTCAAAGGGGGGACGGACGCATGACCCATCAACAACGTCAGCAGCGCCTGGAGCGGCTGGGCGAGTTCGCCCGCCAGGAAGAGGACAAGGCCGCCCGCCGCATGGCCGAGGCGCGTGCCCGGTTGGATGAGCAGCAGCAGCGTCTCTCCATGCTGGAGGATTACCAGCGCGAATATGCCGCGCGCCTGTCGTTCAACACCGGCGCCAGTTCTGGCGTTTTCGCCTTGCAGAACTACCGCGCCTTCATGGCCCGGATCGAAGAGGCCGTCATTCAGCAGCGCCAGGTGGTCGAGCGCATGGAGCAAGAGCACGCCAAGCTCGCGCAGGCCTGGAATGAACAGCGCACCCGCAGCCGCGGGCTGCACAAGGTGGAAGAGAAACTGGCAGCCACCATCGCGCGCGATCAGAACAGCCGTGACCAGCGCGTTCAGGACGAATTCGCCGGGCGCCTGCATCTCACCATGACGTCGACCGAACGGGGATAAAGCCATGCAGCAAGGTCTGATCCAGGCGCTGATGAACGTCCTGCCGACAAGCGCGGCCAGCCTCTCGCCTTCGGTGATGCAGGGCGACGGCACGGTCGATTTCGCCGCCTTTCTGCAATCCATGGCCCCGGCCCTGGAGCAGCAACTGGAAACCCTGCCCGCCGAGGTGCGCGCCGGCCTGCTGGCCGAGCTGGGGCAGGAAATCCGCAACGCCCAGGCCGTGGCCGAGGTCAATAGCCCCGAGGCCAAGGCGCTGGACGCCATGCTGCAACCTGCTGCCGCGCCTTCGGCGGAAGATGCGGACAAGGATGAGCCGATGTCCTTGCTTGACCAGTTGCTTGGCATGCTGGGCGAAAAGGCCACGTTGACCGTGCCCGCTGGTGAAACGGCTGCGCCGGTGGTCGAAGGGACCGCCGAGGGCGTACAGGATAGCGGGGCACTCCCGTCGGCCGCTGATTCATCCGTCGATATGGCGGCTCTGCTGCCGGCATGGGCAGCCCTCGCGCCGGAGAGTGCCAAGTCAGGAGATGTCGCCATGCCGGCCACGCCCGCCAACCCAGCTGCTGCTCGGGTCATGGCGCAGGCCCAAGTTCAGGCCCAGTCATCACGCGAGGGTGAGCGACAGCCCCATGCCGCCGGCGCGCAGCCTGCGGTCATGGCTTCGCAGGATGGCGCCGCAGACAAGGCCGCCGCGCGCGACGCCTTCCTGAGCATGCTGGCGTCCGACATGGACAGGCAGGCCAGCCCTGCAAATCCGGCAGCGGTCTCGATGGCGCGCGAAGTGGCCCAGGCCATGCGTGCGGGCGAAACACTGAACCCTACTGACAACAACACGGCCGAGGCAGGCCTTGCTCCATCCGTGGCACTCGCCAGCGAGCCGCCTCGTCCGCGTCAGGATCTTCAGGTCCTGGATCGCATCCCCGTGCCACCTGGCCCGACTCGCGAATTCGGCGAGGCCGTGGGTCAGCGTGTGATGCTGATGGTGGGGCGAGAAATGCAGGGCGCGCGCATCGAGCTCAACCCGGTCGATCTCGGACCCATGGAGATCAATCTGCAACTGCGCGGCAACGAGGCGACCGTGCACTTTGGCGCCGCCCATGCCCTGACCCGCGAGGCCATCGAAGCCGCGATTCCGCGTCTTCGCGATCTGCTGGCCGAACAGGGCTACACCCAGGTCAACGTGAACGTCGGCCAGCAGCAGGGGCAGAACGCCCAAGCCTTCAACCAGTCCGGCCAGGGGAATGCTCAGGGCTGGACGGGCGCTCAGCAGGCCATGGGGCAGGGCGCCGATAACGTGGACACCACGGTGCACAGCATCGAATACCCCGCACGCGCCGGGGGCGTGGATCTGTTTGCTTAAGCTCGAAGGCCCGTCGGTCGGGTTCGGCCGGATCAATCAACAGGAGTCTGATCCGGTGTCGCCGAGGCTTCGCCGGAGCGTGATGCTCCGTACTCAATGAACTTGTGCAGGGTCGCGTCGTGCGCGTGAATCAGCGGCAGCAGTACAGGATCGTCGCAGGTCAACTCCGCGCATAGCCCGTCTTCCCGTTCCATCAGCGCCACCCGGATGTTCTCGCGCTGTTCGAACAGCATGGCGAACAGCGGGTCCCAGGAGCGGATCGCCCGGCCCTTGGCGAAGCGCGCCTTCATGTCCGTCGCATGGCGGCGCAGGATCGTCGCCAGATGCGGGTCGTCGCTGGTGGTGCAGATGCGGATGCCGTTCGGCAGGTTTTCCGTCACGCGTTTCAGTGATTTGTGACCCTCGAACAGCGCCATGATGTCCGCCTGATGGGCCTGGTGCTCCGCATCGCTGCCGCCGCGGCCGTGCTTGTAGACTTTCTCGCTCATGGCGTCATGTTCACCAGTAGATGTAGCCTGGATGCAGCGAAACGTAATCCGGTATCCCGGATTACGGCAAAGCCTCCATCCAGGCTACGGGCATCTCCCTCACATTCATCGGCCCTTGTCCAGCACCAGCCGCGTACCGCTCATGCGGTCCTGCAAGGCGCGGCGCTTCGGGTCGAAATACATCGCCAGAATCCCCAACCCCGCCAGCCCCCAGCTTGGCACCGCCCACAGCGCGCGGCGCAGCAGCTTGCCGAGCGAGGGCGTGTGTCCTTCCTCATCCACTAGTCGAAGCCGCCAGGCGCGCATGCCCAAAGTCTGGCCATTTTTTCGCCAGAAAAACACGAAGAACCCCAGCGCAGTCAATGCCAGCAAGGTCTGATAGGCCCAATGCCAAGGCCCATGCTCCGGTAGCGCTTCACCGTGAGTGAAGGGCAGCAGTAAAGCGGTTTCTACGAACCACAGTGCGATGACCAGCAGCAAGTCATAGAGCAGGGCGCCGATGCGGCGGATGAGGCCTGCAGGTTTGGGTTGAGAAATCATCATGAAAGTGTCAGATACGGTTTGGATATAGAACCCTATCGGCACCATTGTTGTTCACAAGGGAGCCCATCGTTGTCTCCATCCATCCTGGTGCTAGGGCAATTTTTCAGGAAGAACGTGGCTTCTTCGCAGGAAGTCATTTGCGAACAGTGAGTGCGCCCATCACACTGAAAACGACTCGTCATGGTATGACTTCCATTTGGGGCGCTGGGTTGCGTGTCTGGATATGACAGGGGGGCATAGCTCTCGGAGCCTTTTTCTCTTTGCGCGCGTGCTTTATCAAGCGCTTCTTTCCTCAACTCTTCCTGCCGAGCCCTTTGCTTCTTTTCATCCTCGAGGTTGACCCAAGTATCACCTTCCTTGCGTGAGCCTAATTCGCATGGCGTAGTTGAGTATTCGACGCCACCGCTCTTGCTCGGACACTTGTAAATGGCGGCGTGAGCGACACCAGCCAGAGCGAGTGAAATGATTAGTGGCAGTGAAATCAAACGTCTATCCATGTAAATGCCCTTCAATTCTTCATCCTGTGAGCTTTCCGAGAAGATCGTCGATAAAAGCAAATCTTCGATCAGGTGAATCCATCGTAGTCAAGAATTTCAAAGTATCCTGCCCCCCAAGCTGATACGTTTTCGGCTCCTTCTGCATCAGCTTGACGATGCTCATCGGGTCGATGGGCGGCTGCGGCTCGAACAGGATGCGTCCGCCCTGCGGACCGGCTTCGACCTTGCGGATGCCGAGGGTCTGGGCGCGCAGGCGCAGACTGGCCTGGCGCAGCAGGTTCTGGGCGGCGGGCGGGAGCAGGCCGAAGCGGTCGATGAGTTCCACCCGCATTTCGTCCAGTTCCTGCTGGGTGGCGAGGCTGGCGATGCGCTTGTAGAGGATCAGGCGGGTGTGCACGTCCGCGACGTAGTCGTCCGGCAGCAGGGCAGGGAGGCGCAGGTCCACTTCGGCGCCGTGGCGCAGGGGTTGCATGAGTTCGGGCTGCTTGCCGGACTTGATGGCCTTGACCGCGCGGTCCAGCAGTTCCATGTAGAGGCTGAAGCCGACTTCGTTCATCTGGCCGCTTTGCGATTCGCCCAGCAGTTCACCCGCGCCGCGGATCTCGAGGTCGTGGGTGGCAAGGGTGAAGCCGACGCCGAGGTCCTCCAGCTTTTCAATCGCCTCCAGCCGCTTGACTGCATCTGGCGTCATCGCGCCTTTGGGTGGGGTGATGAGGTAGCAGTAGGCGCGGTGGTGGGAACGTCCGACCCGTCCGCGCAATTGGTGCAACTGCGCCAGGCCGAGCTTGTCGGCGCGGTTGATGAGGATGGTGTTGGCGCTGGGGTTGTCGATGCCGGACTCGATGATGGTGGTGCTGACCAGTACGTTGAAGCGCTGGTGAAAGAAGTCCGCCGTGACTTGTTCGAGGTCTTTTTCCGGCATCTGGCCGTGGGCGAACTGGATGCGCGCCTCGGGGATCAGTTCGGACAGTTCGCGGGTGATGCGTTCGATGGTGTCGACTTCATTGTGCAGGAAGTACACCTGCCCGCCGCGTTTGAGTTCGCGCAGGATGGCCTCGCGGATCAGGGCGGTGTCCCAGCCCGTCACCATGGTCTTCACCGCCAGCCGCTCCTTGGGCGGGGTGGCGATGATGGACAGCTCGCGCAGGCCGGAGAGCGCCATGTTGAGCGTGCGCGGGATGGGCGTGGCGGTCATGGTCAGCAGGTCCACCTCGGCGCGCAGGTTCTTGAGCTGTTCCTTGTGGCGCACGCCAAAGCGCTGTTCCTCGTCGATGATGACCAGGCCGAGGTTCTTGAAGCGCACTTCGGGCGAGATGAGTTTGTGGGTGCCGATGACGATGTCCACCCGGCCTTCCGCCATGTCGTCCAGAACGCGCTGGGTCTCCTTGCCCGCGGTGAAGCGCGACAGGCCTTCGATCTTGATGGCGAAGTCGGCGAAGCGGTCGCGGAAGTTGCGCAGGTGCTGCTGGGCGAGCAGGGTGGTGGGGGCGAGCACGGCAACCTGGCGACCGTCCTGCACCGCGACGAAGGCGGCGCGCATGGCGACCTCGGTCTTGCCGAAGCCGACGTCGCCGCACACCACGCGGTCCATCGGCTGGCCGGAGGTCATGTCGCCGATCACCGCGCTGATGGCGGAGAGCTGGTCGGCGGTCTCCTCGAACGGGAAGCCTTCGGCGAAGCGGGCATAGGCATCGACATCGAGCTTGAAGGCGTGGCCCTTGCGCGCGGCGCGGCGGGCGTGCAGGTCGAGCAGTTCGGCGGCGACGTCGCGGGTCTGCTCCATGGCGCGGCGCTTGGCCTTGTCCCAGGCGTCCGAACCCAGCTTGTGCAGCGGCGCGTTCTCCGGGCTGGCGCCGGTGTAGCGGGAGATCAGATGCAGGCTGGCGACGGGCACGTAGATGCGGTCGCCGCCGGCGTATTCAAGGGTGAGGAACTCCTGCGTCAGCCCGCCGACCTCCAGCACGGTCAGGCCCTGGTAGCGGCCCACGCCGTGGTCCTCATGCACGACTGGCGCGCCTTCGGCCAGTTCGGTCAGGTTGTGGATCAGGCTTTCGGCGTCGCGCGTGCGCTTGACCCGCTTTCCGCGCTGGGCCACGCGCTCGGCGAAGAGCTGGGCCTCGCTGACGATGGCTACAGATAAGCCCTCCCCCCTGGCGGGGGAGGGTTGGGGAGAGGGGGATGATGCGTTTACCCAAGGCGCTTCGTTTTCAGCGCTTTTCCCCCTCTCCCCCGGCCCCTCCCCCGCCAAGGGGGAGGGGAGATAAAGGCCTTCTTCAAGGGGCGCGGTGGCAATGAGGTGGCGCTTGTCGCTCGCGAGGAAGTCCGGCCAGCCTTCGACCGTGTCGAAACGCAGCTCGTGGCGGCGCAACAGGTCGGCCAGCGCCTCGCGGCGTCCGGGGGATTCGGCGGCGATCAGCAGTTTGCCGTCGAAATCCGCGATGAAGGCGCGCAGGGCCTGGGCGGGGTCTTCGCTTCGCGCCTGCCAGCTCAGGTCGGGCAGCGCCCTGGCCGGGAAACGGGCGGCCTGCGGGAAGGCGGGGTCGTCCTCGGCGATGACGCGCACCTGCAGGCGCTCGAACAGCAGGGTGTCGATCTGGTCGCGGGCGAGGAACAGCATTTCCGGGGGCAGCAGCGGGCGTTCACGGTCGTGGCGGCGCTGCTCGTAGCGCTCGTGCGCCTCGCGCAGGAAGTCGTTCGCCGCCTTGTCGAGGCCGGGCAGGCTCAGGCAGACCGTCCTGGCGGGCAGGTAGTCGAACAGCGTCGCCAGTCCATCGAAGAACAGCGGCAGGTAGTACTCGATGCCGGGGAAGGGCAGGCCCTGTTGCAGACCGCGCACAAGATCGCGCCCAGCCGTGTCGAAGTAGTGGCCCCAGGCCTTGCGGGCATGCTTGATGCCTTCGTCGTCGAGCGGGTATTCACGCGCCGGGAGCAGGTTGAGCGCCTCGATGGTTTCCAGGCTGCGCTGGGTCTCCGGATCGAACAGACGCAGGGATTCGATCTCGTCGTCGAACAGGTCCACCCGCACCGGCAGGGCCTGGCCGCTGGGGAAGAGGTCGAGGATGGCGCCGCGCACGGCAAACTCGCCGTGCTCCATCACCTGGGTCACGCTGCGGTAACCCGCATCGGACAGGCGTTGACGGAAGGCCTCCACGTCCAGTCGCTGGCCGGTGGCGAGCTGGATGGTGCGTCCGCGCACGTAGTCGGTCGGCGCCAGGCGCATCAGCAGGGCCGGCGCGGAGACGATGATCACGCCGCGTTTGAGCTCGGGCAGGCGGTCGAGCGTGGCCAGACGCTGGGCGATCAGGTCCTGGTGTGGCGAGAACAGGTCGTAGGGCAGGGTCTCGGTGTCCGGGAAGACCAGGATGGGCAGCTCGGTCTTGCCGATAAAGAAGCCGAGCTCGGATTCCAGCCGGTAGGCGTCCTGCATGCTCGGGGCGATGAGCAGCACGGGGCCGTCATGACGCTGGACGGTTTCCGCCAGCAGCAGGCTGAGAGCGGAACCGGTGGGACGGCGCCAGTAGAGCGGGTCGCGCGGGCGTTGCGGAAGGGCAGGGCTGAAGAAGGGTTTGGTATCCATGGCGGCATTGTCCCATGAACCCATGCTCGTCTGAACGCTTCGCGGTGCGTGGACTATGCTCGCTTAACCGAGATATTCCAGCGAGGTGATGGCCATGGGTATTGCATACGATGTGCCGGGGCGGATCGGGCCGCTATTGCGCGAAATCCTCACCCAGGTGGTCAATGATCCGGATCATGAGCAGCCTGTGACGCTGGGTAGCGTCATGCAGGCCATGCACGAGGGGCTGGTCGAGCGGCTCGAAGAGGAGGGCAGGCTCGATCTGGAAAACCGCGAGGCCCTGTATGGCGAGCTGGAAGCCGCGATGGAGGAGTTCGGCAGCGATGCCCTGGCGGCGAATTTCATCCTGGCGCCGGTCAGCGACAACCTGGGCAAGGTGATTGAAGAGGCGGTGCAGAACCTGCGTGCCCCGACCCTTGGGGCGGTGCGCAACGCGATGTTGTCGGGGCTCACTTCCACCCTGGTCGGGCGGGGCATGATCGATCTGGATGAAGATGACAACCTGCTCGCGGAAATCGACAGCCTGATCGAGTTGCATGGCGAACAGGCGCTGGCGGAGGAGTTCCTCGGGCAGGAGCCCGACCGGGACATTTGATCGCCTCAACCGTCATCCGGGGCGAAAGGCGACACCCCGCAGTGAGGGGTGTCGGTGCGGGGTGTGACTGGCGGGCCGCCGCGAGGGAGCGGCAGATGCACGTCAATACCAGTTATCGCCCTTGTGCTTGTCCTTGGTGTTCAGGCCGAGGATGGCATAAGCCGGGCAGAACCGGACGATGCCGGTCAGGATGGGGATGATGCCGATATAGCCCCACCAGCCGATGACACCGGTGATGGCCATGCCGATCAGAACCACGCCCACGAAGATGCGGACGATCATGTCCGCTATGCCAACATTCGTTTTCATTGTCATACCTCAGCAAGTCAATGGGCGGCAGGGGCAGCGCCGCGTCTTGGGTGGTGGCGGACGCTGTGAATCGTCCACCGATGCTCGAAATAGACCGTGAAGTCAGGATAGACCCAGCGCGTGATCGGGGGCTGGCCCACCGCTTGGATCCGCTGCTGGGGCTCGCCGTACTGCTTGAGCACCTTGTCCATCGACAGGCCACGCAGGGGAGCCGGTTCGGCGGCCTGCGCCAGTGGGACGAGTCCACCCAGGGCCAGCAGCAGGGGAAGAGTGTGGATCATGCGCATCAAACGTACTCCTTAGACCATGTCCGGACGAGTTTAATCGAACCATTCAGGATATGATTCGATTCCGATTCTAGTTTGCACAGTCATGTTTCGCCCGTACGAATTGTTCATCGGGTTGCGCTACACCCGCGCGAAGCGGCGCAATCACTTCATTTCCTTCATCTCGCTGACCTCCATCCTCGGCATCGCGGTGGGGGTGACTGCGTTGATCACGGTGCTGTCGGTGATGAACGGCTTCGAGAAGGAACTGCGCGAGCGCATTCTCGGCATGGCCTCCCACCTGACCATCACCGGCCCCGGCGAGCGGCTGGAGAACTGGCAGGGGTTGCTCGGCCGCGTCGAGGGGCGCGGTGGTGTCATCGCGGCCGCGCCGTATACCCAGGCCGAGGCCATGCTGTCGCAGCCGTCGGCCGTGAGCGGCGCCATCGTGCGCGGCATCGATCCGGCGCTGGAGGCGAAGGTCACGGACGTGGGCGAGAACATGAAAGCGGGGAGGCTGGAGGATCTCAAGCCGGGTGAGTATGGCATCGTGCTCGGCAAGGAATTGGCGGACGCGCTCGGCGTGGGCGTGGGCGACTCGCTGATGCTGATTACCTCCAACATCGCGGTGACCCCGGTCGGCGCGCTGCTGCGCGAGCGCCGCTTCACCGTGGTCGGCCTGTTCGAGGTCGGCATGTACGAGTTCGACCGCGGCACCGCCTTCATCCATATCGAGGACGCGCAGAAGCTGTTCCGTCTTGGGACGGCGGTCAATGGCCTGCGCCTGCAACTGGACGACATGTTCCAGGCGCCGCGCCTGAACCGCGAACTGGCCGCTGAGCTGGGGGCGGACTACTGGGTCAGCGACTGGACCCGCCGCCATGCCAACTTCTTCCGCGCGGTGAAGACCGAGCGCACCGCGATGTTCGTGATCCTGGCGCTGATCGTCGCGGTCGCGGCCTTCAACATCGTCTCCACCCTGGTGATGGTGGTGACCGACAAGCAGGCCGACATCGCGATCCTGCGCACCCTCGGCTCGTCGCCGGGCTCGATCATGACGGTGTTCATGGTGCAGGGCACCCTGATCGGCGTGGTCGGCACCCTGCTCGGCCTGCTGGGCGGGCTGGGGCTGGCCTTCAACATCGAAACCATCGTGCCCTGGCTGGAGCACACCTTCGGCATCCAGTTCCTCCCGGCGGACGTCTACTACATCAGCGAGTTGCCGTCCGATGTGCAGTTGACTGACGTGGTGCGGATCGCCGCGTTGTCCTTCGGCCTGTCCGTGCTGGCCACCCTGTACCCGGCCTGGCGCGCGGCGCGCACCCAGCCTGTGGAGGCCCTGCGCTATGAGTGATGCAGTCATCCAGTGCGTGGGCGTGGGCAAGACCTACGCCGAAGGCAAGCTCAAGGTCGAGGTGCTGCGCGGCATCGACCTTGCCATCGCTTCCGGCGAACGCGTGGCCATCGTCGGCCCCTCCGGCGCGGGCAAGAGCAGCCTGCTGCAGCTGATGGGTGGGCTGGACGTGCCCTCGCAGGGCGAGATCCTGCTCGATGGGCGCGACCTTGCGCGTCTGTCGGAAAGTGAACGCGGCCGTGTGCGCAACGCCTCGCTCGGCTTCGTCTACCAGTTCCACCACCTGCTGGGGGAGTTCTCCGCGCTGGAGAACGTCGCCATGCCCCTGCTGATTCGCGGCATGGCGGTAGGCGAGGCTCGCGAGACGGCCGCCGCCATGCTGGACCGCGTGGGTCTGGGCAAGCGCTTGCAGCACAAGCCGGGCGAGCTTTCCGGCGGCGAACGCCAGCGCACCGCCCTGGCCCGCGCGCTGGTCACCAAGCCGCGCGCGGTGCTGGCGGACGAGCCGACCGGCAACCTCGATTCGCGCAACGCGGGGGCGATGTTCGACCTGCTGATGGAGCTGAACGCCGAGCAGGGCACGGCGTTGGTGGTGGTGACCCACGATCTGGGGTTGGCCGCGCGCATGGACAGGGTGTTGAGGATGCGCGACGGCGCACTCGAGCCGCCGGCCGCCTGAAGGGCGTCAATCCCGGGAAACAGTCTCCTCCGGCTCGATGCTGACGGTTCGTAGCCCTGCCTGCGGCATGCCCGGCTCGAAGACACGCAGCTTGCGCTTTTTCAGATGCATCGCGACGTTCAGGCGCCAGAAGCCGTGGATGCCGTAATAGCCAATCACCGCGGTCAGGATGGACAGCATGAAGTGCCCGATGACCAGGGGCAGGCCGATCGAGGAGAGGTTGTCCCAGACCCAGCCCCACTCGAAGGTTTCCGGCAGGGAGCGCAACTCGCTCTGCACGACCAGGTTGCCCAGCCAGTAGGCGGAGAGCTCGATGGGCACCATGGTGAAGGGGTTGGTGAGGAATACCATCAGTACGGACAGCGGCAGGTTGGCGCGCAGCCAGATGGCCAGCGCCGCCGCGATCGGGCTCTGGAACGGGATGGGCAGGAAGGCGGCGAACAGGCCGGCGCTGAAGGCGCGGGCCACCGAGTGACGGTTGAAGTGCCAGAGGTTCGGGTCATGCAAAACATGCGCGAAACGCTGGAAGAGCTTGTTGTTACGCAGGCTGTCGGGGTGCGGTGCGATGCGGCGGAAGAGTTTCTTCGGCATGTGGGTGTGACTCAGGGACTTGCGCGTTTATAACGCGCCGGACATGAACGGTGCAATCACACGGCTTCCTGTTCCGGAAAGCCGAATGCCGCTTCGCGCAGCGAGGCAAGCTCGTCGCGCAGGCGTGCGGCCTCCTCGAATTCGAGGTTGCGAGCGGCGGTGTACATGGCCTGTTCCAGCTTCTTGATTTTCTTCGCGGCCATCTCTGGAGAAAGATAGGCCGTCGGGGGCTCCGCAACCCTCTTTTTTTGTCCCGGGCGTGCGCCGGGGATGCGGTCGTAGCCCGCCTCCAGGATGTCCGCCACGCTCTTGCGGATGCCCTGCGGGGTGATGCCATGCGCCTGGTTGAAGGCGATCTGCTTGGCGCGGCGGCGTTCGGTCTCGTCCATCGCCCGCTGCATGGAGCCGGTGATCCGGTCGGCGTAGAGGATGGCCTTGCCGTTGACGTTGCGCGCGGCGCGGCCGATGGTCTGGATCAGCGAGCGCTCGGAGCGCAGGAAGCCTTCCTTGTCGGCATCGAGGATGGCGACCAGCGACACCTCGGGGATATCCAGGCCCTCGCGCAGCAGGTTGATGCCGACCAGCACGTCGAAGGTGCCCAGGCGCAGGTCGCGGATGATCTCCACCCGCTCGACCGTGTCGATGTCCGAGTGCAGGTAGCGCACCTTCACCCCGTGCTCGTGCAGGTATTCGGTCAGGTCTTCCGCCATCCGCTTGGTGAGGGTGGTGACCAGCACCCGCTCGCCCTTTTCGGCGCGCAGGTTGATCTCGGACAGCACGTCGTCGACCTGGGTGGCGACCGGGCGCACTTCCAGAACGGGATCGACCAGCCCGGTCGGGCGCGCCACCTGCTCGACCACTTGGCCGCTGTGCTGCAGTTCGTAGTCGGCCGGGGTGGCGGAAATGTAGATGGTCTGCGGCATCATCCGCTCGAACTCGTCGAAGCGCAGTGGACGGTTGTCCAGCGCGGAGGGCAGGCGGAAGCCGTAGTTGACCAGGTTCTCCTTGCGCGAGCGGTCGCCCTTGTACATGGCGCCGAGCTGCGGCACGGTCACGTGCGACTCGTCGATCACCAGCAGGGCATCCGTCGGCAGGTAGTCGTACAGGCAGGGCGGCGGTTCGCCTTGCGCGCGGCCGGAGAGGTAGCGCGAGTAGTTTTCGATGCCGCTGCAATAGCCAAGCTCCGCCATCATTTCCAGATCGAACTGGGTGCGCTGCTCCAGCCGCTGGGCCTCGACCAGCCGGTCGGCGGCGCGCAGCTCGGCGAGGCGCTCCTTGAGTTCCTCCTTGATCAGTTCCATTGCCTTGAACAGGCGTTCCTTGGGGGTGACGAAGTGGGTCGAGGGATAGACCGTGTAGCGCGGCACGCGGTGCAGCACCTCGCCGGTCAGCGGGTCGAACAGGGTGATCTGCTCGATCTCGTCGTCGAACAACTCCACCCGCACGCCCTCGCGGTCGCTCTCCGCCGGGTGGATGTCGATCACGTCGCCGCGCACGCGGAAGGTCCCGCGCCGGAAATCGAGGTCGTTGCGGGTGTACTGCATGTCGGACAGGCGGCGCAGGATGGCGCGTTGGTCGATGCGCTCGCCCTTGGTCAGGTGCAGGATCATCTTCAGATAGGCTTCCGGGTCGCCGAGGCCGTAGATCGACGAGACGGTGGCGACGATGATCACGTCCTTGCGCTCGAACAGGGCCTTGGTGGCGGACAGGCGCATCTGCTCGATGTGCTCGTTCACCGAGGAGTCCTTCTCGATAAAGGTGTCGGAGGCCGGTACATAGGCCTCCGGCTGGTAGTAGTCGAAGTAGGAGACGAAGTACTCGACCGCGTTGTCCGGGAAGAAGCCCTTCATCTCGCCGTACAACTGCGCGGCGAGCGTCTTGTTGTGAGCAAGGATCAGGGTCGGGCGCTGGACCCGCTGGATCACGTTGGCGACGGTGAAGGTCTTGCCGGAACCCGTCACGCCGAGCAGGGTCTGGCCCGCCAGGCCCGCGTTGAGGCCGTCCACCAGTTGGCGGATGGCGGTCGGCTGGTCGCCGGCGGGTTCGTAGTCGGATTTCAGCTTGAACATCTTCGTGTGACGGGGTTCGGACATGCGGGGCGGGGTACGCTAGAATATTTCGAATTTTTGTCAGGCCATCATGCCTGTCATCTCGGAAACTTGCGAAAACTTGAGGCCCGTTCCTTGGACATCCAACTGTCGCATCGCGTTCAACGTGTTCGACCATCTCCCACGCTCGCCGTCTCCGCCCTGGCCGCCAAGCTCAAGAGCGAAGGCCGCGACATCATCAGCCTGGGCACCGGCGAGCCGGATTTCGATACCCCGCGCCACATCCGTGACGCAGCCATCGAGGCGATCAACAAGGGCTTCACCCGCTACACCCAGGTGGACGGCATCCCCTCGCTGAAGAAGGCGGTGATCGACAAGTTCGAGCGCGACAACGGCCTCAAGTACGCGCCCAACCAGATCCTGGTTTCGGTCGGTGGCAAGCAGAGCTTCTACAACCTAGCCATGGCCCTGCTGGACGAGGGCGACGAGGTCATCATCCCCGCCCCGTACTGGGTCTCCTACCCCGACATGGTACTGCTGGCGGACGGCAAGCCGGTCATCGTCGAGGCCGAGCAGGTCCAGGGCTTCAAACTGCTGCCGGAACAACTGGAAGCGGCCATCACCCCGCGTACCAAGCTGTTCGTCATCAACAGCCCCTCCAACCCGACCGGCGTGGCCTACACCCGCACGGAACTGGAGGCGCTGGGCGAGGTGCTGCGCCGCCATCCGCGCGTGCTGATTGCGACGGATGACATGTACGAGAAGATCCTGTGGGCGGACGAGCCGTTCTGCAATATCGTCATGGCCTGCCCAGACCTGTACGACCGCACCATCGTGCTCAACGGCGTCTCCAAGGCCTATGCCATGACCGGCTGGCGGATCGGCTACGCCGCCGGTCCGGTCAAGCTCATCAATGCGATGGCCAACGTGCAGTCGCAGAGTACCTCCAACCCGACCTCCATCGCCCAGGTGGCGGCCCAGGCGGCGCTTGAAGGCGGCGATGCCTGCATCGCGCCGATGGTCGAGGCCTTCAAGGCGCGGCATGACTACGTCGTCGCCGCGCTGAACGCGATGCCTGGCGTGTCCTGTCTTCCGAGCCAGGGGGCCTTCTACGGCTTCCCCGACATGAAGGCCATCATCGTCCGCATGGGCCTGAGGGACGACGTCGAGTTGTCGAATAAGCTACTCTACGATGCGGGTGTCGCCGTGGTGCCCGGTTCTGCCTTCGGCGCGCCGGGGCATGTCCGTCTGTCCTACGCGACCTCCATGGAGCAGCTTGAGGAAGCGATGCGCCGCATGGCGGCCGCACTCGCATAATCGTTCTGTCACAAAGGGCGTTGACAGGGGGGAGAAAGCCTCTATAATGCGCCCCCACACAGTGATTCCCCTGTGGCGCAGCGGTAGCGCAGCGGACTGTTAATCCGTTGGTCGTTGGTTCGAATCCAACCGGGGGAGCCAAAGTTAAGCGCCCGTAGCTCAGTTGGATAGAGTATCTGGCTACGAACCAGAGGGTCGGAGGTTCGAATCCTTCCGGGCGCGCCATACCCACAAAGGGCTCAGGTAGAAATACCTGGGCCCTTTGTCTTTTTCGGCCTTTTTCGTGCGGAGGAAATGGCGCCCCCGTCAGAGTTCGACGCCGAGGAAGGTCCGTGCCAGGTAGCCGATGAGGAAGCTGAAGGCGGCGATTCCCAGGCTCAGGGTGGCCATCTCCACGAAGCGCCTGGCGAAGGGCTCGTCCCTCGCCACCGAGATGTAGTAGTTGAACAGGGCGATGATGGTGACCGCGGCCGCAAGGGTGAGACCGAGGGCATGTACATAGTCCGTCAGCAGCAGGTAGGGCAGGATCAGGACCAGCACCGTGGCCAGGTAGGCGACGCCGGTATAGAGGGCGGCCCGGACGGGCTGCTTGCGGGTCTCCTGCGACTTGGTGGAGAGGTATTCCGAGGCCGCCATGGAGAGCGCGGCGGCGACGCCGGTGATCAGCCCGACCAGGGCGATGAGGCGGGTGTTCTGCAGCGCCAGGGTCAGGCCGGCGAGCGCCCCGGTGAGCTCCACCAGGGCATCGTTCAGGCCGAGGACGATGGAGCCGGTGTAGTGCAGGCGCTCCTCATCCAGCAGCGCGAGCAGGGTATCCTCGTGCTGGTATTCCTGGCGGATGATCTCGTCCAGTTCCTCCTCCGGGATCTCGCCCCGCAGCTGCGCGTAGCAGTCCTGGGCATCGACCTCGTTGCGTTCCATCAGCTTCACGCCGAAGGTGAAGCCCAAGAGGCGGCTGACCAGGTCGTAGCGCCACACGCGCCCCCACTCCGGCTCCACGTCCTGAGCCGTGAACTTGCGCCAGGTCGCGTAATGGCTGAGCTCGTCGGAGGCGATGCTTTCCAACGTCCGGCGGTTCTCAGGCGAGCGCACCCGTGCCGCCAGACGGCGGTAGAGATGGTGCTCGGTGATTTCGTTCCGCTGGAATTCCAGCAGGCTCTGCCGCGTCGATTCGCTGACGGTCGTCACTTCGTGCGTTCTCCCTGGTTCTTGAGTGGATCATAGGCTTCCCGCGCGGGGCCGTGCTCATGTTTCCGGCATGACCTCGATGCCGTGGGCGCGGCCATACGACAGCCACGCCTCCAGCCCGGCCTCCGGCAGCTCGAGCTGCATGCGGACAGCCTGGCCATAGTCCACGCCCGTCACCTGCCCGTCGTGCAGCGACAGCCAGTGGCGGATGCCCTGTTCCTGGGCGAAGCCGCAGCGCACCGTGAGGGTTATGCGCGTTTCGCGCTTCGCGACGGGCAGGACCTCCATCACCGCCTGGGCCGCCTGGCCGTAGGCCCGGGTGAGCCCGCCGGCGCCGAGCTTGATGCCGCCGAAATAACGCACCACGATGATCATCACATCGCCCACGCCCTTGTGCTGAAGCACATTCAGGATCGGCTTGCCGGCTGTGCCCGAAGGCTCGCCGTCGTCGCCCATGGCGGCCGAGGAGGCGCGCGTGGGGTCACCCAGCAGGTAGGCCCAGCAGTGATGGCGGGCATCGGGGTAGGCGGCCTTCAGTTCCGCCAGCCAGGCCATGGCGGCCTGCCGGTCGCCCACCCTTCGGGCATGGGCGATGAAGCGGCTCTTCTTGATCTCGATCTCCGCAGCGGCCTCGGCGGCGGGGGTGTCATAGGTCATGCCGTCGGGGCTTGTCGTGGATGAGGACGTGCAGACTAGCGCGGCTTGACCGGAACCCCGTCGCGGATCTTGTCGTCCGGGTGGCGGATCACCTGATCGCCGGCCGTAAGGCCGGAGACGACTTCCGCGACGAGCCCGGCGCGCTGGCCGATCGTGACCGGGACGAGGCGGGCGCGGCCCTCTCTCGCGGCGAACACGGCCCAGCCGCCGTCGCTGCGGAAGAGGGCGCTGGCGGGGATCTGGAGCACATCCTGCCCTGACCACACTACGAAGCGCGCCTCGACCCGATAGCCGTCACCGAGACGTTGCCAAACCTCGGGCGGGGAAACGAAGTCCGCGATCACGCGCACCCGCTGCTCCTCCACGCCGAGCGCGGAAACCTTGGTGTAGCCGAAGGGCTCGACCACGCGCACCACCCCTTCGAGCGTGGCATCCCCGCCCCAGCGGTCGAACAGCACCCTGGTGCCGGGCGCGATCCTCACCGCCTGGGTGGAGAGAACCTCGACCTCGACTTCCAGGGCGCGCGGATCGCCGATTTCGATCAACGGCTGGCCGGCCTGCACCGCCCCCTCGCTTTCGCGCTCGACCTTCAGTACATGCGCATCGACAGGGGCGCGAACGACCAGCGTCTCGGCCGGACCGCCCGCCTGCAGCTGCTCAACCTGTTCCAGCATGGCCCGCGCCGTCTCCAGCTCGAAGCGGGCGACATTCACGGCATGTTCCGCCGCCAGCCTCGCCGCGCGTGCGCGGTCGCTCTCCGTCCGTGCACGGTCCTGGTCCTGTTGGGCGACGAAACGGTCCTTGCGCAGCGCGGTGACGCGCACCAGTTCCTGGGACGCCAGCTGGGCCTGCGACGCGGCGGCGCGGGCGTTCTCGCGTGCGGCGGCGAGCGTCGCCTCGGCGGCCTGCACCTGGGCGCCGGCCTGGGCGCGCGCGCGGGGGTCGAGCGCGGTCGAGCGCGCCGGTTCGATGACCAGCAGTTCGTCCCCCGTGCGTACCGTATCGCCCACCTCCCAGCCGATGCGCCGGGCGTAGCCCGCCATGGGCGCCGAGACGACGTAGCGTTCCATCACCCGGGTCTTGCCTTCCTCCTCCACCGTGACCTCGAGGGGGCCGCGGACGATGGTAGCCAGTTCCACCGGGACAGGGCGGGGCATGAAGCCCCACACCAGTCCCCCGGTAACGGCCAGGGCGAGCAGGATCATGCCGATGCGAGAGCGAAGTTGCATGGGTCTATCCGTTCAAACAGGGGTTGCGCTTCATCATTCCCTCGTCTTTAGCACGGCCACGAGGTCCAGCCTGCCGAGCTTGCGCCAGATGATCCAGCCCGACAACAGCGCCGACACGATCACGACGCTTGCTCCCAGGGCGTAGTTCTGGGGCGTCAGCAACAGCGGCAGGCGGTAGAGGTCGTTGGTGAAGGACAGCACCAGGATGCCGACCAGCCCCACCCCGAGCAGCATGCCCAGGGGGATGGCGGCAAGCGTCAGCACGGCGAGCTCGCCGAGCAGGATGTAGGCGATCTCGCCCTGGGTGAAACCGAGCACGCGCAGGCTGGCGAGTTCGCGGCTGCGCTCGGAGAGGGCGATGCTGGCGCTGTTGTAGACCACCCCGAAGCCGATGGCGCCGGCGAGCAGGGTGGAGACCATGGTGTAGAACAGCACGAATTCGCCGATGGTGGCGTAGAAGCTGCGGATCGCCGAGGCGTTGGCCACCATGCCCAGCACCCGGGGCCGTTCGTGCAGCCGCTCGTAGACCGCCTGTTCCATGCCGGACTCGATGGCGAGATACGCGCCGCTGACCACCGGGCCCTCGCGCAGCAGTGCGTTGAGGGAGGCCTGCTGCATGTAGGCCGAGACCCCGAGATACTGGCGGGTGATGCCCAACACAGGCACCTGCAGCACCCTGCGTTCGCCCTCCAGCACCTCCACCGTCAGCATGTCGCCGGGCTGCACATGCAGGATGCGCTCGGCGAGATGATCGGTCAGGACGATGCCGCCGGGCGGCACCGCGACCGGCTCGAGACGGCGGTCGAGCGAGCGGTGCAACGCGCCGTCGGACTGGATGCCGTACACCGCCGCGCGGTATTCATGGTGCTGGAAGCGGAGGATGGCGGGCACGTCACGGAAGCCCTCCACGTGCGTGACGCCGGGCAGGGCCGCCAGCTCGTGCAGCACGCGCCCGCTGGTGGGGTCGATGAAGGTCAGCGCCAGGTCCTCGCGCGCGGCCTGGCGGAACTGCACGTCCACCATGAAGTCGATGGCGTCCTTCTGGTAGTTGCCCACCATCATCAGCGCACCGGCGAAGGCGATCCCCAGCACGGTGAAGAAGGCTTTCACGGGGCGGCGTTCGATGTGGCGCAGGATCATGCGCGATGGCGCGGCCAGCCAGCGTTGCAGGCCGATCCGTTCGAGCACGGTGGCGCGGTAGACGGTGGGGGTTTCCGGCAGCATGCCCTGGGCCGGGCTCAGGCGCGTGGCGCGGAATACGGCGAACAGCGTGCCGCTGATGGCCGCCGCGCCACCGACGAGCAGGGCGAACAGCACGATCCTGGGATTCAGGCGGTAATCCAGGTAGGGAAAGCGGAAGGTGGTCTCCTGGTAGACATGAGCGAGCCCCTGGCCGAACCAGGTGCCCAGGGCGGTCCCCGCCGCCACGCCCAGCACGGCGATCAGCAACACCAGCTTCACGTAGTGCCAGCCGACGGCTGCGTCGGGGTAGCCGAAGGCCTTGAGAATGGCGATCTGCTCGCGCTGCAGGCTGATCATGCGGCTCAACACCACGTTCAGCAGGAAGGCCGCCACGCCGAGGAAGATGGCCGGGAACACGGTGGCGGTGGTCCTGAGCTGGTTCAGCTCCTCGCTGAGGAAACGGTTGGAGAACTGGTCCTCGCGGGCATACGCCCCCGTGCCGCCGTAGCTTGCGAGCAGCGCATCGAGCCGGTCGATCACATCCTGCGGCTGGACCCCCAGCGACAGTTTCAGCGCCACGTTGTTGAACGCGCCCTCCATGTCGTAGGCGGCGGCGAGTGCATTCCGGCCCATCCACAGCACGCCGTAGCGCTTGAAGTCCGGGAAGATGGCCCCGGGCGCGATCTGGTAGACGTATTCGGGCGATACGGCCACGCCAACCACGGTCAGCACCTTGCGCTTGCCCTGGATGATGGCGGCGAGCCGGTCGCCCGGCTGGAAACCGTGGGCGTCGGCGAAGGTGTCGGAGAGCACCGCCTCGTCCGAGCTGTAGGGCTGCACCATGCGCCCGCGCTTGAGGTGGACGGCATTGAGCCGCGGCTCGCCGGCATCGGGCACGGACAGCAGGAGGCCGGTGATGGGGTCGGAGAAGCCCTCGACCTCGAGCTTCACCCCGGCCATGACCCGGGTTTCGAGCCGCTCCACGCCGGGCAGGGCGCGCAGGCGTTCGGCGAGCGACTCGGGCGCCCGCTTGAGGTTGGCGAACACGTCGGCGAAGCGGTATTCGCTGTAGAAGCGGTCGCGGGTGTCGACCAGCGAGTCGTAGGTGGACAGCGACATGACCAGCGTCGCCACGCCGCCCATGATCACCGCCGCGATCGCCAGCACCTGGCCGCGCAGGTGCCAGAGGTCGCGCAGAAGCTTTAGGTCGAGAGCGCGAAGCATCACCAGCTCAACTCACGGGCCTGCTTGCGCGCCGGATTGGCGCGGATCTCGACGATCTGCCCGTCCGAGAGCCGGATCACCCGGTCGGCCATGTCGGCGATGCCCACGTTGTGGGTGATGAGCACGGTGAGCGTGCCCATCTCGCGGTTGACCTTCTCCAGCGCCTCCAGCACCACGACCCCGGTGGCCGAATCGAGCGCGCCGGTGGGCTCGTCGCACAGCAGCACGGCCGGGTTCTTGGCGATGGCCCGCGCAATGGCCACGCGCTGCTGCTCGCCGCCGGAAAGCTGGGCCGGGAAATGGTCCAGCCGCTCGCCCAGGCCGACCAGGCGCAGGGCCTCCTCGGGCTTCATGGGCGCGGGGGCGATCTCCGTCACCGCCGCCACGTTCTCGCGTGCGGTGAGGCTGGGAATGAGGTTGTAGAACTGAAACACGAAGCCGACGTGATCACGGCGGAAGCGCGTCAGCTCGGCCTCGGTGGCGCCCGTGAGCTTGTGGTCGAGGTAGAACACCTCGCCGCCCGATGGCGTATCCAGCCCGCCGAGGATGTTCAGCAGGGTGGACTTGCCGCTGCCGGAGGGCCCAAGCAACACCACCAGTTCGCCGCGATGGAGCTCGAGGTCGATCCCGCGCAGGGCCTGCACCTCGACCTCGCCCATGCGGTAGGTCTTGGTCAGGCCGCGGGCAACGAACACGGGGTCAATGATGGTAGCGCTCATGGTCGAGTCCGTAATCTCCATACCATCATAGACCTGCCCATGGGTTGGGCTCCATGCCCGTGTCGGTTTCTGGTAAAACAGGTTTCAATGCCGACTTACTAGAGAAGGAACGGACCCCCATGCCGCACTCCTGGAGTGACATCAATGATCGTGTGATGGAGTTCTCCGCGCTGTGGGAAGACGCTCGTTTGAGGAAAACCATGGCATGAACATCCTCGACCCCGCCGCCACGCTGGAGCATCTGCCGCCGTTCGACCGCCTGCCCGCCGAACTGCGCGCCCGCGCGGCGGCTGCGCTGGACGTGGTCTATGAGCCTCGCGGCAAGGTGCTGGCCGACGAGGGTGCCAGGGCGGAAGGCCTATGGCTGATTGCCAAGGGTCTCGTGAGGGAAGCTGACGGTCCCGAGGGCGAGGTGTTGTACGGGCCGGGGCAGACGGTGGGCGCGCAGGCCCTTCTGCAGGGGGCGCATGCCCGGGCGCTGGAGGTTCACGAGGAGCTGATCGCGCACCTGCTTCCCGCGCATGTGTTCCATGAGCTTGGCCAGCTTCATCCTGCTTTCCTCAATTTCTTCCGCGAGGACCTGGAGACCAAGCGCCGCGCGCGTGCGGATGCACAGGAACGCGGCGCGCTGACCCTCCTGCTGCATACCCGCCTGGGCGAGATGCATCTCTATCCGCTGCCGCGCCTGCCCGCCCCGGTGCGTCTGCGGCAGGTGGCCGCTGCCCTGCACGCGAGCGATGCCAAGGCGCTGCTGGTGGAGGATGCGGTCCATGGCCACGGTATCGTCACCCAGAGCGACGTGGTGGCGGCCCTGGCGGCGGCGGGCGAGGTGGAGGCCGAGTTGGCGCCGCACCGGCCGGTGGTGGCGCTGGATGAGGACGACGACCTGTTCGCTGCCCTGCAGCTGATGCTGCGTCACAACATCAGCCAGCTGGTGGTCTGGACGAAGGATGGCTCGGCAGGACTGGTGCGGCAGAAAGACATCCTGAGCCTGGTGGCCAGCCATGCGCCGCTGCTGGATCGCGAGATCGAGCGCGCGTCCAGCGTGGACGCGTTGCGCGGCGTGGGTGCCCACCTGGTCGAACTGGTGCGCGGGCTGCACGGGCGCGGGGTGCGCGCGCGGCATATCAGCGCCTGGGTGAGCGAACTCAACGCCCGCCTCTATGCCAAGGCCTGGGAGCTGACCGCGCCGGAGTCCCTGCGCAACCGGAGCGCGCTCATCCTGATGGGCAGCGAGGGGCGGGGCGAGCAGCTGCTGCGTACCGACCAGGACAACGGTCTGCTGTTGGCGGAAGGGGCGGACGAAGACCAGGCCGCGATCTCGGGCCCCGCGCTGGTCGATGTCCTCGAGCAGCTCGGCCTGCCGCGCTGCCCCGGCGGCATCATGGTCAGCCATCCGATCTGGCGGCTGACGCCGGATCAGATGCGGGACACGATCCGCCAATGCATGGACCACCCCGACGGCGAGGCCCTGCTGCGCCTGTCGATGTTGGCCGATGCCCGCGCGGTGGCAGGGGACGATGCGCTGCTCACCGAGCTGCGCGCCGAGCTTTTCGGCCAGCTTCGCGCCCAGCCGAGCGTGCTGGCGCGCATGGCCCGGCAGATCCTCGCCTTCGACACCCCTCTGGGGGTGTTCTCCGGCTTCGTGCTGGAAAAGGGCAGCCACCGGGGTGAACTGGACCTGAAGAAGGGCGGGCTGTTCCCGCTCATGCACGGCGTGCGCGTGTATGCGCTCGAGGCCGGACTGGAGGAAACCAATACCTTCGAGCGGATCGAACGCCTGCGTGAGCTGGGGCGCTTCGACGAGGCGTTCGCCCGTGATCTGGTGGGCGCCTACGACTTCCTGCTGTCCATGCGGCTGGGGGCGATGCTGGACCAGGTCGCCGCCGGGGAGGAGCCGACCGACAGCCACATCGACCCGCAGCGCCTCAACCACTTCGAGCGCGACCTGCTGCGCGACGCCCTGCGCACGGTCGAGCGCTTCAAGCGCCTGGTGCATCACCATTTCAGGCTGCAATTGCTGAGCTGAGGCTCCTAGGGCCGCCCGCTGCTTCCCGACCTGCGCCGCCCCCGTCCTGTGAGGCCATTCCGCGTGGCCTATGCTCGGGAGACATCCCCTCCACGGTGGATCGTCGATGCACGAGCATGTCCATTCACACCATGAACACCGGCCCTCGGCGGGTTCGTCCGCGCATGCCAGTCATGCCGGCCACCACGCCCACATGGTGGCGGACTTCAGGCGCCGCTTCTGGATCGCCCTGGCCCTCACCCTGCCCATCCTCGCGTTGTCCAGGGGCTTCTGGGAACTGCTAGGAATGCCCGTTCCGCTGGCCTTTCCGGGCGACCAGCAGCTCCTGTTCGCCTTTGCCAGCATCGTCTATTTCTACGGCGGCTGGCCGTTCCTGAAGGGGCTGGCCGACGAACTCCAGCGTCGCAGGCCGGGCATGATGACGCTGATCGGCGTCGCGATCAGCGTGGCCTGGCTCTACTCGACGGCGGTGGTCTTCGGTCTGGAGGGGATGGGCTTCTACTGGGAGCTCGCCACCCTGATCGACATCATGCTGCTCGGCCACTGGATCGAGATGCGCTCGGTGATGGGGGCCTCCGGCGCCCTGGAGGCCCTGGTGCGGCTGCTTCCGGACACGGCGTGCCGGCTGCGCGAGCAAGGCGTGGCCGAGGACGTGCCGGTCACCTCGCTGCGGCCCGGCGACCGGGTGCTGGTGCGCCCCGGCGAGCGGGTGCCCACGGACGGGGTGATCGTCAAGGGGCGGACCAGCCTCGACGAATCCATGCTCACCGGCGAGTCCCGCCCGGTGGAGAAGGGGGAGGGGGCCGAGGTCATCGGCGGCTCGGTCAATGGCGAGGGGAGCATCACCCTGGAGATCCGCAAGACGGGCGACGAGACCTATCTTGCCCAAGTGACGGACATGGTGCGCCGGGCCCAGGCGTCCCGCTCGCGCAGCCAGGACCTCGCCAACCGCGCGGCCCTGTGGCTGACCGTCATCGCCCTCAGTGTCGGCACCCTGACCCTGCTGGCCTGGCTCGGCGTTGGCCGGGATGTGGAGTTCGCCATCGAGCGGGCCGTGACCGTGATGGTCATCACTTGCCCGCATGCCCTGGGGCTCGCGGTGCCGCTGGTGGTGGCGATGAGCACCAGCCTGTCGGCGGGACATGGCCTGTTGATCCGCGACCGCGCCGCCTTTGAGCGGGCCCGCGATCTCGGTGCGGTGGTGTTCGACAAGACCGGCACCCTGACCGAGGGGCGCTTCGGAGTGAGCGCGGTCATCCCGCTGGGCGAGCTGGACGAGGCGGCCTGCCTGCGGCTTGCGGCCGCGCTGGAAAGCCAGTCCGAGCACCCCATCGCGCGCGGCATCACCCGCGCCGCCGAGGAGCGCGGGATCACCTGGCCCGAGGCGTCGGATTTCCGCAACCTGACCGGGCAGGGGGCCGAGGCCCGCGTGGAAGGGCAGGCCGTCAAGATGGTCAGCGAGGGCTATCTGCGCGAGCAGGGCATCGAGGCCGAACACGAGCGCCTCCCCGAACTTGCCGCGGAGGGCAAGACGCGGGTCTACCTGCTGGTCGAGGGCCGCCCCGCCGCCGTTCTGGCCCTGGCCG
Source organism: Pseudomonadota bacterium (assembly GCA_040758395.1). GTDB lineage: Bacteria > Pseudomonadota > Gammaproteobacteria > Halothiobacillales > Halothiobacillaceae > Thiofaba. The sequence goes on from JBFLVP010000006.1 coordinate 24,404, forward strand.
ACGTGGTCCGGCCCGAATCGCGCGAGGCGGTGGATGCGCTCAAGGGCATGGGCATCCGCTGCATGATGCTGACGGGCGACTCGGAAGCGGTGGCCCGCTCCGTGGCGGAAGAGCTCGGCCTGGACGAGTACTTCGCCGAGGTCCTGCCCGAGCAGAAGGCCGAGAAGATCCAGGAAGTGCAGGGCCGGGGCCTGCGGGTGGCGATGGTGGGGGACGGGGTGAACGATGCGCCGGCGCTGGTCCAGTCCGACCTGGGTATCGCGGTGGGGGCGGGCACCGATGTCGCCATCGAGTCGGCCGACATCGTGCTGGTGCGCAGCGATCCGCGCGACGTGGCGGCGATCCTGGGCCTGGCGCGCGCCACCTACGCCAAGATGGTGCAGAACCTGCTGTGGGCCACGGGCTACAACGTGGTGGCGATACCCCTCGCAGCAGGCGTGGCGGCGGCCTGGGGGCTGCTGCTCAGCCCGGCGGTGGGGGCGGTGCTGATGTCGCTCAGCACGGTGATCGTGGCGATCAATGCGCGGTTGTTGGGGCGGTTTGGCGCGAAGCCGCGCGAGGTGGCATGAGTTTGCGCGGGGTCCGCGGGTGTTTGCAAAACGAAGGTTTTCTTGACAGGCCGGATGACAACGCCCGGTGAAAGTGGGTCCCCCTCGGCCGCGCCGTGGCTGGCGTGCCTGACAGGGGGTCAAACCGCCATGGATGGCGGTTTGAGGTTCCCCGGGACACGAAGTCCCGTGGAACCGGCCCCCTGACGGGCATGCCAGACGCGGGAACCCCGAAGGGGCGTGGTCGTGGGGGCGTCCTTCTTTTCGCCCCTTTTCTTGGACGAGCAAGAAAAGGGGCTCGCCCGCGTGCGATCCGGGCGGGCCGAAGCGCTGTCCGTATGGCGGGCGAAACAGCCCACGAGCCTGTCTCAAAGCGGCTTTGAAGAACCGTTGAAGGATTTTTCGCCCGCTTTGAAGATTGTCTTTTTAAACATGCGCCAGCGCATGCGGGCGAGCTACTTTTCTTGCTCGTGCAAGAAAAGTAGCCAAAAGAACACGCCCCCACGGGGTCGCCCTTCGGGCAAGCCATGGCCGGGGCTGCTCCGACCGGGCCGTCCCGACGTCACGTCCTGTGACGGCGGGACTGAAAGGGCCATCCATGGCCCTTTCACCCGGTCTCCACAACCCCGGCCACGGCGACCCCGAGGGGGAGTAGCCCTCCGTTCGGCCTGTCCAGAAAACCTTCGTTTCCAAACGCACCATCAATCACCCGATTCCCCCGCAAACGCCCGCAGGGCCTCCTCCACCGGATCACCATCCTTGTCCTGATAGCGCGGTGAGCAATGGATGGGAATCAACCGCTTCACCCCCGCCTCACGACCGAGGAGGCCTGCCTGCTCGCCGGTCAGGTGCTGCTTGTGCATGGCCTGTTCGGCATCGGCGGCGGTGAAGGCGGATTCGATGTACAACTCGTCCGCGTCCCGCGCCAGATCGAGGATGCGGGTACGGTTGGCGGGGGTGGGGGCATTGTCGACGATGTAGGCGACCTTGAAGCCGGGCTCGACATCGATGATGGCATCGCGCAGCCGGGCGAGCGGCATGCTGCCCCCGTCATCGAGCAGGATGGCGGCGTCATCCGGGGCACCGGTCAGCACGGCCTCTTTCAGCCCCCGCAGCCAGGGGCCGGTGATCAGGCCCAGTTCGGCCAGACGGTTCTTGCGCACACTGATGTGTCGCTGCTCTTCCAGCGCGAAACCGAGGCAGGGGATGCCGTGGTCGAGGACCGCCGCGCGCACCTGGAAGCCGGGCTCGCGCAGCAGCACGCCGCCGGGAAGCGCAATCGTCTGTTCAGCCTCGCGGGTGAAATTGTGGCGGCACTCGAAACGGGCTGTGCGGCCAACCTCACCTTCGTGCAACTCGCTGACCTGCAGGCTCAGACTCTGCGCGTAGCCGGCGGCGAGGTTCCAGGTGTAGCCGCGCAGGCGGTGTTCGACCCGGTCGATGAAGCCCGCCGGGCCGTACAGGCGCAGGGTGACCGGGCGGCCGAGGCAGAGCCGTACCAGCCAGTCGAAGTCGGTGAAGTGATCCATGTGCGCGTGGCTGACGAAGATGTCGGTCAGACGCATGATCTTGCGCGGCGGCAGGCCGCGGATGGTGCCGAGGTCGAACAGCAGGGCGCGGCGGTCGAACAGGAAGTCGACGTACACCACCGGGTCGCCGTAGGCGCCGTTGAGCAGGCGGGTCTGGAACAGCGGCTTCACGGGGCGGCGCAAACCTCGCAGTGGGGGAGGTCGTCCTCGCTGCGCAGCGGGATCAGCACCGCGCCGCGCAGAGGATTGGGGCGGTACACCGTGCAGCCCTTGAGTCCCAGGGCATTGGCCTTCTCGTACAGGCGGACGAAATCGTCGAAGGGGTACTCGGCGTCGACGTTGATGGTCTTGGAGATCGAGTGGTCGACGAAGCGCTGCAAGACCGCCTGCATGCGCAGGTGATCCAGCGGGGCAATGGCGCTGGCTTCGACCAGGGCGGGCGGCAGCCCCGCGTGGCCCTGCTCGCGCCAGAGGCGCACCACGGCGTCTTCCACCTCGAACCGGCGGGTTGCGTCGGGCGCGATGCGCACCTCGCGCTCGGCCTTGAGTGCGTAGATGGGTTCCAGCCCGCTGGAGATGTTGCCGGCCAGCAGGCTGATGCTGCCCGCGGGGGCGATGGCGAGCAGGTGGCTGTTGCGGATGCCGTGGGCGGCGATGCCATCCCACAGGTCCTCAGGCAGGTCGAGGATGAAGGGGCGGCGCAGGTAGGCGGTGCGCGCGTAGAAGGGGAAGGGGCCCTTCTCGCGCGCTAGCTCGATCGAGGCGCGGTAGGCGGCGTCGCGCACGCTGCGCATGATCGCGGAGGCCTGGCGGCGGGCCTCTTCGCTGTCGTAGCGCAGGCCGAGCATGACCAGGGCCGAGCCGAGCCCGGTGATGCCGAGCCCGACGCGACGGCTGCCGAGCGCCTGTTCGCGCTGGGCGGGCAAGGGATAGCGCGACAGGTCGATGACGTTGTCGAGCAGACGCACGGCGGCATGGGTGATCCCGGCCAGGGCGTCGAGATCCATGCGGGCTTCGGGCGTGAAGGGTTCGCGCACGAAGCGGGTCAGGTTGAGCGAACCGAGGTCGCAGGCGCCGTAGGGCGGCAGCGGGATCTCGCCGCAGGGGTTGGTGGCGGTCAGTCGCTCGCGGTCGCCGAGGTTGTTGAGCTGGTTGATGCGGTCGATGAACAGCACGCCGGGTTCGGCGCTGTCATAGGCGTTGCGCATGATCAGCCGCCAGAGCGCGCGGGCGGAGACGCGCTTGAGCACGCGGCAGGGGACGGGGCTGTCGCGGCCGGTCCAGTCGCGCAGGACGATCTCGCCGGGACCGTCGGTCAGGGCGTCGTCGGGGAAGACCAGCGGCCAGTGCTCATCCACCCGCACCGCGCGCAGGAAATCCTCGCTGACCTGCACCGAGAGGTTGAAATGGCGCAGCGCGCCCGTCTCCTGCTTGGCGGTGACGAAGGCCTCGATGTCGGGATGGTCGCAGCGCAGGGTGGCGATCATCGCCCCGCGCCGCGCGCCCTGCGAGAGCACGGTGGCGCACATGCTGTCCCACACCTGCATGAAGGACACCGGCCCGGTGGCGATGCCCGCGGCGCTGCGGGTCTGGCTGCCCGCCGGGCGCAGGCTGGAGAAGTCGTAGCCGACCCCGCCGCCGTGCTGCATGGTCAGCGCGCCTTCCTTGAGGGCCTGGAAGATGCCGTCCATGGAGTCCTTGATCACACCCATCACGAAGCAGTTGAACAGGGTGACGTGGCGCTCGGTGCCGGCGCCGGCCATGATCCGCCCGCCAGGCAGGAAGCAGAACCCTTCCAGGATGGCGTGGAAGCGATCGGTCCAGCCGGCCTGATCATGTGGCTCGACGCTGGCCAGGGCATGGGCCACGCGCCGCCAGCTGTCCTCGATGGCGTTTTCACCAGGCTGGCGGTATTTCACGTCCCACAGGGTCTGGGCGAGTTCATCCATCGGTTCACCCCTTGATGACCACCATCGGTTCGAGCTTGCAGACCATGCGCGCCAGGCCCGCATGGTGCGCGGCCCAGACCACGTCGGAGACGTCCTTGTAGGCGCCCGGCGCCTCCTCGGCGATGCCGCGCTGGGACGGACTGCGCACCAGGATGCCTCGGGCCGCCAGTTCGTCCTGCACCTCGCGGCCGCGGTACTGGTGGGTGGCCTGGTGACGGCTCATGCTGCGCCCCGCGCCGTGGCAGGCCGAGCCCCAGGCCTTTTCCATGCCCTCCCGGGTGCCGGCGAGGATGTAGGAGGCCGTGCCCATGGTCCCGCCGATCAAGACCGGCTGGCCATGCGGACGCAGGGGTTCGGGCAGGCTGGGATGGCCGGGGCCGAAGGCGCGGGTGGCGCCCTTGCGGTGCACGTACAGCATCCGCTTCTCGCCGTCGACCATGTGCTCTTCCGGCTTGCAGGTGTTGTGCGACACGTCGTAGAGCAGATCGAGCCTGGCCTGGGGGAACAGGTCGGCGAAGACCTCTCGGGCCAGGTGGGTGATGATCTGGCGATTGGCCAGCGCGCAGTTGATCGCCGCGCGCATCGCGCCGATGTAGCGCTGGCCGACGTCCGACTTGATCGGCGCGCAGGCCAGCTCGCGGTCGGGCAGGTCGATGTGGAAGCCAGCGGCGGCCAGCGCCATGCTCTTGAGGAACTCGGTGCCGATCTGGTGGCCCAGTCCGCGCGAGCCGCAGTGGATGCTGACCTTGACGTCGTCCACATGGATGCCGAAGGCGGCAGCCAGGGTCTCGTCGTAGATCTCGGTGACGTGCTGCACCTCGAGGTAGTGGTTGCCGGAGCCGAGCGTGCCCATCTCGTCGCGCTGGCGCTTCTTCGCGTGCGCCGACACCTCCTCGGGCACGGCGCCGGGCATCCGCCCGTTTTCCTCGATATGGGCAAGGTCTTCGGGCACCCCATAACCCCGCTCCAGCGCCCAGCGTGCGCCGCCGAGGAGCATCGCGTCCATTCCGGCCTCGTCGAGGTGGATGGCGCCGGTGCTGCCGACCCCTGCCGGGATGCGGTAGTACAGCGTATCGGCCAGGTCCTTCTGGCGCGCGATGATGTCGTCCGGGGTGAGGCCGGTGTGCAGGGTGCGCACCCCGCAGGAGATGTCGAAGCCGACCCCGCCGGCGGAGATGATGCCGCCCAGTTCCGGGTCGAAGGCCGCCACCCCGCCGATCGGGAAACCGTAGCCCCAGTGCGCGTCCGGCATGGCATAGGCCGCCTTGACGATGCCGGGCAGGGTGGCGACGTTGGAGAGCTGCTCATACACCTTGTCGTCCATGGCGCGCATCAGCGCTTCGCTGGCGTAGATCACGCCGGGCACGCGCATGGCTCCGGTCGCGGGGATGCGCCAGCTGGTGTCGTCGATTTTGTCGAATTTGCCGAGGTCCATGACTACCTCCGCTGGGTGTTGCTTATACGTCGATGACGCATTGGGCGAGCCATTCATGGCCAGCCTTGTGAACGGAAAGTTCGGTCAGGGTGGCTCCCTTCACCTCGACCGCCGGTTGGTGGCGCGCCACGTCAACCTGTTCGCCCCAGGCGGTCGCCCGCAGGCGGCCGGATTCGATGGCGACCTCGAAACGCCCGAACAGCATGTTGCGGGTCGCCATCTCGTAGACCAGCGCGTTCAGCCAGTCGAGCAGCAGGTAGTCGAGGTCCTCGCCCTCCAGCTCGATGGCCACCGCGATGCTTGGTTGGACGCCAGCCGGATCGGTGATCACCGCCGTCATCGCCAGCGCCGCCTGGACGAACGCCTCCGCAGGCGTCGGGCCGTGGCCGCGCACGCCGATGTCGGCCACATGTTCGAAATGCTCCCAACGACCCGATTGGAACATGGCTCAACCCCGGACTGTCTGACCGAGTATGGCACAAGGAAGCAGGGTTGCCGGTCGAAAGAGAATGCTTGGCTTCCGGTGCGCCCGGTGCTATTTGTTAACCAAGGATTCATGAAAGGCTTCGCCCGAGGAATTCGGGCACGACGAGGAGAAGACCATGCAGCTTCCACTGCAAATTACCTTCCGGGATATCCCACCATCCGAAGCCATTGAAGCCGCCATCCGGGAAAAGGCGCAGAAGCTGGAGCGCTATTTCGATCGCATCATCGCCATGCGCGTGATCGTCGAGGCGCCGCACAAGCATCACCACAAGGGCAAGCTGTACGAGATCAGCATCGACATCACCATCCCCGGCTACGAGATCGTGGTCAGCAAGGACAATCACGACAAGCACGAGCACGAAGACATCTATGTCTCCATCCGTGACGCCTTCGCCGCGGCCCAGCGCCAGCTCGAAGCGTATGCCGCGAAGATGCGAGGGGATGTGAAGTATCACGAGGCGCCTGCGCATGGTCGTGTGATCGAGATGACCCCGGACCACGGCACCATCCTGACTCCCGATGGGCGTGAAATCTATTTTCATCCCAACAGCGTGCTGAACGAGGAGTACGACAAGCTGGAGAAGGGCGCGGAGGTGCGCTTCGCCGAGGAAGAGGGCGAGAAGGGGCCGAAGGCCTCCTCCGTCCAGGTGATCGGCAAGCACCACATCAATCCGACGTGAGCCCGGACCCTGGATTGTTGCCCGGTTGCCAGGGCCGCTGCCAGATCAGCTGATCATCCCGCCAGACTTCGCGGATGCGATGCAGGGGAACCTCGTGGGGTTCCCCTTTTTCGTCCCAGAGCACGACGGTGAAATGCTCGCCCTCGCGCAGGAAGGGCTCCCGCAGTTCCCCGCGCACCAGGCCCCCGGCCAGGCGATCGACATAGCCCACGCGAAAGGCGGCCGCGCCGAAGGCATGATCCCAGTGGATACGGTTCAGCAGCTCGTGTATCGGCATCATCATTCATCCCCCCGCCATGGAGAGCCCGTCCCATGAAGGTTGAACTGGTCAGCTGGCAGGCCTTCCATCAACTCGCCCGTGATCTGGCCGTGCGCATCCGCGATTCCGGCTACCGCCCCGACCTGATCATCGCCATCGCCCGTGGCGGGGTGGTGCCCGCGCGCGTGCTGTGCGACTACCTCGACGTGATGGAACTTGCCTGCATTCGGGTCGAACATTACCGCGCCCGCCACAAGGCGCCGGAGGCGCGGGTGAAGCACCCCCTCAATGTCAATGTAGACGGCCTGCGGGTGCTGGTGGTGGACGATGTGAGTGATACCGGCGACAGCTTCATCGCCGCGCTCGATCACGTGAAGGCCAGGGGCAGGCCCCTGGAGGTCCGGACCTGTGCCCTGCAGCATAAGACCGTGTCGAAGTTCGTGCCCGACTATTACGTGCACGAAATTACCGAATGGCGCTGGGTGACCTATCCGTGGGCGGCCATGGAGGATCTGGGCGCGCTGATCGAGGAGGCTGGCCTGGTCGGCGCCGTGCCGGAGACGATCGCTCTGGGCCTGCGGGAGCGGTATGTCATCGAGCCGACCGGGGAGCAGATCGAAGATGCTGTGCGCGCCTTACGTCTGGCTCAGCGGAGGTAGGACAGGATCTGACCGCGGAAGGGGTGATCGAGATAGTCCGTGGCGAGCGGTTTTCTTTGGCTGTGCGCGTATCCCCGGCTCACCATCTGCTTGCTGAAGCGGGCGTGATGGCCCCGGCCTGGATCGATCAGCATGACCTCGCAATGCGGTTTCGCATGCTGGTCGATGAAGCCGGCCAACAGGCTGGCATGTTCCTGTTCGTAGAGCAGGTCGCTGCCGATGATCAGATCGAACAGTCCCAGGCTGCTGATGGTGTCGCCCCAGCCGGTGCGTACAAAGGGGATGTCCCGGCCGTGATTAAGGCGGGTGTTCTCCAGCAGGAAGGCGCCCACCTCCGGGTGGTAGTCGGTCGCCGTGATGTCCGCCAGGCGCTGGTTGAGCACCAGGCTCGCGAGCCCGATTCCGCAGCCGACCTCGAGAATGCGCAGCCCTTCGACCTCGTGCTCATGCATCAGATGAGCAAGTACCTTGCCCGAATCCCAGACAATGCCGAAGAGCGGCCAGGTCGCCGAGGATATCCCCAGGGATTCGGCAATGCCGTCATGATCCGAGAACTGCTGGTTGTCGCGCAGGGTGCGGACGTGGATGTCGGTGTCGCCAAACTCGATGGTCTGGTAACGGATGCGCAGGGGAAGCATGGACCACCTGTGGGTTGCCGGGGTTCAAGGGCGCAGAAGGGGGCATGCGTGCGAGGGGGCATCATGAGCCCTGATGGCGCAAGTGTCGATGGTTGCTGAGCGCGCTGGCCATCGGATCTCGATAGCGCAAGATTGGTTGAAGCGAGGGGGGCGAAGCTGGTTGCGGAGAGGGGTAAGCAGCGTTTGAGCTTGGCGCATGGTTTGAGGCGCTGTGCACCCTCTCCCCAGCCCTCCCCCCCTCAAGGGGGAGAGGGCCAATCCGGCTCGGCTTTTCAGCCTTGTCAGGCAAACAACACCTTAACCGAACCGCTAGACTTTCCTGCCCTTTTTCAACTCGGCTCATCGCGGCACATGTCCGCGACGGCCTGCCGAGGCCCTTGCGCGAGAGGGGGGAATGTCCAGGCGTAAGGACTGCGGATCACGGATGAGGCAGGGGCTTTTGGCCTTGCTCAATGGCTGTACGGTCTGATTGCAACGGCTTTCCCTGGTGTTGTTCACAAGCATCACGATCAGCGCAAATCTCGCGTCATTCTACTATCCGTTCTTCCATGGCTTTCTATTATCAATGGGCTGGGTCTTTCTCTAGCAGGCCGTTGAAAAACGCTTTTCAACGGCCTGTTACGGCAAGCCATGGATGGCTTGCGTGAAGATCAAGCACTCTAAGTGATTGATCTTCGGGTCCGTCGCGGGCATGTGCCGCGACGTGGCGAGTTGAAAAAGGGCAGGAAGGCCCTTTTTCAACATCCTGCCTGAGCCCGGCCCTGTGAAGATAACGGTGAGATTGCCCATATGACGCTGACCCCCCGTGAAAGATGGAAATGGTTGACGTCCCTTTATGGCGACGCCCGACGGCAACGATAAGGAGATCAGCAATGCTGACCGAAGTCCTGACAGCTTTATTGAAGTCCAGACTGCACCGTCATGCTGAGGTATTGAACGTGAGTCTTCAGGGTGGGAGGACATCGCCCGATCACCTGCGAGAATTGAGTCGGTCCCCACTATCCACGGTGTTCCAGCAAATCATGACGGACCGCGAACGCTTGGTCGAACTGCTGGATCAGCAGGCCGACGCCCTAAAGCAATCGACCAGCGTCAATATCCACACCCAGCTTTTCCACGCAGCCCTGCTCGAGGCTTTGAACCGTCTGGATTCGGCTTCCGTGGCCACCGAGGAGATGGCGAGCAGCAGTCGGGATGTCGCCCGGAGCGCCACGGAGGCGGCCGTCCTCGCCAACACCAGCGCGCGGGAGGTCACCAACGGGCTTGAAAACATCATGGCCCTGGCGGAGTCGGTTGCGCAGATCAGGCAAGCGGTTGAAAGCATGGTCTCGACCATGACCGCATTCATCGACAACACGCATCGTATCGCGCAATTGACCGAGGATTTGCGGGGCATTGCCAATCAAACCAACCTGCTTGCCCTGAATGCATCGATCGAAGCGGCTCGAGCGGGTGATGCCGGGCGTGGATTTGCCATCGTCGCCGGCGAGGTTCGCAATCTGGCGACCATCTCGGCCCAGGTCGTCACGGAAATCGGGGACATCAGTGACCGCATGGCCCAGGAGTCACTTTCAGTTCAGCAAGCCGTCAGCGGGGGTATGAATCACCTCGAGCATGTGGATGACTCCATGCGTGAGGCGATGGGTACGCTTCAAGAGGCCAACAGCTCCGTCTTGCAGTCGAACGATTACATTCAGCAAATCGCCGTGGCCTCGGAGCAGCAAAGCGTGGTCAGCCAGGACATGGCCCGCACCCTCGCGCTCATCAATCAGGAGACAGACACGCTCAAGGCATCCATTCATGGTCTGGAGGATGTGATCGAGTCGGTAGTCGACGGTATGGGTTCACAGCTGAAGACTTTTGCGGAATGGCCTTTCGACGAGGTACTGCTGTCGGTGGCCATGTCCGATCACGTGTTGTGGGTGGAAAAGGCTACCAACTTTCTTGCTCCCGGTGCCCATTCCAATGTCACCCTGACCGACCAGCACAACTGCCGGCTCGGTCGCTGGCTCAAGACCATCGGCGCGGAACGCTTCGGGGACTCCGAGGCCTATCGTGCCTTGATCCCCCTACATGACCGGATTCATTCACTCGGGATCGAGATTGCGGAACAGGCCGGGCATGGGCGGCGCGAGCAGGCCGAGGCCAAGGTGGCGGAGTTGCTCCAGCTTCGGGATCAGGTGCTCGAGAAATTGATCCTTCTCAGGCAAGAGGTCATGCATTGGAGGGAATCACCCGCATCTGGATGGAACCCGAAGGCGCTTTTCGCGACAAATTGATCAACCGAAGAGGGGGGGCGCCTCCAGGCCCCGCCGGAGGGGATCTACACCCCTTCGAGTTAGGGAAACGCTGAACAATTCAGCGTTTCCTGTCCGGGGCATGGAAGCCCCGGCGCAATCAAGGGCATAAGCCCTTGATTTGCGGAGGCTACCGCGAATTCACTTCGCGGTAAGCCGAGCTGAAAAAATCCATGGATGGATTTTTTCAGCATCTCCTTAGGCGGCCTGTATGTGGCAAAGGATTTCTCCGATCTGTCCTTCCGCCGGCGCGTCGCAGCGCAAGGGCAGGGTGTTCCGCTTTTCCTCATCGTCCAAGGGTTCCGTCCCCTTCTGTTGGGCTTCCAGCACCTCCAGCGTGGCCTCGGACGGGTCGCCACCGGCCTTGGCGCGGGCGAGCAGGCGCTGACGCAGCAGTGCGTCCGGGCAGTGCATGGCGAGGATGTGGAAGGGGGCGCCCAGCGATTGGGCCAGGGCGTGGGCGGCATGCCTGGGCGCGGCCTTCAGATACGTGGCGTCGAGGATGACGCCGAAGCCGGCCCGCATGACGCCTTCGGCTAGCGCGAGCAGGCAAGTGTAGGTTTGTTCGGTGGCCTGAGCGCTGTAGCGACCCGCGAACAGCGCGTCCTCGCCGCGTTCCGGGAACAGGCGCTGGCGTTCGATGTCGGAGCGGATGCGGATCAGTCCGGCGCTCTCGGCCAGGATCAGCGCCGCGTGGCTCTTGCCGCTGCCCGAGTAGCCATGGGTGATGAAAAGTTGCGGGCTGCCGGGCTGGGTATGGCTTTCGGCCAGGTCGACATAGCGGGCATAGCGGGCGCGGGCCTCGGCGATCTGTTCGGGCGTGCCGCCGAAGGCGACGCCAAGCAGGGCGACCTTGGCGCGCACCATGGCGCGATAGGTCTGGTAGAAGCGCAGCAGTCGCAGGCCCGCGTAGTCGCCGGTCTGCTCCAGGTAGCGGTTGAGCAGGCGGCGGGCGTGGGCGGGCAGCTGGCGGTCCTCCAGGTCCATGAGCAGGAAGGCCAGCTCGCTCATCACGTCGATCCAGCGGAAGCTGTCGTTGAACTCGATGGCGTCGAAGATGACGATCTTGCCCTCCACCAGAGCCATGTTGCCGAGGTGCATGTCGCCGTGCAGTTCGCGCACGAAGCCGTCGCGCTTGCGGGCGGCGAGGGTGTCGCCGAGGCGCGCGTAGGCCGCCTCGGTCCAGAGGCGCAGGCGTTCGAGCTGAGCGTGGCGGACCGCGTCGGCCGGGTCGAGCAGCGGCTTGATCTGCTCGAAGTTCTGCGCCATCGGGAAATAGACGGTGGCTGGTTCGCCAAGTGCGCTGTCCATGGGCACGACGGGCGCGGCGGCATGGAAGGCGGCGATGCGCTCGGCCAGCTCGTCCATGCGCTCCAGCGGCAGGCCCTCGCGCGTCAGAACCTCGTCGAGCTGGGCGCCGTCCGGGAAGCGGCGCATGACGACGGCGGCCTCGAGCAGCTCGCCCTCGCCATCCATCCGCGGTGATTCCGGGGTTCCGCGAATCTCCGCGACGTCGAGATACAGGCCACCGCCGAGGGTGCGGTTGAGGCGCAGCTCTTCATGGCAGAAGTGGATGCGCCGATCCAGTTCGGTGAAGTTGAGGAAGCCGAAATCGACGGGCTTCTTCAGTTTGTAGGCCCGCTCGCCCGCCAGAATGACGGAGGAGATGTGCGTCTCGATCAGCCGCGCGGCCGGGTCCACGGCCTGGAGTTGCTTGAGGAGTGACTGGACGAGAGTGCGGTGCTGATCGAGTGCGGCGGACATGGTGGCTTCACATAAGTTAATATGCGGCAAGCATAAATCAGCGACCGTAGTGCATCCATTCCCATGACCTCCCGGCGTTCCACGCCTACGCGCGCCAAGCGTGGCTTTCTTTCCATCCTGCTCAAGTTGAGTTTCGCCCTGGCGCTTGTCGGCGGCTTGCTGCTGACGCTCTATGCCAGTCACCTGAACCGCACCGTGCAGGAGCGGTTCTCCGGCAGCCTGTGGGCCCTGCCCGCCAAGGTGCATGCTCGGGCCATGGAATTGTGGGCGGGACTGCCGCTGTCTCCGGCCCAGCTTGAGCGCGAACTGGTACGGCTTGGGTATCAGCCGACCGAAGGCGCGCCGCGCCCCGGCGAATACCGCAAGGCAGGAACAACGCCGTCGGGAACGGCGTTGGGACGCGAAGCGTCACCCGCAGGGCGGAAAACAAGGATGGATTCCGCCGCGGAGATCGAGGTGCATGCCCGTCGCGCCCAGCATTTCGACGGCGAGGAGCCGGAACGACTGCTGCGGGTGCGTTTCGACGGCAACCGCGTGGCCGGGCTGTGGGATGCCCGGCACCAGCCGGTCGCGCTGACCCGCCTCGATCCACCGGTGATCGGCAGCTTCTACCCGGACAAGCAGGAAGACCGCGTCCTGCTGCGCCTGCAGGACACCCCGCCGCTGCTGGTCAATACGCTGCTGGCGGTGGAGGACCAATCCTTCTTCGAGCACAAAGGCGTGAATCCGCTTGCCATCCTGCGCGCGGTGATCGTCAACATGGTGAGCGGTTCGGTCAGCCAGGGCGGCAGCACCATCACCCAGCAGTTGGCGAAGAACTTCTTCCTGACCAATGAGCGCACCCTTTCGCGCAAGCTGACCGAGCTGATCATGGCCATCGAGCTGGAGTGGCACTACAGCAAGGAGCAGATCCTCGAGGCCTATCTGAACGAGGTATGGCTTGGGCAGGACGGCAACCGCGCCATTCATGGCTTCGGTCTCGCGAGTGAGTTCTACTTCGGCCGCCCGGTGAGCGAACTGGCGCCGGAGCAGGTCGCGCTGCTGATCGGCATGGTCAAGGGCGCTTCCTACTACAACCCGCGCCGCCATGCGGAGCGCGCCACCACCCGCCGCAACGTGGTGCTGGGCGTGATGGCCGAGCAGGGGCTGATCTCGCCGGATCAGCGAGACGCCATGCGCCAGCGTCCGCTGGGCGTGAGCGCCAGTCCGATTGCCGCGCAGAACGGCTATCCCGCCTTCATGCAGCTGGTCCGCCAGCAACTGAAGCAGGAATACGACGAACAGGCGTTGCGTACCCTCGGTCTGCGTATCTACACGACCCTCGATCCGGAAGCTCAGTTGCAGGCCGAGCAGGCGGTGGCCAGCCAGCTGCCGCAACTGGAGAAGGCGCGCAAGCTGCCGGATGACAGCCTGCAGGCGGCGGTGATCGTCACCGAACCGACCTCGGGCGAGGTGCTGGCCGTGGTCGGTGACCGCGACCCGCGCTTCGACGGCTTCAACCGTGCCCTGGACGCGCGCCGTCCGATCGGCTCGCTGGTCAAGCCCGCCATCTACCTGACCGCGCTGGAACAGCCGCACCGTTACGGTCTGGGCACGCTGGTCGAGGACAGTCCGCTGACCCTGGAGCAGCGCGGCAGCGAACCGTGGTCGCCGGAAAACTACGACCGCAAGTACCGCGGCGAGGTGCCGGTGTTCCGCGCGCTGGCGCATTCGCTCAACCTCCCCGCCGTGCGGGTGGGGCTGGACGTCGGGGTCGACAGCGTGGCCGCGACCATCAAGCGCCTGGGTGGCCGTCCGCCGGAAACGCCCACGCCGGCGATGATGCTGGGGGCGGCCGACATGGCCCCGCTGGACGTGGCGCAGATGTATCAGACGATCGCCGCCGGCGGCTTCCAGACCCCGCTGCGCGCCATCCGCGCGGTGCTGGACACCGACGGCCGTCCGCTCGCTCGTTATGCCCTGACCGTGCGCCAGGCCGCCCAGCCCGCGCCGGTGTTCCTCCTCACCACGGCGATGCAGGGCACCGTGCGGGAGGGCACCGCCGCCGCGCTCGGCAAGGCCCTCCCGGGGCTGCAGATGGCGGGCAAGACCGGCACCACCAACGATCTGCGCGACAGCTGGTTCGCCGGTTTCTCCGCTGACCGCCTGGCCGTGGTCTGGGTCGGCCGAGACGACAATCAGCCGACCAGGCTGACCGGTGCCAGCGGCGCGCTGCCGATCTTCACCCAGCTGATGCGAGGCCTGCCGCAGCAGCCGCGCTCGAATCAGGCGCCCAGCGGCATCGAGTGGGCGGCGATCGATCCCAGCACCGGCCTTCTGGCCGCGCCCGGCTGTCCCGGCATGGTCGAACTGCCCTATATTGAAGGCACCGCGCCGCGCGACTTCAGCGGTTGCGGCGATGCCCCGTTGCTGCCCAGCAACGAAGAATCCCTGCTTGATTGGCTCAATCGGTTGACGCAATGACACTCCAACGCCTTGCCATCCTCTCCCTGGCCGCCTTCGCCCTGGCGGCCTGTTCCCCGGCGCCTTCGGTGCGCCAGTCGATCGACCGGCCGGTCGCCAAGCCCCTGCCCACCCCACAGCCGGCTGTGCCCGGCGAGCCGGTGGTTCGGACCCTGCCCGGCGGCGGCCTGAAAGAAAGCCCGCTGACAGCGCGGCCGCTTCCGCAGGTGGCCCCGCCCGCCACCCCGGCCGAGCCGTTGACCACACAGGTCGAACGCGCGCCGGTGGCCGAACTGCCGATGGCTGCCGAGTCCGTTCCCGAGTCGGCGTCCGCCCCGGCCCAGCTGGCCCTCGCCACGCCGGCTCCGACTGGGGGCCCCGCTGCCATGGCACTGGCCAAGCGCGCCGATCAGCAGATCAAGTCCAATGACCTGATGGCCGCCGCCGCGACCCTGGAGCGAGCACTGCGGATCGAGCCCAATAATGCCTCCCTCTGGTCGCGTCTCGCCGAGGTGCGCCTGCGCCAGGGCGACAAGGCCCAGGCCGAGCAACTGGCGCTCAAGTCCAACGGACTGGCGGGTGGCAACGCCGTGCTCAAGGCGCGCAACGAGCAGATCATTTCCCAGGCGCGCGGTCGCTGACCGGCGAACGCCGCTGAAATGACGCGCACCCCTTCCGACCTGCTCGGCCCCCAGGGCCCGTTCGCCGAGGCCAATCCCAACTTCGCGGTACGCGAGTCGCAGTGTCGCATGGCGGACGCGGTGGCCGAGGCGCTCGATGCGCAGTCCACCCTGGTCGTCGAGGCGGGCACGGGGGTCGGAAAGACCTACGCCTACCTGGTGCCCGCCATGCTGCATCCGGGCAAGGTGATGATCGCCACCGCCACCCGCCATCTGCAGGACCAGCTGTTCCTCAACGATCTGCCCAGGGTGAAGCAGATCCTGCGCGCGAGCCGCGACGTCGCGCTGCTCAAGGGGCGCTCCAACTACCTCTGCCGCTACCGGCTGGAGGGGGCGAAGACGCTGGATTTCATCCGTTCCAGTGATCTGCGCGAGCAGCTGCGTACCATCGATGACTGGAACATGCGCACGAAGTCGGGCGATCTCTCCGAGTGCGAAGGGGTTCCTGAAGGCTCGCCGATCTGGGGCATGGTGACCTCCACCACAGACAACTGCCTGGGCAGCGACTGCCCCGATTACCAGGAATGCTTCGTGTTCGAGGCCCGCCGCCGCGCGCAGGAAGCCGACCTCGTGGTCATCAACCACCACCTGTTCTGCGCCGACGCCGCCCTGCGCGAGGAGGGCTTCGGCGAGTTCCTGCCCGAGGCCGACGCGCTGATCTTCGACGAGGCGCACCAGCTCCCTGAGATCGCCAGCGCCTTCGCGGGCGAGACCCTCACCTCGCGCCAGTTGTTGGATCTTGCCCGTGACACGGTCAACGAGCAGATGCGCGACGCCCCCGAGATGGCCGATTTGCGTGATCTTGCCACCGCGCTGGAGCGGGCGGTGGCTGATTTTCGCATCGCCTTCGAGATGCAGCCGCAAAGGGATGCCTGGAGCGCGGTGCGTGACAAGCCCGCCTTGATCGACGCCCTGCATGCGCTTGAGCAGTCCCTGAGCGAGTTGCGCGTCGGGCTGGAACTGGCCGCCCCGCGCGGCAAGGGGTTGGAGAACGCGCAGAAACGCGCAGAGGTCGCGCTGGCCCTGTTCGCCCGCTTCAGCCAGGAGGACAACAGCGAGGAGGTGCTCTGGTACGAACTGAGCCAGCGCGGCTTCGCCCTCCACGCCACCCCGCTGGACGCCGCCGCCGGACTCGCGCGCGCGCTGCACGGGCGGCCGCGCGCGCTGGTGTTCGCCTCCGCCACCCTGACCGCACAGGGCCGCTTCGAGTTCTTCACCCGGCGCGTCGGTCTGGGTGCGGATACCCATACCCTGCGCCTGGATAGTCCTTACGACTACCCGCGCAACGCGGTGCTCTATCACCCGCCCGGCATGCCGGAGCCGAACAGCGCGCACTACACCCGTGCCGTGGTCGAGGCGGCCCTGCCGGTGCTGGAGGCGAGCCGGGGGCGCGCCTTCATGCTGTTCACCAGCCATCGCGCCTTGAGGGAGGCGGAGCAGTTGCTGCGCAACCGTCTGACTCATCCCATGCTGGTGCAGGGCGAGATGCCACGCCACCGACTGATCGAGCATTTCCGCGCGTTGGGCAATGCCGTCCTGCTCGGTACGCAGAGCTTCTGGGAAGGGGTGGATGTGCAGGGCGAGGCCCTGAGCCTGGTCATCATCGACAAGCTGCCGTTCGCCATGCCGGACGACCCAGTGCTCAAGGCGCGCATGGACGCGCTCAAGAAGCAGGGGCTGGAGCCCTTTGTCCACCACCAGTTGCCGCAGGCCATCCTTACCCTCAAGCAGGGCGCGGGGCGGCTGATTCGCGGCGAGCAGGATCGCGGCGTGCTGATGCTGTGCGACCCGCGCATCCGCAGCAAGGGTTACGGCAAGCAGTTCCTTGACAGCCTGCCGCCGATGCGACGCACCCAGTCGCTTGAGGCGGTCAAGGCGTTCTTTGGCGCACCGCTGGCGATTGATTCGCTCAATTGCTCCGATTGAAACAAAGCACGGCAAAAAGCCCTGCTTTCGTCTAAGGTTGGACTACCTGTAGCCCACGAGGAGGTGAATCATGGCCAAGAACAAATCCGCCGTTCCCGGCGCCATCAACATCGGTCTGGACAACAAGCAGCGTGAAGCGATTGCGGGTGGGCTCTCTCACCTTCTCGCCGACTCCTATTCGCTCTTCCTCATGACCCACAATTTCCACTGGAACGTGGTGGGTCCCCAGTTCAATGCCCTGCATACCATGTTCGAGGAGCAGTACACCGAACTGTTTGCCGGCGTGGATGAGATTGCCGAGCGCATCCGCGCCCTGGGCGTCGAGGCGCCCGGCACCTTCAAGCAGTTCGAGAAGCTGGCCTCGTTCAGCATTCCCGAGGACAGGCTCGATGCGCGTGGCATGCTGGTTGAAATGGTCAATGGCCAGGAGGCGGTTGTACGCACCGCGCGCCAGATCCTGCCTGTGGCCGACGAGGCCAACGATCAGCCGACCATCGATCTGCTGACCCGGCGCATGGAGATCCACGAGAAGAATGCCTGGATGCTGCGCTCCATGGCGCAGGACTGAGCAGCGCCGGGCAGCCAGACGCCAAAATTTGCCGGACTGGGCCTCAGTCCGTGCTTTCAAGCAGGGTCGCGTCGACGGCCCTGTTCTCTTTTGTGCGGTCCAGGGTCTGCTTATAGAAGGCGACCAGTCTCGCCGCGACACGATCTTCCTGCCACTCATCGGCGGCAATGATGGCGCGCGCCGCCAGTTGGGCCGCATGCTGCGGATGCTCGATGACCTCCAGCACGCGCTGGGCGAAAGCGCCTACTTCGTGCGGTGCGACCAGGCAACCTTCACCTTCGCGTACGATGTCGCGGGTGCCCATCTCCGCCACCGCGACGACCGGCAGGCCCAGCGCCAGGGCCTCGATCAGCACCAGGCCTTGGGTTTCCGTGGTCGAGGAGAAGACGAAGGCGTTGGCGGTACGGTAGAGAGCCTGCAGCGCCCCGTCACGCGGGAGATAGCCGACGAAGCGGACTTCATCCCGCATGCCCATCTGCTCGACCTTCTTGCGCAAGCGCGACTCAGCCGGGCCCTCGCCAGCCAATACCAGGCGGGCATCCGGCCGTTGCTTGAGCACGCGCTGGAACATGTCCAGCAGGAATTCGATGTTCTTTTCGAAGGCCAGACGGCCCACGAAGAGCAGCAGTGGCTGGTCTGCGCTCAGGCCTAGCATGGTGCGCGGATCGGGGGCTTGCGGTGCACGCCAGGCATCCAGATCGATGCCGGTCGGGATGACTTCGATCGGGGTGCGAACGCCATAGCCCAACAACTGGTCGCGCATCGCATGCGAGGGGGAAATCAGTGCGTCAACGGCATTGCCCTGGTTGACAGTCAGGCGCCGTGCGGCCAGGCGCAGCAGCGGACCGGGCAGGAAAGGGATGTAGTGTTCGAGGTATTGTTCGAAGAAGGTATGGTAGGTCTCCACCACCGGGATGCCGAGCCTGCGTGCCATGCGCACCCCCGCGAAGTGCGCGGCGAAAGGGGTGTGGATGTGGAGCAGGTCGAACCGCTCGCTGGCAAGGCCCTTGGTGATGCGCTGCAGTTCCCGCCAGTGCATCAGGCGGTCTTCCGGGTCGAACATGACCTGCCGAGAGGGCAGGCGGATCAGGTACTCGGGGTCGTCGCTCGAGTGCGGGTAAGCCGGGGCGATGAGGGTGACTTCGTGACCGAGGTGGTTGAGGGCGGTGAGGGTGGTCTGGATGGAGGTGGAAACGCCGTTTACGCGAGGGAAGTAGACGTCGGAAATCATCAACAGGCGCATGCCTTGTCCTTGCGAGATGGCGGTCGGATAAAATTTTGTCATCGTCCAATCATTATGTGACAGGCCCGTGAATCGAGGCCACGGCAAACTGTCACCATCCATCATTCGATCTTCTTGTGAGGTATGTCGAACATGCGAGCCATGCTCATGACCACAGCCGGCGGTCCCGAGGTCTTAAGGCTGGAGGATATCCCTGAGCCCAAACTGCAGCGCTCCACTCAGGTCAAGGTTCGGCTGCGCGCCGCCGGGGTGAATCCACTCGATACCAAGCTGCGTTCCAGAGGGGTGTTCTACCCGGATGCACTTCCCGCCATTCTTGGTTGCGACGGTGCGGGCGAGGTGATCGAGGCGGGGGATGCCTCCGGCCTGCGCGTGGGCGATCGGGTGGCCTTCTGCCATGGAGGTCTCGGTGCCGCGCCGGGTAATTATGCCGAGATGACCGTGATCGAGGCTGCCGAGACAGCATCCATTCCGCCGTCGGTCTCCTTCGAGCAGGCCGCCGCGCTTCCACTGGTACTGATCACGGCATGGGAGTCGTTGATTGATCGTGCCCGTATCCAGGCCGGTCAGACGGTGCTGATTCTCGGCGGGGCGGGGGGCGTCGGACACATCGCGATCCAGTTGGCCAAGCAACGCGGCCTGAGGGTGCTTGCGACGGTCGGATCGGAGGAAAAGGCAGCCTTTGTGCGCTCCTTGGGGGCCGACAAGGCCATCCAGTACGACAAGGAGAATCTGGTCGAGGCCGTCATGCGCCATACGGGCGGTCGCGGTGCCGATGTGGTGTTCGACACGGTGGGAGGCGCGTTGTTCGCCCAGGCCGTGGCCTGTGCAGCCTACGCGGGCGATCTTGTGACCCTCCTGGAGCCGCTGACCGATGCGCCCTGGAAGGAGGCCCGCAATCGCAATCTGCGTATCGGCTTCGATCTGATGCTGACACCGATGTTGCGCGAACTGCCCGAGGCGCGTGCACACCAGGTGGAGATACTGTGTCAGGGATTCGGGATGCTGGCGGATGGTCGCCTGCGGGTCCAGGTGGGTGGGGTGTTCCCCCTGGAGGAGGCCGCCGAGGCACATCGCAGGCTTGCCTCGGGGCACACCCAGGGCAAGCTGGTGCTGGCCATCGGTTAACGTGAAACAATGCGAAGCGTTCCCTCGTCCCCCTCTCCCGCAGGCGGGCTCTCGACGGCCGCACCCCGAAGGGGCATCGGCCATGGATGGCCGATGGGTCGAAGAGGAGGGACCAGAGGGCAGGGGTGAGGGAAACGGACATGGCGAGTAGCCGTTTCATGTCCTGGGGCGGCGAGTCGCCATGTCCGTTAGCCGGCAGCGCGATCGGGCATGGGCATCAGCAGCGCGGTCCAGGTTTCCATGTCCAGGTCGTGCTGATCCTCGTCGAGCGCGATGCCGAGCACGTATTCACCATCAAGCCGGCGTGACCAGCGTACATTGCCGCGCAACAGGAAGGTGCCCGGTTGGTCATCCAGCTTGATCCACAGTTCCACCCGCACACCATCAGCCAATGGCTCGCTGATAAGCACTTGCAGTCCCCGGGGGGAGATGTCCCGCGCCTTGCAGGGAAAGGTTCGATGCGAAGCCATCAGCGGATGCAGGAAGAGCGACGGGGTAGTGTCGTAACGCGGATACTTTCGGCGTTCACACGCTGCTGTAGACATCACGGAATCCCTCCTTCTCGATCTGCTGACGGAGCAGGTTGAGCGCAAAGATGTGGCGCTCGTCGTCGAACACGGGCCTTGAGCGATCGGCGAGCATGTCGTCGATGAAGCCATGCAGCGGTCGGTCGAGCACGGGGCGATCGAGCCGGTCCGCCAGCACCACCATGCCTTGACGCACGTCGACGTGAAACACCTTCAGGCGGCGCGGACCTTGCTCGGGACCGAGGTGGACGAGGAACCAGTCGCCAGGCTGCAGCGTGGTTCGCAGGAAGGTATCCAGCGCATCCGCCGGAATGTGGGCAGCGGAATCGTTCGTGAGGGGTAAGGGCGTCGTGGGGCTGGAGGCGGCATGGATTGGAGCCTCGGCCAGGGCCTGGATCTCTTCACGCACGCGGGCGATGGCGTGCGCACCTTCCAGAGGATGAAGCTGGCGTGCCTCCAGCATGGCGTGCATCGTATTGAGCGTTTCCTGGATGCCGGTTTTGGCGGAGATCGGCAGCGCCGTCTGACGTGCGAGGGTATGCATCAGTCTGCACGCCTGGTGGAAGGACGCGGCATGGATGCCCTCGGCCTGGGCCAGGTTGAGGAGCAGCGGGCCCCAGGTCCGCAGCAGAAAGGTTCGTGCCCCATCCGGCAGGCGGCGCCCGGCGAGGGCTTGGCGAATGCTTTCGGTGGTCGCCTCGCGCGCCTCGGCAAAGCCAGTGGGCGGCTGCGATCCGCTGGATGCAACCGGCGAAGGGGAGGGCTGGCTGGCGGCTGGTATGACCGAGGGTCTTGATGCCCCGGGGGGGGGCTGTGGGGTTCGAAGCTTGCCGAGGGTTGCCTGGAAGGCGCCAAGGTCATGCTCGAAGCGACGCACAAACTCATGTACCAGGCCTGTGATACGTGCTTCTTCACTGGCATCTGCTTCGGCCAGCCGCTTGCCGAGTTCCTGCCACAGGCGACGCGCGGGATGGTGCGCGTTGCTGATGACCATGCTGTCGAGCAGGGCCGCCTTCAGCAGTGGGATGTAGAGGCAGGCAAGCGTATCCCGCGCCTTCGGCTTCACTTCGTCACGGGTCAGGGTGTCGTAAACCAGCGCGCCCATCAGCTCCATCGGTCGCTTGAGTTCGGTGGGCACGGTGCAGCCGTCCGGCAGGGGGGGCAGACCTTGTGACCAGAGGGTCTGACAAATTCCGGGCTTGTCCCGCATGTCGGCCTGGAGGCGGTCGAGATGCGCGATCAGGGCGGTGCGATCAAGCTCGCCGGTGGCTTCGGGGTCGTGGATAAGCGACTCATCCCGCAGCGGCAGCAGTCGGTGACTGGCCAGCAGGTCGTCCACTTCCTGATAGAAATCGCCAAGCGCTGGGGCGAGCAATTGATCGAGCAGGCGGATGACCAGCGCGTTGATGCTCTGTGGGCCTTCGTAGGCCGCTAGTGAGCAGGCCAGGGCATGGGCCAGTTGAGCGGGGTCCAGTCCGTCCGGCGGAGGAACGTCATTCCGGCCTTCCTGGGCAGCGCGGCACAGGCGCTGACGCACCGACTCGATCTGTGGGAGATGCAAGGCCTCGACGTGGCGGCTGAAGGTCTCCAGCCCTTGCCTGCCGGCAGCCTCCAGTTCACAACGGTCATCAGCTCCTGGCCGCCCTGGCTGTTCCCAGCTTCGCAACAGGGCCTCGGATAGGCGATGAGGCCAAGGACTGCGCAAGGTGCGCAGGAAACGCAGCGTATCGAGGTGGAGGTTGATGTGATCACCTTGC
Source organism: Pseudomonadota bacterium (assembly GCA_040758395.1). GTDB lineage: Bacteria > Pseudomonadota > Gammaproteobacteria > Halothiobacillales > Halothiobacillaceae > Thiofaba. The sequence goes on from JBFLVP010000006.1 coordinate 46,919, forward strand.
TGCGTACCGCCAGCGAGAGCGAACAATAGATCGTCGGTCTGCAGAAGAATGCTGGCAAAACAGTACTCGAGTGATTCGAGAATGGGTGCGATCAATCCATGACGCATCGCCTTCGTCATCTCTTCAACCCTTTTGACCGCGGGCGTGGATAGAGGCACAAAGCGAAGAGGGCGTTGTCATGATGTGCCTCCGAGTAGCTGCGATTCGGCGCGGGCGAGTTCCTTTTCCGCCCCATACAGAATAAGAATATCGTCTTCCTGGAGGACGGTGGTATTTTCCGGCATCAGGCCCTTGATGCCGCCGCGACGGATGGCGTCGGGAAGGACCTCCAGTCCATCCAGCGCCTCGGCGAGCGTGCGGCCGACCGCCCACGCCCCGGGCGGAAGGGTGATGCTGGCCAGCGCGCCGCGCAGGGCGTTGGCAGCGTCCACGCTGTCGCCACTGCCCTGGAAAATATGCCGCAGCAGACTGTAGTTGTCGCGCCGGATGCGCTGGGTGCGATGCAGTACACGGCGCATCGGGACGCCGATACGGGTCATCAGCTGGGTGCCGAGCATCAGGCTGGCTTCGAAGGCGTCCGGCACCACGTCGGTCGCACCGGCCTCGATGATCTCGTCCATCCGGTTGACCGACAGCACGCGCACCAGCACCGGCAAGTCCTTGTAATGCAGGCGCACCACGTTGAGGGTGCGGATGGCGGCGGCCGCGTCGTGGTGGGTGATCACCAGGGCGCGGGCCTTGTCGATCCCCGCTGCGCGCAGCAGCTCGATGTGGGTGGCGTTGGCGAAATGCACGTTGTAGCCCGCGCGCTGGGCCTTCTCGATGATGTCGGGGTCGACTTCGAGGGCGATGTAGGGGATGTCCTCCTGGTCGAGCAGGTAGGCGAGATTCTGACCCACCCGGCCGAAACCGGTCAGGATGACGTGGCCTTCCAGCTCGGCGGTCTGCTGTGCGATTTCTTCGCGTTGCTCAACATAGCTGCGCTGATAACCCCGGACCAGGAGCTTGGTGATTCGACCGTTGTAGCGGACCAGGAAGGGCGTTGCGAGCATGCTCAGCAGCACCGCGGTCAGTACCACCTGCACCGCGTCGTGCGCCAGCAGGTCACCGCGCGAGGCCAGCGCGAGCAGGGCGAAGCCGAACTCGCCGCCCTGGGCCAGCACCAGGCCGGTGCGCAGCGCCACACCGGGCTCCTCGCGCAGCCCCACACCCACGCCGAAGATGATGAGGGCCTTCATCAGAACCAGGACGACCAGAAGGCCCAGGGCCGGCAGGAAGTAATGCGGCAGGGCCTGCATGTCCAGCAGCATGCCGATGGTGATGAAGAACAGGCCAAGCAGGACATCCTGGAATGGGCGGATGTCACTCTCGATCTGATGACGGAAGGCGGTTTCCGACAGCATGATCCCGGCCAGGAAGGCACCCAGCGCCATTGACAGTCCGGCGGCCTGGGTGAGTGCGGCGGAAGACAGGGCCACCAGCAGCACGGCGAGGGTGAACAGTTCCGGGGAGCGCGCCTTGGCGATCTCGTTGAACATCGGCCGCAGCAGCCAGCGTCCGGCGACGATCAGGATGCCTGTGACCACCACGCCCTTGAGCATGGCGATCGCGAGATCCTGGCCGATATGGTCGCCTCCGTTGGCCAGGGCCGGGATCAGGATCAGGAAGGGGATGACGGCGAGGTCCTGGAACAGCAGGATACCGACCGCCGCGCGGCCGTGGCGCGAGTTGAGTTCGATCTGTTCGGCCAGCAGCTTGATCACCATGGCGGTGGAGGACATCGCCAGCACACCGCCGACCACCAGCGCCGCGGGGATCGAGAGTCCCAGCCCCCAGGCGACACCGCCAGCCACAAGCGTGGTGATGAGCACCTGCGCGCCGCCCATGCCCACCACGGCCCGGCGCATGGCCACCAGCTTGGTCAGCGAGAATTCGAGGCCGAGGGTGAACAGCAGGAACACCACGCCGAACTCGGCGAGCAGGCGGGTGTTTTCGGTGTCGTCCACCCAGCCCAGTGCGTGGGGGCCGATCAGCGCGCCGACCCCCAGATAGGCCATGATCGGCGGCAGGTTCAGGCGGCGGAAAAGGGTGACCGCCAGCACGGAAGCCGCGAGAAGAAGCAGGACGTCGGTGAGGGCGCTGTGGTGCATTCCGTGAAATTATCGAGGTGCCAGGCCGAAGGCAAGCGGCGTTTGAATATCCTGACGCCCGACCTATCATGGCGTCACTCTGTGACAAGCGCTACCCATCCATGACTGCGAATCCATCCTTTCCCGCGGCCAGCCGCCCGGTCGTTCTTTCCGGCATCCAGCCGTCCGGCAATCTGCTCATCGGCCACTACATCGGTGCCATCCGCAACTGGGTCAAGCTGCAGGACACCCATGACAGCCTGTTCATGCTGGTCGACCTGCACGCGATCACCGTGCGTCAGGATCCCAAGCTGCTGCGCGAGCGCAGCCTGGACTTCATCGCCCTGTACCTTGCCTGCGGCATCGATCCGGCGAAGTCCACCCTGTTCGTGCAGTCCCACGTCCCGGCGCACGCGGAGATGGGCTGGATCCTCAACTGCTACGCCTATATGGGTGAATTGAGCCGGATGACCCAGTTCAAGGACAAGTCGGCCCAGCACGAGGCCAACATCAACGTCGGCCTGTTCGACTACCCGGTGCTGATGGCGGCCGACATCCTGCTCTACCAGTCCAACCTGGTGCCGGTCGGCCACGACCAGAAGCAGCACCTGGAGCTTGCGCGCGATCTCGCCATGCGCTTCAACAACCTGTACGGCAAAGTCTTCACCGTGCCCGAGCCGATGATTCCCGAGGTCGGTGGGCGCATCATGAGCCTGCAGGACCCGACCAAGAAGATGTCCAAGTCCGACCCGAACGAGCAGGCTTCCATCGCCCTGCTCGACGATCCGGCCAAGGTGCGCAAGAAGCTGATGCGGGCGGTGACCGATTCCGAGACCGAGATTCGCTACGATCCCGAAACCAAGGCGGGCGTGTCCAACCTGCTGACCTTGCTGGCCACGGTCACGGGGCAGTCGATTCAGCACTGGGAGGCGCAGCTTGCAGGGCAGGGCTACGGCAACCTGAAGAAGGCCACCGCCGAGGCCGTGGTCGCCTTCCTCGAACCCGTGCAGCAGCGCTACAAGGAACTGCGCGGCGAGGGTGGCGAACTGACGCGCCTCCTCAACGCCGGCGCCGAGAAGGCTGCCGCGCGCGCCGAGGTCACCTTGCGCAGCGCCATGGACGTGCTCGGCTTCATTCCGCGCAAATGAACACCCCACGGCCGTACAGCCTCGACGACCTGCACGGCCTGCTGCCGCGGCGACGGCGAGACAGCCACAAGGGCGATTTCGGCCACGTGCTGGTGATCGGTGGCAACCACGGCATGGCCGGCGCCGCGCGCATGGCCGCGGAGGCCGCGGCGCGGCTGGGTGCAGGACGGGTCAGCGTGGCCACCCGTGCCAGCCATGCGCCCTTCCTTGGGAGCGGCCGGCCTGAACTGATGGTGCACGGGATCGAATCGGCCGAGGCCCTGAAGCCCCTGCTCGGGCGTGCGACGGTCCTTGTGCTGGGCCCTGGCCTGGGGAAGGACGACTGGGCCGAGGCGATGTTCGATCAGGTCGAACGCGCGCACCTGACGACGGTGATGGATGCTGATGCGCTCAGGTTCCTGCTCGACTGGCCGGCCCGCCTGGCGCCTGACACCCTGCTGACGCCCCATCCCGGTGAGGCGGCGCGCCTGTTGGGTACCGATGCGGGCGAGGTTCAGGCCGATCGCGAGGGCGCGATTCAGCTGCTGCGCGAGCGTTTCGGGGGAACCTGGATTCTCAAGGGTGCTGACACGCTCATCGCCTGTGATGACGCGTTGCATCAATGCACCCATGGTCATCCCGGCATGGCCAGCGGAGGCATGGGGGATGTGTTGTCCGGCGTGCTTGGCGCGTTGCTGGCCCAGGGCATGGACGTCTGCGGGGCGGCAAGACTCGGCGTGGCCCTGCACGCGGCGGCCGGGGAACAGGCCGCTGCGCGGGATGGCGGCCGGGGAATGCTGGCGCTCGATCTCTTGCCTCATGCGCGGCGTCTGCTCGAAGAGACTTGCCCATGCTGACCGTTCATCTTCCCGACGAGGCCGCCACCCAGGCGCTTGGGATGGCTCTCGCTCAATCCGCTCCGCGCTCTGGCTGGGTGGCCCTGCATGGCGAGCTGGGCGCCGGCAAGACGACGCTCGTGCGGGCCTTCCTGCGCGCCCTGGGCTACGAGGGCAGAGTGGTCAGCCCGACCTATACCCTGGTCGAGCCCTACGAGGTCGAGGGTCGCCGTGTGGCGCACTACGACCTCTATCGTCTGACGGATCCGGAGGAGCTGGAGTGGATGGGGGCCCGCGATGACTTTGGCGAAGGCACGCTCTGCCTGGTGGAATGGCCGGAGCGTGCCGGCGGAATGCTGCCGCCGCCCGATCTCGAGCTTCGTCTGCTTCATGAAACGGCGGGGCGTACAGGTTTTTTGCAAGCGAACAGTCCTTTGGGTGCCTCCTGGGTGTCCGATGTTGAGGATTGGCTGAAGAAAAACAACATATCTTGTTCATCGGATTGAACTTTCATCCTTACTTGGCTATAAATTGACTCACCAAAGCCTTGCTGTGGGAGGTGAGTCATGAGTTCACCCTTCGAAATCAATGCCCGACGCCGTTTCCTGCTTGGCTTACTGGGAGGCGGTGCATCGCTCCTGTGGCTGCCGGAATCGGCCTACGCCGCGGTGCGGCCCGTCATGAACAGCGGTGAAGCCAGCGTCAGCGAGCGGGGCACGCGGCTCATGTTCAAGCTCAGCGGACCGGCAGATCACAAGGTATTCACGCTTGAAAATCCCCATCGGGTCGTGCTCGATCTGAGCGAGACCTCACTGCCGAAGGGCTTTGATCTCCGCCTGCCCGAGGGGGCGGTCATTTCGCGCCTGCGCAGTGGCGTGCGGAACGGCTACGACCTGCGTCTTGTGTTCGATCTCCATCAACCGGTCAAGCCGAGCGCGCTGTTGATGCCCGACCCGGACGGCAAGGGCTTCAGGCTGGTGGTCGATCTGGCGCACAAGCCGCTGGGTATGCCGACCGGTCCGGTCAGGGTGGAAGAGGCTCCCCGAATGGTGGCCGAAAAGCCGGTCGAGCGCGCCCCCGAGCCGGTGCGGCAAGCGTCGCGCAGCGGCATGCGTGACCTGGTGATCGCCATCGACGCCGGACACGGCGGCAAGGATCCGGGCGCGGTCGGCCGCGATGGCACCCGCGAGAAGGATGTGACCCTCGCCATCGCCCGCAAGCTGGAATCCCTGCTGCAGGCCGAGCGCGGGTTCAAGCCGGTGCTGACGCGTCGCAACGACGTCTTCATCCCGCTGCGTGAGCGCACCCGGATCGCGCGCAAGAACAAGGCCGACATGTTCATCTCCCTGCACGCGGACGCCTTCAGCGATCCGGATGCACGCGGCGCGTCCGTGTATTGCCTGTCGCTCAACGGCGCAAGCTCCGAGGCCGCGCGCTGGATGGCGGACAAGGAAAACGCCGCTGACCTGGTGGGCGGTGTCAGCCTCAACGACCGCAACAACACCCTGGCTTCCGTCCTCCTCGACCTGTCCCAGACCGCCAGCATGCAGGCCAGCCTGGATGCCGGTCAGCGCGTGCTGACCGAACTGGGCGAGGTGGGCGCGGTGCACAAGCGCAGCGTGCAGCAGGCCGGTTTCGTGGTGCTCAAGTCGCCGGACATTCCTTCCATGCTGGTCGAAAGCGCCTTCATCTCCAACCCGGAGGAAGAGCGCAAGCTGCGCACCTCGGCTCACCAGGAGCGTGTCGCGCGCTCGGTGTTCCGCGGCCTGCACAGCTATTACGCCAGCAAGGCGATGGAAGGCACGCACTTCGCCATGCTGTGACGGGTGGCGGACACCCCGGCCGCCGCACTTGAACCTTCCTGCTCTCTCCCCCATTCTGAGCGGTCTCGTTTTCCTTCCGCTCGTTTGGCATGTCCGCTATCCAGGTTCTTCCCCCGCAACTCATCAACCAGATTGCCGCCGGCGAGGTGGTCGAACGGCCCGCCAGCGTGCTCAAGGAATTGGTCGAGAACAGCCTGGACGCGGGCGCGACCCGGATCGAGGTGGATATCGACGGCGCGGGTGTCAAACTCTTGCGCGTGCGTGACGACGGCGGCGGCATCCCGCGCGATCAACTGCCGCTTGCCATCGCCAGCCACGCCACCAGCAAGATCCGCAGCCTGGACGACCTGCTCCGTGTCGGCAGCTTCGGCTTCCGGGGCGAGGCGCTCGCCAGCATCGCCTCGGTTTCGGATTTCAGCCTCACCTCGCATGCGCGCGGCGCGGAACACGCCTGGCGCATCCACAGCCCCGGCGACCCCACTCGCGCCGAGATCGCGCCCGCCGCCCATCCGCGAGGCAGCACGGTCGAGGTGCGCGACCTGTTCTTCAATGTCCCCGCCCGGCGCAAGTTCCTGCGCGCCGAGCGCACCGAGCAGCATCACCTCGACGAAGTCTTGCGCCGCATGGCCCTGGCCCGCCGGGACGTTGGGTTCACCCTGCGCGTGGCGGGGCAGACCCTGTGGCGCACGGAGGCCGAAGAACCGGTTGAGGCGCGCTTGTCGGCCATTGCCGGGGCGGATTTTGCCGCCAGCGCAGTCTTTTTCGAGCAGCGGATCGATGGGCTCGGGCTGTGGGGCTGGCTGGAACCGCCCACCCACGCGAAGGAGCGCACTGATGTCCAGCACTTCTTCGTCAACGGCCGCGCGGTACGCGACAAAGTCATCATTCATGCCGTGCGCCAGGCCTATGCCGACGTGCTGCACGGCGCGCGCCAGCCGTCCTATGTGCTGCACCTGGAACTCGACCCCGAAGGCGTGGACGTCAACGTCCACCCCGCCAAGCTGGAAGTGCGCTTCCGCGAGGCGCGCCGGGTGCATGACTTCCTGTTCTCCAGCCTGCATCGGGTGATCGCCGAGCTGCGGCCCGCCGACGCTGGGCAGCGGCTTGCCCCCGCGCTGGGGCTGGGCGATCTGGAGCGTCCCGCGCAGCCGGCGGGCATGGATTGGGTCGCGCCGCGTCAGAGCGGGTTGCCGCTTTCATCGGCCAGCATAGGTGGAACCGATCAGGCGTACCGTTTCCCGAGTGAGAACTACCGTTCACCGGGTATGTCGCAACCCGGCGTCGTTCAGGACACCGTGGCCGCCTATCGCGCGCTGGCCGAGTCCTCCGCCGCGCCAGTCCCGACGGAAGAAGCCGCGATTCCGCCGCTGGGCTACGCCATCGCCCAGTTGCACGGCATCTACATCCTGGCCGAGAACGCCGAAGGCCTGATCGTGGTGGACATGCACGCCGCCGCCGAGCGCATCACCTACGAGCGTTTCAAGCGCGCGCTGGACGAGGATGGCATCACCGATTCGCCAGGAGCGAATCGGGACTCACCCTTGGGTGAGCCCGAAGGGGGCCGGCCACGGATGGCCGGCATCCGTCGTCAGCCGCTGCTCGTCCCGCTGCCGCTGGAGGTGGATGCCCGCCTGATGGACGCGGCGGAAGAGGGTGCCGACGCCCTGCGCAAGCTCGGCCTCGTCCTCGACCCCATCGGCCCGACCACCCTCGTCGTGCGCGAAGTGCCCACCCTGCTGGCCCAGGCCGACATCGCCAGACTCGCCACCGACACGCTGGATGAAATCGCCCGGCACGGCGATTCCCGCAAGATCGAGCAGGCTCTCCACGCCGTGCTCTCCCGCATGGCCTGCCACGGCTCCGTGCGCGCCGGCCGCAAGCTCACCATCCCGGAAATGAACGCCCTCCTGCGCGACATGGAAGCGACTCCTCGTTCTGATCAGTGCAACCATGGTCGCCCGACTTGGACGCGGTTGACTATGGTGGATTTGGACAGGTTGTTCATGCGCGGGCAGTAATGTGAAGAACTCATGGGCACCGTAATCACTCACGGTGGGTTTGATGGAGGAGTGAGAAATGAGCAATGAAGGCACTGTCATGCGCCCAGAGCATGTGTTCAAGAAAGTTATATGGCGCAGTACCGTCGAGGTCGGTGAGGCACTCGAGAGGTCCACGACCTGGACAATTGGTGGGGTCGCAGCAATCGTGGCCATTCTAATAAGCAACTTGGATTCCGTTGCCAAAATTGCTTCGCTTGAGAGCATCAAGATATCCGTGGTCCTATTCACGCTCTCGCTGTTATTCGGTGCGTTGAGCAAGCAAGTTGGTATGGCCGTAATTGCCGGGGTTAACACCCTTAAACAGACTGAGGCTTTGATCAATTCCGAGGCCGGTCAGCAATTGATGGGTCAGATGACAATCGAGCCTAAGCAACTCGTTCAAGAACTGGCGGAACCATTTTTCTGGCCACTCTCAACGTTCGTGAGGAAGGGTGGGGAGAGTGGTCTCGTTGACTACGTTGCGGGCGACAAGCGATTTGTGAAAATGTTCTGCTTTCAAATCATTTTCAATGCGCTTCATGTTCTTCTTGCAGTGGCAGCATTGCTTGTGATCGGACTCTCCATCTAATGGGGAATGGCTCACAAAGCCATGCGCGCGAGGTTGCCAAGCCGCACACGCGAGATGGGCAGCGTTAAGTTTATCGCCTTGCTTCGCACGGCAGTGGCACCTTCCCGCCAATCCCTGTCTAATGCACCGTCCTGACTGAGCTTCCTGTCCCACTTCGTATGCAATCCATCTGGCTCATGGGCCCTACCGCATCTGGCAAGACCGGGTTGGCGCTGGAGCTGGCCCGCCGTCTTCCCGTTGAACTGATCAGTGTCGATTCGGCGCTGGTCTATCGCGGCATGGATATCGGTACGGCCAAGCCGGATGCGGCGACGTTGCGCGAGTTTCCGCATCGTCTGATCGACATCATCGACCCGGCGGAGTCCTATTCCGCGGCGAAATTCCGTGCCGATGCGCTGGCCGCGATGAAGGAGATTCAAGCGCACGGCAAGATTCCGCTGCTGGTCGGCGGCACCATGCTGTACTACCGCGCCTTGCAGGATGGGCTGGCGGACCTGCCGGCCTCCGATCCTCTCGTGCGCGAGGCGATCCAGGCCGAGGCGGCGGAGCAGGGCTGGCCGGCCATGCATGCGAAGCTGGCCGAGGTCGATCCGGTGATTGCCGAGCGCCTGCATCCGAACGATCCACAGCGCATCGGTCGAGCGCTGGAAGTGTGGCGGCTGACCGGGGTGCCGCTGTCCGAGTGGCAGGCGCGTGGGCGTGAGAAGGCGGCGCCGGATCTGGGGCGGGTGTTGAAACTCGCTTTGCTGCCGGAGCGCGAACTTCTGCGCCAGCGGATTGCCGAACGTTTTGAGCTGATGCTTCGCGAGGGCTTCATCGAGGAGGTCGAGGCCCTGCGCGCACGGGGCGATCTGCACCTCGGGCTGCCGTCCATGCGCGCGGTCGGTTACCGCCAGGTCTGGGAATTCCTCGATGGCGCCCATACCCATGAACGCATGGTCGAACTGGGCATCACCGCCACGCGCGGGCTGGCCAAGCGCCAGATGACCTGGCTGCGCAGCGAGCGCGACCTGAACGTGGTCGATGCGGCATGCGATCCGGACCGCCTCGCGGAGGCTATCCTCGCCTGGCAGGCGGGAGAGTCGTTTCCACCGCGCTGACGGGCGTGGGAGCGGGGCAGGGAGGCTCTTTTCCCCACATCCTGCTAACATCCTGATTCAATACTTATAAGGATAAAAAACATGGCCAAAGGCCACACCCTTCAAGAACCCTTTCTGAACGCCCTGCGCCGCGAGCGCGTACCGGTGTCGATCTACCTGGTCAATGGCATCAAGCTGCAAGGTCAGGTCGAGTCCTTCGACGCCTATGTCATTTTGCTGCGCAATACCGTCAGTCAGATGGTTTACAAGCACGCCATCTCCACCATCGTCCCGGCTCGCCCGGTGCAGATGGATATCCCTGACGCGCAGGACGGGGCGGACGATACCGAGTACGGTCAAGACGCCTGATGGAATTGTTCGAAAGGCCCGGCGCCCGAACCATGGAGGGCGAGCGGGCGGTGCTTTTGCATGTCCGTTCGCGCTCCGACGAATCCCCCGAGGCGCTGGACGAATTTGTCGAACTGGCCCGCTCGGCGGGCGCGCAGATCGAGACCGTCCTGGTCGTCACCCGCACCCAGTTCGATGCCCGTACCCTGATCGGCAGCGGCAAGGCCGAGGAGCTGAAGCTCGAGGTCGGGCAGCGCGAGGCCGAGTTGGTGATCGTCAACCACGATCTTTCCCCCAGTCAGGAACGCAATCTCGAGAAAATGCTCGGTTGCCGGGTGCTCGACCGTGCCGGGCTGATCCTCGACATCTTTGCTCAGCGCGCACGCTCCCACGAGGGCAAGCTGCAGGTCGAGCTGGCCCAGTTGCAACACCTGTCCACGCGCCTGGTGCGCGGTTGGACCCACCTTGAACGCCAGAAGGGCGGCATCGGACTGCGCGGCCCGGGTGAAACCCAGCTCGAAACCGACCGCCGCCTGGTCGCGGTACGCATCAACCAACTCAAGCGCCGACTGGAGAAGGTCCGCTCCCAGCGCCATGAAGGGCGCAAGGGCCGCCAGCGGGCGGAAGTGCCGACGGTCGCCCTGGTCGGCTACACCAACGCCGGCAAGTCCACCCTGTTCAATCGCCTCACCGAGGCGGGCGTGTACGCCGCCGACCAGCTGTTCGCGACCCTGGACGCGACCCTGCGCCGCGTCGAGATGCCTCAGGGCGGGGCGATGGTGTTGGCGGATACCGTCGGCTTCATCGCCGACCTGCCGCACGAACTGGTCGCGGCCTTCCGTTCCACCCTGGAGGAGACGCGCGAGGCTAGCCTGCTGCTGCACGTGATCGACGGTCAGGTGGACGGACGCGACGAGCGCATCCGCGAGGTCGAGAGCGTGCTCGAGCAGATCGGCGCCCATGATGTGCCCAGGCTTGATGTGTACAACAAGATCGACCTGTTCTTCCGCCCGCCGGGCATCGACTACGATGAAAGCGGTCGCCCGCGCAGGGTGTGGATCTCCGCGTCCAAGGGGCAGGGCATTGATCTGCTGTTTCGTGCCATTGGCGAGTGCCTGGCCGAGGAGACGGTGGAGATGGATCTTGACCTGGAGCCTGCCGAGGCGCGCCTGCGTGCCAGGCTTTATGCCGAAGGCGCGATCACCCGGGAACGGATGGATGACGAAGGGCGCTGGCACCTGAACATCCATCTTCCGGTCGTGCGCTGGAACCAGTTGCTGGCGCATGAACCTGCCCTGAAAACGGTAGTGGATCGAGGGCTTTCCTTGCCCTTGGCTGCTGGCAGCCCATAAAATCTCGATTCTTTGAATCAAAAGCCCTTTGCGAGGACTTCGTATGGCGTGGAATGAGCCTGGCGGCGGCGCCCAGGACCCGTGGAAATCGCCCCGTCGCGGTGATGGCGACGGCCCGAATGTCGACCAGTGGTTGAAGGATCTTCGCCGCAAGGTGGGCAGTGGTGGCGGTGAGGGCCCGGGCGCCAAGGGTATCGGCCTGTTGGTTGGGATCGGCCTCGCCCTGTGGCTGGTTTCCGGCGTGTACATCGTCAATGACGGCCAGCGCGGCGTGGTCATGCAGTTCGGCAAGTACACCGGCACCAGCCTGCCGGGGCCGCACTGGCATCTGCCGTACCCGATCCAGACCGTCGAAACCGTCGACGTCGACCAGTTCCGCAGCAAGCAGATGAAGATGCAGATGCTGACGGCGGACGAGAACATCATCGACGTCGAGGTGGCGGTCCAGTACAACGTCAAGGACCCGGCCCAGTACCTGTTCAGCACCCGCGAGCCGGACGCGACCTTGCAGGATGTCAGCCAGAGCGCGGTGCGCGAGGTGGTCGGCAAGAACACCATGGATTTCGTCCTGACCGAAGGCCGCGCCGAAGTGGTGATCCAGGTCAAGTCGGCGATCCAGGAGGCGCTGGATGGTTATGCGACCGGTCTGGAAGTGAAGTCCGTCAACCTCCAGGATGCGCAGCCACCCGAGCAGGTCCAGCCGGCCTTCGCCGACGCGATCAAGGCTCGCGAGGACGAGCAGCGCTTCATCAATGAAGCCGAGGCCTATGCCAACGGCGTTATTCCTCAGGCCCGTGGTCAGGCCACCCAGGTGGTCGAGGAGGCGCGCGCTTACCGTGCTCGCGTCAGCAAGGCCGCCGAGGGTGAGGCCAAGCGCTTCGAAGACATGCTGGCCGAGTACCGCAAGGCGCCGGAAGTCACCCGCAAGCGCCTGTACCTCGAGACCGTCGAGGGTGTGCTGGGTAACAGCAGCAAGGTGATCATGGACGTGCAGGGTGGCAACAATGTCGTCTATCTGCCGCTCGACAAGATGATGCAGGGTGGCTCGGTCATGCCACGCGCCGCCGAACCGGCCGCAGGTCAGGCGCCTGCTACCGGCTTTACACCGACCCCACCGGCCGCGCCACGCGCTGATTCGCGCGCCCGTGTCGACCTGCGCTCCCGGGAGGCCCCGTAATGATCGCGCGTAATTACATTCTGCCGGCCATCGCCCTGATCGCCGGCGCTGTCTCCATGTCCGCCTTCACGGTGCGGGAAATCGACCGGGTGGCGATGTTCCGCCTCGGCGAGATCATCAAGACCGATTTCGAGCCGGGCCTGCACTTCAAGGTCCCGTTCGTTCACACCATTCGGCGCTACGATGGTCGTCTGCTCACCATGGCCGCACCGCCCGAGCGTTTCCTGACCAGCGAGAAAAAGAACGTCATCGTCGATGCCTTCATCAAGTGGCGTATCGCCGACGTGGGTACCTTCCACCGTTCGACGCGTGGTGATGAGCGCGTCGCGGCCGCCCGCCTGTCGCAGATCGTCAAGGACGGCATGAAGAACCAGCTCAGCAATCGCACCATCCGCGATGCCGTGACCGGCGCGCGTGGCGAGATGATGGACGCGGTGCGCACTTCCGCCAACCAGGAGGCGGCCAAGCTTGGCATCGAGGTGGTGGACGTGCGCATCCTGCGCATCGACCTGCCCGCCGAGGTGAGCGATTCGGTGTATCGCCGGATGGAGAAGGAACGCGCCACCGTAGCCAAGTCCTTCCGCTCGCGAGGCGAGGAGCAGGCCAAGAAGATCACCGCCGACGCGGACCGCCAGCGCGAGGAGATCCTGGCCGAGGCGTATTCCCAGTCGCAGCAGATACGAGGCGAGGGCGATGCCGAAGCAGCCCGTCTGTATGCCGAGGCCTATGGCAAGGACCAGGAGTTCTTCAATTTCTACCGCAGCCTGCAGGCCTACGGCAGGGCTTTCACCGGCAAGGACGACGTGTTGGTTCTGCAGCCGGATAGCGACTTCTTCCGTTACTTCGGCAACCCGGCCGGCAATGGTCGCTGAGACGGGTAAGGTTTGATGTCCGACGATCTTTGGGCCGCGCTGGCCCTGGTGCTGGTGCTCGAGGGCCTGCTGCCCTTCATCAGCCCCAGGATCTACCGCCAGTCGGTCGAGCAGTTGGCATCCCTCCCGGATCGTACCCTGCGCTTCGTGGCCCTGGGCATCATCCTCCTCGGCCTGGTGCTGCTCGGCATCGTGCGCGGATGAGTTTTGAGTATCAGTAGTGATGACACACGAAAATCGATGGCTGTTGCCGGCCGGTATCGACGAACTGCTGCCCGAGGCGGCCTGGGCCACCGAGGCGCTGCGGCGCAAGCTGCTCGAGCGTTTCCATGCCTGGGGTTACGAGCTGGTCATTCCGCCGATGGTGGAGTATGTCGAGTCCCTTCTCATCCATCCGGGCGATGACCTCGATCTCTCGACCTTCAAGCTGATCGACCAGCTTACCGGCCGTCTGATGGGCATTCGCGCCGACATGACCCCGCAGATGGCGCGCATCGATGCGCACAGCCTCCGCCAGGATGGCGTGACCCGCCTGTGCTACTTGGGCACGGTGTTGCACGCGGTGCCGGATGGCTTCGCCGGCACCCGCGCGCCGATGCAGGTGGGGGCCGAGCTGTTCGGTCACGCCGGGACGGGGAGCGATATCGAGATCCTGCGCCTGATGCTGGAAACGCTCGATGTCGCCGGTGTAAGCAACATCTGGCTGGATCTCGGCCACGTCGGCATCACCCGTGCGCTGGCTTGCCAGGCGGGATTCGAGCCGGTCGACGAGGCGGCCTTCTTCGATCTGCTGCAACGCAAGGCGATCCCGGAAATCGAGGCCTTCATCGCCGGTCACGCCCTGTCACCTGAATTAGGCGCCATGTTGCGTGCCCTGCCGGACCTACATGGTGAAGGCATGGACACCCTCGAGCGGGCGCGCAAGGTGCTGGCATCCGCCGGGCGGGATGTGCTCCTGGCGCTCGACAGCCTGGCTGAAGTCGCCCGCGCGCTGGCGGGCCACGAGGATCATGTGCGTCTGCACTTCGACCTGGCCGAACTGCGCGGCTATCACTACCACACCGGCATGGTGTTCGCCGCCTACGTGCCGGGGCAGGGTCAGGCGATCGCGCGCGGCGGCCGTTACGACGGCATCGGCGAGGCCTTCGGCCGTGCCCGCCCGGCGACCGGTTTCTCGGCGGACGTGCGCGCGCTGGCCGCGTTTGCCTCCGTGGCCGGGCAGGGTGGGGGTGCGATTCTCGCCCCGGCCGATGAGGATGCCGCGCTGCAAATTCTTGTGCGCAAATTGCGAGAGGGTGGTCAGCGTGTGGTCCAGCTCCTGCCGGAGCAGGTCTCCGATCCCGCCGCACTGGGTTGCACCCGTGTGCTCGAACGCCAGGGAACAGCCTGGCAAATCAAAGAATTACCCAAAGATTGAGATTTGACCTTCATGGCCAAAAGTATTGTGGTTCTGGGCTCCCAGTGGGGCGACGAGGGCAAGGGCAAGATCGTTGACCTGCTGACCGATCAGGTCGCGGCCGTGGTGCGCTTCCAGGGCGGGCACAACGCCGGCCATACCCTGTGGGTGAACGGTGAGAAGACAGTCCTGCACCTGATCCCCTCCGGCATCCTGCGGGAGGGGGTAACCTGCGTCATCGGCAACGGCGTGGTGCTCGCGCCGGATGCGCTGATGAAGGAAATGGGCGAGCTTGAGGCGCGTGGCGTGCCGGTGCGCGAGCGCCTCAAGCTGTCGGCGGCCTGCCCGCTGATCCTGCCGTATCACGTCGCCATCGACCAGGCGCGCGAGCGGGCGGCGGGCAGCGGCGCGATCGGCACGACCGGTCGTGGCATCGGCCCGGCCTACGAGGACAAGGTGGCGCGCCGCGCCCTGCGCCTGATCGACCTGCTGCACCGCGAGCGCTTCGCCGAGAAGCTTGGCTCGGTGCTCGACTATCACAACTTCGTGCTGAAGAACTATTTCCGCGCCGACACCGTCGACTTCCAGCGCGTGCTGGACGACTGCATGGGCTACGCGGAAACCCTCGCGCCGATGATCATCGACGTGACCGAATACCTCGACGAACTGCGCAAGAGCGGCAAGAACATCATGTTCGAGGGCGCCCAGGGCACCCTGCTGGACATCGACCACGGCACCTATCCGTTCGTGACCTCGTCCAATACCACCGCCGGCGGCGCCTCCACCGGCACCGGTGTCGGCCCGCTGAAGCTGGACTACGTGCTCGGCATCACCAAGGCCTACACCACCCGCGTGGGCGCCGGCCCGTTCCCGACCGAACTGGAATACAACGCCGCTGACGACATCGGCGATCCGATCGGCAAGCATCTTGGGACCAAGGGACACGAATTCGGCGCCACCACCGGCCGCCAGCGTCGCTGTGGCTGGTTCGATGCCGTCGCCCTGCGCCGCGCAGTACAGATCAACAGCATCAGCGGCCTTTGCCTGACCAAGCTGGACGTGCTGGACGGGCTCGACAACCTGCGCCTGTGCGTGGGCTACAAGGTCGATGGCCAGACCGTCAAGGCCCCGCCGGTCGGCGCGGACGGCTTCGCCAGCATCGAGCCGGTCTACGAGGAGATGCCGGGCTGGAGCCAGTCCACGGTTGGCCTCAAGCGGATCGAGGATCTTCCGGATGCCGCGCGTGCCTATATACGCCGCATCGAGGAAGTGTGCGGTGTGCCGGTCGACATTATTTCCACCGGACCGGATCGCGAGGAAACCATTGTCCTTCGTCACCCTGTTCACGGCTGATCAGGGGAGGGTGGACATGCCATCATCGTGCGCCGCCCTTGCCCGCAAGGCAAAGCCTCTGCCCCTTCCCTTCACCGCAAGGCTGGCCCATATGGGTTATGCTTGCGCGATCATTTCCACCAGCCGAATCATCGAGTCAACCTCCGCATGACCTCCCAACGCGATCCGCACGCCGAGCGTGAGGCGGAAAAGTACGACAATCCCATCGCCAGCCGCGAGATGATCCTCGACATGATCAAGGCCCATGCCGGGCCGATGACCTTCGATCGTCTGCTGCTCAATCTTGGCTATGACGATGACGAGCGCATCGAGGCATTGCGTCGCCGGCTCCGTGCCATGGAGCGCGACGGGCAGATCATCCGCAACCGCAAGGGTGGCTACATTCCCCTGGAAAAGGGTGAACTGGTGCGTGGCCGGGTGATCGGTCATCGTGACGGTTTCGGCTTCCTGGTGCCGGACGAGGGGGGCGACGACCTGTTCCTTTCCGCTCGCCAGATGCGTGCCTTGCTGCATGGCGACCGCATCGTGGCCCAGGTCATCAATGTCGATCATCGTGGCCGTCGCGAGGGGGCGCTGGTCGAGGTGCTGGAGCGCGCCAATGCCGAGGTCGTGGGCCGCGTGGTGCTGGAGTCCGGGGTCGCCTTCGTCACCCCGGACAACAAGCGCATCACCCAGGACGTGCTGATTCCGACCGACGAACTCGGTGGCGCGGAGGACGGCCAGATCGTGCGTGTGCAGCTGGTCGAGCAGCCGAGCTTCCGCAACAAGCCGGTCGGTCGCGTGATCGAGGTGCTGGGCGACCACATGGCGCCGGGCATGGAAATTGACATGGCGATCCACACCTACGGCCTGCGCAATACCTGGCCGGAGGATCTGCAGGCGCAGATCGCCGGCCTGACCGAGGAAGTCGGAGAGCATGACAAGCTCGGCCGGGTCGACCTGCGCGACACCCCGCTGGTCACCATCGACGGCGAGGACGCGCGCGACTTCGACGACGCGGTCTACTGCGAACCGACCGCCAAGGGCTGGCGCCTGGTGGTGGCGATTGCCGACGTCTCGCACTACGTCACCGTGGGTAGCCCGCTGGACCGCGAAGCCTTCATGCGCAGCACCTCGGTGTACTTCCCGGGGCGCGTGATCCCGATGCTGCCGGAGATCCTCTCCAACGGCCTGTGCTCGATCAACCCGCATGTCGATCGCCTGTGCATGGTCTGCGAGATGCTGATCAACCGCGAAGGCGACATCATCCGCTCGCGTTTCTACGAAGGCGTGATGAAATCCCACGCGCGCATGACCTACACCCAGGTCGGCAAGATCCTGCTCGACAAGGACGCGGAACTGCGCGAGCAATATGCCGCCCTGGTGCCGCAGTTCGAGGCCCTGCACGGGCTTTACAAGGTCCTGTTCGAAGCGCGCAACCGCCGCGGCGCGATGGATTTCGAGACCACCGAGACCAAGATCCAGTTCGGCGAAGGTCGCAAGATCGACGCCATCGTGCCCTACGAGCGCAACGACGCCCATCGCCTGATCGAGGAATGCATGATTGCCGCCAACGTGGCGGCCGCGCGCTTCCTGGAGCGGCGCAAGATCGTCGGCCTGTACCGTATCCATGACCGTCCGGCGGCCGAGAAGCTGGGCGATCTGCGCACCTTCCTTGGTGAACTGGGGCTGTCCCTCGGCGGCGGCGACAAGCCGGAGGGCATTCATTTCAACGCCGTTCTGCAGGCCGCCAAGGGCCGCCCGGACGAGCACCTGATCCAGACCGTGGTGCTGCGCACCATGAAGCAGGCGGTCTACTCCCCTGACAATATCGGCCACTTCGGCCTGGCCCACGCCAACTACGCCCACTTCACCTCGCCGATCCGCCGTTACCCGGACCTGCTGGTGCATCGCGCCATCCGCCATGTGCTGCGCACCGGCAGCGCGGAGAACTTCCCCTACGCGCATGACGAGATGGGGCTGATCGGCGAGCACTGCTCCAACAACGAGCGCCGTGCCGACGAGGCGACCCGCGACGCAACCGACTGGCTCAAGTGCGAGTACATGCAGGATCACGTCGGCGGCGTCTATGAGGGTGTCATTACCGCCGTGACCTCGTTCGGTCTGTTCGTCGAGCTGAAGGGCGTCTTCGTCGAGGGCCTGCTGCATATCACCGCGCTCGACAAGGACTACTACCATTTCGACCCGGTCGGCCATCGCCTGGTTGGCGAGCGCAGCGGCCAGGTCTATCGCCTGGGCGACACGGTCACCATCCAGGTCGCTCGCGTTGATCTGGACGAGCGCAAGATCGATTTCGTCCTGCCCAGATTCGCCAGGAGCGAATCGGGACTTGCCCCTGGGCAAGCCCATGGGGTGACGGCCATGGAGGGTCGGCATCCGCGTGGCGAGTCCGTTCCCGCGCCGGTCGAGGAGGGCGAAGCGGACCTCGAGGGCGGCGAGGGTGGGGCGGCGAAGAAGAAGCGCCGCCGTCGCAAGAAGCCCAAGACCAAGGCCGATCAGGCCGTGGCCTTCGAGGAGACTGATGATGTGGTCGATGACAACATTGGCAATCGCATCGAGGACGCGCCTGTCGAGGAGGCCGAAGAGGAAGAGCTGGACGAGGTCAATGGCAATGCCATCGATTATGTCCCCGCCGCGGATGACAAGTCGCGCAAGCGTCGGCGCCGTCCGCCGCGCCGGAAAAAAGCTGAATGACCATGCGCCGATCGCGTCAGGGTGGCCGGGGGGCTGACTCTGACCGTTCGCATGCCGAGCGTGAAGAGCGCGCGGGAGGTGCCGACCACTGGCTGTTCGGCCTGCATGCGGTCGAGGCGGCGTTGCGCCATGACCCGCAGAACATCATCCGGATCCTGTGCGCGGAAGCGCGTCGCGACCAGCGTTTGCAGGCCATCGAAAAACTGGCGGCCGAGGCGGATGTTCGCATCACGCGCGTCGAGCCACGCGAACTGGACCGTCTGACCCGCGGTGATCGTCACCAGGGCGTCGCCGCGCAGTATCGCGCCGCGCCGACCCATGATGAAAACGATCTCTACGCCCTCCTGGAGCGTCTGGACGAACCCCCTTTGCTGCTCGTGCTGGATGGCGTGACCGACCCGCACAACCTCGGCGCCTGTCTGCGAGTGGCCGATGGCGCGGGCGCCCACGCCGTCATCGCACCCAAGGACCGGGCGGTTGGCCTGACCCCGACGGTGCGCAAGGTGGCCTCCGGTGCGGCGGAGAGCATCCCCTTCGTTCAGGTGACCAACCTCGCGCGCACCCTCGACACACTGAAGCAGAAAGGTGTGTGGGTGGTTGGACTCGCGGGCGAGGCCGATCACAGCCTGTATCAGAGCCGCCTGGCCACCCAGCCGCTCGCCGTGGTGATGGGGGCCGAGGGCAGCGGGCTGCGCCGCCTGACCCGCGAGGCCTGTGATGAACTGGTCAGCCTGCCCATGCTGGGCTCGGTCGAAAGCCTGAATGTCTCGGTCGCCTCCGGGGTGAGCCTGTATGAGATCCGGCGTCAGCGCCTGATGGCTACCACCTGACTTTGTTCTCGCCCTATCCTCGCGTATAATCGCGCGCTTTCTTGCGGCCCGGCGCGTCCGGACCGCTTCAACCCTGCCTGATCGCCTTCTTATGACAAGCACTGGCGGCAGGCTTTAATCCGTAGGGAGTCTCCAATGCGACACTATGAAGTCGTGTTCCTGGTTCATCCGGACCAGAGCGAACAAGTCCCGGCCATGATCGAGCGCTATCGCGCCATGATCGAGGCGGAGGGCGGCAAGATCCATCGCCTCGAAGACTGGGGCCGTCGCCAGCTGGCCTATCCGATCGCCAAGATCCACAAGGCCCACTACGTGATGATGAACATCGAGTGCGGCCAGAAAGAGCTGGGCGAGCTGACCGAAGCCTTCCGCTTCAACGACGCCGTGATCCGCAACCTCGTGATCAAGATGGACGGTCCGGTCACCGAGCCTTCATTCATGATGAAGGAAGAAGAGCCGCGTCAGCGTCGCTCCTCCTCCGACGAGGGTTCCGAGGAGCAGCGTCCGCGCCGCACCCAGGATGACAACGCGGCCGAAGCCGTTTGATTGGTTGACGAGGTAGAGTCATGTCCCGTTATTTCCGTCGTCGCAAGTTCTGCAAGTTCACCGCCGAAGGCGTTGAGCATATCGACTACAAAGACCTCAACACGCTGAAAGGCTTCCTGACCGAAACCGGCAAGATCGTTCCGAGCCGCGTCACCGGCACCAAGGTCCGCTTCCAGCGCCAGCTGGCCGAGGCCATCAAGCGTGCGCGCTTCCTGGCCCTGCTGCCCTACACCGACAGCCACTGAGGAGAGTGAACCATGGAAATCATTCTGCTGAGCAAGGTTGAAAACCTGGGCAACCTGGGTGACGTGGTCAAGGTCCGCAACGGCTACGCCCGTAACTTCCTGATCCCGTACGGTAAGGCCAAGGCCGCCACCAAGGCCAACGTGGCCGAGTTCGAAGCCCGTCGCACCGAACTGGAAAAGGCCGCCGCCGAGGCCCTGGCGCATGCCCAGGCCCGTGCCGCCCAACTGGAAGGCGTTGCCGTGACTGTCGCGGGCAAGGCCGGCACCGAAGGCAAGCTGTTCGGCTCCATCGGCACCGCCGAGATCGCTGAGGCGATGACCGCCGCCGGTCACGCGGTCGAGAAGCGCGAAGTGCGCCTGCCGACCGGTCCGCTGCGCGCCGTGGGCGAGTACGACGTCGAGCTGCACCTGCACTCCGACGTCAACACCAGCATCAAGGTGAATGTCATCGCCGAGGAGTAATGCCTTCGCGTTGATGTCAGAAGGGGCGCCACAAGGCGCCCCTTCTTGTTTTCAGCATTTGTTAGCGCGTTGACCTCGCTGCGGTTAGAATACCGCTTTAATCTCGTGCCCCTTCCCATGCAACTGACGACCATCGACTTCGTCCTGCTCGGCATCATCTCGTTCTCCGCGCTCGTCAGCATCCTGCGCGGCTTCATGAAGGAAATGATCTCCCTGCTGTCGTGGGTCGCGGCCTTCGTCGTCAGCATTTTCTACGCGGCCCATCTGGCGCCCTTTCTTCCCGCGAGCATCGATATTCCCTCGATGCGGCTTGCCGCGGCCTTTGTCATCCTGTTCGTCCTCACCCTGATCGTTGGCGGAATCATCAACGCCGTGGTTGGTCTACTGGTGAAGAAAACCGGTCTCTCGGGTTCGGATCGCAGCATCGGCGTGATTTTCGGCCTGGTGCGCGGTGTGTTTCTTGTCTGTGTCCTGATCCTGCTCGGCAGCCTGACGCCGATGCCGCAGGACCCCTGGTGGAAGGCGTCGCAGGTGATCCAGCACCTGACCTCCGTCGCGCTGTGGATGCGCGACCTGCTTCCGAACGATCTGGCACAAAACTTCAAGCTTTGAGATAGCCCATGTGTGGAATTATCGGCATTGTTGCCCATAGCCCCGTCAACCAGACCATCTACGACGGTCTGACCATCCTGCAACATCGCGGGCAGGACGCCGCGGGCATCATCACCAGCGATCACGGCCGCCTGCACCAGCGCAAGGACAATGGCCTGGTCAAGGATGTGTTCCACACCCGCCACATGCGCCAGTTGCTCGGCAACATGGGGATCGGCCATGTGCGCTACCCGACCGCGGGCAACGCCTCCGCCGCCGAGGCCCAGCCGTTCTATGTGAACGCCCCGTACGGCATCGCCCTCGGGCACAACGGCAACCTGACCAACGCCGCCGCGCTGCGCCAGGAACTGCAGGAGCATGACCTGCGTCACCTGAACACCAGCTCGGATTCCGAGGTGCTGCTCAACGTGTTCGCCCACGAGATGCAGCGCTGCGGCAAGCTGGTGCCGAACCATGAGGACGTGTTCGACGCCATCAGCCGCGTGCACCGCCGGATCAAGGGCGGCTATGCGGTGATCGGCCTGATCGCCAACATGGGTGTGTTCGCCTTCCGCGATCCGTTCGGCATTCGCCCGGTCTGCTACGGCGTCCGTGACACCGAGGACGGCCAGGAAGTGCTGATCGCCTCCGAAAGCGTGGCCGTCGATGCGCTCGGCTTCAAGCTGGTGCGCGACCTGGCCCCGGGCGAGGCCATCTACGTCGGCAGCGACGGCACCATCCACACCCGCCAGTGCGCGGACCATCCGACCTACGCACCCTGCATCTTCGAGCACGTCTACCTTGCCCGTCCGGACTCGATCATCGACGAGGTCTCGGTCTACAAGGCCCGCATGCGCATGGGCGAGAAGCTGGCCGAGAAGGTCAAGCGTGAGTGGCCGGACCACGACATCGACGTGATCATCCCGATCCCGGACACCAGCCGCACCGCCGCGCTGGAGATGGCCGTCGCGCTGGGTCTGCCCTACCGCGAGGGCTTCATCAAGAACCGCTACATCGGCCGCACCTTCATCATGCCGGGTCAGGCGCAGCGCAAGAAATCCGTGCGTCAGAAGCTCAACGCCATCGACCTGGAGTTCAAGGGCAAGAACGTCCTGCTGGTGGATGACTCCATCGTGCGTGGCACCACCTCCGCCGAGATCATCCGCATGGCACGCGAGGCCGGCGCGCGCAAGGTCTACATGGCCTCCGCCGCGCCGCCGGTGCGCTATGCCTATGTCTACGGGATCGACATGCCGACCCCGGACGAGCTCATTGCCCATGGCCGCACCGAACAGGAAGTGGGCGAGGCGATCGGCGCGGACCGCCTGATCTATCAGGACCTCAATGACCTGATCGAGGCCGTGCGTCAGGGCAATCCCGCGATCACCCGGTTCGATTGCTCCTGCTTCACCGGCGAATACGTGACGGGCGATGTGAGCGAAGAGTATCTGGCCTCCCTGGCTAATACCCGCGCCGACGGCGCCAAGAATCCGAAGCAGGAAGGCCGCTCGCGCGACATCGTCGCGGTGGGACTGCACAACTCGGATTGATGGTGATGCGGGCTTGGCTTCTGGCGCTATTCCTGGGGATGGCTGCTGTGCATGCGCAGGCAGGTGACGCGCTGCCGCCGCAGGCGCTCAAGGCCTCGAACGCGCTGCGTGCGGTCGAGGCGCAATGGGCGAGGGCGGATCAGCCCTACGTGGTGGTGAGCATCGCGGCCCAGCGTCTTTACCTTATGCAGTCTGGTCGTCTGCTCAAGACCTACCCGGTCTCCACCTCCGCCTTCGGCCCCGGCGCGAAGGAGGGAAGCAACCAGACCCCGCTCGGCCTGCATCGCATCAAGCAGATGATCGGCGGGGACGCACCGTCCGGGATGATCTTCAAAGGCCGCAAGCCGACGGGCCGCCTGGCCGAGATCATCAAGGACCCCATCGACGTGCCCGAAGACGACGTCACCACCCGCATCATGTGGCTGGAAGGCCTGGAGCCGGGCGTCAACCAGGGCGGCAAGGTGGATTCCTACAAGCGCTACATCTACATCCATGGCACGCCGGAAGAAGGCCTGATCGGTCGTCCGGCTTCTCATGGCTGCGTGCGCATGCTCAACGCGGACGTGATCGACCTGTTCGCCCGGCTGGGCGAGGGCACGCTGGTTTATATCGCGCCCTGAGTTGGCCCCCCTGCAAAAACTCAACCCAAGCTGCCTTGTAGGGTGGAAAAGCGCAGCGCCTTCCACCATGCGGGGATTGGTGGAAGGCGCTGCGCTTTTCCACCCTACGGCTCGGATCCTTATCGCACCGTAATCCCTGACCGTCCTGCTACACTGCCCCAAAAACACGTTTGAGGCAGTCATGCACCCAGATTTCACCGACGAACTCGGCTTCGATACCCTCGCCATCCGCACCGGCCACCATCGCACGCCGGAAAACGAACACGGCGAGCCGATCTTCCCCACCTCCAGCTTCGTGTTCGACAACGCGGCGGAAGCAGCGGCGCGTTTTTCCGGCAGCAAGCCGGGCAATATCTACGCCCGCTTCACCAACCCCACCACCCGCATCTTCGAAGAACGCCTCGCCGCGCTGGAAGGCGCGGAGGACTGCGCCGCCACCTCGTCCGGCATGGCCGCCATCCTCAGCCTTGGCCTTGCGCTGCTCAAGGCGGGCGACCACGTCATCGTCTCCAAGCAGGTGTTTGGCACCACCACCGTGCTTTGGAACAAATACTTCGGCAAGTTCGGCATCGACATCACCCATGTCGACCTGACCGACCTCAACGGCTGGCGCGCCGCCCTGCGCCCCAACACCCGCCTGCTGTTCCTCGAAACCCCGTCCAACCCGCTGACCGAAATCGTCGATATCCGCGCCTTAGCCGACATCGCGCATCAGGCAGGCGCGCTGCTGGCGGTGGACAACTGCTTCTGCACCCCGGCCCTGCAACGCCCGCTGGAACTCGGCGCGGACGTGGTCATCCACTCCGCCACAAAATTCCTCGACGGTCAGGGCAGGGCGATTGGCGGCGCGGTCTGCGGGCCGAAAGCCATCACCGATGAAATCGTCGGCGTCCTGCGCACCGCCGGGCCGACCATGGCCCCGTTCAACGCCTGGATATTCCTCAAGGGACTGGAAACCCTCAACCTGCGCATGAAGGCCCACAGCGCCAACGCGCAAAAACTGGCCGAATGGCTGGCCGCCCACCCGCGCGTGTCCAAGGTCTACTACCCCGGCTTGGCAAGCCACCCGCAGCATGAACTCGCCAAGCGCCAGATGAAGGGTTTTGGCGGCATCGTCGGCTTCGAGGTCGAAGGTGGCCGCGAAGCGGCTTGGAAAGTGATCGACAACACCCGCCTGTTCTCCATCACCGCCAACCTGGGCGACGCCAAAAGCACCATCACCCACCCGGCCAGCACCACCCACGGCCGCCTGACTGACGACCAGCGAGCAGCGGCGGGCATCAAGGAAGGACTGATTCGTCTGGCCGTGGGGTTGGAGGATGCTGAGGATTTGATTGGGGATTTGGCGCGGGGGCTGGGGTGAGTTATGGGAAGCTCCATGTTCCCAAAACTGCGCCGCCTAATTCACGTTAGGCCTCTATGATGAAGCATCAAGGCAATCTGGCGGACCTCGACGAACTCGTATTGCTGTGCCGCGACGAGCGTGCCAGAGCGTACATCGCTGAGGCGGCGAGTTGCTATCGTGCAGGCGCTTATCGATCAGCGATCGTCGCAACATGGATTGCAGTTTGCTATGACGTAATCGACAAGCTGCGTGAGTTAACTCTCGCCGGGGACAAGGAAGCGGAATCCTTAGTCGAATCGATGGATAAAGCCCGAGCGGCAAACGATATCGCAAAGGCTTTGAAATTCGAGCGGGAGTTGCTGGAGCATGCTCGAGACAAGTTCGAGTTGATTTCGCATATTGAGTTCTTGGATCTTGATCGCTTACAGCAAGACCGAAACCGTTGCGCACATCCGTCTCTTTCATCCGATGAAGAAGCATTTAATCCATCTGCGGAACTTGCCCGTCTTCATATACGTTCTGCCGTAACACATCTTCTTCAACATCCTCCTGTCCAAGGTAAATATGCCCTTGAGCGCCTTGTGAATGAGGTTCAATCAGACTATTTCCCGACCGAGCGGGACAAAGCGATAGCCTCGCTGAAATCGGGACCGCTTCGTAATCCGCGAGAATCGCTAACCCGAAATTTCACAGTTGTTCTGCTTAAGAGCTGTCTTTCGGAGGGCGTAGAGTGGAAAGCACGTCGTCGCTATTTGGCAGCGTTGCTAGCAGTAGAGGGGATTCACAGCGATTCTTTCCGAAGCACGGTTGCAGAGAAAGTAACAGCAATTTTTCGTGCCACTCCGGATGGTCGGCTTCATCTTGTGACTTGGCTGTTGGCACAAGTCCACCAGCTTTGGGAGGCGACTGAGGTCGATGTTCGAAATCGAATTGAAAACTATGTGTTGGCACTGCCCGAAGTTCGGCTTGATGACGCCCCTGAGCTTCTGCGAACACCCTTTCTGGCAGGCGTTACGGCAAGACGTATTAACCATGCCACCCGTGCAGAGCTTTCAAAGGTTCTGTTTTTTGACTTGCACGAAGTCATTGCTGACCGTTTCTTACACCTTTACTGCGATTCAAAAAATTACGACCAAGCCAACAGTTTCGGAAAGCAAATCGCAATTTACGCGGCAGACTTTTCCGTTGAGCAGCAACGGCGGCTGATTCTGGATGCTTCTCAGAACGGTCAGATTGTAGATAGCTTTGAGTTCGGCTCCGTCATCGCAGCCCTTCGGCAATCCGAGGTGATTCCGGGAGAGCAATTTGAAGACCTGCTCGGGGAGGCTGGACTTGAACGCTATCAGTTGCTGCCCGAAGCCTAACAAATCGTCGGAGCGGATGTTTGAGGCTCCGTTGAACTCAGGCGTAATACTCATGATTGAACAACACTGTCCTTGCGGTTCCGGCCAAGCCTATTTGACCTGCTGCGGTCGTTTTCTCGATCAAGGAATCCTTCCCGAAACCGCCGAGCAATTGATGCGCTCGCGCTATACCGCGTTCACACAGGCCAACGAACCTTATCTTTTGGCGAGCTGGCACGAATCCACGCGGCCTGTGTCGTTGGGTTTTGATGCCGATGAGCCGGTGACGTGGCTGGGGCTGCGCATCGAAAAGGTGGAGGCGGGCAGTGTGCAGGATGTTCGCGGGGTGGTGTGTTTTGTGGCGCGTTCGCGTGTGGGCGGCGGACGGGTGCAGCGTTTGCAGGAGTGCAGCCGCTTTGTGCGCGAGCAGGGGCGCTGGTTTTATGTCGATGGTGATGTGCGCGTCTGAGGCTGCCGGGGTGGTAGAGGCGGCATAGTGGTAGGCTCGGGTGAAGCAAAGGTTCGTGTCGTCATGAAGTTCCGTCCTTATCAGAAGGAAGATTCGTCAACCATCATCCGGCTTTTCACCTCGGTCTTTTCAGACTCCGAAGGCGCGGCGGAGGGGGCGTTGATCGGTCGTCTCGCCAGTGCGCTTCTTGAAACGACGGATGAGCATGATCTTTTCAACTTTGTGGCTGAGGTGGATGGCAAGATCGTTGGTTCCATCTTCTTCAGTCGCTTGAGCTTTGAGGATGCCATCCAGGCCTTCATTCTGGCGCCGGTGGCCGTGCTCACGGGCTATCAGGGTCAAGGCATCGGTCAGGCCTTGATTCGCCATGGTCTGGACGAACTCAGGACATGCGGGGTGAGGGTTGTGCTGACGTATGGTGATCCGCGCTTCTACGGCAAGCTCGGTTTCCAGCCGGTATCGCACCATGTCATACGGCCTCCGTTCGAGCTGTCGTTCCCCGAAGGATGGCTTGGTCAATCGCTTGACGATGCGCCCATTGAATCGCTGTCCGGTCGTTGTGGCTGTGTTGCAGCCTTGAATCACCCAGTCTATTGGTAGCCTGGGTGAAGGGTTTCTCGATGGCCGGGCGGGTTGTCCATGCGATGTCGAAAGGCAGGGCCTGGCGTGATGAATAGCTGCGATATCTTGCGCACCCTGTTCAAGGCCGCGCTGGGCTCGGTGGATGGCTGTGCCCGGGTTTCGGAGGCGTTGTGCAGGGGCGAAAGCTCGTTCGGGGCGGTCATCGCCATCGGCAAGGCGGCGTCTTCGATGCTTGAGGGGGCGCTGGAGGTTTTGCCCGCTACGCCCGCGCTTCTGATCACCAAGGATGGGCACATTACACCCGCGCTGCGCCATCATCCCGGTGTGGAGATCATGGCATCCGGCCATCCGCTGCCTGATGCGCGCAGTCTGGATGCCGGGCGTCGTCTGCTGGATTTCATTGCCGCCGCGCCTGCGGATCGTCCCGTGCTGTTGTTGCTCTCCGGCGGGGCGTCCAGTCTGGTCGAGGTGTTGCCCGAGGGTGTGACGCTTGCCGACTGGCGGCGCGCGAATGCCTGGCTGCTGGGCGGCGGGCTGGATATTCACGCCATGAATGCGGTGCGCAAGCGTTTGTCCTGCATCAAGGGCGGGCGCTTGCTGGAGCATCTGGGCGGGCGTCGTGCCGTGGTGCTGATGATGTCCGATGTGCCGGGGGACGATCCCGCCAGCATCGGCTCCGGGCCGTTGTCGCTTTGCACGGAATTGCCCTTGCCGGATGAATTGCCGGACTGGATGCGCGATTTGCTCGATGCCGCGCCGCCCATGCCTGCGGCGAACGATACTCGCTGGGCGTCGGTCGAGACACGCATTCTCGCCAGCAATGCCACGGCGCTGGATGGCGCGGTGCGGGCCGCGTTTTGTCTGGGGCTGCCCATCCATCGCCATGATTTTTTGTTGCGTGGCGATGCGGCGGAGGCTGGCGTGTGGCTGGTGCGTCAGCTTGTTGACGCCGCGCCCGGCGTTCACTTGTGGGGCGGGGAGACGACGGTGAACCTGCCGGAGCAGCCGGGACGGGGCGGACGCAATCAGCATCTGGCCCTGAGCGCGGCGCTTCAGCTTGCAGGGCAGGCGGGCATCACGCTGCTGGCGGCAGGCACGGATGGCACGGACGGGCCGACGGATGATGCGGGCGCGTGCGTGGATGGCGCCACGGCGGCAGCGATTCGCGCGGCGGGCATCGCCCCGGAAGATGCCTTGCGCCGCGCGGACAGCGGGACTGCGTTGGCTGTCGTGGATGCGCTGGTTCGCACCGGGCCGACGGGGACGAATGTGATGGATGTGGTACTTGCTTTGAAGTCGGTCTGATGGGGCTGGGTTAAATCTCTCTTGTAGGGGGTAGGAGGCCCGCCCTCGGGCCGATGGCTTGCGGAGGCAATCGCGGCGAGGGCGCCGCTCCTACAGAGTGCGCTTTCATGGTGGAGGATGGCGCCAGTCCGTGGTGTCCGGCCCTGCCATCCTCGTGGCCCGAGAGCCGCTCCTGCATGAAGCCAGTCGGCCCGGCTTGATGCAGGCTTTGCTAAACTGCGCCGCATTCGACCCCATCGAGCCCGCCATGAAGAAAATCCGTACCCGTTTCGCGCCCAGTCCCACCGGCTATCTGCATATCGGCGGGGCGCGCACCGCGCTGTTCTCCTATCTCCATGCCCGTCGCCATGGCGGTGATTTCATC
>JBFLVP010000007.1:0-100584 GCA_040758395.1 Pseudomonadota bacterium
AAGCTCGTCTCTTTCCTGCCAGAGCAAAATCAGGAAATTTCTCGGTAGAATTTCCGGGTGCCTGAAAGTTCTTTAAAAACAGGCATAAACAGGAAGTCCGTTCCCCGCAGGCGCGGGGATGAACCGCGATGGCGCAGCGTCTGCACGATGTGGAGATGCCGTTCCCCGCAGGCGCGGGGATGAACCGTAGTTCTCCAGCGGCTCCTTCTGGTAGCGACCCCGTTCCCCGCAGGCGCGGGGATGAACCGTAAACTCCGGGGTAGTTATGGAGGCCGATCAGCCGTTCCCCGCAGGCGCGGGGATGAACCGTGTTATGTCAGCGATCTTGTTTGGGTAAATCCCCGTTCCCCGCAGGCGCGGGGATGAACCGTACAGGGTCTCGATACATGGCGAGGCTCTCCTCCGTTCCCCGCAGGCGCGGGGATGAACCGCAAAACGCTTGGCTCTTCTGATGACCAGCCTCCCGTTCCCCGCAGGCGCGGGGATGAACCGGGCACGCCATGGGCCGTGCGCCGCGCCATTGCCCGTTCCCCGCAGGCGCGGGGATGAACCGCCGAGCATCTCGTCGTCAGCCACGCCGGTTGCCCGTTCCCCGCAGGCGCGGGGATGAACCGGGCGAGGGCGACGCGTGGGGCCGTATCGACGGCCGTTCCCCGCAGGCGCGGGGATGAACCGGCTTCTCTAGCCACGGCGGTGCTCCTGTGTGACCGTTCCCCGCAGGCGCGGGGATGAACCGGCCATGCCGCCGCAGAAGTTGTCCATCGTGTGCCGTTCCCCGCAGGCGCGGGGATGAACCGTCGCGCATCGCCTTGAGGTTGAGCACCGCCTCCCGTTCCCCGCAGGCGCGGGGATGAACCGTTGCCCTTGCCGTCGAACAGCCGCAGTTGAATCCGTTCCCCGCAGGCGCGGGGATGAACCGTTTCCCTTGCCGTCGAACAATCGCAGCTGGATCCGTTCCCCGCAGGCGCGGGGATGAACCGAATGATCGCGGCCGATCTAGAGGGTCGCCACGCCGTTCCCCGCAGGCGCGGGGATGAACCGCCCCATGGCCAACCTAAAAGAAGTGCTTGCGCCCGTTCCCCGCAGGCGCGGGGATGAACCGCGACAGCTTGAACAGCTGACCGATGGCAGCTACCGTTCCCCGCAGGCGCGGGGATGAACCGGGCGTCATCTGGATCGCCATGTACCAAGGGGTCCGTTCCCCGCAGGCGCGGGGATGAACCGCGCCTGACGCTGCGCCAGGTGCGTGTGCTAGTCCGTTCCCCGCAGGCGCGGGGATGAACCGCCGATCGGCGCACCCATGAGGGCGTCGCCAACCCGTTCCCCGCAGGCGCGGGGATGAACCGCCTGCCCGGTCCATGTCACCCAGGCGGGGTCTCCGTTCCCCGCAGGCGCGGGGATGAACCGCGCCCGTTGTAGATCACGGCCTGCGCCTTCATCCGTTCCCCGCAGGCGCGGGGATGAACCGTCCGATAGGGTTCATGAGCAGCGCGCGCCCGACCGTTCCCCGCAGGCGCGGGGATGAACCGATGTTGAAGTTCTTGAGGGACTTGGGCAGGGCCCGTTCCCCGCAGGCGCGGGGATGAACCGGGCGTCAAAACCGCCGCGCGGTTGATGGAACTCCGTTCCCCGCAGGCGCGGGGATGAACCGTAGTCGCGGATCAGGTCAGCACCCTTGCTGATCCGTTCCCCGCAGGCGCGGGGATGAACCGAAGTACCGCCCATCTACAGAGTCCGATCGCCGCCCGTTCCCCGCAGGCGCGGGGATGAACCGGCGCCAGGCATCCGCTTGCGCGCCCCGGATCGCCGTTCCCCGCAGGCGCGGGGATGAACCGCCATCGACGAAGCCATCGCCGCACTTGAGCGCCCGTTCCCCGCAGGCGCGGGGATGAACCGTCGTAGCCCGTGGGCAGGGTGTCGAACTGCCCCCGTTCCCCGCAGGCGCGGGGATGAACCGCGCAATGGCGAGCAGGACCCGGCATCCCAGCGCCGTTCCCCGCAGGCGCGGGGATGAACCGCGTCGAGGCCTTCATGGATGAATGGATGGCGGCCGTTCCCCGCAGGCGCGGGGATGAACCGGCCCCAAAAGGTGCCAATCAGGAAACCGAATACCGTTCCCCGCAGGCGCGGGGATGAACCGGATGATGTGGCGCTCTATGAGTTCTACGGCTCCCGTTCCCCGCAGGCGCGGGGATGAACCGACCATTGCCATGCTGGCGGCGGCGGCGGAATTCCGTTCCCCGCAGGCGCGGGGATGAACCGTACAACTTGTGGTTGTTGACATCAGTGCAACCCCGTTCCCCGCAGGCGCGGGGATGAACCGCAGAAGCTCGCCATCCGCAAGGCGCGGATGAACCGTTCCCCGCAGGCGCGGGGATGAACCGTGGGCGAAGTCCAGCACGCTGGTGTGTTTCGACCGTTCCCCGCAGGCGCGGGGATGAACCGAAGGACATCACCATCGTGGTGGCCCCGGAGCGCCGTTCCCCGCAGGCGCGGGGATGAACCGCCAGCGCGCCGGAGTCGTCGGCGGACTCGGTTCCGTTCCCCGCAGGCGCGGGGATGAACCGGCCTCACGCTGAGTCATCGGCTTGTGGGCAAACCGTTCCCCGCAGGCGCGGGGATGAACCGCGCATCATGGGCGCGGATACCGCGCTGGACATCCGTTCCCCGCAGGCGCGGGGATGAACCGGCGTCCTTCTCCACCATGGGGCAGACGATGCGCCGTTCCCCGCAGGCGCGGGGATGAACCGTCGTCGGCGCCCCGAATGCCCAGGCACAAGTCCCGTTCCCCGCAGGCGCGGGGATGAACCGATTACGGGCGAAAGACTCGCAGGACTGGAGCACCGTTCCCCGCAGGCGCGGGGATGAACCGAATGGAACCATCGGGCGTTTCACGCCAGTCATCCGTTCCCCGCAGGCGCGGGGATGAACCGGTAGCGGAGATAGGAACGGACGTTGCCCTCCCCCGTTCCCCGCAGGCGCGGGGATGAACCGTCGCTGCCGCCATTGCTGGCGCATCTTTCCAACCGTTCCCCGCAGGCGCGGGGATGAACCGATCGACGGGGGGCAAATCCGAACCATCGGAACCCGTTCCCCGCAGGCGCGGGGATGAACCGCATTACCAACCGACGACTCAGGTCCCGATGGCCCGTTCCCCGCAGGCGCGGGGATGAACCGGCCACCGGCTCTGTCCTGTTCGATGGTGACCTCCGTTCCCCGCAGGCGCGGGGATGAACCGCACTTCGACTGGATCACCGGGCTCACGGGCACCCGTTCCCCGC
Organism: Pseudomonadota bacterium; assembly: GCA_040758395.1. Classification (GTDB taxonomy): domain Bacteria; phylum Pseudomonadota; class Gammaproteobacteria; order Halothiobacillales; family Halothiobacillaceae; genus Thiofaba. The sequence continues at coordinate 3,282 of JBFLVP010000007.1, forward strand.
AGGCGCGGGGATGAACCGTACGTGGTCGGCGGTGCGGCGGTTGACGCGCCCCGTTCCCCGCAGGCGCGGGGATGAACCGTGCAACGGTTTTGCCAATCGGGTTAAAAGGAACCGTTCCCCGCAGGCGCGGGGATGAACCGAACGAGACGATACTGTCGATGGGGTGCATCAGCCGTTCCCGGCAGGCGCGGGGATGAACCGCCCGCGCTGGCCGATGGCCGCCTGCTGCCCGCCCGTTCCCCGCAGGCGCGGGGATGAACCGATCGATTACACCTGCCTTGAGATTGTGACCGGCCGTTCCCCGCAGGCGCGGGGATGAAACCGCCCTCTTCGGAGGGCAAAGAAAACCCGCCTCGCGGCGGGTAGTTCTTGCCCGGGCGAATGACTGTTTCAGTCACACCGCCCCATACCAGTAATGAAGTACCCCGAATCCACGTAGATGTTCTCGCCGGTAATGCCGCGGGCGAGCGGGGAGCCGAGGAAGGCGGCGGTGTTGCCGACGTCGTCGATGGTGACGTTGCGGCGCAGCGGGGCGTTGCGCTCGACGTAGTCGAGGAACATCTTGAATTCGCCGATGCCGGAGGCGGCCAGGGTCTTGATCGGTCCGGCGGAGATGGAGTTCACGCGGATGTTGTCCGCGCCCATGCTGGCGGCCATGTAGCGCACGCTGGCTTCCAGCGCGGCCTTGGCGACGCCCATGACGTTGTAGTTGGGCATGGCGCGCTCGGCGCCGAGGTAGGAGAGGGTGAGGATGGAGGCGTCTTCGCGGTCCTTCATCATCGGGCGCAGCACCTTGGCCAGGCCGGTCAGGCTCCACGCGCTGATGTCGTGGGCGATCTGGAAGCCTTCACGGGTGGTGTTGTCGACGTAATCACCGGCCAGTTGCTCCTTCGGCGCGAAGGCGACGGAGTGGACGAGGATGTCGAAGCCGTCCCAGTGCTGGCCGAGCAGGCCGGGCAGGGCTTCCATCTGCTCGTCAATGCTGACGTCGAGCGGCAGGATGATGCTGGAACCGAACTCGGCGGCGTACTTCTCGACGCGCTCCTTGAACCGGTCGTTCAGGTAGGTGAAGGCCAGTTCCGCACCTTCGCGGTGCATGGCCTTGGCGATGCCGTAGGCGATGGAACGGTCGTTCGCCAGGCCCACGATCAGGGCGCGCTTGCCGGTGAGAAAGCCCATGCTGTCACTCCTCAGACTGTGATTTAATCGGGGCATGATACCACTCCTCCCCCGCCTTGCTTTGATCCTCGGCTGTGCACTGCCGCTCCTTTGTTGGCATGGCGCACGGCCTGGGGGCGTGGATTTGCCCGTGATGGATGGACATGAATCGCGAGCAAGCTATCGCGAAGCTGGCGTAAGCCCGCTCCTACAGGTTCGCTATGCCTTGGCGGGTTGGCTGCTTGGCGAGCCTGTTCAGGCCGAACCCGCGCTGGCGCTGGGCTATGCGCCCGCCTATCCGGCGGACTTCACACACTTCAACTACGTGAATCCGGAGGCGCCGAAGGGCGGCGAGCTGCCGATGTCGGCCTTCGGCAGCTTCGATTCGCTCAATCCCTTCCTGCTCAAGGGCCTGCCGGCGGCGGGGCTGGGGCTGCTGGTCTTCGAGACCCTGCTTGAGAAGAGCCTGGACGAGCCGTTTTCGATGTACGGGCTGCTGGCGGAGGATGTCTCGCTGGCGGCGGATGGGCTGTCCGTGACCTTCCGCCTGCGCCCGCAGGCGCGCTTTTCCGACGGCCAGCCGGTGCGCGGGCGGGACGTGAAGTTTTCCTTCGATACCCTGCGCTCGGACAAGGCGCACCCGATGTACCGCTTCTACTGGGCGGACGTGGAGCAGGCGGAGGTGTTGGACGAGCGCACGGTACGCTTCGCGTTCAAGCGCGCCAACCCGGAGTTGCACCTGATCATCGGCGAGATGCCGGTGCTGTCGGAGGCCTGGGTGAACGGCCGCCCCTTCGATCAGCTCGCGCGGGTGGCGCCGGTGGGCAGCGGGCCCTACGTGGTGGAGTCCTTCGACTGGGGCAAGCAGATCAGTTATCGCCGCAACCCGGATTACTGGGCGAAGGACTTGCCGGTGCGGCGCGGCATGTTCAATTTCGACCGCATCGGCTTCAAGTACTACAAGGATCGCACCGTCTCGCTGGAGGCCTTCAAGGCGGGCGAGTTCGAGTTTTTTTACGAGAACCATTCCAAGCGCTGGGCGCGCGACCATGAGGGACCGCGCTACGCCAGCGGCGAGATCGTCAAGACCACCATCCCGCACCGCAACAACGCCGGAATGCAGGGCGTGGTGTTCAACAGCCGCCGCGCCTTGTTCGCCGACCGCCGCGTGCGCGAGGCGCTGGGGCTGGCGATGGATTTCGAATGGTCCAACCGCAACCTGTTCTACGGCCAGTACACCCGCTGCGACAGTTATTTCTCCAACAGCGAACTGGCCGCGCGCGGCTTGCCGGACGCAGCCCAGCTCACGCTGCTGGAACCGTTCCGCGACCGGCTTCCGCCGGAGGTGTTCAGCGCGGTCTACCGGCCGCCGGCCTCGCCGGATGCCGCCGCCCTGCGCGCCAACCTGATGCGCGCCAAGCACCTGCTGGAAGAGGCAGGCTGGCGGGTGAGGGACGGCATGCTGGTCAATGCCCGCGGTGAGCCGTTCCGGTTCGAGATCATGCTCGGCCAGAAGGGTTTCGAGCGGATCATGGCGCCGTACGTCTACAACCTGCGCAAGCTCGGCGTGCAGGCCAGTTACCGCACCATCGATGCCGCCCTCTACCAGCGCCGGGTGGATACCTTCGACTTCGACGCGGTGATCGAGGTGTTCGGCCAGTCGCAGTCGCCCGGCAACGAGCTGTTCAACATGTTCCATTCCTCCAGCGCCGACCGCGAGGGTTCCAGCAACGCCATGGGCGTGAAGGACCCGGTGGTGGATGCGCTGGTGGAGAAGATCGTCTACGCCCAGGATCGGCAAAACCTGGTCGATGCCAGCCGCGCGCTCGACCGGGTGCTGCTCTGGGGCCATTACCTCGTGCCCAACTGGTACATCGGTGAACACCGCATCGCCTACTGGGACCATTTCGGCTATCCGAAGACCCTGCCGCTCTATTTCGAGGCCGAGCCCTGGGTGCTCAAGACCTGGTGGCGCAGGCCGGGGTGAGGCCCGGATCTGTAGGAGCGGACCTGTAGGAGCGGACCTTGGGCCGCAATGAGGTGACAGCCTGAGCCATCGCGACCCGAGGGGCGCGCCTACAGAACGACATCGCGGCCTGGAACGGCACCAGTTCCCGTGGGAGCGGGCTTACGCCAGCTTCGCGATAGCTTGCTCGCGATGCTCCCCGGGCTGAGACTTGGATCGCGAGCAAGCTCGCTCCTACCAAGAAAAGGCGAGGCTGTAGCCCGGGGAAGACGGTGCACTCCAGCACGCCCCATCCCGGATTCCGGCTTGCGCCTGCATCCGGGCTACATGGTCTGGCGGGAGCCGTCGATGACGGTGATCGCGGTGACACGTCGCTCCCACGACCGTGGTTGATCGCTACGGATGGCTTCCCCCTTGATTTCCGCCATGGAAGGACCATCATTGCGCCGCCGCTGACAGAGCTCCTCTGCTCAGGCGGTGGTGGACGGGCCATTCGGCACCGTCCTTGGCGTAGGACGTCATTGTCGGGGCACCTTCCGTGTCGGTCGTTTTCATCAATCCCTGTCTGGAGTGCGGCGCCTGCTGCGCGACCTTCCGTGTGAGTTTCTACTGGGCCGAGGCGGCCCCCGAAGCGGGCGGCCGGGTGCCGCCCGAGTTGACCGTCAAGCTCAATGACCATCGGGTGGCGATGCAGGGCACCACCGGACCCAATCCACGCTGTGCGGCACTTGTGGGCGAGATTGGCTGTCATACTCATTGTTCCATCTACACGGACCGCTCAAGCACGTGCCGCGAGTTCAAGATGGCGCTGGAGGACGACGATCCCGACTCGGCCTGCGATCGCGCGCGGGTGCGCTGGGGATTGCCTCCATTGAAACCATCGCATCCGCAACATCCGACGGATGAGATGCCGCTGTCCGGCCCCGACGAGGATGACGAGCCGCCCCTGCGTCGCGCGGGCTGACTCAAGGTTGACAGGGGCCGCAACGATTGGGAGGGTAGCAACCCATGACACACTCGATCGGCCCTTCATATCCTCCTGCCGAAACACCGTCGCATTCATCGACTCGTCGCAAGCCGGTATCCGAAGGCTCGGCGCGACTGAATTCCGGCTTTCGCCGGAGTGGCGGTTTTGTCCTTCCGGGATTTTCCGTGCGCTGGTTCGTCCTTCTGCTGCCGCTCTGGCTCGCGGCCTGCGCCCCGCAGACCGTGTTGGTCAAGCACTACGAGCCCCCTCAGGATGCACAGGGACTGGCTTGCCTGCAGACTTGCGAGAAGCAGCTTGCCGATTGTCAGGCCCGCTGCGCGGCCGAACGTGATGCCTGCGAGGCGCGTGCCGGGCAGACGGCGCGCGAACGGTTGCCGCAGGCGCTCGAGGATTACGCAGCCGCCATGGAACAGTACCGGGTGGACATGCTGTTCTGGAGGCTGAATTATTGGCAGGCCGGCTGGTATTACGGACGTTTCCGCCCCATGTGGACGACCGGCCCCTATTTCTACGACTACGAGCCGCCCCCGCTGCCGCCGGCCGGTCCGCCGACCCTGGCGAGCGAAACGGAGCGGGCGCGCTTGAGCTGTCGCAAGGATTGCGGTTGTCAGCCACCCTATGAAGCCTGCTTCCTTCGCTGCGGAGGCAGGATTACCGAGGAACGTCGCCCAGCCGGGCAGTAACGCCAACGGAGCAAAGCATGATCAATGGAGCAAGGATGATGGCGCTGGCGGCCCTGGCGCTTGGCCTGAGCGCCTGCGCCGGGCCGCGCTGGCAGACGGTCTACCAGTACGAGCCGCCGGCCGGACCGCAGGCGCAGGCCTGCACCCAGCGCTGCATCGACCATCAGCAGACCTGCCGCGTCAGTTGCGAGGATCGCCACCAGCAGTGCCTGGTCAGCGCGGAGATCAACGCACGCGACAGCTACGAGTTGAGCCGTCATCACTACGCCCGCCAGATGCAGGCCTGGCAGATCGAGTACGCCCTGTACGAGTCCGACTGGCGCCGCTACGAGCACCAGCGCGAGCGTCTGGAGCATGACCAGCGCCACTACGGCAAGCGCTGCAAGGATGACCCCAAGGATCGCACCGCCTGCGAACTGGCCGAGCGGGCAAAGCGTGAGTTGCGCAGTCTTTCGTCCCATCGCCCCTATCCGCCCTCCCGCCCTTACACCCCCAGTCTCTCGGACGAGATTGCCGAAGCGCAATCCCGTTGCACGCGCGACTGCGGCTGCATCGAGACCTACAATGCCTGCTATGCCTCCTGCGGCGGGCGGGTCATGCCCCAGCAGCGCTGCATCGACAACTGCCCGGATGGCGTTCCCCGCTTCGAACCTGTAACGCAGTGACATGGCCCACTACATCCTCAAACGCCTGCTGCTGATGATCCCGACCCTGTTCGGGGTCCTGCTCATCACCTTCGCGGTGACCCAGTTCGTGCCCGGCGGGCCGGTCGAGCAGCTGGTGCACCAGCTCCAGCACGGCGGGCGCGAGGGTGGGGAGGCAAGCGGCGGCGCGGAGGGCATGTATCGCGGCGCGCAGGGGCTGGACGAGGAGCGGCTGGCCGAGATCCGAGCCTTCTATGGCTTCGACAAGCCGGCCCACGAGCGCTTTTTCGAGATGCTCGGCAACTACCTGACCTTCGATCTTGGCGAGAGCTATTTCCAGCACCAGAGCGTGCTCGGGCTGATGGCGGACAAGCTGCCGGTATCCATCAGCCTGGGCATGTGGACCTTCCTGCTGACCTACCTCATCAGCATCCCGCTCGGGGTGCGCAAGGCGGTGCGCGACGGCACCCCGTTCGACGTCTGGACCACCACCCTGCTGCTGGTCGGCTACGCCATCCCGGGCTTCGTGCTTGGCCTGTTCCTGCTGGTGTTGTTCGGCGGGGGCAGCTTCTGGGACGTGTTCCCGCTGCGTGGGCTGGTTTCGGACAACTGGGATGAGCTGTCCTGGCCGGCGCGCATCGGCGACTACCTGTGGCACATGGTGTTGCCGGTGACCGCGATGGTGGTCGGCAACTTCGCGGTGATGACCCTGCTGACCAAGAACAGCTTCCTCGAGGAGATCCGCAAGCAGTACGTGCTCACCGCGCGCGCGCGTGGCCTGACCGAGAACCAGGTGCTCTACGGCCACGTCTTCCGCAACGCGGTGATTCCGCTGGTGACCGGCTTTCCGGCCGCCTTCATCGGCGCCTTCTTCACCGGCAGCCTGCTGATCGAGACCCTGTTCTCGCTCGATGGCCTGGGGCTGCTCTCCTACGAGGCCGTTCTGCAGCGCGACTACCCGGTCGTGCTGGGCACCCTCTACATCTATACCCTGCTGGGTCTGGTGGCGAAGCTCTTGACCGACCTCAGCTATGCCTGGGTCGATCCGCGCATCCAGTTCGGCGCGGTGGAGCGGTGAGATGGCGCGGGACAAGGTGAACCGATACGCCACGTTGTCTCCCGGCCCCCAGGCGGGTGTCCCCGACGACCAAGCCTCGCGGGAGCTTCCGGCGGGGATGCCGCAAGGAACGGTGGTGAGGTCGGGGGGCCTCGGCAGCGGCGGGACAGGTGCAGACCTCACCCCCGGTCGCCGCGCCTGGCTGCGCTTCCGTTCCAACCGCCGGGCCATGTGGAGCCTGTGGATCTTCCTCGGCCTTTTCGGGCTGAGTCTGGTGGCCGAGCTGATCGCCAACGACAAGCCGATCCTGGTCAGCTACCAGGGCCAGCTTTACGCCCCCGTCTTCAAGACCTATCCCGAGACCACCTTCGGCGGGGTGTTCGAGACCGAGGCGGACTACCACGACCCGTTCGTGATCCGGCAGCTGACGGAAGGCGGCAACTGGATGCTGCGTGCGCCCATCCCCTATGGCTACAACAGCATCAACTACTACACCGATCATCCCAACCCCGCGCCGCCCTCGGTGGACAACTGGCTGGGCACGGACGACCGCGGGCGCGACGTGATGGCCCGCCTGATCTACGGCTTCCGCCTGTCGGTGCTGTTCGGCCTGGCGCTGACCGCCGTGGGGCTCGCCATCGGCCTGCTGACGGGCGCGCTGCAGGGCTACCTCGGCGGGCGCTTCGATCTCGCCTTCCAGCGCTTCATGGAGGTCTGGGGCTCGATGCCGGAGCTCTACCTGCTGATCATCTTCAGCTCCATCTTCACCCCCAGCATCTGGCTGCTGCTGATCCTGCTCTCGCTGTTCGGCTGGATGGGGCTGTCCGACTATGTGCGCGCCGAGTTCCTGCGCGGGCGAAATCTGGAATACGTGACCGCCGCGCGCGCGCTCGGGGTGTCGGATGCCGCGATCATGTGGCGGCATCTGCTGCCGAACGCGATGACCCCGGTGCTGACCTTCCTGCCGTTCCGCCTCTCCGGGGCGATCCTCGCGCTGACCAGTCTCGACTTCCTCGGCCTCGGCGTGCCGCCGACCACGCCGAGCCTCGGCGAGATCCTTTCCCAGGGCAAGGAGAACATCGAGGCCTGGTGGCTGTCGATCTCCGCCTTCGGCGTGCTGGTGGGGCTGCTGGTGCTGCTGATCTTCATCGGCGAGGGCCTGCGCGAGGCCTTCGATACCCGCAAGGGCTGAGGAACGCCGAGGGCGCAAAAGCAAGGGCGAAGGTCGAGCCTTCGCCCTCGTCGCAGTTGTGGTCAATACAGGGAAAGGCTGCATGAATCCGTCATCGCGAGGAGCGCGGCGACGTGGCGATCCATAGGGTGCTTATTCTGCAAGCCTTATGGAGATGCTGAAAAAATCCATCCATGGATTTTTTTCAGCTCGCCTCGTCGCGGCGCATGTCCGCGACGGGCTCCGCGAATCAACGACTTACGTCGTTGTTCGCGCCGGGGCATCCCTGTCCCGAACAGGAACCGCTGAATTATTCAGCGGTTCCTTATGGATTGCTTCGCTTCGCTCGCAATGACGATTTCAGAATTATTCCGCGTCTCCGTGGAAGATCGGCGCGCCTCGCGCCTTCTTCACCGCTTCGCACACCTTTTGACGGGGACTCGAGACTCCCTCTCGAAGTCCGCTGGATTCGGCATTTCCTGCGCTTCCACGCCGCGATCATGAACGGCGCGGAAGCGTGCGGGACGTTATGCCAGATCGAAACGGTCGGCGTTCATGACCTTGGTCCAGGCGGCGACGAAGTCGTTCACGAACTTCGCCTGGTTGTCGTCCTGGGCATAGACCTCGGCGTAGGCGCGCAGGACGGAATTCGAACCGAAGACCAGGTCCAGGCGGGTCGCCGTCCACTTGACCGCGCCGGTCTTGCGGTCGCGGATTTCGTAAAGGCCCTTGCCGACCGGGTGCCAGGTGTTGCCCATGTCGGTCAGGTTGACGAAGAAGTCGGTGCTCAGCGCGCCGACGCGGTCGGTGAACACGCCATGCTGGGCGCCGCCATGGTTGGCGCCCAGCATGCGCATGCCGCCGACCAGCACGGTCATCTCGGGGGCGGTCAGTCCCATCAGCTGGGTGCGGTCGAGCATCAACTCTTCCGGACTGACGACATAATCCTTCTTGAGCCAGTTGCGGTAGCCGTCATGGATCGGCTCCATCACCTCGAAGGAGGCGGCGTCGGTCATTTCATCGGTCGCATCGCCCCGCCCCGGCGCGAAGGGAACCTTCACGTCGAAGCCTGCGGCCTTGGCCGCCTGCTCGATGCCGAGGTTGCCGGCCAGCACGATCACATCCGCCACGCTGGCGCCGGTCTCGGCCGCGATCGGTTCGAGCACGGACAGCACCTTGGCCAGACGCGCCGGTTCGTTGCCGTCCCAGTCCTTCTGCGGGGCCAGGCGGATGCGCGCGCCGTTGGCGCCGCCGCGCATGTCGGAGCCCCGGAAGGTGCGGGCGCTGTCCCAGGCGGTGGCGACCATCTCGCTGATCGTGAGGCCGCTGGCGGCGATTTTCGCCTTGACGGCATCGACGTCGTAGTCGGTGCGTCCGACGGGTACCGGGTCTTGCCAGATCAGGTCCTCGACCGGTACGTCCGGGCCGATGTAACGCGCCTTCGGCCCCATGTCGCGGTGGGTCAGCTTGAACCAGGCACGGGCGAAGGTGTCCTTGAAGTACTCTGGATCGGCCATGAATTTTCGGCAGATCGCGTTGTAGACCGGGTCCATCTTCATCGCCATGTCGGCATCGGTCATCATCGGGTTGTGACGCCTGGACGGATCGCTGGCGTCGAGCGGCTTGTCCTCTTCCTTGATGTCCACGGGTTCCCACTGATGGGCACCCGCCGGGGATAACCTCTGCTCCCATTCATGGCCGAAGAGCATCTCGAAGAAGCCCATGTCGAAAACGGTCGGATGGGTGGTCCATGCGCCTTCGAGGCCGGATGTCACCGCATTGGCGGCAAGGCCCTTCAGGTTGGGGTTGTCCCAGCCGAAGCCCTGCTCGCAGACATCCGCGGACTCCGGGTCGGGGCCGAGCGCCTTGGCATCGCCGTTGCCATGCGTCTTGCCGACGGTGTGGCCGCCGGCGGTCAGGGCGACGGTTTCCTCGTCGTTCATGGCCATGCGGGCGAAGGTCTCGCGCACCTGCGCGGCGGTCTTCAGCGGGTCCGGCTTGCCGTTCACGCCTTCCGGGTTGACGTAGATCAGGCCCATCTGCACGGCGGCCAGCGGGTTTTCCATGGTCGACGGGTCATCGACATTGCCGTAGCGCTCGTCGCTGGGCGCCAGCCATTCCTTCTCGGCGCCCCAGTAGATGTCCTTTTCCGGATGCCAGATGTCCTCGCGGCCGAAGCCGAAGCCGAAGGTCTTCAGGCCCATGTTTTCATAGGCGATGGTGCCGGCCAGCACGATCAGATCGGCCCAGCTGACCCGGTTGCCGTATTTCTTCTTGATCGGCCACAGGAGGCGGCGTGCCTTGTCGAGGCTGACGTTGTCGGGCCAGGAATTCAGCGGCGCGAAACGCTGGTTGCCGGTACCGCCGCCGCCGCGTCCGTCGGCCACGCGGTAGGAGCCGGCGGCGTGCCAGGACATGCGGATCATCAGGCCGCCGTAATGGCCCCAGTCGGCCGGCCACCATGCCTGGCTGTCGGTCATCAGGGCGTGCATGTCCTTCTTGAGCGCCTCGAAGTCGAGTTTCTTGACCTCCTCCCGGTAGTTGAAGTCCTTGCCCATCGGGTTGGTCTTGGTGTCATGCTGATGCAGGATGTCCAGGTTCAGCGCATTGGGCCACCAATCCATGTTCGACGTGCCGGCAGCCGTATGGGCACCGTGCATCACCGGGCATTTGCCCGTCGTCCTCATCTGACTTTCGTTCATGTCCAGCTCCTGTCGCGATATTCGTTGAATGAGTTTCGAGGACACTCCACTGATATGACCGTCGGCGTATCGGGTTGTCTTCTTGCGGAAGCGCCCCCGGTCACATGACGGGACAATTCCACTATTGGTCACCGCTGATTTTCGGGGGGTGCCCCGGGATGAGGTGAGGCTGCTCAGGGCAGATCTGCGCAGCTGCATCGGATCGAACGGTCGCCTCCTGGAAGCTAGGAAGCGGCCACTCATGCGTGAAATGAATTGTTTCTATGGTTTCGATTGGGATTGGCTATGAATGAGACCCGCCCCGGGGATGGCCCGATATGGTGCGGGCTTACACCGCGTGAGGCCACGGCCCCGGGCGCTGTCCGAGGCACTTGATTCTGAATGAGGAAACACTGAGGGACGCGCGAAAGGCAACTCTGGGCGCTTTGGGAATCGCTGAAAAATTCAGCGATTCCCGTTTGCGGCAGGAGGCCGTAATGCGAACAAGGGCGTAAGCCCTTGATTCGCGGAGCCCGTCGCGGACATGAGCCGCGACGAGGCGAGCTGAAAAAATCCAAGGATGGATTTTTTCAGCATTTCCCTTGGCGCGGACATAAAAAACCCCGCCCTCTGCGGGGCGGGGTGAGGACGGGGATGCTCCTGGTCTCAGGTCTTGAACTGCGATACCAGGCTTTGCAGACGGGCGCCCAGCCGGGCCAGTTCCTCGCTGGCCTGGGTGACCTGGCGGGAGTTTTCGGCCATATGGTCGACCTCCTGGCTGATGGTCACCACGTTGCGGCTGACCTCCTCGGCCACGGCGGACTGCTCTTCCGCCGCGCTGGCGATGCTCAGGTTCATGTCGTTGATGCGTGTGACCTGCTGGGTCACGGCATGAATGGCCTCGTTGGCCTCCATGGCCATCGCATTGCCCTTGATGACCTTGTCGCGGCGATCGCCAATGCCCTGGGCAGTCTGTTCCGCACTGCGCTGGATACGCTCGATCATGGCCTGGATCTCGCCGGTGGATTCCGCAGTCTTGCTGGCCAGGGATCGAACCTCGTCGGCCACCACGGCGAAGCCGCGGCCGTGCTCGCCCGCCCGCGCCGCCTCGATGGCGGCATTCAGGGCCAGCAGGTTGGTCTGCTCCGCGATGCCCCGGATCACGGTCACCACACGGCCGATGTCGTTGCTCTGCGTCTTGAGCTGCTCGACGCCGATCACGCTGTTTTCCATCTCCACCATCAACTCCTCCAGGTAGTGCTTGAGGCTGTGGAGATGACGGCTGATCTGTGCGGCATGCTCGCTGGCCGAACCGGTGGCATGCGAGGTGGTGGAGGCGTTCTGAGCCACTTCGCGCGAAGTGGCGGCCATCTCCGTCATGGCCGTGGCCACCATGCTGATTTCCTGGGACTGTTTGTCCACCGCGCCGCGCGCCGTGTGCGTGATGGCCGACATCTCCTCGGCCGCAGAGGCCAGTTGGACGGTGGAGCCAGCCACCTCGCCGATGATGCGGTGGATTTTCTCCACGAACAGGTTGAAGCTGCGCGCCAGCAAGGCGCTTTCATGGCCCCCATCTTCTGGCAGGCGGCGTGTCAAATTGCCGTCACCCTGGGCAATCTCGCGCATGGCGCGGGCCGTCGCTTCCAGCGGGCGGCTGATGCCGTTGGCGAGCAACAGGCTGAAAATCACGCCCAGAACCAGCAGGATCAGGCCCACACCCAGAAGCTTCATCGTGGCCTGCTCTTGCTGGGCGAGGAAGGCGGAGCGGTCAATGGCCAGTTCCACGGTCGCCACCGGCTGGCCATCAATGCCCTTAAGCTCGCGTATGGAAACAGCGAACGGGCGCTTGTCGAGTTGGACACGGAAGACCGCATCTTCGTCCTTGCCGGCGGCCATGCGCTGGCCCTCATCGAGCAGCATTTTCTCGGGCAGGGTGGATGCCACGGATTTCCACTCCCCTTGCAGACGAACCTGCAGGGCCATGTCGACGCCGTAGCGCTTGCTGAATTCCTCGACGAAGTTTTTGCCGAGATCCAGGCCGTATTCCACGCTGCCCACGTGTCGGCCGTTCGCGTACACCGGGGTCAGGCTGCGGATGCCGATCCCCGCGATGCCCGATTCGTACGCCCGCAGAGGCTTGAGTCCGCGGTTGACGGCGACCACGCTGGGACGGAAGGAGGAGAGGTCGTCACCGAACTGACTCGGCTTGTGCATGCGCAGGAAGGAGGTGGCGTCGGGCAGGTGGAAATGCATCTGCTTGAGCTCCACCGTGTTGTTGACCGCCTCGTATTGCGCCTGCATCAGCTGCTGCAGTTCCCCGCGACGACCTTCCAGCATCAACATGCCGACCCCGGGCACGCTCGCCGCCTGGATGGCGAGAATTTCCGCCATGTCCTGCTGGGCGGAGAGTTTCGCTTCCAGGCTCTTTTGCAGGTCGTCGAGTGCCTTGCGTTCGTTCTGTTCTGAAATGCGGTCGAGCAGGTCGTCCTGGAACGGCAGGGGCGCCACGATGGCGACGATCAGCAAACCGATCATGCCGATCAGGATGCGGCGCTGAATGGGCAGCTTGTTGAAGGCTTGAAGCATGGTGCTGGCTCTTCCGATGGTGAAGGTTACGGGTTGTTGACGTTCTGAGCAGGGGCAAGCAAATGCTGTGCCCAAGGCGAGTTGAGGGGTCTTCAATGTGTTCCTCTCAAACTCGAAATTTTCGCACGGGCACGATGACGCGTTTACTTGGGATGAGAGACGATAACCGCGGTTTATCAGCCTGCTGAAATAACCATTTCAGCAGGCTGATAAGGCGGGACATGGATATCCCGCACGCAAATCGACCACGTAAGTGGTTGATTTGCGGTTGTCCAGTGCGGGCGTGTGCCGGGCTGGCCATGGCTGAAAAACCTCAGGATGAGGTTTTTCAGCATCCTGTTATGGGTATTTCTTGTTGTGCATGAGCAACATGAAGGCATGGGGTGCCGACGAGCCTGAAAGCCATGGTGGGCACGCGGATCATGGCCGGAATAAGGGTAAACGGGCTAGTCGATCCGTGCCGGTTTCGGTCAGGGCAAGGTGATGGGGTCAGACCGTCCGCCGATAGCCGCCGGGCACGCCGCGTGGGGAGAGCACGAATTGCCAGAGCTGGTTGTCTCTGGCGCGGAAGGTGCCGGCACAGGCCAGCAGGTAATAACGCCACATCCGGTGGAAGCGCTCGCCGTAGCGGTCCTGAAAGCGCGGCCAGGCAGCCTCGGAGCGCGCATGCCAAGCCATCAGGGTGCGGTCGTAGTCGGCGCCGAAGTTGTGGAGATCCTCGGTGATGAACAGGCGCTCGCTGGCGTCAGCGACCTCGCCGAGGGCAGGCAGGATGCCGTTCGGGAAGATGTAGCGTTCGATCCAGGGATCGACCGTGAAGCCTCGCTGATTCTTGCCGATGGTATGCAGCAGGAAGAGGCCGTCCTCGGTCAGCGAACGTCGCGCCATGGCGAAATAGGCGCGGTAGTTCTTGTGACCCACGTGCTCGAACATGCCGATCGAGGCGATCCGCTCGAACCGCTCACGACCGGTGCGATTGAACTCGCGGTAATCGGCCAGGCGGAACTCCACCGGCAGGTTGGCGCAGCGCTCCCGGCCGAACTCGGCCTGGGCCTTGGAGATGGTGAGTCCGACACAATGAGCGCCATGGTGTTCGGCCGCGAACTTCATCAGGCTTCCCCAGCCACAGCCGATGTCCAGCAGGCGCATGCCGGGGCGGAGGTCGAGCTTGCGGCATATGAGGTCCAGTTTGGCCTCCTGTGCCGCCTCCAGCGAGTCGGCCCGGGCCCAGTAGCCGCAGCTGTAGGCCATGGTGGGGTCCAGCATGGCGGCGAAGAAATCGCTGCCGAGATCATAATGAACCTTGCCTACGGTCCAGGCGCGCCGCATCGATTGCAGGTTCAGCAGGCGGGCCTTGAGTGCTTGCAGGAGGTGGGCGAAGGTCCTGACCTTCTCGTCCAGCTTCGCGCGCAAGACGCGGCAGATGAATTCGTCGATCCGCTCGCAATCCCACCAGCCATCCATGTAGCTCTCGCCGAGGCCCAGGCTTCCCTGCGCCATGATGCGCCTGGCCGTATCGGGATGGTGGAGGCAAAGGTCCCAGGGCCGCTCTCCATTGAGCCGGATGTCGGCCTGTGCGAGAAGGTTTTCCAGGGCCTGCCAGGCATCATTTCGGGCGGGATGCAGGGCCCATGACATGGGCTTGTGTTCAACCTTGGTCGTCATGGCGGGTTTCTCCAGGTCAAGGCGCCGCAAGAGACAGGCGGGCGGCGATCAGGAAAGATGGGCGGCCGCTGTTCATCACGGTCCCCCGTGGAACACGATGTCTCCGTACCAGGCGGTGGCCGAGCCGCCGGTGTCGTCGGTGTCGGTCATGATCGCCACCCCGTTGATCGGCGGTGGCTCTTCGCCGAAGGCGCGCCGGTAGTCCTCGAGGACGTTGCGTTCTTCTTCCAGCCAGTGTCCGGTCTGGCCCGGACCGCTGCGCACCACGATCATCCTGGCCCGGCTGCTGTAGGCATTGGGGATGATCTCGCCAGGCGTGCCGGCGCTGGCCCAGATGTAATTGAGCGCTCCGAGCGGTGGCGTGCCGCCGTAGAAAAGGCGGGCGGCCTCGTAGCCCAGGCGTTCGCCGAAGCCGAGCCGGTCGGGCGGGACGTCGAAGGTGATGTAAAGCCGCGCGGGATAGTCGTCGCCGGCCTTGTGGCGTGGATCGCTGCCGGGGATGAGACCGGCCACCTTCCAGCGCCAGCGGATGATGGGGTAGTCCCTGGGGTCGATGCGGATCTCGCGGATCAGGGCCGAGGCGGCGGAGCGGCTGTCGGCGCGTATGACCACATGGCCGTCCGCCTCGCGCAAGGTGAGGTAATCGGTGTGATGTTCGATGGCGGGAAAGGCGAGCGGCTGCCAGCCCTCAGGCAACCGGCCGGGCTGAGTGCCGGAGAAATCGCCGACCTTCAGGGTGTCAGCCGCGGCGGGCGTGGCGAGGCACAGGGCAAGCAGCAGCGCGTGCATTCAGTGCGCCTCCTCGACCAACCCCGGAAAGACCTCGATCAGGCGGGACAGATCTTCGGGACGGTCGATGTCCCAGCGGGGGGGGCGTTCTTCCCAATCCACGCCAAGTCTGCTCAGGCGCTGCCGGGTGGCTTCGAGCACGTTCTCGCCCCCCCAGGTGATGTTCTCGAAAAGCGTCCGCCAGTTCGAAGAGGTCAGGGATCGCCGCAGTCCGATCAGGACATAGCCTCCGTCCTCGGCGGGGGTGAGGGTGGCTTCCGCACCGTCCTCGAGCGCCTGATGAGCTTCGATCAGGTCACTCTCGGTCAGGATGGGGCAGTCGCAGCCGATCAGCAGGGCATGCTCAGCCTCCCGGAAGGTCCGCTCAAAGGCCGCAGCCATGCGTTCACCAAGATCGCTCCCCGCCTGTGGGCGAAGCTCGATGCAGTAATCCTGGGCGCAACGCTGGAAAAACGGGTGGCTGACATCCGGCGTGCAGTACAGGTTCACTGGTCCGAGTTCGGCGCGGATGGCCGTGTGCAGGGTATGGTGTACCAGCCGCCGGTGCAGCGCGGCGGCCTGCGTCGCTGACAGCGGAGGACAGAGCCGGGTCTTGACCGCTCCCGGCTCGGGGGCCTTGGCGAAGACCAGGATCGGCGTCATCGGTAGTGTCTCGCCAGTTTTTCGGCGGGCACGCCGAGGGCATGGAGCAGGCGTAGCCACCACATCAGCAGGATGGTGCGCAGCAGGCCGTGCCTCTCCCAGCGCCGGCTGGACGTGACGGCGCGGATCTTGAGGCAGAGCGGCGGGCCATGCCGCTTCAGGGCGCGGGAGAGGGCGATGTCCTCCATCAGCGGGATGTCCGGGAAGCCGCCGATGCGCTCGAACAGCGCCCGGCGGACAAAGATGGCCTGGTCGCCGGTGGCGATCCCGGTCAGGCGCGAGCGCAGGTTCATCATGAACTCCACCATCCGGAGCATGGGGCGCCGGCCGGAGAGGCGAATATCGAAGCGGCCCCAGTCATGTCGGCCGGTGCCCAGTCCCGCAAAGACCTCGCG
Source organism: Pseudomonadota bacterium (assembly GCA_040758395.1). Taxonomy (GTDB): domain Bacteria; phylum Pseudomonadota; class Gammaproteobacteria; order Halothiobacillales; family Halothiobacillaceae; genus Thiofaba. The sequence continues at coordinate 19,707 of JBFLVP010000007.1, forward strand.
GCCAGCTTCCTTCGGCAAGTGGGTATCCGCATGCAGGAACAGCAGCACGCTTCCCGAGGCGACAGCCGCGCCCGCGTTCATCTGCCGCGCACGACCGACAGGGGCCTCGATCACCCGGTCGGCCCATGACTGGGCCAGGGCCGCGCTGCCATCCGTGCTGCCGCCGTCAGCCACGATCACCTCATGTCCCGCCGCGCGCAGCCCGCGCAGACGGTCGAGGGTGCCCGGCAGGACCGCCGCCTCGTTCAGGACCGGTACGATGATGCTCAGTCGCATGGGCAACACCCCGTTCCGCAGCCGCCCTTGTCGCTGCCCGTGTGAGCTGCGCCCTTGGTCTCGCCGGCCGGGCGACGGGTGCCCGGTGGCGCGCACCAGGGCAGGCCCTCGCCGGGCCGCGGGGGCTGGATGCCGATGAAGTCGTCGCCGTAGGGGCCCGCGGTGAGCAGGCGGCAGGTCCGCTCGCACACCGCCATGCGCTCGCCGCGCGGGAAGACATGCCCCTCGTCGTCGCGTACCTCGGCATAGGGGCCGCGATAGATCACCGCGTGGCCACGGTCGATGCAGGGGCCGTCAGCGCCCTTGACCGCCGTGAGGGTGACCGAGCGGAACTCGATCCCCTCGATCACCTGCCAGGGCTGCTCGCTCCAGGCTTCCAGGCGGACGGCGAGAAAACCCGCCGCGCGGAAGGCTTCCAGGAAACCCTGTTCGGTGAAGGCGCCGGAGATGCAGCCGCTCCACAGGCGCGGGTCCGCCTTCAGGTGTTCGGGCACCGGCTCGTCCGCGACGATGTCCGAGATGGCCACCCGGCCGCCGGGCCTGAGCACGCGGTGGATTTCCTCCAGCATCCGCACCCGGTCGGCCTCCGCCACCAGGTTGAGCACGCAGTTGGAGATCACGAGGTCGATCGAGGCATCCGCGATCAGCGGCTGCTTGCGCCGCATCCCGGCCTTCCACTCGTCCAGGGCATCGAGATCCGCCAGGTTGCGCACCGGCTGCGCGTCCAGACGCCGCTCGAGGGCCTCGAGGTCGAGTGCCAGGTCCTGCAGCCGGCCCTTGACGAAGCGCACCCGCTCACCGCCCAGCCTGGCGGCCATCGTGTCCTGGTAACGGCGCGCCAGGGCCAGCATGTCGTCGTTCATGTCGACGCCGATGACCTGGCCAGCCGGTCCCGTGAGCTGGGCCGCCATGTAGCAGATCTTGCCGGCCCCGCTGCCTAGGTCCAGCACGACATCGCCCGGGCGCACGTGGCGCGAGGGATCGCCGCAGCCGTAGTCCTTCTCGAGGATTTCCTGGGGCAGCAGGGCCAGCAGGTCCGGGTCGTACGCCACCGGGCAGCACAGTTCGGCCTCCACGGCCTTGGCCCCCTCGCTGTAGCGCGCCTTGACGGCTTCTTCGACATTCATGCGATTTCTCCTTCTCGTTCGTCGTCAGGCCAGTGCCCCGCCACAACTGCTGCCCTGGCCCGCGGTGCAGCCGAAGCAGTGGTCCTTGACCACGATGGGGTTGCCATTGAGATCGCGGCCGATCAGGTCGCGCAGATGGGGACGCGGCCTGCCCTCGATGTGTAGTGGCAAGCCAAGCATCTGGTTGAAGTCGCAGTCATAGAGATGGCCCAGCCAGTCCACGCTCAGCAGGTGGCGGCACATGACGTTGGTCAGGTTGTCCTCGCGGTGGGCCTCCCTCAGCAGGCGCATGTAGTCCTGGAACTGGCCGGTGGAGACCAGCATGCTGCCGAAGCGCTTGATCGGCATGTTGGCGAGGGTGAACAGCCGGTTGAAGACAATCCCGTGGAGTTCGGCCAGCATCCGCTTGTAGTCGGCCTCCAGGGCTTCCTGTGGCGGTGGGAGGGCGGGACCCAGCGGGTTGTAGACCAGGTTCAGCAGCAGTCCCGAATCCGTCTGGCCGTAGCCCAGCCGGTTCAGCCGGCGCAGCGCCCGGAGGCTCTTCTCGAACACGCCCTTGCCGCGCTGGCTGTCCACGTTCTCTTCCAGGTAGCAGGGCAGGGAGGCGATGATCTCCACCTCATGGTCGGCCAGGAATTCGGCCAGGTCTTCGTGGCCGCGCTCCTCGAGGATGGTGAGGTTGCAGCGGTCCATGACATGCACGCCCAGGGCTTGAGCCTCACGCACCAGGTGGCGGAAGTGCGGATTCATCTCCGGCGCCCCGCCGGTCAGGTCGAGGTTGGCGACCCGCATGGCACGCAGGGCGTCGAGCACCTCGTCCACTGTCTCGCGCGCCATCAGCTCGGTGCGTTTCGGGCCGGCGTTGACATGGCAGTGCACGCAGGTCTGGTTGCACAGATAGCCCAGGTTGACCTGCAGGGTGTCGAGCCGGCCACGGCAGATAGAGGGGAAGTCGGTGACTTCGAGGAGGGGGAGGGTTGGGCGCATGGCTCACTCCTCATTTCGGCGTGAGACGTGTCATGGACTTCGCTCCGTGGCGGCGGGCATGCGTCCCCTGAAGAACACCGGCAGCAGGGCGAACAGGCCGAGCAAGGTCAGGCCGAGCAGCATCTCGGTGGAAACCAGGTCCTCCGTCGTGGTGATATGCCCCAAGGTGTCGCCGATGTTGGCGAACACGAAGCTGCCGGGGATGATGCCGACGAAGGTGGCTAGCACGTAGGTGCGCAGCCTGATCCCGGTGAAGGCTGGGGCGATGTTGACCAGCCAGAAGGGGAAGAGCGGCACCAGGCGCAGGAACAGCAGGTAGTTGACGGCATTCCGATCGAACCCTTCCAGCAGGCGGCGGGTGCTGTTCCCGAGACGCCGGCGCAGAGCTTCGGCGAACACATAGCGGGCGGCGAGAAAGACCAGGGTCGCCCCGACGGTGGCGGCGATCACGATCAGCAGGGTGCCCAGCCAGCGGCCGAACAGCAGCCCCATAGCCAGCGACAGGACCAGCCCGCCGGGGATGCTCAGGGCCACCGCGACGGTGTAGATAAATACGGCAAGCAGGGCGGCGGTCCAGAAGTGGCGCTCGGTGTAGGCCAGCAGGGCGTCGCGCTGGGCCTGCAGGGTATCGAGGTTGAGATACTGCGCGCCGCCGAGCAGAAAGAAGGCCAGCAGGCCGCCGCCGAAAAGCAGCAGGAGCAGTAGCCGGATCAGCTTGCTCGATGGATGGGTCCGCGTCTGGCTCATCATGGCGTCCGTCTCTCTGGGTCAGCCGTGGAGGCGGAAGATGCGCTGGATCCAGCGTTTTCGGAACGGGGTGAGCGCGGCGTTGCGGCGCAGCTCCGCCACCCGCCGGTTGCCCTGGGACAGGGTCGGGTAGATATGCATGGGACGGCTGAGATCACGGGTGGTCAGGCCAAGGTCCAGCGCCAGCACGAACTCGTGGATCAGTTCGCCGGCATGCGGGCCGACGATGGCCGCGCCCAGCAGCTTGCCGTCATCCGTGGTGACGATCTTGGTCAGGCCGCCTGTCTCGCCATCCGTCTGGGCGCGGTCGATCTCCCGATGCGGCAGGGCGTAGACCCGGTGCTTGATGTTGTTGGTCAGCGCTTCCTTCTCCGAGAGGCCCACCCGAGCCAGTTCGGGGTCGCAGAAGGTGCACCAGGGAATGTTGCGGCTGCGGGCCTTGGCCGGGATGTGGAAGAGGGCGTTCTGCAGCACGATGGCGGCCTGATGCTCGGCGACGTGGGTGAACTGCCAGGGACTCGTGACATCGCCGCAGGCGTAGATGTGCGGGACCGAGGTGCGCATGTGCCGGTCCGTCACCACATGCCCCTTTTCTAGCCTCACCCCGGCCGCCTCCAGGCCCAGGCCATCGACATTCGGTTTGCGCCCGGTCGCCAACAGCAGATGGCTGCCCTGCAGGACCTCTTCCGTGCCGTTGGTGTGGATGATCAGACGCACGTCGCCCGCCCGGCCCTCGACCCGTACCGCCCGGGCGCGGAGGTGCAGGCGGACACCCTCGCGGGTCAGCCGCCTGGCGACAATCCTGGCAAGTTCGGTGTCCTCGCGCGGGAGGATCTGCGCCTCGGAATGCACCAGGTCCACCTGGCTGCCGAGCCGTTGCATGGCCTGCGCCATTTCGACCCCGATCGGTCCGCCGCCGACGACAATCAGGCTGGGCACCGGCTCGCGCAGGTCGAACAGGGTTTCGTTGGTCAGGAAGGGGACCTGTTCGAGTCCGGGAATCGGAGGGACCGCTGCGCGTGCGCCGGTGGCGAGCAGGAAGTTGGATGCCGTGAGCACGCGGCCTTCGACCTCGAACCGTTGGGCGTCGAGGAAAAGGCCCTCACCGAAGATCACCTCCACCCCGAGTTCGCGAAAACGCTCCGGACTGTCGTGTGGCTGGATACCGCGGATGACGTCGGCCACATGCTCCAGCACGGCCGGCAGGGCGATCTCGGGCGCGGTGGGTGGTATGCCGAAGCACGCAGCCTCGCGCTGGATCTGGGCCACCTTGGCCGACTGCAGCAGGGCCTTGCTGGGCACGCAGCCGGTCCAGAGACAGTCACCGCCGAGGGCCTTCTTCTCGACGAGGGCGACCTTGGCCCCCAGTTTTGCCGCTCCCGCGGCAGCGACAAGGCCTCCGGAACCGCCGCCAATCACGCAAAGATCAAATGCTTGCTTGCCCATGACTTCCCCCGAAAAGTCAGCATGAAAAGCCCGAATTCCGCTTTCAGGGGTGATGGAATCTATATAGCGGATGAAACTCCGGGCTGGGGGGCAGGTGGACATGGCCGTGCCGCACAATGTCCGCTGTGCTCCGGAAGGGGATGGGGCACCGATGACGCGAGTTGGAATGTGGGGTTCATTCCGCCCGTAGCGCTTCGATCGGGTCCAGACGGGCCGCGCGTCCGGCCGGCCAGGCACCGGCCAGCAGGCCGATCAGGATGGCCAGGCCCTCGGCGATCGCCAGATAGTCCAGCCTGGGGGTGAAGGGCAGGGCGGGGATGGCCAGGTGGAGGGCGGACAGGCCTGCGAGGCCAAGCGCCAGCCCGACAAGCCCACCCAGGGCGCCGAGGATGGCCGCCTCGGCCAGGAACAGCCGCAGGACCAGCCCGGGGCTGGCGCCGAGGGCGGTCAGCAGGCCGATCTCGGTTCGCCTTTCGGCCACGGCGATGGTCATCAGGGTGAGAATGCCTACACCCCCGGTGAACAGGGCGATGCCGCCTAGAGCGCCGACGGCGAAGGTGAGGATGTTGAGGACATTGTTCAGCGAGGCCAGCATCTGGTCCTGCGACTGCACGGTGAAGTCCTCCGAACCGTGCCGCTCGGCAAGACGCCGGGACAGGCGCTTGACCATGGTGTCCGGGTTTTCATGCTCGTCGTAGAGGATGTCGATCTCCATCAGGCCGTCGCGGTTGAACATCTGCAGGGCCAGCGCGGCGGGGATGTAGGCCGCGTCGTCGATGTCGATGCCGAGCATCTGGCCCTTCTCGGCCACCACGCCGACCACGCGGAAGGACGAACCGCCGATCCGCACCTTCTCGCCCAGCGGGTTGGTCGCGCCGAACAGCGCCTTGGCCAGGGTGTGGCCGAGCAGGACCACCGGGCGGGGGGCGATCAGGTCGTCCTCCGGCAGGGGCTGGCCGCGCGCCAGTTCCATCGTCCACACATCGAAGGCGTCCGGGCCGATGCCAAGGGCCATGGTGCGGCGGTCGATGCCGGCGTATTCGGCGGTCAGGTTGCCGCTGACCACGGGGGTCATCGCCCGCACGCCGGGGATGTCGAGCAGGCTCTGCGCATCGCGCAGGGTGAGCGGACGCTGGGTGTCGATCACGCTGATCGAGAAGCCGGTGGTGGTGGCCTTGCCCGGCACGATGACGATCAGGTGGGTGCCAAACTGGGTGAACTGGCTGACCAGATAGCGCTGCAGGCCCGCCCCCAGGCCGGTGAGCACCACCACGGCGGCAATCCCGACCGCGATGGCCAGCATGGTGAGGGCCGAGCGCATGCGCTCGGCGGCAAGCGTGCCGAGGGTGAAGCGGGCAAGGTCGGTGGGCCGCATGTCAGCACATTCCCGTAGGAGCGGGCTTGCTCGCGATCACCCGCGCGATCGCGAGCAAGCTAACGCGAAGCTGGCGCAAGCCCGCTCCTACACCTTGAGGCCCATGCATGCTTGCTTACCTCCCCGTCAGCGCCCGGACCGGGTCCAGTCGCGCCGCACGCCGCGCAGGCAACCAGCCGAACAACATGCCCGCGCCGAGCGCGGTGCCGGCGGCGGCGAGATAGGCCCAGGTCGGCGTCATCACCGGGAAGCTCGGGTAGGCCTCGGCAATGATCAGCACGCCCGCACGCCCGAGCAGGCTGCCGGCGAGGGCGCCGAGCAGGCCGATCAGCAGGGCCTCGAGCAGGAACAGGCGCAGGATCAGGCCGCTTGGCGCGCCAAGAGCCATCAGCAGTCCAACCTCGGCGCGGCGCTGGCTGACGCTCACCAGCATGACGTTCATGATGATGATCCCGGCCACCAGCAGGCTGATCGCGGCGATCCCCGCCACGCTCAGGGTCAGCACGCCGAAGATCTCGTCGAAGGTCGAGAGCACCGCGTCCTGGGTGATGAGGGTGACGTCCTCCTCGCCCTGGTGCAGCTCGGTGAGCAGGCGGCGGGCGGCCTTTTCCACGCTCGGCAGATGGGAGCGGCTTTCGACCTCGATCAGGATGCGGAACAGGGCCGGGTTGTCGAATAGGGCCTGCGCGCTGGCGACGGGGATGATGGCGGCCTCGTCCAGGTTCTGCCCGAGCGAGGTGCCCTGTTCGGCCAGCACTCCGACCACCCGGAAGCGCCGCTGTCCCAGCCGCACCCACTGGCCGAGCGGCGAGGCGTTGCCGAACAGCTCGCGCGCGAGGGTCATGCCGATCACCACCACCGCCTGGGCCTCGTTCAGGTCGAGCGGCGGCAGGAACTCGCCGCGCCCCATCTCGAGCTTGCGGGTCTGCTCGAAGCTGGCGTCGGAGCCCAGCAGGATCGCCTCGCGCGCGTGGGCGCCCGCCGAGATGTCGATCGCCCCGACCGAGAGCGGAGACACCGCCCTGACATGCGGCAGGCGGCGCAGCGCGGCGGCGTCCTGCAGGGTCAGGTCGCGCTCGGTCTCGAAGATGAAGCCGGGTGGGCCGCCGCCCTTCTCGGTCTTGCCGGGCAGCACGATCAGCAGCTCGCTGCCGAGCTGGCTGAATTCGCCGAGGATGTACTGGCGCGCGCCCTCGCCGAGGGCCGTGAGGATGACCACCGCCGCCACCCCGATCGCCGCCGCGAGCGTGACCAGCAGGGTGCGCATGCGGGAGGCGGTGAGCGCCCCCCAGGCGAAGCCGAGGTGGTCACGCGTCCGCATCACGCCTGGCGGTCCTCGGCGATCCTGCCGTCGTGCAGCAGGATATTGCGCCGCGCCCGCGCGCCGATGTCGGGATCGTGGGTGACGACGATGAGGGTGATGCCGCCCGTGTTGAGCTCTTCAAGCAGGCCGATGACCTCCTCGCCGGAGCGGCTGTCGAGGTTGCCGGTCGGCTCGTCCGCCAGTAGCAGGGCGGGGCGCGTGACCGTGGCGCGGGCGATGGCGACGCGCTGACGCTGGCCGCCGGAAAGCTGGTCCGGCCGGTGATGGGCGCGTTCAGTCAGTCCCACCGCCGCCAGCGCCTGTGCGGCCTGTTCGCGCCGTTCGTGGGGCGGCTTGCCCGCCAGCACCAGCGGCAGGGCGACGTTGTCGAACGCGGACAGGCGCGGCAGCAGGTGGAAGGACTGGAACACGAAGCCGATGCGCTCGCTCCTCAGTTGTGCGCGTTGCAGTTCATCCAGTCCCTGGGTGTCGCGCCCTTCCAGCCGGTAGATCCCTTGCGTGGGGCGGTCGAGCAGGCCGAGGACGTTGAGGAGGGTGGATTTTCCCGAGCCGGAGGGCCCCATCAGCGAAATGTATTCACCGGCCTCGATGCCCAGGTCCACCTGGTCGAGGGCGCGGACCTCGGTGTCGCCCACCGGGTAGACGCGCGAGAGCATTTCCAGCCGGATCATCGGCTCGCTCATGGCCGTTCGGCCGCTTGGGCCACGGCGCCGGGTTTCACGCCTTCGTCGTCGAAGTTCACCACCACCTGCTCGCCCGCGTTCAGGCCTTCCAGCACCTCGGTCCAGCGCCAGTTGGACAGGCCCTTGCGCAGCGTCCGGCGCGCGATCGCGCCGCTGTCCGGGGCGAAGACCAGCACGCCCCCGTCTTCCATGATGACCTCGCTGGGCAGGCGGAGGACGTCGTCGCGACGGTCGAGGATGATTTCGGCATCCGCGCTGTAGCCCGGCAGCAGGCGGGCGTTGCGCGGATCGTCGGCAAGCTCGATCTCGACGGTCACGAAGCGCGCCTGCTTCTCGCGATCCTCGACGTAGGCCCCGATCCGGCGCACCTGTCCGTCGAACAGCTCGTCACGGAAGGCGTCGAGCTGCACGCGGACCGGCATGCCGACCCGCACGGCGGCAGCATCCACCTCGTCGATCGGCGCCTCGATGTAGATGCAGCCGAACTCGACCAGGTCGACCGCAGGCGGAGTGGGAATGCCGGGGGGCGAGGGGGCGGTGATCTCGAACAGTTCGCCGTTCAGCTCGGCGATCACCCCATCGAACGGGGCGCGCACGATGGTGCGGTCGAGCTGGGCGTCGAGGGTGGCGAAGCGCGCCCGCACCACATCGACCTGGGCCTCGCTGGCGTGGCACTGGGCGCGCAGGCTGGCGGCCTGGGCCTGGGCCTTGTCGACCACGTCGGCGGAGACCAGTCCGCTCGGCTTGAGGCGGGTCTGGCGCGCGGACTCGCGCTCGGCCAGGGCGGCCGAGGTGCAGGCGGCGCGGGCCTGGGCCTCGGCGGCCTTCAGTTCTTCTTCGGTCAGCGCGCGGCTGGCCTTGAGGTCGTCGTTCCACAATTCGAGCAGGATCGCGCCCTGCTTGACCTGGGCCCCCTCGCGATAAGGCAGGCTGACGATCTGGCCACTGATCGACGGCGAGAGCTTGGCCCGGCGGCAGGCGGTGACGGTGCCGGCGCGGGTGTTGCTGGCGGTGGCCTCGACCGTGCCACGTTCGACGGTATGCAGACGCACGCTGACCGGCTCGGGGCGGCTGGCCCACCACCAGAGCCCGGCACCGAGGGCGAGCGGGACGACGATCCAGAGGACACGCTTCAGCATGCGAACTCCTTGGTCAATACGCCAGCGATCGCCGTAGCCCGGAGGGAGCGACGCGGAATCCGGGAGCGGCGTCATTCCTGGGTTCCGGCCTTTGGCCTGCATCCAGGCTACGAGCGATCCGTCAGGCGTCTTTCGGCCGGTAGATGCCTACATCGTAGTCCATCGCGCGCAGGCGCTCACCCGCCACGGTGGAGAGCAGGCCGCGCGCGCAATAGAGCAGGATGCGGCGGTCGCGCGGCAGGTCCTTCAGGTGTTCGTCGAGGTGGACATAGGGCAGGACGAGGCTGGCTTCCGCCAGCGGCTGGCGGGCGACCTCGTCGGGTTCCCGCAGGTCGACGATGAAGCCGCCATCGGCCGCATGGACCCGCGGCAGCTCGGTACGGGCGGTGGCGCGCTCGGGGATCTTGTCCACGGTCAGCACCTCGGCCTGCTCCAGCGCCTGGTCGAGTACCTCCCACGGAAAGGCGGCCTCGGCCTTGTCGATGGCGGATTGCGAGGCGGCGGCGTGCGGTTTCTCGATCAGCGCACCGCAGTACTCCGGCGTGCAGGCGGCGTGGTGGGCGAGACCGAGTCGCTCCGCCTGGTAGATGATCTCCTGCTTGTGCATGGTGATCAGTGGGCGGATGACCAGCATCTCGACCGCGCTGTCGATGCGGTTGAGGTTGGTCAGGGTCTGGCTGGCGACCTGGGCCAGACTCTCGCCGGTGATCAGCGCGCCCGCCCTGGCCTTGTGCGCCACGCGCTCGGCGGCCTTGAACATCATCCGCTTGAGCAGCACGCCGAGCAGGCCGGGGTCGGTGTGGGCCTTGAGCGCGTCGACCACCGCCTCGAACGGGACGATCACCAGGCGCGGGGTGTGCGAGCGCAGGTAGCGTCGCCAGAGCATGTAGACCTGCGGCAGCACGCTGGTGACATGCGCCTCGCCGCCCAGGCGGAAGATGCAGAAATGCGGCAGCAGGCCGCGCCGGATGGCGAGGTAGGTGGCGACGCCGGAGTCGAAGCCGCCGGAGATCAGCGACAGGCCGGTGCCGATCTCGCCGAGCGGGAAGCCGCCGAGCCCTTCGTGGCGGGCGATGATGCGCCAGGCATCGAGCGTCCCGTCCGGGTTGCCGTGGATGACGAGGCTGACCGTGACTTCAGGCTTGTGCAGGTCCACCTTGGCGCTCGGGCTGAGTTGCAGCAGGCGCGCGCCCAGTTCGCGGTCGAAGTCGAGCGAGGTGAAATCGGTCTTGCCGGTGCGCTTGGTGGTCACGCGGAAGGTCTTGCCGGCGATGGCCTCGGCGTACATCGGGGCGAGCGTGTCGATCAGGTCGGCCATGCCGCTGTTGGGTACGTCCTCGGCCTCGAGGATGTGGGCGATGCCGGGCGTATTGACCAGCGCGGCGCGGATGGCCGCCTCACCGCCCTCGGCGGGGATGATCTCCAGCCGGTCCCACAGCCGGATGACCTTCGAGCCGGGGGCGTCCTCGCGCATCAGCGTGTGCAGGTTGTGCTCCAGCTGGCGGATCATCTTGCGACGCACGCTGTCGCTCTTGATGGTGATTTCGGCGAACAGTTTGACGATGAATTTCATGGCATGCGCGGCGGGAAAAGTCGGACATTCTACCTTGTAGCCTATGTTAGGCTTGCGCCCAGTTTGAATACGGGAGGCTGGCGTGGATTCATTGCAGCTTGAACTGGCCGAGGCTCTGGTCGGGGCGGGGCGCTTTTTTTTCTCGCGCGGCTGGGTGCCGGCCACCAGCAGCAATTTCTCCGCGCGGCTGGATGACGAGCGCGCCCTGCTGACCGTCTCGGGTCGCCACAAGGGGCGGCTGACCACCGATGATTTCCTGCGCGTCGCGATCGACAGCGGTTTTTCCCTGGATGTCGGCAAGCGCCCGTCGGCGGAAACCCTCCTGCACACCCAGCTGTATACCCGCGAGCCGGAGATCGGCTGCGTGCTGCATACCCACTCCATGCCCGCGACCGTGCTCTCCCGCCTGACCGAAGGGGCGCTGGAACTGGAGGGTTACGAGCTGGCCAAGGCCTTTCCGGGTGTCATCAGCCATGAATCGACATTGACCATCCCGGTGTTCGCCAACGACCAGGACATTCCGCGCCTGGCGGCGGAAGTGGATGCCTGGATCGACATGCACGGCCTGCCGGTCGGCTACCTGATCGAGGGCCATGGCCTCTACACCTGGGGCGCGACGGTCGACGACACGGTGCGCCACGTCGAGGCGCTGGAATTCCTGCTTGAATGTGAGTTGTGGTTGAGGCGTGTGGGGTAGGCCTGATGCCTTTGTGGGAGGCCCGTCCTCGGGCCGATGGCCTGATCGCGCCGGGACGGCGCTCCTGCATCATGTTTCCTTGAGTTTTAGGCCAGGAGTCTGCTTGTGTCCGAACTGCGTATCTTTGATGAAACCCGTCCCGAGGCGCCGGTCGCCATCCATACCGATCCGGCCGGCATCGCGCGCGAACTGGCCGCGATAGACGTGCGCTTCGAACAGTGGGAGGCCAGCCAGCCGCTGGCCGCCGAGGCCGACCAGGCGGCAGTGCTGGCTGCCTACCGCGACGACGTCGAGCGCCTGAACAAGGCATACGGCTTCCAGTCGGTGGATGTGGTCAGCCTGCGCCCGGACCATCCGCAGAAGGACGAATTCCGCGCCAAGTTCCTCAACGAACACACCCACGACGACTTCGAGGTGCGCTTCTTCGTCGACGGCCAGGGCATGTTCTACCTGCACGCCAACGGCAAGGTCTACGCCATGCTCTGCACCCAGGGCGACCTGATCTCGGTGCCCTCCGGCGTGACCCACTGGTTCGACATGGGCGAGCGCCCGAGCTTCAAGTGCATCCGCTTCTTCACCACCCCGGAGGGGTGGGTGGGCCACTTCACCGGCAGCGGCATCGACCAGCAGTTCCCGACTCTGGACACCATCGCTTCCTGATCGTCATTGCGAGCCGAAGGCGAAGCAATCCATGACCCCTGCGCATGGATCGCCGCGTCGCTTCGCTCCTCGCGATGATGCTCTCAACCCATCGTGGAAAACGACATGATCAAGGCCATTGTCACCGACATCGAGGGCACCACCTCCAGCATCGACTTCGTGCACAAGGTGCTGTTCCCCTACGCGCGCGAACGCATCGCCGATTTCGTGCGCGCCAACGCCGAAAACCCTGAGGTCCGGGAGCAGATCGAGGCCGTCGGGCGCGAGGTGGGGGACGACCACATCCCGCTGGAGGAGGCCATCCTTCATCTGGTCGAGTGGATCGACGAGGATCGCAAGATCACCCCGCTCAAGGCCCTGCAGGGCATGCTGTGGGAGGTGGGCTATCGCAATGGTGACTTTACCGGCCACATGTACCCGGACGCGGTCGAGTGGCTCCGCCGCTGGCACGGGCAGGGTATCCGCCTGTACGTCTATTCGTCCGGCTCCGTGCAGGCCCAGAAGCTGTTGTTCGGCCATTCCGACGCGGGCGACCTGACCCCGCTGTTCTCCGCTTACTTCGACACCACCATCGGCAACAAGCGTGAGGCGGATGCCTACCGCCTGATCGCGGAGGCGCTGGAACTGCCGCCAGCCGAGATCCTGTTCCTCTCCGACATGCCCGCCGAACTCGAGGCGGCGAAGTCTGCCGGCATGAGCGTGCTCGGTCTGTCCAGGCACGGCGAGCCGATGTCCACCCAGGCGGCCGCCTACCGCTGGTGTCGCGACTTCGGCGAGGTGGACGAGGTGATGCGCGCTGGCTGATCAGCCTCGCAAAGGCGGGCATCAGATCGCTCTGATGTCCTCATGGATAACGAGGACCAAGGACAGGGAACCGGTTTTCTTGGGAAATGCTGAAAAAATCCATCCCTGGATTTTTTCAGCTCGGCTGGTCCCTCCTCTCAAGCCCTTGCGGCATCCATGCCGCAAGGTCCTTCGGACTGCGGCTTTCGAGAGCGTCGCGGCACATGTCCGCGACAGCCTCAGCGAATCAACGACTTGCGTCGTTGTTGCTGGGCACTTCCTTGTGCCCATCCCTTCGGGGAACGCTTTGCGTTCCATCGTTGTTCCTACAACGGTTTTCGCGTTGGGGCGTCCTGCCCCAAACGGGAAGCGCTGAATTTTTCAGCGCTTCCCTTGAGCATGATGCTCGCAGGGAAGGCACGACAACGCCGGCGGTCGGAGCATGCTGGGGGTTATGGCTGCTTGCTGAATGATAGCGGTCATGCCGTGACCGGAAAATGACTATTCCGGCCGGTTCCTCATGTGATCCGCCACGCTCCAAAGCGCCTGGTACAGCTCTTCGCGAAAGGCGGGATCCTCGACCGTTTCATCCAGCGCATGACGCATGCAGTGCATCCACTGGTCGCGCATGTTGATGTCCACCGCCACCTGCATGTGACGCATGCGCAGGCGGGGATGGCCGTGGCGCTCCATGAACAGCTGCGGACCGCCCAACCAGCCGGACAGGAATTCAAAAAGCTTTTGTTCGCTGTCCTCGAGGTCACGGTGGATGGCGAGCAGTTCGCGTGCCGAGGGCAGTTCGCGCATCACTGCGTAGAAACGCCGGGTCAGGCGCCGCACGCCTTCCTCGCCGCCGATCCTTTCATAGGGGGTCGGTTGATTCACGGAACAAATGCCCCATCAATGAAGTCAATGAAATGTCATTTTAACCGGCAATCCGTATAATCCGCCGCCTTACACCAGAACCCGCTCCTTTTCCAGAGACTCCTTCGTGATCAAGAACCTACGCAACATCGCCATCATCGCGCACGTCGACCATGGCAAGACCACGCTGGTCGACCAGCTCCTCAAACAGTCCGGCACCTTCGGCGAGCGCGAGCAGGTGGGCGAGCGAGTGATGGACTCCAACGCGATTGAAAAAGAGCGTGGTATCACCATTCTGGCGAAGAACACCGCGATTCGCTGGACCAGCCCGCAAGGCGAGGAATTCCGCATCAACATCGTTGACACCCCGGGCCACGCCGACTTCGGCGGCGAGGTCGAGCGCGTGCTGTCGATGGTAGATTCCGTGCTGCTGCTGGTGGACGCCGTCGGCGGCCCGATGCCGCAGACCCGCTTCGTGACCCAGAAGGCCTTCCAGCACGGCCTGAAGCCGATCGTGGTCATCAACAAGATTGACCGTCCGGGCGCGCGTCCGGATTGGGTCATCGACCAGGTGTTCGACCTGTTCGACAACCTCGGGGCGAACGAGGAGCAGCTCGACTTCCCGATCGTCTACGCATCGGCCCTGAACGGTTATGCCAGCCTGGACAGCGATGTGCGCGAGGGGGACATGACCCCGTTGTACGAAGCGATCATCAAGAACGTTTCCCCGCCGGATGTCGACCCGGAAGGCCCGTTCCAGCTTCAGGTCTCCAGTCTGGACTACAACTCCTTCATGGGCGTGATCGGCGTGGGTCGTATCACCCGTGGCAAGGTCAAGAGCAACTCCCCGGTCAAGGTCATCGACCGTGACGGCAATACCCGCTCCGGTCGCGTGCTGCAGATCATGGGCTTCCATGGGCTGGACCGCGTTGAAGTGCCGGAAGCCCAGGCCGGCGACATCATCGCCTTCTCCGGCCTTGATCCGCTGTATATCTCCGACACCGTGTGCGACCCGGACAACGTCGAGATGCTGCCCCCGCTGACCGTGGATGAGCCGACCGTCAGCATGACCTTCCAGGTCAACACTTCCCCGTTCGCGGGCAAGGAAGGCAAGTTCGTCACCAGCCGCCAGATCCGCGATCGCCTGCACAAGGAGCTTCTGCACAACGTCGCCCTCCGCGTCGAGGACATGGAAGATGCGGACAAATTCCGTGTCTCCGGACGGGGCGAACTGCATCTGTCCGTGCTGATCGAAAACATGCGTCGTGAAGGCTTCGAGATGGGGGTTGGTCGCCCCGAGGTCATCATTCACGAGGTCGAAGGCGTCAAGCAGGAGCCCTACGAGCAACTGGTGGTGGACATCGAGGAACAGCACCAGGGTACGGTGATGGAGAAGCTCGGCATCCGTCGTGGCGACCTGAAAAACATGGAGCCGGACGGCAAGGGTCGCGTACGTCTGGAATACATCATCCCGTCGCGCGGCCTGATCGGCTTCCGTACCGAGTTCCTGACCTCCACCCAGGGCACCGGCCTGATGTTCTCGGTGTTCGACCATTATGGCGAATACCGTCCGGGTACCGTCGGTCAGCGCATCAACGGCGTGCTGATTGCCAACGAGACCGGCAAGGCGCTGGGCTTTGCGATCTTCGGTCTGCAAGAGCGTGGCCGCATGTTCATCGGCCACGGTGAAGAGGTGTACGAAGGCCAGGTGATCGGCATCCACTCGCGCGACAACGATCTCACCGTCAACGCGCTGAAGGGCAAGAAGCTGACCAACATGCGCGCTTCCGGCACCGACGAGGCCATCGTCCTGACCCCGCCGATCCGCTTCACCCTGGAGCAGGCGCTGGAGTTCATTGACGACGACGAGCTGGTCGAGGTCACCCCGAAGGCGGTGCGGATCCGCAAGAAGCACCTGACCGAGAACGACCGCAAGCGCGCCGGGCGTTCCTCTGCCAGCGAGTGATTCTCTGGCGTTGAAAAGGATCTGGCGCTCAGGATCGTCATTCCGGCGAATGCCGGAATCCAGTTCAACCCACTGGACCCCGGCGTTCGCCGGGGTGACGAAATCCGCGCCATGGCATACTGAAAACCCGGCTCGCCCGGGTTTCTGCTTTGAGGAACCGTCATGTTCGAGAATCTGAGCCAACGCCTGACCGGCCTGCTCGACAAGATGCGCGGCCAGGGCCGCCTCACCGAGGAGAACATCCAGGACGCGATGCGCGAGGTGCGCATGGCGCTGCTGGAGGCCGACGTCGCCCTGCCGGTGGTGCGCGAGTTTACCTCCAAGGTGAAGGAGCGCGCGGTCGGTCAGGAAGTGCTGAGCAGCCTCACCCCGGGCCAGGCCTTCATCAAGATCGTCCACGACGAGCTGGTGGCGATCATGGGCGAGGCCAACGAGGGTCTCGACCTCGCCGCCCAGCCGCCGGCCGTGGTGCTGATGGCGGGCCTGCAGGGCGCGGGCAAGACCACCACGGTGGGCAAGCTTGCACGTCTGCTCAAGGAGCAGAAAAAGAAGGTCATGGTGGTGAGCTGCGACGTCTACCGTCCGGCCGCGATCAAGCAGCTCGAAACCCTGGCCGGACAGGTCGAGGTCGAGTTTTTCCCGTCCGACGCGGGCCAGGACCCGGTCGCCATCGGTCAGGCCGCGCTCCAGGAGGCGCGCATCCGCCACATGGACGTGCTGCTGGTCGATACCGCCGGCCGCCTGCACATCGACGAGGCGATGATGGACGAGGCGCGTCGCCTGCACGCCGCACTCAAGCCTGTCGAGACCCTGTTCGTGGTCGACAGCATGACCGGTCAGGACGCCGCCAACACCGCCAAGGCCTTCAACGACGCCCTGCCGCTGACCGGCGTGGTGCTGACCAAGACCGACGGCGATGCGCGTGGTGGCGCGGCCCTGTCCGTGCGCCAGGTCACCGGCAAGCCGATCAAGTTCCTGGGGCGGGGCGAGAAGCTCGCCGCGCTGGAGCCTTTCCATCCCGAGCGGGTCGCCTCGCGCATCCTCGGCATGGGCGATGTGCTCTCGCTGGTCGAAGAGGC
Organism: Pseudomonadota bacterium; assembly: GCA_040758395.1. Lineage (GTDB taxonomy): Bacteria > Pseudomonadota > Gammaproteobacteria > Halothiobacillales > Halothiobacillaceae > Thiofaba. The sequence continues at coordinate 36,433 of JBFLVP010000007.1, forward strand.
GACCAAGAAGATCGACCAGGACAAGGCAAAGGCGCTGGTCGACAAGGTCAAGTCCGGCAAGGGCTTCGACATGGACGACCTGCGCACCCAGCTTGAGCAGATGCTCAACATGGGTGGCATGGCCAGTCTCATGGACAAGCTGCCGGGAGTCGGCAAGCTGCCGGAACACGTCAAGGCGCAGGCCAATGACCGTGACGTGAAGCGCATGATCGCCATCATCCAGTCGATGACACCCAAGGAGCGGCGCCATCCGGACCTGATCAAGGGTTCGCGCAAGCGCCGTATCGCCGCGGGTTCGGGTATGCAGGTGCAGGACGTCAACCGCCTGCTCAAGCAGCACGCCGACATGCGTGACATGATGAAAAAACTGTCCGGCGGCGGCATGGCCAAGCTGATGCGGAGCATGAAAGGGCGCATGCCCGGCATGCCGTTCTGAGCGGCGATCCCCTGGCGCAAGAAAAAGCTTTCCTTTTTATCTCCGGTAGTTAAAATACCGGGCTTTATTTTGATGGGCCGTCTCCTCGGTCCAGACTTTGACACAAGGTTCAGAAACGCATGGTATCCATCCGTCTGGCTCGTGGCGGCGCAAAGAAGCGTCCCTTCTACCACATCATCGTGACCGACAGCCGCAATGCGCGTGACAGCGGTTCCTCCGTCGAGCGCCTGGGTTACTTCAACCCGGTTGCCCGTGGCCAGGAAGTCCGTCTGCACATCGACGCGGAGCGCATGAACTCCTGGCTGGCCAAGGGTGCCCAGCCGAGCGAGCGTGTGGCTACCCTGTGGAAGGAATTCGGCAAGACTCAGGCTGCTGCCTGATCCTGCGTTGCTCTGGCGACAGGGTGCGCTGATTCATGACTGAAGCCGCGGAACGTGTCTCGTTAGGCAAGGTCCTCGCGGCTTTCGGCATCCAGGGATGGGTGAAAATCCATTCCGAATCGCGCCCGATGGCGGACATCGGACGCTACAAGAGCTGGCAACTCAAGCTCAAGGATGGCTGGGCCAACTTCCGTGTGAAGTCGGTCAAGGTGCAGGGCAAGGGGTTGATCGCCAAGCTGGAAGGGGTCAATGACCGCAACCAGGCGGAAAGCCTCGCCGGCGCGGAAATCGCCGTTGATCCGGCACTGTTGCCACGACTGCCGCAAGGCGAGTATTACTGGCGCGACCTGATTGGTATGCAGGTCGTGACGCGCGAGGGGGTTGAGCTCGGCAAGGTCGACCACCTGCTGGAGACCGGGGCCAACGACGTGCTGGTGCTCAAGGGTGAGCGCGAACGTCTGGTTCCGTACATCATCGACCAGGTGGTGCTCGAGATCGATCCCGAGGCACGCCTGATCACGGTGGACTGGGATCCGGAGTTTTAGCAAGGGGAGGGCGGTGATGCAGATTGAGGTCGTCACCCTGTTTCCCGAGTTGGTCGAGGTCATCGGTGATCATGGCATTCCGCGCCGCGCGCGCGAGGCCGGGCTGGTGAGTATCGCCTGCCGGAATCCGCGTGATTACACGGATGATCCGCGCCGCACCGTGGACGATCGCCCCTTCGGCGGCGGCCCCGGGATGCTGATGAAGGTCGCTCCGCTGCGTGATGCGATTCACGCGGCACGGGCCGCCCTCCCGCAGGGAAGCCGGGTGATCGCGCTGACCCCGCAGGGGCGGCGGATCGACCAGGCCGAGGTCAACCGGCTGGCGCGGCTGCCTGGCATGGCGCTCGTCTGCGGGCGCTATGAAGGCATGGACGAGCGGGTGCTGGGGGCCGATGTCGACGAAGAGCTTTCGCTCGGGGATTTCGTCCTCAGCGGTGGCGAGCCGGCGGCGATGGCCCTGATCGATGCGGTGATTCGCCAGTTGCCGGGGGCGCTGGGGCATGCCGAGTCGGCGGTGCAGGACTCGTTCATGACGGGTCTGCTGGATTGCCCGCATTACACGCGTCCCGAGCGTGTCGAAGGACGCGGTGTTCCGGAAGTGCTGCTTTCGGGGCACCACAAACAGATCGAGCGCTGGCGCCTGCAGCAGGCGCTGGAGCGAACCTGGCGGCGGCGGCCCGAGCTGCTCGCGGTCAGGCGGATGACAGAAGAAGAGCGTCGTTTGCTGGAAGCCTCGCATCAACATTGCGGGGACGAGCAGGGCAAACCGACGGCAAACGACGAATCGAAGATGAGGTAATGAACATGAGCAATGTGATTCAACAGCTTGAAGCCGAAATGGTAGCGGGCATCGAGCGTCCGGAATTTGCACCCGGCGACACCGTGATCGTCAGCGTGCGTGTGAAGGAAGGCGACCGTGAGCGTCTTCAGGCCTTCGAAGGCGTGGTGATCGCCAAGCGCAACCGTGGCCTGAACTCCGCGTTCACCGTGCGCAAGATTTCCCACGGCGAAGGCGTGGAGCGCGTGTTCCCGCTGTACAGCCCGAACGTTGCGGCCATCGAGGTCAAGCGTCGCGGTGACGTTCGTCGCGCCAAGCTGTACTACCTGCGTGGCCGCACCGGCAAGTCCGCGCGTATCAAGGAAAAGCTCGCTCCGCGCGCTTCCTCCTGATGAACAAGGGCCCGCATCGCGGGCCTTTTTCTTTGGCGCATCCCTTGTCCAACCAGGAAGCCTTCTTCCTCAGTCCCCTTGGCTGGCTGCGCCTGCGGTGCGAAGAGGGTGCGCTTGTCGCGGTCGACTATGCGTCCGTGCCTCCGGCGCTTTCGCTCCCCGTTGGTGAGCCTTGTCTTGTTCAGGCGATCGCTTGGCTCGAGGCTTACTTTTCCTGTCGACCTCTTCCTGTCCTTCCTCTGCTCTCTCCAGTCGGAACCTCGTTTCAGCAGTCCGTCTGGGCGGAGCTTACGCATATCCCACCGGGGACAACCCGCACCTATGGCGATCTTGCGCATGCCTTGGGCACGTCGCCACGCGCAGTCGGTGGTGCCTTGCGTGCCAACCCCATCCCGCTGTTGATCCCCTGTCATCGGGTCGTGGCGGCTGACGGGCTTGGCGGTTATGCCGGCGCGGGCTCGGAGGGCATCAGGCGCAAGCGCTGGCTTCTGCGGCACGAACAGGTCCCTTGAAAACTGCAATCGTGCCCCAAGTTTCAGGGGCGCATTCGACCTCTCAAGGAGCATGAATCGTGGACCGTCAAAGCGAGACTCTTGAATTCCAGACCGAGGTGCGCCAACTCCTGCACCTGATGATCCATTCGCTCTACTCCAACCCGGAGATCTTCCTGCGCGAACTGGTCTCCAATGCCTCCGATGCCTGCGACAAGCTGCGTTTCGAGGCGCTGGGTGATGGTGCGCTATACGAGGATGATGCCGAGCTGCGCATCGAGCTGGCCTTCGACAAGGAGGCCCGCACCCTGACCGTGCGCGACAACGGTGTCGGCATGAGTCGTCAGGAGGTGATCGATAACCTCGGTACCATCGCGCGCAGCGGCACCAAGCGCTTCCTTGAAGGGCTGTCCGGTGATCAGGCCAGGGATACCCAGCTGATCGGCCAGTTCGGCGTCGGCTTCTATTCCGCCTTCATCGTGGCCGACCAGGTCGATGTGTTTACCCGTCGCGCCGGGCTGTCCGCAGAGCATGGCGTGCACTGGAGCTCGGATGGCGCCGGCGCCTACACCCTGGAGAACATCGAGCGCCCCGCGCACGGCACCGAGATCGTCCTCCATCTCAAGGAAGGCCAGGACGAGTTTCTTGATGGCTGGCGTCTGCGCAACATTGTCCACCGCTATTCCGAGCACATCACTTTCCCGATCATGATGGCCGGTGAGGGCGGGGCGGACGGCAAAGGCGCCGCGATGGAGCGCGTCAACCAGGCCACCGCGCTGTGGGCGCGTCCGCGCAACGAACTCAAGGACGAGGACTACAGCGGCTTCTACAAGCAGGCCTTCCACGACTGGGAAGACCCGCTGGCCTGGACCCACAACCGGGTCGAGGGCCGTACCGAATACACCAACCTGCTCTACATCCCCGGCCGCGCGCCGTTCGATCTGTGGGACCGCGACGCCAAGCACGGCATCAAGCTCTACGTACGCCGCGTCTTCATCATGGACGATGCCGAGCGCCTGCTGCCACGTTACCTGCGTTTCGTGCGCGGGGTGGTGGATGCCGCTGACCTGCCGCTCAACGTTTCGCGCGAGATCCTGCAATCCTCCGAGGTGCTCAACCAGATCCGCCAGGGCCTGACCAAGCGCGTGCTGAACCTGCTGGAGGAGCAGGCGAAGGACAAGCCGGAGACGTATGAGAAGATCTGGCCCCTGTTCGGTCGCGTGCTGAAGGAGGGCATCGCCGAGGACTTCGCCCATCGCGAGCAGCTCGCGCGTTTGCTGCGCTTCGGTTCCACCCATGCCGACAGCAAGGGCCAGGACGTCGCCTTCGCCGACTACGTGGCGCGCATGCCGGAAGGCCAGGACGCGATCTACGTGCTGACCGCCGAGAACGAGCATGCGGCCCGTCACAGTCCCCACCTCGAGGGTTTCCGCGCCAAGGGAGACGAGGTGCTGTTGCTGACCGACGCGATCGACGAATGGCTGCTCTCGCATCTGCACGAATTCGAGGGCAAGCCGATCCGCAACATCAGCCGCGAGGATGTGCGACCGGAGACCGACAAGCCCGAGCCTGACGCGGGGCAAGCCGATGTGCTCAAGCGCATCGAGAAGGCGCTGGAGGGCAAGGTCAAGGAAGTGCGTGCCTCGAGCCGCCTGGTCGAGTCGCCGGCCTGCGTGGTGCTGGGCGCTCACGACCTGCCCCAGCACCTGCGCCGACTCTATCGCGAGGCCGGGCAGACCTTGCCTGAGAGCCTGCCGATCCTGGAGGTCAATTTGGGGCACGCGCTGCTTGGGCGTCTACGTGGCGAGAACGATGACGCACGCATCCAGGACTGGTCCGGCTTGCTGTTCGGCATGGCGATGCTGGCCGAGGGGGCGCAATTGGAGGACGGTGCGGCCTTCGTGCAACAACTCAACCGGTTGATGACAGGCAACACTGAAGCCGCTGTGTCATAATTTCGCCATCTACCATGGTTCCGGACAGTCCCTTGATTCGACAGCGCACGCTCAAAAATGTCATCCGCGCCAGCGGGATCGGCCTCCACACCGGCGAGCGCGTGACGCTTACCTTGCGACCGGCCGCGCCGAATACCGGCATCGTGTTCCATCGCACCGATCTGGCGGAGCCGGTCCAGATCCAGGGCTACCCGATGAATGTGGGTGAGACCACGCTGTCTACCACCCTGGTCAAGGACGGGGTGAAGATATCCACCGTCGAGCACCTGATGTCGGCGCTGGCCGGTCTCGGGATCGACAACGTGCATATCGAGCTGGACGCGCCGGAAACGCCGATCATGGATGGCAGCGCCAGCCCGTTCGTGTTCCTGATCCAGTCAGCCGGCATCGAGGAGCAGGACGCGCCCAAGCGTTTCATCCGCATCAAGCGCCCGGTCGAGGTCCGCAATGGCGACAAGTGGGCGCGCTTCGAGCCGCACGACGGCTTCCGCGTGTCGATGACCATCGACTTCAACCATCCGGTGCTGAACGAGACGGCGCAGCGCGCCGAGATCGACTTCTCCACCACCACTTTCGTGAAGGAGGTCAGCCGCGCGCGTACCTTCGGTTTCATGAAGGACCTGGAGATGATGCGGGCGCAGAACCTGGCCCTCGGCGGCAGCCTCGAGAACGCCATCGTGGTGGGTGACGAGCACATTCTCAACGAGGATGGACTGCGTCTGGGCGATGAGTTCGTCAAGCACAAGATCCTGGATGCGATCGGTGATCTCTATCTGCTGGGGCACAGCCTGATCGGTTCCTTTACCGGCCACAAGACCGGCCACGCCCTCAACAACGCCCTGCTGCGTGCCCTGTTGGCGGATCATGATGCCTGGGAGGAAGTGACCTTTCAGAACGACGCCGAACTGCCGATTGCCTACCACCATCCACTGATGGCGGCGGCGGCCTGACCGGCCGATTCCTGGATCCATCGCTATTGTTGGCGGGGCGCTTCGGCGCCCCGCATCATTTGCGGCGCATGGCCTCGGCGAGATGATGCAGGGCGGAACTCAGAGGGGCGTCTTCGATGCAGCGGGCGGCCTGGTCGAGGCTGTCCGCCGTTTCCGGGGCATGGCGACGAAGCCGGGTTTGGGGAAGAGCCACCTTCGGGGGCGTGATGGTGCGCCAGGCCACCCGAACTGGCGCGTCCGCGGAGAGGATCGTGCGCGCGGCGGCCAGCAGTTGCGGCGCATGAAAGCGCAGGGGCGTGACCAGCGCCTGTACATCGCAGCCCAGCACCAGCGTTCCTCCGCGTACATTCAGCAGAAACACGTGTGTGGCAAGCTCTTCGGGCAGGCTCGCGCGCAGCGCCGACTCAAGCATCTGTCTGCGCCGGATATGCGCGAGGAGGCCGGACGGGAGGGCAGGGCGTTCGAGGGTCATGGGAAGCTCTGTAAGCGGGGGCTCAGCCTACCAAAGGCTGGGCCGCTGGTCTAAGATGGGTCGATTTTGCCGCCTTTGTGCGCGGCTCCAAGGAAAAGTGTTCGAGATGATTGGCAAGCTGTTCAGCAAGATTTTCGGTAGTCGCAACGATCGTATCCTCCGCCGCCTGCGCAAGCAGGTCGCCGCCATCAACGCCCTGGAGCCGGCCATGCAGGCCCTCCCGATGGACGAACTGGCGGGCAAGACGCAGGAATTCCGCGACCGCCTCGCTCAAGGAGCCACGCTGGACGATCTGCTGGTCGAGGCCTTCGCCGTCTGCCGCGAGGCCAGCCGCCGCGTGCTCGGCATGCGTCACTTCGACGTGCAATTGATCGGCGGCATGGTGCTGCACTCCGGCAAGATCAGCGAGATGCGCACCGGCGAGGGCAAGACCCTGGTCGCCACCCTGGCCGCCTACCTCAACGCGCTGTCCGGCAAGGGCGTGCACGTGGTCACGGTCAACGACTACCTCGCCCGCCGCGACGCCGAGTGGATGGGTCGTCTCTACAATGCCCTCGGCCTGACCGTCGGCATCGTGGTGCCGGGCCTGGACCCGATGGCCAAGCGCGACGCCTACAACTGCGACATCACCTACGCCACCAACAACGAACTGGGCTTCGATTATCTGCGCGACAACATGGCGTTCAGCCTGGACGAGGTCATGCAGCGTCCGCTCAACTTCGCCATCGTCGATGAGGTGGACTCGATCCTGATCGACGAGGCCCGCACCCCGCTGATCATCTCCGGTCCCGCCTCCGACAGCTCCGAGCTGTATCACGCGGTCAACGGCCTGATCCCCGAGTTCAAGCGCCAGGCGCGCGAGGAGCCCAAGGAAGGCGAAGAGCCGCTCACCGACGAGGAGCGCGGCGACTTCACCGTCGACGAGAAGCAGAAGCAGGTCTATCTGACCGAACAAGGTCACGACAAGGCCGAGGATCTGCTCCGCCAGATCGGCCTGCTGCCCGAGGGCGAGAGCCTGTATGACACCAAGAACATCATGCTGGTGCATCACCTCAACGCCGCCCTGCGCGCCCACGCCATCTACCGCCGCAATGTCGAGTACATCGTGCGCGACCAGCAGGTCGTCATCGTCGACGAATTCACCGGTCGTACCCTGGCCGGTCGCCGCTGGTCCGAGGGCCTGCACCAGGCCATCGAGGCCAAGGAAGGCGTGCCCATCCAGGCCGAGAACCAGACCCTGGCCTCGATCACCTTCCAGAACTACTTCCGCATCTACGACAAGCTGGCGGGCATGACCGGCACCGCCGATACCGAGGCGCCGGAATTCCACCAGATCTACGGCCTGGAAGTCGTCATCATCCCGACCAACAAGCCGGTCGCGCGGATCGATCATGGCGACCTGGTCTACCTGACCGCCGAGGAGAAGTACGAGGCCATCCTCACCGATGTGAAGGACTGCCAGTCGCGTGGTCAGCCGGTGCTGGTCGGCACCGCCTCCATCGATGTGTCCGAACTGCTGGCCGAGCGTTTCAAGCAGGCCGGCATCGTTCACAACGTGCTCAACGCCAAGCAGCACGAGCGTGAGGCGGAGATCGTCGCCGACGCGGGCCGTCCGGGCGCGGTCACCATTGCCACCAACATGGCCGGTCGCGGCACCGACATCGTACTTGGTGGCAACCTGGAGATGGAGCTGCTGGCCCTCGGTCACGTCGACGAGGTCGCCAAGGAGCAGGCGCGTGCCGCCTGGCAGCAGCGCCATGACGCCGTACTTGCCGCGGGTGGTCTGCACGTGATCGGCTCCGAGCGGCACGAATCGCGCCGCATCGACAACCAGTTGCGGGGCCGCTCGGGTCGTCAGGGCGACGCCGGCTCCACCCGCTTCTACCTGTCGCTGGAAGACAACCTGATGCGCATCTTCGCGTCCGACCGGGTCGGCAACATGATGAAGCGGCTGGGCATGGAAAAGGGTGAGGCGATTTCCCACCCCTGGGTGACCAAGGCGATCGAGAACGCCCAGCGCAAGGTGGAGGCGCACAACTTCGGCATCCGCAAGCACCTGCTCGAATACGACGACGTGGCCAACGACCAGCGCAAGGTGGTGTACGGCCAGCGTCGACAGTTGATGGAAAGCGTGGATGTGAGCGAGGCCGTCGGCGCCATGCGTGACGAGGTGCTGGTCGCCGCGTTCGCCCGCTTCATTCCGCCCGGCAGCCTTGACGAGCAGTGGGACGTGGCCGGTCTCGAGCAGCATCTGGCCGAGGAGTTCGGCCTGGCGTTGCCGCTCCAGCAGTGGCTGGACGAGGATGCCGATTTGCACGAGGAAACCCTGCTGCAGCGCATCCAGCAGACCTTCGCCGAGGACTACGCGGCCAAGGAAGCGCTGGCGGGTGCGGAGACCCTGCGCCGCTTCGAGAAGGGCGTCATGCTGCAGGTGCTCGACCACCTGTGGAAGGAGCATCTGGCGGCGATGGACTACCTGCGCCAGGGCATCGGCCTGCGCGGTTACGCGCAGAAGAACCCGACCCAGGAATACAAGCGCGAGGCCTTCGAACTGTTCACCGCCATGCTCGACCGCATGCAGCTCGACATCGTCAAGGTGCTGTGCCGCGTGCAGGTGCAACAGCCGGAGGCCATGGCCGAGTTCGAGGAGCCACCCGCGACTCCGCCGCTCGAAACCCGACACGAAAGCGTATCGACCTGGGCTGACGAGGAAGTCGTCGACGCGGAATTTGGCGCGCAGCCGGACAAAGAGGCGCCCTATGTGCGAGAGGGCGAGAAACTGGGCCGCAACGATCCTTGCTGGTGTGGTTCCGGGAAGAAGTACAAGCACTGCCACGGCAAGCTGAATTGATTCAGTCTCTTTAACCACACCGCGTCATTGCGGCAAAAACCATCCATGGTTTTTGGCCAAAGGCCAACGCTAAAAGCGTTGCAACATTGCTCCTGCAATGTTGTTAGCGCAGCGAAGCCATCCAGTCTGCGTGTGGATCGCCACGTCGCTTCGCTCCTGACGCGAAGCTGGCGTAAGCCCGCGATGACGGTTATTAACCCGGCCCTAAACAGGCTGGGTTATTCCGGGCCATGGATGCCCCGGCGCGGCATCAAGCCGCGTGAGCCAAGGCCAGGCGTGTACCGGCCTTGGCGTGGCCCCAAAATACCAAGGAAGGTATTTTGGGCCGGTTTAATAATCTCCGGAGAGTCGAACCATGCCCGTCAACCTGACCGCCCCCGCGCCCGGTAGCCTCAGCCCCGTCAAGGGCATCCAGCTCGGCGTGGCCGAAGCCGGTGTGCGCAAGGCCAATCGCAAGGATCTGCTGGTGATGACGCTGCCGGAAGGCGCGCGCGTTGCCGGCGTGTTCACCCAGAACCGCTTCTGCGCCGCGCCGGTGACCCTGTGCCGCGAATTCCTCGCGGCCGGTCAGCCGATTCGTGCGCTGGTGGTCAACACCGGCAATGCCAACGCGGGCACGGGCGCGGACGGCTTGGCGCGTGCCCGGCGGGTGTGCGAGGCACTGGCCGGTCAGCTCGGCTGCAAGCCCGAGCAGGTGCTGCCGTTCTCCACCGGCGTGATCATGGAACCGCTGCCGGTCGAGCGCATCGAGGCCGGTCTGCCGACCTGCATCGCCAACCTTGCCGAGGACCACTGGGAGATCGCCGCCGAGGCGATCATGACCACCGACATCGTCGCCAAAGGCCTGTCCCGCCAGGTCGAGATCGACGGCCAGACCGTCACCGTGACCGGTATCGCCAAGGGCTCGGGCATGATCCACCCGAACATGGCGACCATGCTCGGCTATGTCGCGACCGATGCGGCCGTTGCTCAGCCGTTGCTGGACAAGATGCTCAAGGAGATCACCAATGTCTCCTTCAACCGCGTGACCGTGGATGGCGACACCTCCACCAACGACAGCTTCATCCTGATCGCGGCGGGAACCTCCGGGGTTGGCATCGATTCCGAGCAGTCGGCGAGCTATGCCGCCCTGTACGGCGCGGTGCGCGAGGTGGCCATGTTCCTCGCTCAGGCGCTGGCGCGCGATGGCGAGGGAGCGACCAAGTTCGTCACCATCGAGGTGAGCGGCGGCCGTAACGGTGAGGAGTGCCTCAAGGTCGGCAAGGCGATCGCCCATTCGCCGCTGATCAAGACCGCGCTGTTCGCCTCCGACCCCAACCTCGGCCGCCTGCTGGCGGCCATCGGCTATGCCGGCATCACGGACCTGGACGTCAGCACTGTGCGCCTGTGGCTCGGTCCGGTGCTGGTGGCCGAGAACGGCGGGCGTCATCCCGCCTATGTCGAGGCCGAGGCGGCGGCGGTGATGAAGGAAGCCGACATCACCATTCGCGTCGATCTGGGGCGTGGCGAGGCGCGCGAGACGGTATGGACCTGCGACTTCTCGTATGACTACGTGAAGATCAATGCGGAGTATCGGAGTTAAGCCCGTCTTCAAGCTCGGGGGCTTTTAAGCGCAGGATGCTCGACTTGTCCACACCGTCCTCTGCAACGCCTCCCCTCCGCGTCGTCTGCGCCGTCATCCAGCACGCAGACGGCCGCATCCTCATTGCCCGCCGTCTGCCACACCAGCCGCTCGGCGGATTGTGGGAGTTTCCCGGCGGCAAGTTGGAGCCGGGTGAATCCGAGCGCGACGCGCTGGTCCGGGAACTGGATGAGGAGGTTGGCCTGGCGCCTGTGAACGCGGAGCACTGGATGGATGTGCGCCACCACTACCCCGAGCGCGAGATCATCCTGCATGTCTGGCGGGTGACGGCCTGGGCAGGGGAGCCGGAAGGCCGGCTTGGTCAGCCGCTGGAATGGGTGATACCGACTGCACTCAAGGCCCGTGAGTTTCCAGCCGCCAACATCGCCATCGTCAACGCCCTGGCCCTGCCTTCGCGCTGCCTGATCACGGGCGATGCCGTGTCGGACACCGATTTCATGTCCCGCCTGGGGCGCGTGCTCGATGAAGGAATGAGGATGGTGGTCCTGCGAGGTGATTGTGTCGACGCGCTGGCCGCGGAGGCGCGAAACCGTATTCATGCGGCAGGAGCTCTCGGCATTCTCAATGGCGATCCTTCCGAAGCCATCCGGCTCGGCATGGACGGTGTGCATCTCAATCGTCATCGACTCACGACGCTTGAATCCCGTCCGGCGGGCCTGACCTGGGTCGGCGCCTCCTGTCACGATGCCGCCGAACTGGCGCATGCCGTGCGCCTTGGATTGGATTACGCTTTTCTCTCGCCGGTCCTGCCTACAGCCTCCCACCCGGAGGCTGAACCGTTGGGCTGGTCACGCTTCAGCGAGCTGGTCGACGACCATGTGATGCCGGTATATGCCCTCGGCGGAGTGGGCGATGCCGATGTGCCTCAGGCCTTGGCCTGCGGAGCGCAAGGGGTTGCGGGTATCCGCGCCTGGTGGTGATCGTCCGCGCACATACCGTCACATTTCCTGTCTACACTCGATTCAATCCATACAACTGGTGGGAGTGAGGTGACATCATGATTCGCGAACAACTGGATACCACCCTGGAAGCCCTCAAGCAGCAGCGCGACGAAGCGCGCGTGCAGCTTCATCTGCTCGGCATGGAGGCGCGTGACGAATGGACGGAGGCCGAGAAGATCTGGGAACGCATGGTGGGCGCCGCCCAGCGCGCGCGCGAGGTGGGTGGTGAGCAGGCGGACGAAATGATGGCTGCCTTCCGTCAGTTGGCAGACGAGCTGCAGGCCCAGTACCAGCGCATCAAGCCGATGGAACATCTCGCCGCGGGTCTGGATGATCTGCGTCAGAAGCGTGACGAGCTGCGCGTGCAAGCCCATCTTATGGGAGCGGAGGCGCGCGAGGAGTGGGACGAGGCCGAACAGGCCTGGGAACGTCTGAGCAACCGCTTCGCCCAGCTCAGTGAACAGACGGGCGAGAAACTGGAAGACGTGGCCGACGAGGCGCGCAAGCTGCTGGACGACGCCGCTGAACGCCTTGAGCGCCTGAAGGACAAGCTCAAGGGCTGATGCCCCGCCCGGTTATCGGTTACCCTTCCCCCTCCTTCAGGTGAGGCAGGGGGTGCGTCATGCAGATGGGCGATGCGAAATGGTGGCTGGGAAGCGCGGTCGCCATTGGTCTGCTGCTGTATGTGTTGCAGCACGATTTCTCGCAATTGCGCGCTCCGGACGTTCCCTTCGCCGGGCGCGTGGTTGCCATGCCCGCGCCGACCTGTTCGCCGGTCGGCGGGCCCTGCACCGTGACTGATCCCCCGCGCTCGCTGGCGCTCGAACTGACGGGCGATGTTCGACCCTTGCGTCCGTTCGATCTGATCCTTCGGCTGCCCGATGCGGCACTCAAGGATGCGGGCACGGCCAGTGTCGATTTCATCATGGTCGGCATGGACATGGGCCTCAATCGCTACACCCTGACCCGCCAGGCGGATGGAAGCTACCGCGCCAAGGTCATCCTGCCGGTCTGCAGCATCGGTCGCAGCGACTGGGTTGCGAAGGCCAGCGTGGTGGTCGGACAGGAAATGTGGACGGCGGATTTTCCGTTCAGTGCCGAGCCCTCATCGGCTCATCAGGACTGACCACTGACCACTGCCGAACTCAGGCCCTGAGCAGCACATAGACCGCCCCGGTCCCGCCATCCATGGGGCGCGCGGAGCAGAACGCCATCACATCGTCACGCTGAGGCAGCCAGCGGTTGAGCAGGCGCTTGAGCTTGGCCTGGCCACTGGCCGAGTGGTAGCCCTTGCCGTGGATGATGCGCACGCATCGGTGGGTGGCATGACGCTGCTGGTTGAGGAACAGGGTCAGTGCCACGCGTGCCTCGTCCGCGGTGTGGCCGTGCAGGTCGAGCACCGCGCCGACGGCGTACTGACCGCGCCGCAGTTTGCGCACCACCTGCCGGGACACCCCGTCACGCAGGTAGAGCAGCACCTCGCCATGTTCCAGTTCACCCGGATCGTAATCGCTCAACATGTCCCGCACGATCTGCGCGCTGTCCAGTTCACGCTGGCGCGGGCGGGTGGACGGGCGGGGCGGGCGATACTCCACACGGTCGTGCGTGACCGGTCGGATCTCGCCGGTCAGGGCGCCGATTTCGGCATGGAAGAGTCGGATGTCGTCCTCGTTCATGAGCTGGCAGAGGGTCGGGCTGGACGTGGCAGTGGGCATCAGTATAGTGAATGCACCCTTGCCTGGAACATGACGGCTTTGCATGGATATCCTGATCTCCAATGACGACGGCGTACATTCTCCCGGATTGCGTGCGCTCGCCGAGGCCATGCGACCGCTCGGCCGGGTCGTCATCGTCGCGCCTGATCGCGATCGAAGCGGCGCGAGCAATTCCCTGACCCTCTCACGCCCCTTGCGCCCCAAGCAGCTCGAGCCGGACGTATGGGCCGTCGATGGTACCCCGACCGATTGCGTGCATCTGGCCCTGACCGGCCTGTTGCCATTCACCCCGGACATCGTCCTCTCCGGCATCAACCATGGTCCGAACATGGGTGACGACGTGCTCTACTCAGGCACAGTCGCGGCGGCCACCGAGGGCCGTTCACTTGGCCTGCCGGCGATCGCCGTGTCGATGGAGACCTTCGAGCCCGAACATTTCGACACCGCCTGCCGCGCCGTACGGCAACTGGTCGAAGGCATGGGCAATCACCCGCTGCCGCGTGACACCCTGCTCAGTGTCAATGTTCCGGACCGGCCCTGGGTCGAGGTGCGTGGGCTGCGTGCGACCCGTCTGGGCAAGCGCCATCCCTCCGCGCCGATGGTGCCGGACCGAGATCCTCGCGGCAAAAGCATCTACTGGATCGGCATGGCCGGTGCGGCCGCGGATGATGGTGAAGGAACCGACTTTCAGGCCTTGCGTGACGGCTATATTTCCGTCACCCCCATCCACTTCGACATGACCCGGCACGACGCTCTGGGTGTGCTTGGCGCATGGTTGCCCGATGTCGGTGCTGCGTGACCCCCTGCTGCGCGGCAGCGGGCTGACCTCGCCGCGTGTGCGTGAGCGCCTGGTCGACCGTCTGCAGGAGGCGGGGATCCGGGACCCGCGGGTGCTGGAAGCCATTCGCCGCACACCGCGTCATCTGTTCGTTGATGAGGCGCTGGCAGGCCGTGCCTACGAGGACACCGCGCTTCCCATCGGCCACGGACAGACCATTTCCCAGCCTTACACCGTGGCGCGCATGAGCGAGGCCATCCTGCGTGACGGGGTGCCGAACAAGGTCCTTGAAATCGGAACCGGCTCTGGCTATCAGACGGCCATCCTCGCCTACCTGACCAATCAGGTCTTCAGCATCGAACGGATCAAGAGCCTGCTCGACCAGGCGCGCCCGCGGCTCAAGCTGCTGGAGCGCTACAACGTGCGCCTGCGCCACGCCGACGGCTGGCAGGGCTGGTCCGCACAGGGGCCGTTCGACACGATCCTGGTCGCCGCCGCGCCGGACGTCATACCGCCGCGCCTGCTGGAACAACTGGCCGAAGGCGGGCGCATGGTGATTCCCGTCGGCCCACAGGGTGGTGCGCAGTCTTTGCTGATGATCCGTCGCATTGATGGCGTCCTGCGCGAGGAAACCCTGGAAGCCGCGAGCTTCGTGCCGCTGGTCAGCGGAGAAGTGGCGTGAAGCTGTTCGGCCCCATGTATGACCGTGTGATCGGCTGGAGTCGCCACCCGCGTGCCCCCTGGTTTCTCGGTGGTCTGAGTTTCGCGGAATCTTCGTTCTTCCCTGTGCCGCCCGACGTACTGCTGGCGCCGATGTGCGTCGCCCAGCCGGCGGCCTGGTGGCGACTGGCCCTGCTGACCACCCTGGCCTCGGTCGTTGGGGGGCTGTTCGGCTACCTCCTCGGCGCCTGGTTCTTCGACCTGCTGACGCCGTGGATCGAACGCATGGGCTATGCCCACGCGCTGGAGCGGGCGCATGCCTGGTTCATGGACTGGGGTTTCTGGGCGGTATTCCTCGCCGGCTTTTCACCCATCCCGTACAAGGCCTTCACCCTCACCGCGGGCGCGATGGGCATGCCCTTGCTGCCGTTCCTGCTGGCTTCCGCCTGCGGGCGCGGCGGACGCTTCTTCCTGGTGGCCTGGTTGATGGGCCGTTTCGGCCCGGCGTTCGAGCCGCGTCTGCGGCCCTTCATGGAGTGGCTTGGCTGGGGCGCGGTGCTGGTCGTGCTGCTTGCCTACCTGCTGATGAAGCATTGACGGGAAGCAACATGCGTCTCGCTCTGGCCATCAGCCTGGTTCTCGTACTGGCCGGTTGCGCTAGCTCGTCGATCCGGGACTTCCCTTCATCCGGTGTACATGTCGTCCAGCGTGGCGAAACCCTCTATTCGATTGCCACGTCGCATGGCCTTGACTGGAAGGTGGTTGCCCGGGTCAATCGTCTGTCGCCGCCTTACACCCTTCACGTGGGGCAACGCCTGCGTCTTGCCGGCACGGCATCACGGGATCGTGGCGCCTCCTCGGCGCGGGACACGCGCGATGATGCGCCTCCTGACCAGCCGCCCACCGCCATCGACTGGAGCTGGCCGACCGAGGGCCGGGTGGTGACGAGCTTCAAGCCAGGCCATGCGACCCGCAAGGGGATCGACATCGCGGGTAGGCTCGGGCAGCCTGTCCATGCGGCGGCATCGGGTGAAGTGGCCTACAGCGGTTCCGGTTTGCCTGGCTACGGCAAACTCATCATCCTGAAACATGATGCGCGCTATTTAAGTGCATACGCGTATAACCACGAATTATTGGTCAGCGAAGGGCAACGCGTGCAGTCTGGGCAAATGATCGCCAGAATGGGGCAGGCCGAAGTCGGCAAACCGCTGCTGCATTTCGAGATCCGTCTCGATGGTGATCCAATCGATCCGCTACGACATCTTCCGCGTCGTTAGCAGACTGCTGAAATACTTGTTTCAGTGGGCTGATAAGGCGGGACATGGATGTCCCGCACGCAAATCGACCACGCAAGTGGTTGATTTGCGGTTGGCCAGTCCGGGCCTGTACCGGACTGGCCATGGCTGAAAAACCTCAGGATGAGGTTTTTCAGCATCCTGTTAGCGGGCCTTTGAAAAACTTCTTTCAATGGCCTGGGAGGCAAGCCATCAATGGCTTGAGCGAATATCGATCACGACACGTGCTTGATGTTCGGCGGCTGTCGCGAGCGTGTATCGCGACATGCCGAGTCGAAAAGGGTCAGGACAGCCCTTTTCAACAACCTGTAGTGATGTCTTTATCAACCATGGGAATATTTCGCTATGTCGATGACTGAGGAAACCCTGGAGCAGGAGAACATCGAAGAAGTCCATGATGATTCCGGTGACCAGGAAGACATCATCGACACGGACGTTGAAGAAACCCCTGAGCAAATCGGTCAGGAGGAGGGTTCGGATGAGCGGGAATTCAGCGCCGGCGGTTACGGCGCCGAAGGTCCCGACGTCACCCGCTTGTACCTCAACGATCTTGAGTGCCATGGTCTGCTGAGTCCGGAAGAGGAGCGTCATTACGCCCGCCTGGCCCGCCAGGGTGACGAGTCGGGCCGCGAGCGCATGATCGTCTGCAACCTGCGGCTGGTGGTGAAGATCGCCCGCCGTTACATGCACCGCGGCCTCGACCTCGCCGACCTGATCGAGGAGGGCAACCTTGGCCTGATGCGCGCGGTTGAAAAATTCGACCCCGAGCGCGGTTTCCGTTTCTCCACCTACGCCACCTGGTGGATTCGCCAGACCATCGAGCGCGCCCTGATGAACCAGGGCCGCACGGTCCGTTTGCCCATCCACATCGTCAAGGAAATCAATGTCTACAACCGCGCGGCGCGCAAGCTGTCGCAGGAGCTCCATCACGAGGCCACGCCGGAAGAGATCGCCGGCAGTCTCGATCGTGACCTCGACGACGTGATGCGTCACATGGCCTATGGCGAGCGCATCACCTCGATCGACACCCCGCTGAGGGGCGATCCCGATCACTCGCTGATGGAGATGATCCCGGACGAACACAACCTCGATCCGGCCGAGTTGTTGCAGGGTGAGCTGGTGCATGGCCGGGTGGACATCTGGCTGGCGCGGCTGGATTCCAAGCAGCGCGAGGTGGTCGAGCGCCGTTTCGGCCTGCACGGCCATGATCCGCATACTCTGGAGGCCATCGGCGATATTCTCGGCGTGACCCGTGAGCGGGTGCGCCAGATCCAGCTCGATGCGCTGCGTCGTCTGCGCCGGATGATCACGGCGGAAGGCCAGTCGGCCGATACCATGCTGGACGAATAGTGACCGAGCCGCTGTTATCCCTCCGCGATCTGCGTCTTGCCTTTGCCACCCCCGCGGGCGAGCGCGAGGTGTTGCGCGGCGTGAGTTTCGACGTGCCCGCGGGTGGTCGCGTGGCGCTGGTCGGTGAGTCGGGCTCCGGCAAGTCGGTCACCGCGCTGTCCATCCTGCGCCTGCTCGACGAGCGCGTGGCCCATTACCGCGGCGGCTCGATCCTGTTTGGCGGCGAGGAGCTGCTCGAGGCCAGCGAGCCACGGCTGCGCGCCCTGCGCGGACGCTCTGTCGGCATGATCTTCCAGGAGCCGATGAGTGCGCTCAACCCGCTCCATCCGGTCGGCCGCCAGATCGGCGAATCGCTCATCGTCCACGAAGGCATGAAGCCTGTGGCGGCCCGTGCCCGTGCGATCGAACTGCTGGACCTGACCGGTATCCGCGAACCGCACAAGCGCGTGGACGCGTTGCCCCACCAGCTCTCCGGCGGTCAGCGCCAGCGCGCGATGATCGCCATGGCGCTGGCCTGCAAGCCCCGCTTGCTGATCGCCGACGAACCGACAACCGCGCTCGATGTGACCCTGCAGGCGCAGATTCTCGACCTGCTCGCCCGCCTCCAGCGCGAGATGGGCATGGCGGTGCTGATGATCACCCACGACCTGCCACTGGTCCGGCGTTTCGCCGAGCATGTCGTGGTCATGCGCTACGGCGAGGTGGTTGAGAAGGGTGAGGTCGAGGCCGTCTTTGCCAGCCCGGCGCATGCCTATACCCGCTTGCTGCTGGACAGCGCGCCGCTGCGCGATATCGCCCCGCCGCTTGACGATGCGCCGGTGCTGGAGGGACAGGCGATCGGCTGCGTGCGCGGGGCCCAGGGCGGCGGGTTGTTCCGCCGGGCGAAGGGCCAGACCGTGCTGCAGGGCATCGACCTGGAACTGCGCGCTGGCGAGACGCTGGGCGTGGTCGGCGAATCCGGTTCAGGCAAGACCACCCTGGCCCACGTCCTGCTTCGCCTGCTGCCGGGCGAGGGCGCGATCCGCATCGCCAACGAGGACTGGCAGGCGCTGCGCGGCCAGGCGCTGCGCAAGGCCCGTCATCAGGCCCAGGTGGTGTTCCAGGACCCGTTCGCCTCGCTCTCGCCGCGCATGACCATCGAGCAGATCGTCGGCGAAGGACTGCAGGTGCACGAACCAGCGCTGGATGCCGCCGGGCGTCGCGCACGGGTGGTCGAGGCCCTGCTGGAGGTCGGCCTGGGTGAGGACATGCTGTGGCGCTACCCGCACGAGTTCTCGGGGGGGCAGCGCCAGCGCATCGCCATCGCTCGCGCCCTGGTGCTGCGTCCGCGTCTGATCGTGCTGGATGAGCCGACCAGCGCGCTGGATGTGTCGGTGCAGAAACAGGTGCTCGGCCTGCTGCAGGACTTGCAGCGTCGTCATGGCCTCAGTTATCTGCTCATCACCCACGACCTGCGCGTGATCCGGGCGATGGCGCATCGGGTGATGGTGCTGCGCGAGGGCAGGGTGGTCGAGCAGGGCGAGACCCTCGACCTGCTGGCCAACCCGCGCGAGGACTATACCCGCGCCCTGGTCGATGCGGCGGGTCTGATGCAGGACGCCGCATGATTCATTCGGGAAGCCCCGTACGCGTCATCGGCTTCGACCTGGACGACACCCTGTGGGCCATCGAGCCGGTCATCCGCCGCGCCAACCAGGCCCTGTTCGACTGGCTGGATGGGCGCTATCCGCGCATTACTCGGGGTCACACACCGGACAGCCTGCATGCGGTGTGCCTTGCCTACATGCGTGAACGCCCCGAGCAGAAACATGACCTGACGGCCTTGCGCAAGGCCTTTCTGCGCCATCTGGGCGCTGAGTCGGAATACGCCGAGGACTTCGCCGAGGAGGCCTTCGCGGTGTTCTATGCCGTGCGCAACGACGTGGAACTGTTCCCGGAGGTGGAGGGCGTGCTGGAGGCGCTTGCACGCGACTACCGACTCATCGCCTTATCCAACGG
Organism: Pseudomonadota bacterium; assembly: GCA_040758395.1. Classification (GTDB taxonomy): domain Bacteria; phylum Pseudomonadota; class Gammaproteobacteria; order Halothiobacillales; family Halothiobacillaceae; genus Thiofaba. The sequence goes on from JBFLVP010000007.1 coordinate 56,062, forward strand.
CAATGCCTGCATCGAGCGCACCGGCCTTGCGCGCTATTTTCGCCTGGCGGTGAATTCGGCCACGGTCGGCATCGGCAAGCCTGATCCGCGCATGTTCGAGCATGCGCTGGATCGGCTGGGCGAATCACCCGCGTCCATGCTGCATGTCGGCGATCATCCGGAACACGATGTGCTGGGTGCTCGACAGGCCGGTGTACGCGCTGTCTGGCTCAACCGGGGCGGGTCCGAATGGCCCGCTCACCTGCCGCCTCCGGCACTGGAAATCCGGGATCTGACCGGGATGTTGCAAATCCTTCCACGAGTGTGCAGTGAAGTGTTGTAAAATCTCGCGAGCAGCCAAAGGGTTGCCACAGGACCCCGAATTTTTTAGGACATCCCTTGATTCGCCTCGACCTTGCCGGTGTTCGCTCGGCTTTCATGGTAATCTTCCGGCCACTCATGGCGCTGGGCGCCACCGCAAAGAAAAGCAAATCGAACTCCGTGGAATCCCTCTCCAACTCGCCCCTCATCCCGCGCGACCAGCACAGCGTTTCGCGCAGCAATATCAGCAAGAACGCCCTCACCGTCCTTTACCGTCTGCATGAAGCGGGCTTTCGCGCCTGCCTGGTCGGTGGCGGCGTGCGTGACGTGCTGCTCGGTCGCGAGCCGAAGGATTTCGACATCGCCACCGATGCCACGCCCGAGCAGGTGCGTCGGCTGTTCCGCAACTGCCGCCTGATCGGCCGTCGTTTCCGTCTGGCGCACGTGCTGTTCGGCAAGGAAATCGTCGAGGTCGCCACCTTCCGCGCCGCCGGCGACGACGTGCCGGGCCGTGCCGCGGACGACAGTGGCCGCCTGCTGCGCGACAACGTATATGGCACGCTGGAAGACGACGTACAGCGCCGCGACTTCACGGTCAATGCGCTCTACTACGACATCGCCGATTTCTCCGTGCTCGACTACGTGGGCGGCATGCGCGATCTGCAGGACGGCGTGCTGCGCCTGCTGGGCGACCCGGAAACCCGCTACCGCGAAGACCCGGTGCGGATGCTGCGTGCCGCCCGTTTCGCCGCCAAGCTCGGCTTCCGCTTGCACGAGGGCACCGAGAAGCCGATCGCCGAACTCGCTCCGCTGCTGGAGGGCATCCCGCCCGCGCGCCTGTTCGACGAGTGCCTGAAGCTGTTCCACACAGGGCATGGCGAGGCCTCCCTGCACGAACTTCGTCGTCTCGACCTGCTGCGCTACCTGCTGACGCCGGTCGACGAGGCCCTGCGCCTGACCCGTGACGAGGGCGCCGCGCTCCACTTCATCGAGACCGCGCTGGCCAATACCGACCGCCGCGTGGCCGAGGATCTGCCGCTCTCCTCCGCCTTCCTGTTCGCCGCTCTGTTGTGGCCGGTGGTGGTGTTGCGCGCCCAGTACCTTGCCCACGAGGGGCAGCCGGATGCGGTGGTGCTGCAGCAGGCGGGTGACGAGGCCCTGGCCATGGTGCAGGGCAATGTTGCCATCCCGCGCCACCTGCAGGTGCTGACCCGCGAGATATGGGAGATGCAGCCGCGTTTCGCCCAGCATCAGGGTCGCGGGGTCGCCAGCCTGTTTGGGCATCCGCGTTTCCGCGCCGCCTACGATTTCATGCTGCTGCGCGCCCAGAGTGGCGAGCCGCAGGCCATCGAGCATGCCGCCTGGTGGCAGGCCTACGTGGAGGCCGCGCCGCAGGATCAGCAGGCCGTCGCCTCGCCGACGGGCGAGAACGGGCGCAAGCGTCGCCGCAGCCCCCGTCGTCGCAAGGGCAAGGGTAACGCCGCCAACGGCGAGTGAAGGCAGGGTGATGGCCCGCGCCTACATCGGTCTTGGGAGCAATCTCAACGAACCTGCCCAGCAGGTTCGCCGAGCTCTCGAGGCCTTGGCCGAACTGCCTGAAACACAACTGCGACGGGTCTCCCGCCTTTACCGCAGCCCGCCAATGGGTCCGGCGGACCAGCCTGACTACATCAACGCCGTCGCCGAAATCGAAACCGCTCTTGCCCCCGAGCCTCTGCTCGACGCGTTGCAGAGCATCGAGCAGGCTTTCGGCCGGATACGCCTGCGCCCCTGGGGCGAGCGCGTGATCGACCTGGACATCCTGCTCTATGATGAGCTCCAACTGCACTCGGAACGCCTGACCCTGCCGCATCCCGGCATCGGGGCGCGCGCCTTCGTCCTGTGCCCGCTGGCCGAATTGGCCCCCGAGCTGGTGATTCCCGGCCTGGAACCCTTGTCCGAACTGCTGGCCCGGCGTTCCGGCGATACCTGCCACCCCCAGGAGGAATCTGAATGACAACGCGTCGACTGAGCCTGACGGACCTGCGTGGCATGAAGTCGCGCGGCGAGCGCATCGCCTGCCTGACCGCCTACGACGCCAGTCTTGCGCGTCTGGTCGACGAGGCCGGCGCGGAACTGGTCCTGGTCGGCGATTCGCTCGGCATGGTCGTCCAGGGCCATGACACCACCCTTCCCGTCAGCCTCGACGAGATGGTCTACCACACCCGCTGCGCGGCGCGCGGCCTGTCGCGTGCGCTGCTGATCGCCGACCTTCCGTTCATGAGCTACGCCACCCCCGAACAGGCCCTGCACAGCGCCGCGCGGCTGATGAAGGAAGGGGGCGCGCAGGTCGTGAAGCTGGAAGGGGGCGCGCCGCAGCTGGAAACCGTGCAGGCCCTCAGCCGCCAGGGGATTCCCGTCTGCGCGCATCTCGGCCTCACTCCTCAGTCGGTCCACAAGCTCGGTGGCTATCGCGTGCAGGGGCGCGCGCCCGAGGCCGCCGAGACGATGTTCAAGGATGCGCTGGCGCTGGAAACGGCGGGGGCCGACCTGCTGATCCTCGAATGCATTCCGAACCTGCTGGCCGAGGAGATCACCCGCGCGCTCGAGATCCCCGTGATCGGCATCGGCGCCGGCCCGGCCTGCGACGGCCAGGTGCTGGTGAGCTACGATCTTCTAGGCTTCACCGCGCGGCCACCGAAGTTCGCGCGCAACTACGCGGCCAGCCACGGCGCACCGGACAAGGCGCTCAAGGCCTTTGTCGACGAAGTGCGCAGCGGCGTATTCCCGCAGCCCGAGCACTGTTTCAGTTAAGGAAACCGTGCGTAACTCCGTCATCGCGAGGCTTTGAGCGCCGCACCCGCGAAGCGGGCTTCCGGCCTGGATGCCGGAAGGGTGCGAAAACAGGATGAGCGACGTGGCGATCCATGGGTAACTGATGCATCAGGCTTTATGGATTGCTTCGCTTCGCTCGCAATGACGACAATGGCAACGTTCAGCCTTTCATTGAGTCATCATGCGAACCGTCACTTCCATCCCCGACCTGCGCGCCGCCGTCCGTGCCCTCAAGGCGCAAGGTAAGCGCATCGCCTTCGTGCCCACCATGGGCAACCTCCACGCCGGGCATCTGGCGCTGGTGAATCGCGCGCGGCAGGCCGCCGACGCCGTGGTGGTCAGCATCTTCGTCAATCCGCTGCAGTTCGGCGCGGGCGAGGACTTCGACAGCTACCCGCGCACCGAGGAGCGCGACGCCATCCTGCTGGGTGAATCCGGCGCCGACCTGCTGTTCCTGCCGACCGTGGCGACCCTCTACCCGCACGGCAAGGAGGCCTGCACCCGGGTCGAGGTGCCCGGCCTGTCCGACATCCTCTGCGGCACGGCCCGGCCCGGTCATTTCGTCGGCGTCGCCACCATCGTCGCCAAGCTGTTCAACCTGGTGCAGCCGGACGTGGCCGTGTTCGGCGAGAAGGACTTCCAGCAGCTCGCCATCCTGCGCCGCATGGTCGCGGACCTGGACATGCCGATCGAGATGATCGGCCAGCCGACCGAGCGTGAGGCCGACGGTCTGGCGATGAGCTCGCGCAATGCCTATCTGAACGCCGACGAGCGGGCCCGCGCGCCCCTGATCCATGCGACCCTGTCGGATCTTGCCGAGCAGGTTCGCGCCGGCCGGCAGGACTTCGAGACGCTGGAGGCCGAGGGGCGCGCCGCGCTGGAGGTTGCCAATTTCCGCGTCGATTACGTCGCCATTCGCCGAGTGGACGACCTGGCAGCCCCGGCGTCACCGGATGACAAGCTGGTCATCCTCGTCGCCGCGCGGCTTGGCCGCACCCGCCTGATCGACAATCTACGGGTCTGAGGCGGGGCATGGCGGTGGAACTGAGTGATCTGATCGGCAGCGTGGCCGCCACCCTCACCACCATCGCCTTCGTGCCGCAGGCGGTGAAGACCTGGCGCAGCCGCCATGCGCGCGACCTCTCGCTCAGCATGTTCCTGATCTTCACCCTCGGCGTGGTGTTCTGGCTGGCCTACGGCCTGCTCATCGGCGCCTGGCCGATCATCATCGCCAACACCATCACCACCGCCCTCTCGGGCAGCATCCTGTTCTTCAAGCTGCGCTACGGGTAATCGCATGAGTCTGCGTTTCGTCGTCCTCCTGCTCGGACTGGTCTTCCTTCCACTCCAGGCGGCGGAGCGTCCCCCGCTCGCCGCCATCGCCAGCGCCCATCCGCTCGCCACCGAGGCGGGTTTCGCGGTACTGAACGCGGGCGGCAACGCCTTCGACGCGGCGGTCGCGGTCAGCGCCGCGCTGGCGGTGGTGGAACCCTACAGCTCCGGCATCGGTGGCGGCGGGTTCTGGCTGCTGCATCAGGCCGAGGACGACCGCCAGGTGATGCTCGACGGCCGCGAACGCGCACCGCTGGCCGCGCACCGGGACATGTACCTGGATGCCAGGGGCGAGGTGATCCCCAGTGCCTCCATGGACGGTGCGCTCGCGGCGGGCATTCCCGGCGTACCCGCCGCGCTCGATCATCTGGCGAAAGAGTACGGTCGCCTGCCGCTGTCGAAGTCCCTGGCCCCCGCCATCCGCCTTGCGCGCGAGGGCTTCCCCGTCACCCCGCATTACCGCCGCATGGCCGCCTTTAGGCAGGATGCCTTCGACAAGGACCCGGAAGCCTCCCGCCTGTTCCTGCGCGACGGCCAGCCGCCGGAACTCGGGCATGTCATCCGCCAGCCGGAACTGGCCGGGGTGCTGGAACGCATGGCGGAAGAGGGCGCGGATGGCTTCTACCGGGGCGAGATTGCCGAAAGTCTGGTCGCGGGCGTGCGCAAGGCAGGCGGTATCTGGACCTTGCGAGACCTTGCCGAATACCGCGTGATCGAGCGCGAGCCGGTGCGCGGCCATTATCGCGGCTACGAGATCATCTCCGCCGCGCCGCCATCCTCCGGCGGCATCGCGCTCGTCACCATGCTCAACATCCTCGCGGGCTTTGATCTCAAGGCGCTGGACGAGGGCGGGCGCATGCACCTGATCGTTGAAGCCATGCGCCGCGCCTACCGCGACCGGGCGGAATACCTGGGCGATCCGGATTACATCACCATTCCCACCGAACGCCTGCTGAACCCGTATTACGCGGACGGCCTGCGCGCCTCCATCCGTCATGACAAGGCCACCCCCAGCGCCAGCCTGCCCGGCGCGGTGCGGCCCGAAGGCGGCAACGACACCACCCACTTCTCCATCCTCGATGCGGACGGCAACGCCGTCTCCGCCACCCTCAGCATCAACTACCCCTTCGGCGCCGCCTTCGTCCCGCCCGGCACCGGCGTGCTGCTCAACGATGAGATGGACGACTTCTCCATCAAGCCCGGCGTACCGAACGCCTACGGTCTGGTCGGCGCGGAAGCCAACGCCATCGCGCCGGGCAAGCGCATGCTCTCCAGCATGACCCCCACCATTGTGCGCAACGACAAGCGCGTGGCTATCCTTGGATCACCCGGCGGCAGCCGCATCATCACCATGGTCCTGCTCGGCACGCTGGAAGCCGTGAACGGCAGACCGCCGCAGGACTGGGTATCCCGCCCGCGCTTTCACCACCAATACCTGCCGGATGTGATCCAGCACGAACCGGATGCGTTGGATGAGGCGAGCCGCAAGGCGCTTGAGTCGCGTGGTCATGCCATGAAGGAGCAACAACCCTGGGGCAATATGCAGGCTGTGCTATGGGACAAGGCACGCAATACCGTGGAAGCGGCGAGCGATCCGAGGGTGGAAGGGATGGCAAGGGTTGGTGGTGGCCGCTAAGCCCAGCCTGCTCCGCCAGGGAGCAACAGGTCAGCGCCGTGTCTGACCAGCGCTTGTGCAGTCATAACGCCTTTGACTATCTGAAAAAACAATGAGTTACCATGTTATTGGTCTTGTTGCACGGCAACTTCTTATTGAGTTATGCGGCGCTTGCGCCGTATAAAACACGTTGGGCCTCAAACCTCACTGGGAGCGAGTGATGCTAGATAGATGGAAGCGAGCAGCCATCCACTTGGAGTGCGCAACGGACAGCGAGCACTTCTACGACCGCATCAAGAGGATCGACGAACAACGCGCCTTGCTGGACCAGGGGCAGATAACGCATGAGCAGTTTTCGGAGGAAGTTGCGGGCAGAAGTCGGGATATTCGCTTCCACGGAACCGCGCTGTTTCTTTCTCATGCCGGTCGTCGTTACCTGCTAACTGCTCGCCACGTGGTATGGGATGAGCGCTCAGCAAAGCGCGAGTTGGAAGAGGAGGCTCAACGCGCCCTTTCTTGGCCTGAACACATGCGCCAACACATGCTCCAATCTGCTGTCGAAAGCGCGCAAAACAAAATTTTCAACATAGTCTTTCGGGTACCATCGATTGATGAAGTGTTGTTAAAGCGGGAAAACCGCGAGTTTCTAATGAATCTTGGGGCGGGAGCTTCCTTCACTGTCCCCTACACTTTTTCTGACCCCGAGCTTGACTTGGCGTTAATCTCGCTCGATCAGCGTGATTCGCGTTTCGCGGATGAACTCTCCGCACTAGGCTTTGTACCAATCGACTCTTCAGATATTGCTGATGGCCCTGACACGGAAGGGCAAGATGTATTTACGGTCGGCTTCCCTAGCTCCACTGCACTTATCGGCCAAGTGAGCCAGCATCCTGCCTCTGCCCATTGGTCATCTAGCCACTTCTCATTGCCAGTATCGTCCTTTGGGCGCGTTTCAATGCTTCACGCCGCTCTGCCGTTTTTCTGGGCGGATATGAGCATCTATCCCGGCAACAGTGGTGGTCCCGTAGTCGCAGACAATCGCCTTGTGGGCGTTGTCAGCGCTCAAGCGACCTTGCCTATTGATGACGTGCCCAACGTTCGGACTCGCATTCCTTTTGGCCGCATCATCAAGACTAGTTTTGTTCGTGCGCTCTTGGACATCTAAGGTCAAAAGGACCGCCATTGAGGCCCAACCCATCATTGCACCGGACCTGCGCAAAAAGCCGCACAGGCCGGTGAATTCAGACGTTAGGCAGCATAGAGCGAGGCTCATGATGATTTCAGCATCGGTCACAAGACTACATTGGAACTACTTTCTCGCACTTGAGCATGACCTAGAAAAAGTGGCGCGTTTCATTGAGTTTTCCAAACAAAATTTCGGGGTTTATTCAATCGAACTTGCGCATTTGCTTTTCGCAGCAGCATCTGAAGTCGAGGTGGTCGCCAAACAATTATGTGAACACATTGACTCAACGGCACCACAGAAGAATATTGTTGACTATCGCAATACGCTGAAGCTGGCCCTTCCGTATATAGCCACTACGCAGGTTTTCATCCCAAGGTTTGGCCTAGAATTTAGCCCATGGCTTAGCTGGAAGGAAAATGCAACGCCAGACTGGTGGGGAAGTTACAACAACGTTAAACACAAACGTCATCTTTTCTTTACTGAGGCCACGTTGGAAAATGTCCTCAACGCTCTAGGGGCACTACTCGTTCTTACCTATAACTACTACGCGTATGCACTGCCTGCCGAGAAACCGCCCCTCGCCCCCATGGAAACCATGAGCAAGTTGGAACCACAGTCCAGTCTTCTGAGGCTGAGCGAGGATCACTACTACAGCCAAGTTGTAGTTGGGAAATCCGAGTGGTAGCCAAGCGCAGCCTAACTTTTTATTCCACCGGACCTGCGCAAAAGCCGCGCAGGCCGGTGAATTCAGACGTTAGATGCAAATGACGCATAACCCTGCATGCCGCAAAAGCTCGAGCGATAGAGTCGCACTGCGCCGATGACCTCCACGTTAAATAAGAAGGCCGCCCGATGGGCGGCCTTCTTATTTGCGCAGGCGCGAATGGATTAACCCGTATTCCGCATCCCCGCCGCGATGGCGTTGATGGAGCGGAGCAGGGGGCGCAGCCACATTTCGCGCTCTTCGTCGGTGAGGTTCTCGTCGCGATAGCGCTTGAGCAGGGTGATCTGGATGTGGTTGAGCGGGTCCAGATACGGGTTGCGGCGCTGCATGGAGGTGCCGAGGACGGGGTCGATCTCGAGCAGGTCGTCCACGCCGGCCACGCGCAGCACTTCGTTCAGGGTGCGCTGGTATTCGCCGTTGATCATGCCGTAGACCTGTTGCGCCACGTCGCGGTCCTTGACCAGTTCGGCGTATTCGTGGGCGATCTGCATCTCGCCCTTGGTCAGCGACATCTGGGTGTTGCGCAGCAGGCTGTGGAAGAACGGCCAGCCCCGGAACATGGCGCGCAGCAGGTCGAGCTGGTCCGGATGGGTCTTCTGCCATTGTTCCAGCGCGCTGCCGATGCCGAACCAGGCGGGCAGGGTGTGGCGGGCCTGGGCCCAGCCGAACACCCAGGCGATGGCGCGCACGGAGTATTTGGAGATGTCGCCCTGCTTGCGGTGCGAGGGGCGGGAGCCGATGTTCATCAGGCCGATCTCGCGCACCGGGGTGGCTTCGTAGAAGTAGGGGATGAAGCCCGGCGTGCGGTCGGTGAGCTCGCGGTAGGCCTCTTCGCCGTAGCGGGCCATGTCGGCCATGGCGGCTTCGAATTCCGGACGCGGGCGGGGCAGGTCCATGACGCGGTGGCGGGTGGCCTTCATCAGGCCGGTGGCGCCCATGACCAGTTCGTAGATCGCGGTTTCGGTGTTGCTGTATTTGGAGGACAGCACTTCGCCCTGTTCGGTGAACTTGATCTGGCCGAGCACGGTGCCTTGCGGCAGGGACAGCATGGATTCGTGGGTGGGGCCGCCGCCGCGCGCGACGGTGCCGCCGCGGCCGTGGAACAGGCGGAACTCGACGCCACGCTTCTGGGTCAGCTCCAGCACCTTGAGCTGGGCCTGGTAGAGGTTCCAGACCGAGGCCAGCACGCCGCCGTCCTTGCAGGAGTCGGAGTAGCCCAGCATGACTTCCTGCAGGCCGCCGGAGGCCGCGAGCAGTTCACGGTAGACCGGGTTGTCGAGCAGCAGGGTGAGGACCTGCTCGATGTGCGCGAGATCCTCGATGGTCTCGAACAGCGGCGAGATCAGCAGGTTGCAGTAGGGCTTGCCTTCGCTGTCGAAGCCCGCCAGGCCGGCCAGGTGGGCGAGGTACATGACTTCCATCACGTGGCTGGCGGCATGGGTCATGGAGATGACGTAGGCGCCGAAGGCCTCGCGGCTGACGTTCTGGCGCATGGCACGCATCACGTCGAACACGCGCAGGGTCTGCAGGGTGTCGGGGGTGAGCGCGTCCGGGGCGACGGCCGGGGCGGGGCGCTGGATGCGCTCGGCCAGCACGCGCAGGCGGCCTTCCTCGTCGTGGTCGAGGTAGTTCAGGCCCGGCTCGATCTGGTCGAGGATCTCGGCCACGGCGTCGCTGTGACGGGTGGATTCCTGGCGGATGTCGAGCTGGAACAGGTGGAAGCCGAAGGTTTCCGCCAGGCGGATGAGGTCCTTCAGTTCGGCGTTCGCGAGCAGGGCATCGCCGTTCTCGATCAGCGATTCACGGATGCGATACAGGTCGGCCACGAAGTCGGTCGGGCTCGGATAGGCATCGCCCGGCAGCGGAATGGGACTGCCGTCCTTGAGCCGGCGCACGTAGTCCAGGTTGCGCCCCAGGCGGTAGTGCATGATGCGCAGCTTGGTGCGGTAGGGCTCGTCCTCGAAGTGCTCGTCGCCTTCGCTGCCGAACACCGCGGAAACGAAGCGCTTGTCGGCTTCCAGCGCGAGCTGGTGCACGCAGATGTGCGGGCACAGGCTGATGGAGTGGGTGAGGGTGCGGCCGAGGGCGTAGATGCGCTGGCGGTATTCCTCCAGCACCATCTCGGCGGCCATGGCCACGGCCTGCTCGGTGGTGTCGGGGGTGACGAAGGGGTTGCCGTCGCGGTCGCCGCCGATCCAGGAGCCGAAGCGCAGGAAGCTGGGCGCCTTCACCTGCTGCGCGAGATCCCGGCCGAAGTTGGTGCTGATCGCCTTTTCCAGGTAGCGATAGACGGTCGGCACCGCGTTGAAGATGCTCTGACGGAAGTAGTACAGACCCTGGCGAATCTCGTCCTCGACCTTCGGGCGCACGCTGCGCACCTCGTTGGTCTTCCACAGGGCGAGGATGTGGGTCTTGATGTTGGCGATGATGTCGGCGCGTTCGGTCTCGCCGATGCCCGGGCGGTCCAGCTCGCTGGAGAGGACGAACACGCGGCGCTGCTGGTCCATCACCGTGCGGCGCTTGGCTTCGGTCGGGTGGGCGGTGAAGACCGGGATGTATTGCAGGTGGTCGAGCAATTCCTGCAGCTGGTCGGCGGTCATGCCTTCCTTGCTGAATTCGCGCAGGGTGTCGTGGAACGAGCCCTTCCACAGGTTCAGGCCACGGCGGACCATGCCGCGGCGTTGCTGGTGCATCAGCTCTTCCTCGGCGATGTTGACCAGGCTGAAATAGATGCTGAACGCGCGCACCACCTGGGTGAGCTTGGGCGCGGGCAGTTCCTCGATCGCTTCCATCAGCTTGGCGTGGCTGCGCGGATTGGGGGCCTGGCGCTGGCGGATGAAGCCCTTGCGCAGGGTCTCGACGGCGTCAAAGACCTCTTCGCCCGCCTGTTCGAGGACAACCTCGCCGAGCAGTTGGCCAAACAGTTTGACGCGTGCGCGCAGGGCGGCATCGTGCTTGGAGGAGGCGGGGCGTTTGCGCATGGGCATCAGTTCCGTGGTTTTGGCGCGCCGGCTCGTGGAACGGGCGCAGCAATTGCTTCACAAAGGTGTCGCATTATAGCCGGAATGCCGAAGGCGCTGCGCGCCTGTATTTTCTATATCAAGGTCATCCGTGGAGATCAGTCATGCGTATCGGTATCTATGGTCTGGGTCGCATGGGCGCCAACATGGCCCGCCGCCTGGTGCGCGCGGGGATCGAGGTGGTGGGCCTGAACCGCAGCGCGGGGCCGGTCGACGAACTGCGCGCGGAAGGCGCGGGATTCTTGCCGGCCTACTCGATGGACGCGTTCTTCGACCAGTTGCCCGCGCCCCGTATCGTCTGGTTGATGCTGCCCTGCGGCGCGCCGACCGAGGACGCGATCGCGGGCGTGCTGCCGCGCATGCAGGCGGGCGACCTGCTGGTCGACGGGGCCAATGCCTTCTACCAGGACACCCAGCGCCGAGGCGAGCAGATCGCCCCGACCGGGGTGCGCTTCATGGACGTGGGCGTGTCCGGCGGGGTCTGGGGGCTGCGCAACGGCTACTGCGTGATGGCGGGTGGCAGTGACGAGGACGCGGCGCGGCTGGAGCCGATCCTGAAGGCGCTGGCGCCCGCGCATGATCGGGGCTGGGCGCATGTCGGTCCGCTGGGCGCGGGGCACTACACCAAGATGGTCCACAACGGCATCGAGTACGGCATGATGCAGGCGCTGGCCGAGGGACTGGCGCTGCTCAAGGCGAAGGAGCCGTTCGATATCGATCTCGCCGAGGTCAGTGAGTTGTGGCGGCACGGCTCGGTGGTGCAGAGCTGGCTGCTCGACCTTACCGCCGGCGCACTGGCCAACGATCAGACCTTGGCGGACATTGCCCCGCATGTGTCGGATTCCGGCGAGGGGCGCTGGACCGCCAAGGAGGCCATCGATCTCGGGGTGGCCGCGCCGGTCATCTCGATGGCGCTGCACATGCGGTTCGCCAGCCAGGGTCACGCGGACTATGGCAACAAGCTGCTGGCGCTCATGCGTCAGTCGTTTGGCGGTCACGCCATCAGCAAGGCGGAGTAAGTGTCATGCCCGGTGGAGTCGTTTCATCCGGCGGGCTGAACAGCCTGTCCCATCCCTGCGCCTTCGTCATCTTCGGCGCCACGGGCAATCTCGCGGTCAACAAGCTGCTCCCGGCGCTCTACAACCTCGACCGTCATGGTCGTCTCCCGGCGTCGATGAGCATCGTCGGCTTCGGGCGGCGCGCCTGGAGCGACGAGGCCTGGCGCGATGATGTGGCGGCCTCGCTGCGCGAGCAACTGGGCAAGAACCTCCAGGAGGATGTGCTCGGACGCTTTCTCGCGCGTCTGCGTTTTGTCGAGGGCGATCTGCAGAGCGTGGAGGACTACAAGCGTCTGCGCGCCCGCCTGCTCGAGAATGAGGCCGCGAGTCATCTGGTTTTCTACCTCGCCATCGCCCCGGACCTGTACAGCGTGGTCAGCGAATGCCTGGGCGAGGCTGGTCTGCATGACGAGTCGGCCGGCTGGCGGCGGCTGGTGGTGGAGAAGCCGTTCGGCTATGACCTGGAGAGCGCCAGGCTGCTGGATACGCGCCTGCATCGGCATTTCTCGGAGCGGCAGATCTTCCGCATCGACCATTACCTGGGCAAATCGACGATCCAGAACATCCTGGTGTTCCGCTTCGCCAACCTGTTCCTCGAACCGCTCTGGAACCGCAATTACATCGACCACGTGCAGATTTCGCACGCGGAGGACAAGGGCATCGCCCGCCGCGCCGGTTACTACGACCAGGCCGGGGCCATGCGCGACATGATCCAGAGCCACCTGTTGCAGATGCTCACCCTGGTGGCGATGGAGCCGCCCGCGAGCCTGGAGGCCGAGGCCCTGCGCGACGAGAAGGTGAAGGTACTGCGCTCCATCCGCCCGATTCCGCCGCGCGCGGTGCATGCCCATGCCTTCCGCGCCCAGTACACGCGCGGCACGGTGCGTGGAAAGCCAGTGCCGGGTTATCTGGAAGAGGAGGGCGTGGCGCCGCACAGCACCACCGAGACCTATGCCGCGCTCAAGCTCTACATCGACAACTGGCGCTGGCGCGGGGTGCCGTTCTACATCCGCACCGGCAAGCGTCTGCCCGAGGGCAGCTCGATGGTGAGCATCCGCTTCCGTCACCCGCCGCAGCAGCTGTTCCGCGAAACGCCGATCGAGCAGCTCAAGCCGAACTGGCTGCTGCTCGGCATCCAGCCCTGCGACAGCCTGCGGCTGGAGGTGCAGACCAAGCGCGAAGGCCTGGAACTACGCACCACCACCACCCAGCTCGACGCGACCTACTGCGAGAGCGAGGCCGCGCGCCTGGGCGCCTACGAGGCCCTGCTGCTGGACGTGATGAGCGGCGACCAGTCCCTGTTCCTGCGCTACGACGAGGTGGAGTGGGCCTGGCGCGTGGTCGATCCGGTGCTCAAGGTCTGGGCGCAGGAGCGCGATTACATCCATACCTACCCGGCCGGAAGCTGGGGGCCGGAGGAGTCGTCCCGCCTGTTCGACCAGGACGACCATGTCTGGCGTAACGTGCTGTAGCCGCACGACCCGCTTACCGCTAATGTTCGAACAACCCTGCCGCTTATTGAGGAAGTCATGACCCGTCCGACCGAACTGCCCGCCTGGAAGGCCCTGCAAGCCCATCATGCTGTCATCCGCGACCTGCACATGCGCGAGCTTTTCAGCCGGGACGCCGGGCGTTTCGAGCGGTTCAGCCTGCGCGCCGGCGAGTTGTTCCTGGACTACTCCAAGAACCGTGTCAGCGACGAGACCATGACGCTGCTGCTGCAGCTGGCGCGCGAGTCCGGCCTGGAGGACTGGCGCGAGCGGATGTTCCGCGGCGACAAGATCAACTTCACCGAGGACCGCGCCGTGCTGCACACCGCCCTGCGCAACCGCAGCAACAGCCCGGTGTTCGTGGATGGCCAGGACGTGATGCCGGAGGTCAACGCGGTTCTCAAGCGGATGGAGAAATTCGCCAGGGCGGTACGCAAGGGGGAATGGACCGGCTACACCGGCAAGGCCATCACCGATGTGGTGAACCTGGGCGTGGGCGGGTCGGATCTGGGGCCGAAGATGGTGTGCGAGGCGCTGGGTTCCTACGCGCGAACCGATCTGCGCGCGCATTTCGTCTCCAATGTCGCGCCGTCCGACATCGTCAGCACCCTGCGCCAGCTCGATCCCGAGACCACCCTATTCATCGTCGCCTCCAAGACCTTCACCACCCAGGAGACCATGGCCAACGCGCATACCGCGCGCCGCTGGTTCCTCGACAAGGCCGGCGACGAGGCGCAGGTGGCCAGGCACTTCGCCGCCGTGTCCACCAACCTCAAGGCGGTCAGCGCGTTCGGCATCGCCCCGGAAAGCATGTTCGAGTTCTGGGACTGGGTCGGCGGGCGTTATTCGCTGTGGTCGTCCATCGGCCTGTCGATCGCCATCCACGTCGGCTTCGATCATTTCGAGAAGATGCTCGAGGGCGCGCATGCGATGGACCGTCACTTCCACGAGGCGCCGCTGGAGCGCAACATGCCGGTCATCCTGGCGCTGCTGGGCATCTGGTATGCCAACTTCTTCGGCGCCGAGACCCATGCGGTGCTGCCCTACGGCACCCGCCTGCGCTCGCTGCCCGCCTACCTGCAGCAGGCGGACATGGAGAGCAACGGCAAGTCGGTGGACCGCGACAGCCAGATCGTCGACTACACCACCGGCGCGGTGCTCTGGGGCGGTCATGGCACCAATGGTCAGCATGCCTTCTTCGAGCTGATGCACCAGGGCACCCGCCTGATTCCCTGCGATTTCATCGTCGCCGCGAATACCCACAACCCCGTGGGCGACCAGCACGCGATGCTGATCGCCAACATGTTCGCCCAGACCCGGGCGCTGATGTGGGGGCGCACGCAGGACGAGGTGGAGACCGAGATGCGCGCCCAGGGCGCGGACGAGGACACCCTCCGCTGGCTCGCCCCGCACAAGGTCATCCCCGGCAACAAGCCGAGCAACACGATCCTGATGCGTGACCACACGCCCTACACCCTGGGCATGCTGATCGCGCTGTACGAGCACAAGATATTCACCCAGGGCATCCTCTGGCGCCTCAACTCCTTCGACCAGTGGGGCGTGGAGCTCGGCAAGCAGATGGCCAGCAGCATCCTGCCCAAGCTCACGGGCGACGGTGTGGTCAGCGACTACGACGGTTCCACCAATGCCCTGATCGGCATGGTCAAGGGCATGAGGCATCCTTGACGCGGGGCAGGGACGCGATCATCGGGGGGCGCTACAATGCGCCCCTCCGCTTTTCCGGGTTCGAGCCATGAAGCTACTCGCCATCGATACCTCCACCGAGGCCTGCTCGGCCGCCTTGCTGATCGAGGGGAATCTGCTGGAGGAGTACGCGCTCGCGCCGCGCCAGCATACCCAGCTGATCCTGCCCATGGTGCAGAATCTGCTGGCCGGTGCCGGAGCAAGCCTCAATCAACTGGACGGCATCGCCTTCGCGCGCGGGCCCGGTGCCTTCACCGGCCTGCGCATCGCGGCGGGGGTGACCCAGGGCCTGGCCTTTGGCGCCGATCTTCCGGTGATGCCGGTGTCCAGCCTGGCCGCGCTGGCACATGCCGCCTGGCGTCTGCATGGCGCGGAGCGGGTGCTCACCGCGCTGGATGCACGCATGCACGAGGTCTATTGGGGAAGCTGGGCGGTCGGTGGTCTGGGGGACATCCGTGCCCTGGGCGAGGAGTGCGTCATTGCGCCGTCAGCCGCGCCCTGCCCGGAAGCGGATGGCTGGTTCGCGGCAGGGCCGGGCTGGGCCGCGTATGAGACGGTGCTGAATCCCCGCTTCGCAGCTTTGCTCCGCGGGCGGGATGCGGACCTCCTGCCGCGTGCTCACGACGTGGCTTTGATCGGCGCTCATCTGGCGCGGCATAGCGGTTGGCTTCCCCCCGGGCAGGCGCAGCCGATCTATCTGCGTGACAACGTGGCGGACAAGCCAAAATCCGCTTGAGCAGGTCGTCGGAAAATTGACGTCTAAACGTGTCTGGGTGGTCTTATGCTCGAGGACCTTGTTTCAAAGCCCGCCATGGCGGGCTTTTCCATTTGTGGCATGGAATTCGCTTTGGTGGGCCTGAATGCTAAAGAGCACGTGGATTTCAGGAGTTCTCACCATGAGCCTCAACATGCCCGCCACCCTTCTTCGCCGCCCCATGCCAGTCCGCGATGTGCGCGCCCTGCGTGCCGCCAATGCAGGCGCCGAACTGGAGCAGCGACGTCAACGGGCGATCCTTCGTCTTGCCCGCCAGCTGCCCAGCGTGCTGGAGGTGGAACCGATGTTCCGGATTTTTGCTGGCATCGCGCAGGAGACGATCCCCTTCGACGGTCTCCGTTTCGATGACAAGCGAGAGGGTCAGGGCATTCGGTGGGGCGAGGAGGCGCCTCACCATGCGGAATACAACCTGCGTGTAAACGAGGAATGGCTGGGTGAGATGGTCCTGATGCGGAACCGCCCCTTCGTCGGCGAGGAACTGGAAGTCTTCGAGGATCTGCTGGCCTACCTGCTCTATCCGCTGCGTAATGCGGAGCTGTATCAGCACACCGTGTTGATGGCGACCCGCGATCCGCTGACCGGTGTGGGCAATCGTTTTGCCTTCGACGAGGCACTGGCGCGCGAACTTGCCCGCGTCGAACGGCATGGTGGCAGGCTGGCGCTGATGATGCTGGACATGGATGGTTTCAAGCAGGTCAATGATGCGCACGGACATCATGTGGGCGACGAATTGCTCAAGCAGTTCGCCAAGGTGTTGAAGACCACCGCGCGTGGCACGGACATGGTGTTCCGTTTCGGCGGAGATGAATTTGCTCTCCTCATGCCCGAGACCGGCGAGGAGGGCGCCGAGCGCATGCTGGAGCGCCTTCGTGATGCCATTTCCGGTTCACCCCTGGTACGCGGCAACCTGCTCATTCCATTGCGTGGCAGCATGGGCATCGCGCACTGGCAACCTGGTGACGCGGCATGGCAGATGGTGGAACGCGCCGATCTGGCGCTCTATGGGGACAAGCGCCAGCGTCGCATGGATGTGGCCGTCGCGTGAGCGAGGGCTGCGTGCGTCGAGAGGCATTGGTACACTCGGGCGCGTCAACCTGTTGACCACCCCCATCATCATGCGAAGGAGCTTGGATAATCATGGCTGAGGCGAAGCAGGTACAGGCGGAAGAGCCAGTCGAGAAGAAATCGGGCGGCAGCAAGCTTGTTGTCATCCTGTTGATCATCCTGATCCTCATGCTTGGCGGCGTCCTCGGTGGCGGTGCCTGGTTGATCCTGAGCGGCAAGCTAGGCGGCGCCCCCAGCGCGCAGACGGCGGATGCCCCCCATGCCGAGGATGGGCATGACGAGGATGGGCATGACGAGGATGGCGGTGACAAGAAGAAAAAGAAAAAGGACAAGGATGAGCACGCTGTCCCCACCTATATCCTGATCGGTGACGAGAAGACGCCGTTCACGGTCAATCTGGCGGAGACCAGCGAGGCCGACTATCTGCAGGTCGAGGCCCAGGTGTTGACCACCTCCCCGGAGCTGCCCGCCATCATCAAGACCCACATGCCGGCGCTCAAGGCGGCCCTCAACGCGCTGCTCAGCCAGCAGAAGTCGAGCGAGATCAAGACCGCCCAGGGTCGCGAGCAACTGCGTCAGCATGCCCTGGAAGAGGTGCGCAAGGTGCTGGAGAAGCAGGCTCACGTCGACCCGGAAGATGTTGAAGATCTGCTCTTCACCAACTTTGTGATGCAGTGAGGCAGGTGATCCATGGCGATCGACATCCTATCCCAGGCTGAGATCGATGCCCTTCTGACGGGGGTCGACGGAGGCGAGGTCGAAACCGATTCCGGTGTCGCCCCGCGTGCCAAGGGAGGGATTCACTCCTACGACTTCACCAGCCAGGAGCGGATCGTGCGTGGGCGCCTCCCCACGCTGGAGATGATCAATGAGCGCTTCGGACGCGCGTTCCGCATCCGTCTGGTGAGCATGCTGCGGCGCACGGTCGAGATCTCGATCGAAGGCGTGCGCATGAACAAGTATGGCGAATGGGTGCACAGCCTGTTCGTTCCCACCAGCCTCACCATCGTGCACATGAAGCCGCTCAAGGGTATTGCCGTGTTCATGATGGAGTCGCGGCTGGTCTACACCCTGGTCGACAACTTCTTTGGCGGCAGCGGCCGTCACTCCAAGATCGAGGGGCGTGACTTCACGCCCACCGAGTTGCGCGTCGTCCAGCGGGTGTTGCAGATCGCCTATGAAGAGATGCAGAGGGCCTGGGCCTCGGTCCTGCCCGTCCAGTTCCAGTTGGTCAGTCACGAGATGAATCCCCAGCTCGCCAACATCGTCGCGCCAAGCGAAGTGGTGGCGGTCTGCGCCTTTCGAATCGAGCTGGAGGGCGGTGGTGGCCAGTTCCACCTGGCCATCCCGTACAACATGATCGAGCCCATCCGCGACCTGCTCGACGCCGGCGTGCAGAGCGACCGTGGCGAGATCGATGAGCGCTGGTCGCGTTCGCTCAAGCGTGAACTGGGCAGCGCCAGGCTGAAGATCAATGCTCATCTGGGCGATACGCAGCTGAGTCTTTACGACGTGATGCACATGAAGGTGGGCGACATCATCCCGATCGACATGCCGGACAGCGTGGCCCTCAAGTGTGAGGGGACACCCGTGTTCCGTGGGAAATGGGGGGTGCATCGAGGTAATGCCGCGGTGAAGATCAACGAGATCGTACGCCCTGAAGAGCAGCAAGAATCCAAGACGGGAGCCAAGAGACATGGCCAGTGATCATGCAAACGAAGCGGTGATGGACGATTGGGCTGCGGCCATGGCCGAGCAGGCCGGGATCGAGGCCGAGGCTTCGGCCAGTTCGGCCGTCCAGCCGGGCGCGCTCAGTGGCGATGCTGGCTTGACGGGGAATCCCGAAGTCAATCTGGAGGTCATTCTTGATATCCCCGTTGCCCTTTCCCTGGAGATCGGGCGCACCCAGATCCCGATCCGCAACCTCCTTCAACTCAACCAGGGGTCGATTGTGGAGCTGGATCGACTGGCCGGCGAACCGCTGGACGTGCTGGTCAACGGCACCCTGATCGCGCACGGCGAGGTGGTGGTGGTGAACGAGAAATTCGGCATCCGCCTGACCGATGTCATCAGCCCGGCCGAGCGGGTGAGGCGCCTGAAGTGATGTCGGTCTCGCGCCTTCTTGTCAGTGTGCTGGCGCTTGCCCCGGGGCTGCTCCTCGCGGCCGAAGGCGCGGCTGGGCCGGATCCCTTGTCCGGTGGATACCTGGTCAAGTTGACGGTCAGTCTGCTTGGAGTGTTGGCCCTGCTGTTCGTCCTGGTCGCCCTGCTCAAGCGTTTCGGCGGCTTGCCTCACGTAGCGCGGCAGCAGGCGATGGCCGTGCAGGGGACGCTCGCCGTCGGGCCGCGCGAGCGGGTGGTGTGGATCGAGGTGGCGGGTCACCAGCTCGTCCTGGGTGTCACCAGCGGTCAGATCGAACCCTTGCTGCATCTGCCGCCCGAGGCCGTGGTCGATGAAACAGCCCCGCCTGATCCACTCATGGATGAAGTGCTGCCCGCGCATCGCCCCAAGGGTGATTTCGACCGGGAGCTTGCGGATGTGAACCTGCGGAGTGAGCGTCGATGAAGGCTCTGCGCTGGCTCGCGCTTTTGTTGCCACTGCTGATTCCCGAACTGGCCTTGGCCCAGCCGGAAGGCCTGCCGGTGGTGACGGTCAAGGAGTTGGCGGATGGCGGGCAGGGTTATTCCCTGACCCTGCAGGTGCTGGCGCTGATGACGGTGCTGACCTTGCTGCCGTCGGCGCTGCTGATGATGACCTCGTTCACGCGGATCATCATCGTGCTCGCCATCCTGCGCCAGGCCATGGGCACCCCGATGACGCCATCCAACCAGATCCTGCTTGGGTTGGCCCTGTTCCTGACCCTGTTCATCATGGCGCCGGTATTCGAGCGCTCCTGGACCGAGGGGGTCTCGCCCTACCTGAATGAGCAGATGGAAGCCCAGCCAGCCATCGAGGCGGCCGCCAAGCCGCTGCGCGAGTTCATGCTCAAGCAGACGCGCGAAGAGGACATCGCCCTGTTCGGCCGGATCGGCGGCAAGGACGGTTTCGAATCGCCCGAACAGGTGCCGTTCACCACCCTGATGGCGGCCTTTCTGACTTCGGAGTTGAAGACGGCCTTCCAGATCGGCTTTCTGATCTTCATCCCCTTCCTCATCATCGACCTGGTGGTGGCCAGTTCCCTGATGTCGATGGGCATGATGATGCTTTCGCCCATGATCGTGTCATTGCCATTCAAGCTGATGCTGTTCGTGCTGGTCGACGGCTGGGCCTTGCTGATGGGCACGCTCGCCGCGAGTTTCTACGCCTAGCCGGACGCGTGACATGACTCCCGATACTGTCATCGATCTCACCCGTCAGGCGCTGGAAGTCATCCTGATGCTCTCCCTGCCGCTGTTGCTTACCGCACTGGCGGCCGGTCTTCTGGTCGGTATCTTCCAGGCGGCCACCCAGATCAACGAGATGACGCTCAGCTTCATTCCCAAGCTGCTTGCGATGGTGGTGGTTCTGTTGCTGGCCGGTTCCTGGATGCTGGGCCTGCTGATCGACTACACCCGTCGCCTGTATGACTCGATCCCGGGCCTCGTCGGTTGAGGTGCCCGTGATGGCGCCCCTGGTCATTCCCATCGAAGACATCATGGCCTGGATGGGGTTGTTCATCTGGCCCTTCCTGCGTGTCGGTGCATTGATCATGGTGGCGCCGCCGTTCGGCGCGAATACCTTGCCGGCCAACATCCGCATTCTCGTCGTCCTGCTTGTGACCCTGGTCATCATGCCGCTGGTGCCCGAGGCGCCGAAGGTGGATCCGTTTTCGCCCGAAGCGGTGCTGATCGCCGCGCAGCAGATCATCATCGGCGTCAGCATGGGTTTCATCCTGCAGCTGGTGTTCGCCGTGTTCGTCAATGCGGGTGAGGTGATCGCCCTGACCATGGGTCTGGGCTTCGCCTCCGCCGTTGACCCGCAGCATGGCGTCAGCGTGCCGGTCGTCAGCCAGTTTTACACCATTGTCGTGACCCTGCTGTTCCTGACCCTCGATGGCCACCTGATGCTGATTGAGATGTTGGCTGACAGCTTCCGCCTGATGCCGGTCGCCGTCAGTCCGTGGCTGGAGGGGGCGCCGGGGCGCGAGGCCTGGTGGGCCGTCGCGGGGTGGGCGGCGACCATGTTCGAGGGGGCGATGTGGGTGGCACTGCCCGCGCTGACGGCCTTGCTGATGGTCAACCTCGGCCTTGGTGTGATCACCCGCGCCGCACCGCAGCTGAACATCTTCTCGGTCGGCTTTCCGCTCACCATGGTGGTGGGGTTCATCATGCTGTTGCTTTCCGCGCCCGTGCTCAGGCCGCAGTTCGAGCGGATGCTTGAGCAGGGCCTGATCGCCATGCGCCAGATCCTGGGAGGCTAAGGGGGTCGCATGGCTGAACAGCCGGATAGCGGTCAGGAACGTACCGAACAGCCAACCCCGAAACGGCTCAAACAGGCGAGAGAAAAGGGCCAGATTGCCCGCTCTCGCGAATTGGGCACGACCGTGGTGCTGATGGCCTCGGCGGCAGGGTTGTTGCTTTTTGGGCCGTGGATCGGCTCATCGCTGATGAACGAGTTACGCATCGGGCTCTCGCCCAGCCGCGAGATGATCCTGGATCCTGCCTGGATGACCCGACAGTTCGGCGAAATGCTCTGGCGTGGCTTCATGGCCATTCTGCCCTTCATTGCCTTGCTGATCGTGGCGGCATTCCTTGCGCCAGCGCTGATGGGTGGGATCGGCTTCAGCTGGCAGGCACTGGCGCCCAAGTATGAGCGCATCAGCTTCATCAAGGGCATCCAGCGCATGTTCGCCATGCGCGCCCTGGTCGAATTGATCAAGGGCATTCTCAAGTTTGTGCTGGTGGGGAGCGTCGCGGCCCTGGTGATATGGCTCGAGCTGGATGAGCTGCTGCGCCTGGGGTTGACCGATCCGCGTGCCGGATTATTGGCGGGCATGCAGATGATCGGCTGGGCCTTCCTGTTGATGAGCGCCGCCACCCTGCTGATTGCCGCCGCTGATGTGCCCTACCAGTTGTGGGAGCACATCAAGCAGCTGCGCATGACCAAGCAGGAAATCAAGGATGAATTCAAGGAAACCGAGGGGAAGCCGGAGGTCAAGCAGAAGATCCGCCAGCTGCAGATGCAGGCCGCCATGCGCCGCATGATGCAGGACGTGCCCAAGGCCGATGTCATCATCACCAACCCGACCCACTTCGCGGTTGCCTTGCGCTATGACAGTGATGCGGGGGGCGCCCCGGTGATGGTGGCCAAAGGACGCGATCTGGTCGCCGCGCGCATCCGCGAACTGGGCGAGGAGCATGGCGTGTTGATCTTCTCGGCCCCTCCGCTGGCACGGGCGCTCTACCAGACCACCGAGCTCAATCATCCCATTCCGGCCGAACTGTATCGCGCCGTGGCCCAGGTGCTGGCCTACGTCTACCAGTTGCGCGAAGCGCGCCGGCAGGGTGGGGTGACTCCGCCCCGTCCGGAGGTGGACGTGCCGGAGGGGCCGTGGACCCCGGAGGCCCACTGACGGAGTGTGCAGGGGATGATGCTTTGCCAGCCCTGTGGACTTGACTGGGTCGAAAACAGAAACCCCCGCTGCGCGGCCACGCGCAGCGGGGGTTTTTTTACCAGGGATGAGGGGTCTTATTCGACCGCGATACCCAGGGTCAGCATCAGGGTGCCGACGATGATGCTCTTGAGGGTGAGCAGCGCGGCGATGGCTGCATGCACGATGCGCCAGGGGGTGTGCTTGTCGAAAGTCTCGGTCATTGTGACATACCCATGAACTAATGTGATGAATGGCAAAACAGAATTTATCACCAATCCTGAGTTCTGCAATGGGTTATGCATGAATTTTTTGTGATGTAGGCATGATCCGTGCTTGAAGGAAGGCAAAGCCCTGCCGGGCGCTGTCTTTCCTAGCGAGGAATCATGAAGCTTGCCGATCTGAGTCTGCCGCGCATCGACGCGAAGGCCTTGCTGGGCCAGGCCCGCGGCTGGCGTGGGCGTGGTCTTGGCGCGCCGATGATCATCGTCATTCTTCTGGCGATGATGGTTATCCCGCTGCCGCCCTTCCTGCTGGATACCTTCTTCACCTTCAATATCACGCTCAGTCTGGTGGTGGTGATGGTGACGGTTTACGTGATGCGGCCGCTGGATTTTGCGGTCTTCCCCACCATCATCCTCGTCTCCACCCTCCTGCGCCTTGCGCTCAACATCGCCTCGACCCGCGTCATCCTGCTCGAAGGGCATGAAGGCGAGGCGGCTGCGGGGCATGTGATCGAATCGTTCGCGGCCTTCGTGATCGGCGGCAATTTCGCGGTCGGGATCGTGGTGTTCGTGATCCTGGTGATCATCAACTTCGTGGTGGTCACCAAGGGCGCGGGGCGGGTATCCGAGGTCAGTGCGCGCTTCACCCTGGATGCGATGCCCGGCAAGCAGATGGCCATCGACGCGGACCTGAACGCGGGCCTGATCACCCAGGACGAGGCCCGTACCCGCCGCGCCGAGGTTTCTCAGGAGGCGGATTTCTATGGCTCGATGGACGGTGCCAGCAAGTTCGTCCGCGGGGATGCGATCGCCGGCATCCTGATCCTGATCATCAACGTGATTGGCGGGCTGGTCATCGGCATGGCCCAGCATGACATGAGCTTCGGCGATGCCGGCCGAACCTACACCCTGCTCGCCATCGGCGACGGCCTGGTGGCGCAGATTCCCGCGCTGCTGCTGTCCACCGCCACCGCCATCATCGTCACCCGCATGACCCAGTCGCAGGACATGGGCGACCAGATCGTCGGCCAGATGTTCGCCAATCCGAAAGTTCTGGGTGTGACCGCCGGGATCATGGGCGGCATGGGCCTGGTGCCGGGCATGCCGAACCTTGCCTTCCTGAGTCTGGCTGCCCTGTCGGGCTTTGGCGCCTGGTGGATGGCGCGCAAGCAGGAGGAGGCGGCCGGGTCCAGGGCCCTGGCCCCGGTGGAGGCGGCGCAGCCGCCACGCCCGGAGACCCGAGAATTGACCTGGGAGGACGTGCCTCAGGTCGATGTGATCGGTCTGGAGGTCGGCTATGCCCTGATCCCGATCGTCGACCGCAATCAGGGCGGGCAGTTGATGCCGCGGATCAAGGGCGTGCGCAAGAAGCTGTCGCAGGAATTGGGTTTCCTGATCCCCGCGGTGCACATCCGTGACAACCTCGATCTGGCGCCGAACGCCTATCGCATCAGCCTGCACGGGGTGCCTATCGGGCAGGCGGAGATCTATCCCGACCGCGAGATGGCGATCAATCCGGGCCAGGTGCACGGGACCGTGCAGGGTATCGTCACCAAGGATCCGGCGTTCGGCCTCGAGGCGGTCTGGATCTCGACGGGCGATCGCGAGCACGCGCAGGCGCTGGGCTATACCGTGGTCGACGCCAGTACGGTGGTCGCAACCCATCTGTCGCAGATCCTGCAGGACAACGCCCAGGAGATGCTGGGCTACGAGGAGGTTCAGCAACTGCTGGAGAGCCTCAAGCAGAGCGCGCCCAAGCTGGTCGAGGATCTGGTGCCGCGCGCGCTTCCGTTGACCACGGTGGTCCAGGTGCTGCAGAACCTGCTGGAAGAGAAGGTGCCCATCCGCGACATGCGCAATATCGCCGAGACCCTGGCGCAGCATGCCCAACGCACCCAGGATGCCGGGCACCTGACCGCCGCCGTGCGGGTCGCCCTCGGCCGGATGATTGTGCAGAGCATCAATGGACTGGCGCCGGAACTGCCGGTGATCACCCTCGAGCCAAGTCTGGAACAATTGTTGCTTAACACAACGCAGGCTGCTGGCGATGCCGGCCCCGGCCTGGAACCGGGTCTTGCTGAACGCCTGCACCGCTCGCTCAGCGAGGCAACCCAGCGCCAGGAGGCCCGTGGCGAACCGGCGGTGCTGCTGGTTGCCCCGCCGTTGAGGCCCTGGCTGGCGCGCATGTTGCGTTACGCCATCCCGGCGCTGCGAGTGCTGAATTATCAGGAAGTGCCGGAAAACCGGCAGATCCGTGTCGTGGCAAGTATCGGACAGTGATTTAAGGAAGCGCTGAATGTCAGCGCTTCCCGTCTGGGGCAGGACGCCCCAACGCGAACAAGGACGCAAGTCGCTGATTCGCTGAGGCTGTCGCGGACATGTGCCGCGACAAGCCGAGCTGAAAAAATCCAGGGATGGATTTTTTCAGCATTTCCTTAGGGCAGAGCATCAAGCCAGCGGCCTGGGCTGAACCGCCCTTGAACATGCAGGAGAGGAGCAGATGAAGATTCGACGGATTACCGCACCCGACATGCGTACGGCCATTCGCCAGGTGCGCGAGGAACTGGGCGCGGACGCAGTCATCCTTTCCAACAAGCGGGTCGACGAGGGGGTTGAAATCGTTGCCGCGCTGGATGTCGAGGCCAGTCTGCAGATGGCCGTCAATAAATCGGCGTCGGCACCGACCGGCGCGGCGAAAACCCGCCAGCCGGACCTGGCCTGGCCGCCAAGGCAGGTAGTACGTCCCGGCGGGATCGATCTCTGGGAGGATACCCCGGCCGAGCCCGCAGCCTCCCTCAGGCCGCTGCACGAGCCGGCCGTGGTCGCGGACGAAGACCTGCCTGATCCCTATGCCCGTGATCGGCAACGCGCGAGCGAACAACCTGCCACGTCACCGACTCCTTCCGCGCACGCGCCGGTGGGGCCGTCACCTGTCGTCGAGCGTCTGGAAGAAGAGGTCCGCAGCCTGCGAACCTTGATGGAAAGCCAGCTGCGCGTGCTCGAGTGGCGTCGCTACGCCCGCCATCATCCATTGCAGTCCGAGCTGATGCGCCGCCTGA
This sequence comes from Pseudomonadota bacterium, assembly GCA_040758395.1. Lineage (GTDB taxonomy): Bacteria > Pseudomonadota > Gammaproteobacteria > Halothiobacillales > Halothiobacillaceae > Thiofaba. Next base: position 81,997 of record JBFLVP010000007.1, read on the forward strand.
CAGCAATGGGGTTGGCGCCGGGGCTGGCTCGCGAGGTGGTCGAGGAACTGGGGGATGCAGCCCTTGAAGAGCGCGGCTGGGATCTGGCCTTGCGCGCACTCGGCGCGCGCATCCCCGTGCTGGGCGAGGACATTACCGAGAGCGGGGGCATGTTCGCCCTGGTCGGCGCGACGGGCGTAGGCAAGACCACCACGGTGGCCAAGCTCGCCGCGCGCTTTGTCATGCGTCACGGACGCAAGGACATTGCCCTGGTCAGTACCGACAACTTCCGCATCGGCGCCTACGATCAGCTGCGTGCCTATGCCCGCATCCTCGACATTCCCCTTTATGTGGCCGAAGATGCCGCCAGCCTGGCGCGTACCCTGGACGGTCTGGCCGATCGCCGCCTGGTGCTGGTCGACACCGCCGGCATGAGTCAGCGCGATACCCGCCTGATGGAGCAGATGCGCCATCTGCGTTCCGCGTCTTCGAGGTTACAATCCCTGCTCGTCGTGTCCGCCAGTGCCCAGCGCGCGATGACCCGCGAAGCGGTTCAGCGCTTCAGCCAGCTGCCGCTGGCCGGTTGCGTGCTGACCAAGCTGGACGAGGCCGCGCAGCTGGGTGATGCTTTGAGCGCGGTGATCGAGGCAGGCTTGCCTTTGGCCTGGCTGGGCATGGGGCAGCGGGTGCCGGAAGATATCGCACCCGCCCGTGCGGAGCGCCTGGTCGCACGAGCCGTGGAATTGATGCAGCAGAGTCTTGATGACGAGATGAGTGAAGAACGGATGAGCTGGGATTGGAAAGGAGCGGCTGCCCATGGTTGAAGCAGGCGCCGATCAGGCACAGACGCTGCGGGCAATGCTCGAACCCCGTCCCGTCCAGGTCCTGGCCGTGACCAGCGGCAAGGGCGGGGTGGGCAAGACCAACGTCTCGGTCAATCTCGCCACCGCGCTGGCGCGTACGGGCCAGCAGGTGATGTTGATGGACGCCGACCTGGCGATGGCCAATGTCGACGTCCTGCTGGGCATCCATCCCAAGCTCAATCTCTCGCATGTCATCGACGGCACCCATAGCCTGCAGGACGTCATCATCCAGGGCCCGGCCGGCCTGCACGTGGTTCCCGCCTCGTCGGGCATCAAGAAAATGGCCGAACTGGGGCCGCGCGAGAACGCCGGGCTGATCCATGCCTTCAGCGAACTGAGCCTGCCGCTGGACACCCTCATCATCGATACCGCCGCAGGCATCGCCGACAGCGTGGTCAGCTTCGCCCGCGCGGCACGCGAGGTCCTGGTGGTGGTCTGCGACGAGCCCGCCTCGCTGACCGACGCCTATGCCATGATCAAGGTGCTCTCCCGCGAGCATGGGGTGGAGCGCTTCCACGTCATCGCCAACATGACCCACACCCAGGACGAAGGTCGCAAGCTGTTCATGAAGCTTGCGAGCGTCTGCGATCGTTTTTTGGACGTGACCCTAAACTTTTTGGGCGCCGTGCCGTTTGATGAATATCTGCGCAAGGCGGTGCAGCGTCAGCAGCCGGTGGTCGAGGCCTATAATGCCAGCCGCGCCGCGCAGGCCTTCATGCAGATGGCGGAGCGCATCGCCAAGTGGCCGCGCCCGAGTGGGCCGGATGGGCGGCTGGAGTTCTTCATCGAGCGGCTGATCAACTACAACGGCGACAGGAGCGGGGTGGCCGCATGAATGCCCGCGCGATGTATGCCCAGATCCAGCATGGTGACCCCAGTGAACTGGTGCGTCAGCATGCGGGGCTGGTCAAGCGCATCGCGTTTCACCTCAGTGGCCGCCTGCCGCAGAGCGTGCTGGTCGAGGATCTGATCCAGTCCGGCATGATGGGTCTGCTGGAGGCGGCGCGCAGTTACCGGGACGGGCAGGGCGCCAGCTTCGAGACCTTCGCCGGCATCCGCATTCGCGGGGCGATGCTGGACGAGGTGCGCAAGCACGACTGGACGCCGCGCTCCGTGCATCGCCGCCACCGGGAAGTGAGCGAGGCGGTCCGGGCGCTGGAAGCCAGGCTCGGGCGAGAGCCGCGTGACCAGGAAGTGGTCGAGGCGCTGGGCATGACGCTCGACGAATACCATCAGATCCTCACCGACAGTGCCGGGGCCTCACTGTTCAGCCTCGACCACGGTGGGGACGACAATGAAGATGTGACGCACGACATCGAGGATGATCGCCCGAATCCGGAAGCGCTGTTCATGGACACCAGCTTCCGCGCCGATCTGGCGAAGGCGATGGCTGACCTGCCGGAGCGCGAGGGTATGGTGATGTCGTTGTACTACGTCGAGGAAATGAACCTGAAGGAAATCGGCGCGGTGCTCGGGGTGAGCGAATCGCGCGTCAGCCAGATCCATGGCAAGGCGATGATGCGACTGCGCCAGACGCTGGCGGACTGGCGGGGCGGCAACTGATTTTGAATCAAGGCGGAGCAGTCCGCCGGGACTGGAGAGAAAAACAGTGGATCGAAACATGAAGATTCTTGTGGTGGATGATTTTTCCACCATGCGACGCATCATCAAGAATCTGCTGCGCGAACTGGGCTTTACCAACATCGACGAGGCCGATGACGGCTCGACCGCGCTGCCGATGCTGAAGACCGGGCAATATGACTTCCTGGTCACCGACTGGAACATGCCGGGCATGACCGGTATCGACCTGCTCAAGGCCGTGCGCGCCGATCCGGATATCCAGAAGCTGCCTGTTCTGATGGTGACTGCCGAGGCCAAGCGCGAGCAGATCATCATGGCGGCCCAGGCCGGGGTGAACGGCTATGTGGTCAAGCCCTTCACGTCCGGCACCCTGAAAGAAAAGATCGAAAAGATCTTCGAGCGACTCGGCTGATAAGGACATCCCATGGGCAGCATGATTACCGATGCGCGTCTGCGCTTTGCCGAACAACTGCTGGAGGCCATGCGCCAGGGCGATGAGCAGGCGGCTGGCGCGGCCCTGGCCGCACTGGCCGATGCGCGCGATTCCATGCTGTTCCAGGAGATTGGCAGCATCACGCGCGATCTGCATGACTCCTTGCGCCAGTTCGCCGAGGACAACCGTCTGGCCCAACTGGCCGCGGAGGACGTGCCGGACGCGCGCGAGCGTCTGCGCTATGTCACCACCCTGACCGAGCAGGCAGCCAATCGCACGCTTGAAGCTGTTGAGCAGGCCCTGCCGCTGACCGCCAATCTGGTCAGCCGCTCCACCCGCGTGGCCGAGCGCCTTGCGGCTTTGAAGGTGAAATTCCCCGACAACCAGCCGCTGCAGGATGCACTTGGTCCGATGGAAACCTATCTTGCCTCGGTCAACCAGGAGGGAGACAAGGTGCATGCCTCTCTCAACGAGGTGGTCATGGCCCAGGAGTTCCAGGACCTGACTGGCCAGCTCCTGCATCGGGTCATCCAATTGCTCGAGCACCTGGAGGACGAGATGGTGAAGCTGATTCGTGTGGTGGGTGTGCCCTCCACACAACATAAGGAAAGCGCGTCCGCCGATGCCACTCGCGCCGATGGCCCAGCCCTTCCGGGCGCGGGCGAGAGCGTCATGCGCAACCAGGACGATGTCGACGATCTGCTGGCCAGCCTTGGGTTCTGACCCGGGTATATTGGAGTACTGTCATGTCTCTCAACGCTGATCCGGAACTGCTTCAGGACTTCCTCATCGAGGCAGGCGAACTGCTCGATGCGCTGGACAAGCAGCTGGTCGAGCTCGAACGCGCGCCGGATGACCGCAACCTGTTGAATGCGGTGTTCCGCAGTTTTCATACCATCAAGGGGGGCGCGGGTTTTCTTGAGGTCCACCCGCTGGTCGAGGTTTGCCACCGGGCGGAAGACGTTTTCAACATGCTCCGTAATGGCGAGCTGGGCGTGGATGCCCGCCTGATGGATGTGATGCTGCGGGTGCTGGATACCCTCAAGCTCATGTTCGACGCTCTGCGTGAAGGCAAGATGCCGACTGCGGCCGATCCGGAGCAGCTGCTTGAAATCGAAGGCCTGATGCATCCGGGATCGGCGACCGCTGCGCCTGAGCCGGTCGTCCCCCTGCCAACGACCAAGGACGCCGCCGAGGATGAGGTGGAGCAGGCCTACCTGGACATGCTCGGCGAAGCCGCCTCGGTCACCGTCGCCGCCTCGAGCAATCCGGTATCCGAGCACATTACCGAGAGTGAATTCGACAACCTGCTCGACGAGATCTACGGCGCGGGCAAGGGGCCGTCCTCGGCCCCGAAGAGCGCCCCGGAAGCCAAAACCCCTGTTCGGCCGGCCAAGGATGAAAAGGCCGATCTCATCACCGAGGATGAGTTCGAAAACCTGCTTGACTCCCTGTACGGCGAGGGTAAGGGTCCGTCAACCTCGCGGATCGAGACCCCCGCGCCCGCCAAGCCTGCTCCAGCGGCCAAAACCACCCCTGTGCCCAAGGTTGCCCCTGCGTCCAAGCCGGCTGCGCGACAGTCCGCGCCGGCGCAAAGTGAATCGACCCCCCAGGCGGAAAGAGCCGAGTCCACCGTCCGGGTCGACACCGAACGCCTGGATGCGATCATGAATCTGGTCGGGGAACTTGTGCTGGTCCGTAATCGCCTCAATACGCTCAAGAGCAGCTTCCAGGATGAGCAGGTCGGCCAGGTCATCGCCAGTCTGGACATGGTGACCGCCGACTTGCAGAGCGCGGTCATGAAGACCCGCATGCAGCCGGTCAAGAAGGTGTTCGGCCGCTTCCCGCGCGTGGTGCGCGATGTGGCGCGGACACTGGGCAAGGAAGTCGAGCTGGTGATGGAGGGCGAGGAGACCGACCTCGACAAGAACCTTGTCGAGGCCTTGGCTGATCCCCTGGTTCACCTGGTCCGCAATGCGGTGGATCATGGGGTGGAAATGCCCGACGCGCGTGTCGGTGTCGGCAAACCGCGCTCCGGCACGGTGATGTTGTCCGCCGCCCAGGAGGGCGATCACATTCTCCTCACCATCCGTGATGACGGCGCGGGTATGGATCCCGAAAGGCTGCGCCGCAAGGCCGTCGAGAAGGGCCTGATGGATGCCGATGCGGCAGCTCGCCTGACGCCGCGCGAATGTTTCGAGTTGATTTTCGCGCCCGGTTTTTCCACCAAGGATCAGATCTCCGACATCTCCGGACGCGGGGTCGGTATGGACGTGGTCAAGACCGCGATCACCAAGCTCTCGGGCAGCATCGCGATCGATTCCTCGCTTGGTGTGGGAACCCTCATCAGCATCAAGGTGCCGCTGACGCTGGCGATCCTGCCGACCCTCATGGTGGTGGTGAACGAGCGCAAGTACGCCATGCCGCTCGGCAACGTCAACGAGATTTTCGAGATGGAGGGCAAGACCACCAACATGGTCGACGGACAGCGCACTATCACCGTGCGCAACCGTGCCCTGCCGTTGTTTGACCTGCGTCGCTGGATGGCCATTCGCGGTGAGGCAGTCCAGAATGACGAGAAGGATGCCCAGATCGTCATGATCCAGATCGGAACACAGAACGTCGGCGTGATCGTCGACCGGGTGCTGGGGCAGGAAGAGGTGGTCATCAAGCCGCTGGGCGATCTACTGCATGGTCTGCCGGGCTTCGCCGGGGCGACCATCACCGGCGATGGCCATATCGCCCTGATCTTTGACCTGCCTGGCCTGGTGAAGCATTTCGGTCAACGGCGAGGGGAACGGTTGGTGGCATGAGCAGGGTCATCGCAGGATTCAGGAACGTGTCATGCGCATACTGATCGTCGACGATTCCTCCTTCTTTCGCCGGCTGCTGAGCGAACTGCTGGCGCGTGAACCCGGCTTCGAAGTGGTTGGCGAGGCCGCGGACGGGGAACAGGCCGTGGCCATGGCCTGCCAGCTCAGGCCGGACGTCATCACCATGGATGTCGAGATGCCCGGGCTGGACGGCATCAGTGCCACGCGCAAGATCATGGCGCGTTGCCCGACGCCGATTCTCATGGTGTCCTCGCTGACTCGCCATGGTGCGCGGGCGACCCTTGATGCCCTGGAAGCCGGGGCACTCGATTTCATGGCCAAGCTCGACGAGCACGGTGAGAACTGCCTCAGCCAGCAGGCCTCGCTGCTCCGTGCCAAGTTGCGCCTGCTCGCGGCGCGTCGCCGCCCTCCCGTGCCTGGGCCGGCGGCTGCCGTACGTCCCGCTGCGCGGGAGCAGTCGCCGAAACCGGCCCAAACGGTCAAGGATTGCGCCCGGGTTCTCAATCCGCGGGGCATTGTGGTCATCGGCGCCTCGACCGGGGGACCGGCGGCGATTCAGAAAATGCTCCAGGGGATTCCCTCCTCATTCGCCGCCCCCATTCTGGTGGTTCAGCATATGCCGCCGTTGTTTACCCACGCCTTTGCCGAGCGCCTCGACCGTATCCTTCCCGTGACGGTCAAGGAGGCGGAGGAGGGGGAGCACCCTGTGGCCGGGCATGTCTACATCGCCCCCGGCGGCGTTCATACCCAACTCGTCATGCATGGGGGCAAGCCTGTCTTTAACCTGCGCGAGGCTCGCCCGAATGAGCATTACCGTCCAAGCGTGGATATCGGCCTCAGTACCGCCGCCGGTGCGTACCGCAGCGATGTGCTCGGTATCGTCCTGACCGGCATGGGCAACGACGGCGTGCTTGGCGCCAGGGCGATGAAGGCGGCAGGTGGGAAGCTGTGGGCGCAGGACCGGGAAAGCAGCGTCATCTACGGTATGCCGATGGAAGTCGCCAAGGCTGGTCTGACCGATGCCGTGATGTCGCTGGATGAACTGGCATCCTGCTTGCTTCGTAGTTTGCGATGAACATCTGGACCATTGCCAATCAGAAAGGTGGAGTGGGCAAGACCACCACGGCCGTGTCCCTGGCGGGCTGGCTGGCCCTTGCCGGCCAGCGCACCCTGTTGGTGGACATGGATCCGCACGGCTCGCTCACCAGCTATCTTGGACTCGACCCCGAGTCGCCGGGTGCGGGCGTATACACCCTTTTCCGCGACGCAAGCGAAGGACGGGTGGCCGATGCGCATGCCGCCGTGCATCCCACCTTTCATCCATGCTTGAGCCTGATGCCGGCCCACACCGCCTTGGCCACCCTGGATCGACAGCTGGGCGGGCGTGAGGGCATGGGTCTGGTCCTGTCGCGCGCGCTCGCGCGGCTGGCCGAGGATTTCGATCATGTCCTGATCGACTGTGCTCCGATCCTTGGGGTCGGCATGGTGAACGCGGTGGCCGCCGCCCATCTGCTGCTGATGCCGACCCAGACCGAATACCTGGCCTTGCGCGGCTTGGATCGCATGCTGAGGACGCTGGGCATGATGCAGCGCTCGCGCGTGACACCGCTGGATTACCTGATCGTGCCGACCATGCATGATCGGCGCACCCGTGCCGCCCAGCACTCGTTGGCGGTGCTCCAGGCCCGGCATGGGCCACGCCTGTGGTCCGGTGTGATTCCGGTGGATACCCAGCTGCGCGAGGCGAGCAAGCAGGGCCGGCCTTTGCCGATGCTGCAACCCGAGGCGCGCGGCTCGGTGGCCTATCGCGAGCTGCTTGATGCCCTCATGTCGCGAAACGACAGGCCTCTATTGAGGAAGGTTTCATGAGCGCGCCGCTCGGTCGCTCCCTGGTTGCCGAGAGCGAGGCGATCGGTGCGTATCTGAACGGCCTGCTCGACGCCGAACCCGGTCTTGCCCCCCGCTTGCCGGTCGATACATCCCAGGGTTGGCGGCGTTTCTCCATCGGCCGCCTGTGGTTGGCGCTGCCGCGCCAGCGGGTGCTGGCGGTGATTCATCCGCCCCATGTATTGCGTCCGCTCCCCGATGCGCCGCCCGAAGTGCTTGGAAGTACGGAATGGGGTCAGCGACGCGCGCTCGTGCTGGACCCGGCCGTCGCGGTCCTGGCGGATGAGTCCAGGCAGGAAGGGCTGTTCTGGCACGGCCTGCTGGTGGTGCTGGATGGCGGCTGGGTGGCATTGGCCTGTGAGGCCGAAGGCGAGGAATGGCTTGTCACCCCGCCAGATGCGCGCCTGCGTGATGGCGGCGGTGCGCGCCCCTGGCTGGCGGGGGTGCATGCCGGGTCAGAGACGGTTTTCATTCACCCCGACGGGCTCACGGCGGGTATTCACTCAAGACGGGGAACCACATCATGACGACCACAGAGAGCGAAAACGTGCAGGTTGAACACCCCACGCGATGGGTGACCTTCCAGTTGGCGGGCGAGAACTATGCGATCAATGTGCTCACTGTCCACGAAGTGCTCAAGAACGCCGAGCTGACCCCGGTTCCCGGTGCGCCGGACGCCGTGTTGGGCATCATCAACCTGCGTGGCAATGTGGTCACGGTCATCGATGGGCGTCGCCGTTTCAACCTGCCGTCCGTCCCCATCACCGACGCCACACGTACCATCGTGGTCGAGGTCGATGGGCAGGTGCTCGGTCTGCTGGTGGACAGCGTGGCCGAGGTGATCGAATTGCCGGCCGAGCAGGTCGCGGCCTCGCCGACCGTCAACTCCGACGACAACGCGGTCCATATCCAGGGAGTGGTCAGTCGACCGGGCGGGCTGGTCATCCTGCTTAGCCTGGATAATCTCACCCAGACCATTCGGCTCCACGCATGACGGATCAGATGGTGGGACTGTTGCCCTGGGTGGCGCTGGTCCTGCTGGCGCTGGTGATCCTGGGGCTGTGGCGTCGCCTCAACAAGCTTCAAAATCGGGTGGCCGGTTTCGAGGCGGCTCAGGTATCGCTTCGGGAGACAGCGGTCTCATTCGAGGCGCGCCTCGAGCAGATGGGGCTGGATGCCGCCGCCTTGCGTGTCAGCACCCTGGGGCTTGGCCACCAGCTGGAACGGCACGAGCGCTCATTGGGCTTGCTCGAGGCCCATCTGGGCAGTATCCAGCGTGGGAACGCTCAGGAAAGCAGCTACGCCCAGGCCATTCGCCAGGCCTCGCGAGGGCAGATCGGCGTGGACGAGCTGGTCCAGGATTATGGTCTGCCACGCGGCGAGGCTGAGTTGTTGCTGCGCATGCATCGCCAGAACGGCAGCGCCTGAGTCGCCTGTCAGCCATCCACGGGCGAGCCTTGCGTCCCGGTGTTCCGGGCCGCCATCTTTGCCTGCATTTCCTCTTCCCTTCCGGACAGCCTGAGCGCGAACGCCAGGACTTCCGCGACCGCCTGGTAGAGCGCGCGGGGTATCTCGTCGCCGAGCTCCAGTCTCGCAAGGGTGCGCGCAAGTGCCGCGTCCTCATGCAGGGGGACGCCGTTTTCCCGCGCGACCTCGAGGATTCTTTGCGCGACATCCCCACCACCCTTGGCCACCACGCGTGGCGCTCCCCCGCCGTCGTAATGCAGGGCGACGGCGATCGGTGGTGAGGATGAGGTTTCGCGGGTGCTCATGTGCTCAGGTTCAGAAGGGTGCCGCTAGGGCGCGGAGTCTCGTTCTCGCGCTGGATGGGCTGGCCTGGATAGCAGCCGAGGTGATCCACCTCGAGGCCGGTGCGCTGCAGTCCGGCATGCAGCAGCTCAAGGTTGTCTCGCAGGGTATCGAGGGTGGCTGGCCGTTCGGCCCAGAGGCGTACATTGAGATGTTCGCCGCGCATGAGCACGCTTGCGCGCAGCGGGCCGAGAGGCTCCAAGCTGAAGTCGAAGTCGAGCCGCCAGCCCGGCTCCCCCGTCTCTCCACTGCCCTTGCGCGCGCCTTCGCGCTCGAGGCGCAGGCGTAATGCGGTGTCGCCCTGATCAGCGGGCAACGGGAACTCCATCACCCAGTGAGGTTGCTCGCTGTTCTGCGCCTGCAGGCTGGTGAGCTGGTTGAGGTGCAGGCGGGCGAGGGCTCCCTCGACGGCCTGTTTCAGGTTGTCGGCCAGCAGGGACGACTGGGGCACGGGGGACGGCATGTCAACCGTCAGGGGATTGCCGCGGGAGGCCATGGTTTGTGTGGTGTCACGGGCGGGCGCCTGATCGGGATTGGAGAGACTGCGGTAGGTATCCAGGGCCGATTGACGTCCATCGGACAGGTTGATGGTCATCCCCTGTGAGGGTGGGGCGGGGAGGTTGCCCTGCGGTGAGCTTCCCGGTGGTGCCGCTGGAGGTGTTGATGGTTGTGAAGCAAGGGGCTGCGCGGGGGGCGTTGGAGCCGGTGGAACCTGCGTTTGACCAGCCTGAGTGGAGGCGGGGGGAGTCTGCAGGCTGGCCAGCACGCGCAGCAGGGCAGCCTTGAGGTCGCCTTCCTGAGGCTGGCCGCGAAAGGCCAGGTCGTTTTCCAGAAAAAGCCCGGAGGCGCGCACTTGCTGCTCCAGTTTGCCCGGATCGGTCAGCTGGCGAAGGCTGGGCAAGGCATCATGCAATTGGCGCAGGGCCTGGCGCTGCGACTCCGGAAGCTCCGGGGCATCGCCGAGTGTCTTGAGCATCTCGCCCAGGCGGGAGAGCAACTGAGGATCGCCCCCCTTGGGCAGGGCCTGACGCAGGGCCTGGTCGAGAGGCGCCTGCTCGCCGCTCTGGTGCCTCATGATACGCAGTTGAGGGGGCGGGCCGGGCTGGCTGACCTGCAGCTCCAGACGATCGCCTTCCGCCAACGGGATGGGCGCCTTGGTGCTGACCTCCAGGCCGTTGATGTCGAGCTTGGTCATCCCCGCGCCACTGGCCCCCAGCACGGTCGCCTGCAATATCTCACCCACCTTCCAGGCGTTGGCGAGCGGCTGGGCCTGCGCCGGCGTGGCGGCTCCCGTCAGGTTGAGGCGTGGCTGCGCGGTACCGACGCCCAGCATATCGGGCATGATGGGTGACAAGGTTTTGACATCCTCAAGGGCGGGTGGTTAACTCAGCCTCGGCTGATCATGAAACTAGCATAAATAGGGATCTGGCATGCAGCCGAATATGCTTTTGGTGCTGGATGACAATGAGGCACGGGCTGCGGACATGCTCCGCCTGCTGCGCTTTGCAGGGGTTGAGGGCGTTCTGCATGGCGATGCCGAGTCAGAAAGTTGGCGCGCTGTCATGGTGGCGGGCTCGGCGCAGGCGCGTCACGCCGATGTTCTGCAGGCGCTCGCGGAGCGCAAGGTGCCGCTGGTTCTGGTGGAATATGAGGGTGGCGCGCGCTCTGCGCTGCCCGCCTCGAGCTGGGTGGCAAAGCTTGGCTGGCCGCTGAGGCAGACCGCCCTGAATGCCGCCCTGCGTCAGGCGGATGCCTGCCATCCTTCTCGCCTGCCCGCGGATTTCCGTCCTCTGGTCGGCCAGAGTCCGGCGATGCAGCGCGTCCGGCGCATGGTCCAGCAGGTCGCGCCCAGTGAGGCGACGGTGCTGATCCTCGGCGAGTCGGGCACCGGCAAGGAGGTGATCGCACGCAACGTGCACCAGCTCTCCGCCCGTCGCGACAAGCCTTTCATTCCACTCAACTGCGGCGCCATTCCGGCCGAATTGCTCGAGTCCGAGCTGTTCGGGCATGAGAAAGGGGCGTTCACCGGCGCCTTCAGTTCCCGGCCCGGCCGCTTCGAACTGGCCGAGGGCGGCACCCTTTTCCTCGACGAGATCGGTGACATGCCGATGCCGATGCAGGTGAAGCTGTTGCGTGTGTTGCAGGAGCGTACCTACGAACGTGTAGGGGGGCGCGAGCCGCGCAAGGCCGATGTGCGGGTGATCGCAGCCACCCATCGCGATCTTGAGGAGCGTATCCGGCAGGGTGAGTTCCGCGAGGACCTCTACTACCGCCTCAACGTGTTCCCCATCGAGACCGCCCCCCTGCGGAGCATGGCGGAAGACCTGCCGCTTCTGGTCGATGAAATGATCGCCCGCCTCGAACGCGATGGGCGCGGGAGCCTGCGCCTATCGCCGGCCGCACTGGCGGCCTTGGGGCAGTATGCCTGGCCCGGCAACGTGCGCGAACTGGCCAACCTGGTCGAGCGCCTGGGCATTCTTTACCCCGATGAGGTGGTTGGCCCGGCCGACTTGCCGGCCCGCTATCTGGAGGGCGTGGACCTGTCCGCGCTGGGTCCCGCGCTGGACCCTGCGGCGGACAATGTGTCGGCGTCTTCTCACGCGCTGGCGGATGACGCTCAGGTTTCCGCGCCGCGTGCCGATATCCCCTCATCACCAGGGGCCGGAAATGCATTCGATCTGCCCGAGGACGGCGTGGATCTGAAAGTGTTGCTTGAGGAACTGGAAGTGCGCCTCATCCAGCAGGCGCTCGACCGTACTGACGGCGTGGTGGCTCAGGCCGCCCGATTGCTCTCCGTCCGACGGACCACCCTGGTGGAGAAGATGCGCAAGTACCAGCTTGTGCGTGAAGCTGTCGAATCCTGATCGGCACGCTTTCTGCTTGGGCCATTCAAGACTCCTCAAGGGAACGTGAAAACATGCTCGGAAACTATTCCATTCGCGCCCGCCTGAACCTGCTGGCAGGCATCGTGATCATTGGCAACCTGATCATCGCCGCCACCATCTGGGTTTTCGTGGGCCGCTTCGCGGACAACTTTGATCAGTACAGTCACGTGGGCGAGCCTCTTGAGCGTTACTCCCTGATGATCGAGCGTGATCGTAACGATGTTTCGCGCTCCACCCGCAACATCTTCCTCGGCAGCGACTACGCCAGGAACATGTCGCGCCTGGATGAACTGGAGCGGGAGATCAATGGTCATTTCGACGTCATGACCAAGGGCCTTCTGGACCTGCGCGAGAGCAATCCGTCCAAGGTGCAGGAGTTGCAGAGGCTGATCGAGCAGGCGCGCGCCGACTCGAATGGTTTCGTTACCGCCGGCATGGACATCGTGCGCACCCTCGGTTCCGTGGAGCGCACTCCCGAACTGCTGCAGGCGCGCTGGAAGGAATATAGTCAGGTGGCTACCCCGCTGGCCATGGCGTCCCGCGAGAGCAGCAAGGCGCTGGAGGAGGGTATCGACAGCTTCCTCAAGAAGATCGAGGAGGATGCCCAGGCGAGCAAGGCGGTCCTGCGTACCGTGCAGATCGTGGCGACCGGCCTGGTGACCATCGTGGGGCAAATCCTGTTCTTCCTGATCTCGCAGGGCATCGCACGCCCTGTCGACCTGCTGCGTGGCACGATCCGCGACATCGAGGCGGACAGTGATCTGCGCCGCCGGGTGAAGTACGGCGCCAGTGACGAACTGGGCATGGTGGCCTCGTCGCTCAATGCCATGCTCGACAAGTTCCAGGAGAGCATGGTTCGCGTTTCCAGTTCAGCGAATGCCTTGACACAGTCGACCCATGACGTGTCGCGCACCGCGGATCAGGTGCTGAATTCGACTCACCAGCAAGAGGCCGAAATCAGCCAGGTAGCGGCGGCCATGCATGAAATGGCGGCCTCGATTCAGGAAGTGGCCCAGAATGCGCGGCACGCTGCCGACAATGCGACCACCGCCGAAAACCAGGCCCAGAACGGCCGCGAGGTGGTCAGTTCGAGCGCGCATGCCATCCAGGCGCTGGCGAGCGAGATCGAGCAGGCCGCCGGCGTGATCCATAACCTTGAGCAGGACGGTAATCGCATCGGCATGGTGGTGGAGGTGATTCGTGGCATCGCCGAGCAGACCAATCTGCTGGCGCTGAACGCGGCGATCGAGGCCGCGCGAGCCGGGGAGCAGGGGCGTGGTTTCGCGGTGGTGGCGGACGAGGTTCGTAACCTCGCGAGCAAGACCCAGGCGTCCACGCAGGAGATTCAGCGCATGATCGAGTCTCTCCAGCAACGTACCAACGAGGCTGCGATGGTGATGCACGCCGGTCAGGAGCGCGCCCGTGAAAGCGTCAGCCAGGCCGTGCAGGCCGGCGAGGCGCTGATGGTCATCACCCAGGCGATCGGTCAGGTCAACAACATGACCAGCCAGATTGCCCACGCCACCGTGCAGCAAAGCCAGGTCGCGGAAGAAATCTCGCGCAGCGTCACCAATATCTCTGGCCTGGCGCAGGGCGCCACGGAGGAGGTCAAGCGCGCCGTGGCCAACAGCGAGGAACTGTCCCGTTATGCGGACAACCTGCAGGGACTGGTGCGTCAGTTCCGCGTCTGACTGAAAACGGATGCAAACCAAGGGCGGCCTCGAGTCGCCCTTTTTTGTGGCCCGCCTATTACAGAAGGCTTGTTGGCCCGTTTCATGCTTTGGTAGGGACAAGGATAGTGCGGGAGACTCGCCATGAGCGATATGAACATCCATGACGTATTGAGCCAGATGCGTACCATGCGCACCCAGGCAGCACAGAACCTGCGTGGTCAGGAACCTGGCGCCGTGGTGCCTGTAGGTGGCGGCGATGACTTCGGCTCGCTCATGCGTCGGGCGATTGACGGCGTCAATGCGCTGCAGAAGACCTCCCGCCAGTTGGAAACCCGCTTCGAAGCCGGTGATCGCGACGTGGATTTGACACAGGTCATGCTGGCCGATCAGAAGGCGAGCTTGGCATTCACCGCGGTCACCGAGGTCCGCAACAAACTGGTCACGGCATACCAGGAGATCATGAACATGCCGGTCTGAGGCGGGTTCATGGCGTGATTGAATTGGAGTAGCGAGCATGGCCGAACAGGTACAAGCAGCGGATCAGGCGATGATGTCCTTGCCCCCGGAGAATGCCGGGGAGGCGCTCCCGCGCCGTCCGGCATGGCTGGAGCAGGTCGAGGCGGTCACCCAGTCGAAAAGTTTCCGGCAGCTGGGGGCCTTGATCGGCCTTGCGGCCCTGATCAGCTTCGCGGTCGGTTTCATGTTGTGGTCCGGCAAGGACTCCGGGATGCAACCGCTGTATGGCCGCATGGCGCCGCAGGAGGCTGCCCAGGTGGCGGATGCGCTGCGCGCCACGGGGGTCAAGTTCGAGCTCGACTCGGCTACGGGCCAGATCATGGTGCCGGCCGAACGTCTGCATGAGCTGCGCCTTCAGCTTGCCGGCCAAGGCTTGCCGGGAGCGCCGGTCGGCTTCGACAGCCTGCACAAGGAACCCAGCCTGGGCGTCAGCCAGTTCATGGAAAACGCGCGTTACCAGAACGCGCTGGAGAACGAACTGGCGAACACCGTTGCCTCGCTCAATCCGGTCGATGCCGCGCGCGTGCATCTGGCCATGCCCAAACAGTCCGTCTTCGTGCGCGACCGTCAGCCGGCGACCGCATCGGTGGTGGTCAAGCTCTACCCCGGCCGCATGCTGGAGCCGGGGCAGGTCAGCTCCATCGTCAACCTGGTGGCGGCGAGCGTGCCGAACATGAAACCCGCCGATGTGACCGTGGTCGATCAGACCGGCCGCCTGCTCAGCGAAGACATCGCCAATACGGGCGTCGCCCTGAACGGTCGCCAGTTCGAGTATCGCCGGCGACTCGAGCAGAGCTACACCAGCCGCGTGGAGCAGCTGCTCCAGCCGCTGCTGGGGGCGGGGCGCGTGCGTGCGCAGGTCAACGCGGAACTGGACTTTTCCGAGCGTGAGGGCACCAGCGAGCGTTATGGCCCGAGCGACGGCAAGGTGCGCAGTGAGCAACTGGCCGACCAGGTCAACAACGTCGGCAACGGCAACCTGCTTGGCGGCGTGCCGGGGGCGCTCACCAACCAGCCACCGGGTGGAGGCACCACCACCCCGCCGGGCGGCAACGGTATCGGTCCGCAGCCGCTGCTCAATCCGCAGCAGTACATGGACGTGCTGCAGCTGCCGGCGAATACCAACAAGACCCAGACCCGCAATTACGAACTCGACCGTGACATCCAGCACACCAAGGTCGCGCCGGGTGAGCTCAAGCGTCTGACCGTGGCGGTGGTGCTGGATGATCGTCTCGCAACCAAGGAAAATGGCGAGATCGAGCGCAAGCCGCTGTCCGACGAGGAATTGGCCAAGTTCACCCAGCTGGTGAAGGAGGCTGTCGGCTTCGATGAGGCGCGCGGCGACCGTGTCACGGTGAGCAACCTTGCGTTCACCGGCGAGGATCTGGTGGTGGAAACCCCGCTGTATGCACAGCCGTGGGTATGGGACTCCGCCAAGCAGCTTCTGCTTGGGCTGGCCGCGCTGATCGTGTTCCTGGTCATTGCCCGCCCGCTGCTGCGCACCCTGCTGGGTGAGAAAAAGCGTGAGGAGCCGGCGCTGGGTGAAATGGCTGCCCTGCCGCCGGGCGAACAACTGGCCCTTCCGGGGGCGGACGGCGAGGCTGCGGCGGCCTCGGAAGAAGCCATCAAGGCGTTGGCCCATGCCGCCGAGGAGGAAGAGTCGCTGCTGGCGATGCTGCCGGGCAACGAGGGTTACAAGGAAAAGATCGAACACCTGCGCAAGATGATCGAGCGTGATCCTCGCCTGGTGGCCACCGTCATCAAACAATGGACCCGCGAAGATGCCTGATAACTTCAATACTCAAACCACGGCGGACGGCACTCCGATGCCCAATCCGCTGGAAGGTCTCAAGGGTGCCGAACGGGTCGCCATTCTGCTGATGGTGCTTGGTGAGCAGGCCGCGACCAAGATCTTCCGCGAACTCGACCCGGTCGAAGTGCAGAAGATCGGCAAGGCGATGGCGGTGATCCCCAACATCACCCGGCCGCAGATTCAGGCAGTGGTGGATCGCTTCATCGGCGACATGGAAGGCCAGACGGGCCTCGCGCTCGGCGCGGCGGACTATATCCGCAATGTGTTGATCGGCGCGCTGGGCGATGATCGTGCCGAGAGCCTGATGGACCGCATCATGATGGGCGGCACCAGTGGCAAGAAGCTCGAATCGCTCAAGTGGATGGACGCCCGTTCGATTGCCGAGATCATCCGCTTCGAGCACCCTCAGATCATCGCCACCGTGCTCTCCCACCTGGAAGGCGAGCAGGCGGCCGAGGTGCTGTCGATGCTGCCGGAGAATATCCACGGCGACATCATCATGCGTGTGGCGACCCTCGACTCCATTCCGCCGCAGGCCCTGATCGAGCTGGACGACATCATGGAAATGCAGGCCACCGGGGAGTTGGGCGGCAAGTCGTCCAAGGTCGGCGGCGTGCGGGTGGCGGCCAGTATCCTCAACAACATCGAATCCAGCATCGAGTCCCGGATCATGGAAGAGGTCAAGGGTGTCGATATGGAGGTGGGAACGCAGATCGAGGATCTCATGTTCGTGTTCGCCAACCTGATCGACGTGGACGACCGCAGCATCCAGACCCTGCTGCGCGAACTGCCGACCGACAAGCTGCTGCTGGCGCTCAAAGCCTCGGATCAGGAGCTGCGCGAGAAATTCTTCAAGAACATGTCCAAGCGCGCGGCCGAGATGATGCGCGATGACCTGGAAGCCATGGGCCCGGCCAAGCTCAGCGAGGTCGAGGCCGCGCAGAAGGAAATCCTGCAGATCGCCCGCCGCATGGCCGACGAAGGCCTCATCAATCTGGGCGGTGGCGAGGAAATGGTGTGATCGCGATGCCTCATGACGCCGGAGTGTCGGCATGACTGGCGGGGCGGTCAGCGTCAAGCCGCCGCGTTTGATGGCGGTGGGCAGCCAGCCGGTCGCGCCGTGGCAGCCCCCGAGCATGGATGCGTCCCTGGCCGAGCCGGCCACCCTGGAGGTGGCGGAAGAGCAGGTGCGCGTGGTCGAGGAGGACGCCGCTCCGCCACCCGAGCTCCCGACCGCCGAGGAGATCGAGGCGATTCAGCGCGAGGCGTGGGAGGAGGGCTACCGCGCCGGTCACGCCGAAGGACGGGCGGCCGGTCAGGCCGAGATCGATGCGCTGGTGGCGCGCTGGCAGGGGCTGGTCAATGCCCTGGCACAGCCGCTGGATGCCGCGGATGGCGACCTGGAGTCCGCCCTGCTCGAGCTGGCCCTGGCCCTCACGCGGCAGTTGGTCCGTCGTGAACTGAAGACCCAGCCTGACGAGATCATCCCGGTGGTGCGCGAGGCGCTTGGGGTTCTCCCCTCCGCCGCGCAGGACATCGTTGTGCGCCTGCATCCGGAGGACGCGGCCCTCGTCACCTCGACCCTGCATTCACCGGGATCGGCCTGGCGTGTCGAGGAAGATGGCGCGATCGGGCGTGGCGGCTGTGTGGTGACCAGCAGCACCTCGCGGGTAGATGCGACCCTGGAAAGGCGGATCGCTCAGTTGATGGCCGGTGTGCTGGGCGATGCGCGTGAAGAGGTGGGCGAATGAGCTCGCGCGCCATGATGTTGGCTGAACGCCTGCGTGCGCGGGCCGCTCATTTGCCGCCGCCTCCCAGGCCGGTGGTGGAGGGCGTGCTGACCCGCATGGTCGGACTGACGCTCGAGGCGGAGGGTTGCCGCGCCTCGGTCGGCGAGCAATGCCAGATTCTCACCCCGGGCGGCCAGGCCATCATGGCCGAGGTGGTCGGGTTCGCCGGCGACCGTATCTACCTGATGCCGACCGAAGGCACTCAGGGACTCGCCCCGCAGTCGCGCGTCATTCCCACCGGCCGCCGGATGGGCGTGCAAGTGGGCATGGGGCTGCTCGGCCGGGTGCTCGATGGTTCCGGACGCCCGCTGGACGGCAAGGGGCCGCTGCCCGCCGGGGAATCCGTACCGCTCACCGGTCGCAGCATCAACCCGCTGATGCGTGCCCCGGTCCGCGAGCCGCTGGACGTCGGCGTGCGTGCCATCAATGCCCTGCTGACCGTGGGGCGCGGGCAGCGCATGGGGCTGTTCGCGGGCTCCGGCGTGGGCAAGAGCGTGTTGCTCGGCATGATGACCCGCTATACCC
>JBFLVP010000008.1:0-61296 GCA_040758395.1 Pseudomonadota bacterium
CCACTCGACACAGCCAACACAAGCACCCACACAAACTATCTAATCCAATCTTTTAAAGATCGACTCCGCTACCGGGAGGTTTCACACCAGCGCTTGGCGCCGAAGTGAGTTGAACATCTTAACACGCCTTCGCCTTCTGTCAACAACTCATCGCTTCGCTTTGTCGTTGCTGGCAGCGCGTCGCTGCAATGTGGAGCGCATTATAGAGGGCTTTCAGACCCTGTCAACACCCTGTCATAAAACTTCCTAAAAAACCTCGACACGCGCCACACGCCGCTTGCCAACCTGAACCACGACACTGGCGCCGCGCGCCAGTGTGAGTGCGCGATCATCGACCTTGTCGCCGTCAATCCGCACCGCTCCCTGTTGAATCATCCGCATGGCCTCAGAGGTACTCGCGACCAAGCCTGCCTCCTTGAGGAGGGTCGCCACAGGCACCGAACCGTCTTCATGCGACTGCACGCGCACTTCTTCAATCTCGTCCGGGAGTTGTCCTTTCTGGAAACGCTCCACAAAGGCATCGCGCGCAAGCCCTCCCGCACCAGCCCCATGAAAGCGATCGACAAGTTCGACACCCAACTCAAATTTCACATCACGCGGATTCCGCCCACCCTCGACCTCCTGTTTGAGGCGCAGGACTTCTTCTACGGGGCGGAAGCTCAGCAATTCGAAATAACGCCACATCAATGTATCGGAGATGGACATCAGCTTGCCGAACATGTCGTTGGGAGCATCACTCACACCTATGTAGTTGCCGAGCGACTTGGACATCTTCTGCACACCATCCAACCCCTCAAGGATGGGCATGGTCATCACCACCTGCTGGGGCTTGCCGTACTGGCGCTGCAGTTCACGGCCAACCAACAGGTTGAACTTCTGATCAGTCCCGCCTAGTTCGATATCAGCATCCAGTGCGACGGAGTCGTAGCCCTGCACCAATGGATAGAGGAATTCGTGAATGGCGATCGGTTGCTGACTGCCGTAGCGCTTGCTGAAGTCATCACGCTCAAGCATCCGCGCCACCGTGTAGCTTGAAGCCAGGCGGATCATCTCGCTGGAGTCCAACCCGCTCATCCAGCGCGAATTGAACTCGACGCGAGTCTTGGCTGGATCAAGAATCTTGAAAATCTGCTCTTCGTAGGATTGCGCGTTCTCCAGCACCTGTTCACGGGTGAGTGGCTTGCGGGTCACGCTCTTGCCGGTCGGATCACCGATCATGCCGGTGAAGTCCCCGATCAGAAAAATGACCTCGTGCCCCATGTCCTGAAAAGTGCGCAACTTGTTGATCAACACTGTATGACCCAGGTGCAAATCAGGCGCCGTGGGGTCAAAGCCCGCCTTGACCCGCAGAGGCCGCCCCAGCTTGAGTTTCTCGATCAATTCCGCCTCGACCAGTATCTCCTCGGTTCCACGACGGATTTCTCGCAGGGCGCCTTCGATATCGCGCATTTCAACCCTCTTGATGTCATTGACCCATGCAAATGTGGACGTTATTTTAACCTGATTAATTCCCCATCATGCCCAGGAGTTGCGCATGGCTCGCTTCATGGCCAAACGCCTAGCCCTGAATACCCGCTACACAAACACCTCCAGCAAGCGTCGACACACCATCCTGCGCTGGGGAGTTCTCACTCTCGGTCTTGCTTCGCTCGGAGCAGTGATCGGAAAGGTTTCCGAGCCAACCAGCTCCCCCAATGACCCACTCTCCCCAGCCAATCAGCTGGAGATCGTCACCCTGCCCTCCACGATCGCGCCGCCCCCCACTGAAATCATCGAAGCGTTGCCCGAGCCCACCGCACCCGCCATTGCCGCCGAAGAGCACGCCAGCAAGAGCCCAGCGACTATCGACGTAGTGGTCGAGCGAGGCAGTTCGCTCTCCAAGATTTTCGCCAGCCTTGACCTGCCTGCGCGCGAGCTGGACCAGATCGTCAAGCTCGGTCAGGACACGTCCCATCTGACCCGCCTGCGGCCGGGCGAATCCATCAGCTTCGATCTATCTGATGAACACCAGCTGCAACGCATCAGTTACGACCTGGGCCATGACCGCACCCTGCACGTGGTTCGCGGCGAGGATGGCGCCTTCAGGACCGAGATCGAACAGCACCCGCTCGAGTATCGCCAGACCCTCGGCCAGGGTGTGATCAGCTCCTCGTTTTACCAATCCGCCGTGGATGCCGGCATGACCCCGGACATGGTCATGGAGTTGGCAGAAATCTTCGGCTGGAAAATCAACTTCCTGAGCGACATCCAGGAAGGCGATCGCTTCAGCATCCTGTACGAAACCGTCTACAAGGACGGCCAACCGATCACCACCGGCGACATTCTCGCCGCCACGTTCATCAATGACGGCAAGCAACATCAGGCCGTGCGTTACACCGACAGCGAAGGCAACACCACCTATTACACCCCGGACGGCAAGAGCCTGAAGCGCGGCTTCCTGCGTTATCCGGTCGAGTTCTCGCGGATCAGCTCCCGTTTCTCCAACGCCCGCATGCATCCCATCCTGCATAAGGTTCGGGCGCACAAGGGAGTGGATTTCGCTGCGCCTAGCGGCACCCCCATCCGTGCCTCCGCTGACGGCAGGATCAGCTTCCAAGGCTGGAAAGGCGGCTACGGCAAGGTCGTCATGCTCCAGCATGATGGTGCCTATAGCACGGTCTACGGTCACATGTCGCGCTTCCAGAACGGCCTGAGTCAAGGCTCACGGGTGAAACAGGGCCAGGTCATCGGTTACGTAGGGGCCACCGGCTACGCAACTGGCCCGCACCTCCACTACGAATTCCGGATCAACGGCGTGCACCATGACCCGCTCTCGGCCAAGCTGCCGGAGGCCTCGCCGATCTCCGCCAAGGAACGCCCGCGCTTCCTCGCCGAGTCCGCGCGCATCATCGCCCAGATGGCACGCATGGAGAACGAGACCGCGACCGCCGCCATCCAATCCGACGCGGACACCGTCGCCAGCCAGAACTGACCCGTCATGGCGCTGTACATCGGCCTGCTGTCCGGCACCAGCATGGACGGCATCGATGCCTGCCTGGTCGATTTCGAAGGTGGCCGCCCCCGCGTCCTCGCCACCCTCCACACACCCTACCCCGCCGACTTGCTGGCCGAGTTGCTCGCCCTGCTGAGTCTTTCAGCGGACCAGGGCGTACATCGCGGGGCTCGGCTGGATGCCTGGCTAGGGGAGACCTTTGCCGAAGCGGCCCAGACGCTTATCGAGCAAGGCGGCATCGCGCACCACAGCATCACCGCCATCGGCTCGCATGGGCAGACGCTGCGCCACAACCCGAGCTGCGATTTCCCCTACACTCTGCAGATCGGCGACCCCCACCGGATCGCCGAACGCACCGGCCTGACCGTGGTGGCGGACTTCCGCCGACGCGATGTCGCGGCGGGCGGGCAAGGCGCTCCCCTGGTGCCGCCTGCGCATGCAGCGCTCTTTGGGCATCCCGCGGAATTCCGCGTCATCGCCAACATCGGCGGCATCGCCAACATCTCCCTCCTCCCCCCAGGGGGCGAGCAGGGCGTGCGCGGCTTCGACACCGGTCCCGGCAACACCCTGATGGACGCCTGGATCAAGCGCCACAAGAACCTGGCCTTCGACCGTGACGGCCGGTGGGCACGCCAGGGCCGTGTGGATGTCGCGTTGCTGGATCGTCTCCTGGCGGAGGCCTATTTCATCCAGGCTGCCCCCAAGAGCACGGGCCCCGAGCTGTTCAACATGGAGTGGCTGCAGGCACGGGCCGACGGACGACTCACCGAGATCCCGCCCGAGGACGTTCAGGCCACCCTGCTGGAACTCACCGCGCGCAGCCTGATCGAGGCCACCCGGGCTGCAGCACCTCAGGCTCAACGCCTGCTGGTCTGCGGTGGCGGCGCCTACAACGGCGCGCTGATGGCGAGGCTTGAGGCCCTGGCGGGCGAAATCAAGGTGGATACGACCGGCAAGCACGGCATCGAACCAGCCTGGGTCGAGGCGGTGGCGTTCGCCTGGCTGGCACGCCAGACCCTGCGCGGCCTGCCCGGCAACCTTCCGGCGGTCACCGGCGCGGGTGGCGCGCGCATCCTCGGCGCGATCTACCCGGCGACGCCAGGCTGACCGGAAGCAAGCCTTAACGCTGCTCGACCGGCACGTAGCCGCGCGTCTCGGCGCCGACGTATTCCTGGGTCGGACGATAGATGCGGTTCTGGCTCAGCTGCTCCTTCCAGTGCGCCAGCCAGCCCGCGGTGCGGGAAATGGCGAAGATCGGGGTGAACTGGTCTTCAGGGATACCCAGCGCGTCGTACAGCACGCCGGAATAAAAGTCGACATTCGGGTGCACGCCCTTCTGGGACAGACGCTCGGAGGCCGCCTCCTCGACCGCCCGGGCGATCTCGTAGAGTGGACTGACCTCACCGCCGCGGTGTTCGCGCAGCGTTTCGAGCATTCCTTGCAGGATGTCGGCGCGCGGGTCCTTGACCTTGTATTCACGGTGACCGAAGCCCCACACCACCTGCTTGTTGGCCAGCCGCTTGTCCAGCCAGGCCTCCGCATTCTCGGGCGAACCGATCTCACGCAGCATCTCCAGCACGCGCTGGTTGGCCCCGCCGTGCAGCGGGCCGGCCAGGGTGCCGATCGCCGAGGCCACCACCAGGTTCGGCGCGGCCAGGGTCGAGCCGCAGACCAGCGCGGCGAAGGTGGAGGCATTGATGGTGTGCTCGGCGTGCAGCACCAGACAGGCGTCCATGATGCGCGCCTCGACCGGGTCCGGCTCGCGCTCGTGCATCATGTAGAGGAAATTTTCCGCGTAGGTGAGGTCCTCGCGCGGGGGCACCGGGTCATCACCGATACGGATGTGGTTCCACATCGCCACCAGGGTGGCCATGGTGGCAAGAATCTTGATCGCGGTACTGTTGACGAACTCCTCGCTCGGACCGTGGCCCTCGGCGGTCATCCGCTCGCTGCCCGGATAGAACATGCCCAGGCTGGCGACGCAGGTCTGCAGCATCTCCATCGGGTGCCCGTCGGTCGGCAGAAACTTCATGATCTCCCGCACGTTGTACTTCACCCGCCGGTTGCGACGCAGCGCGCCGGCAAACTCCTCCAGCTCCGCCCTGTTCGGCAGCTCACCGTTCAGCAGCAGGTAGGCGGTTTCCTCGAAGGAACTGAAGCGAGCCAGTTCGACGATGGGGTAGCCACGATAGGTGAGGATGCCCTGCTGGCCGTCCAGGAAGGAGATGCCTGAACGGGTGGCGGGCACGCCCTGCAGGCCGGGTACGTAATTCATGCGCAAAAGTCCTGATGCTTGCGTGCGGCGCGGGGACACGCCGCCTCAGTGAGCCAAGTTCGGAGGAATCAGCGAGTCAGACAGAGAAGGAAGAACCGCAGCCGCAGGTGGTGGTCGCGTTCGGGTTGCGGATGACGAACTGCGCACCCTCCAGGCCCTCGGTGTAGTCGATGGTGGCGCCAGTCAGGTACTGGATGCTCATCGGGTCGATCAGCAGGGTCACGCCGCCCTTCTCCATGCGCGTGTCGCCTTCCTGCTCGTTCTCGTCGAAGGTAAAACCGTACTGGAAGCCGGAGCAGCCACCGCCGGTGATGAACACGCGCAGCTTGAGGGCGGTGTTGCCCTCTTCCTCGATCAGCTGACGAACCTTGTCGGCTGCGCTGTCGGTGAAGATGATCGGTTCCTGGGATTCAGCAGACATTCGGAATTCTCCAATCAATAACGGCCATCGGATGGCACTTCATCGGGCATCTGGCGGAGTGTACCCCAGTTACCCATGGATGAAACGACAACCAGCCTCAAGGCAACAGGCCGATCGCCTGCAGGCCCATGGTTTCCGGCAGACCGAACATGATGTTCATGTTCTGCACCGCCTGCCCGGAGGCGCCCTTGACCAGGTTGTCGATCACGGACAGCACCACCACGGTGTCGCCCGCGCCCGGACGATAGACCGCCAGGCGGCAGATATTGGTGCCGCGCACGCTGCGCGTCTCCGGCAGGCTGCCCGCAGGCATCACATCGACGAACGGCTCGTCGCGATAGGCCTGCTCGAACAAGGCCTGCAGATCGACGGCCTGCTCCTTCAGGGTGGCGTAAAGGGTGGCCTCGATGCCGCGCACCATCGGCACCAGGTGAGGAACGAAGGTCAACCCCACCGGCTCGCCACCAGCAACCTGCAGCACCTGGCGGATCTCCGGCTGGTGACGATGACCGGCTACGGCATAGGCGCGGAAGCTCTCGCCCGCCTCCGCCATCAGGGTGTGCACCTCGGCCTTGCGGCCCGCGCCGCTCACGCCCGACTTGGAATCCGCGATCAGGCTCGAGGCATCCACCCAACCCGCCTTGACCAGCGGCAGCAGGCCGAGGGTGACGGCGGTGACATGACAACCGGGATTGGCCACCAGGCGCGCGCCGCGAATCGCCTCGCGGTTCAGCTCCGGCAGGCCATAGACCGCCTCGGCCACCAGGTCAGGGCTGGCATGGGTCATGCCGTACCACTTGGACCACACATCGAGATCCTTGATGCGGAAGTCGGCGGCGAGGTCGATCACCCGCACGCCGGCATCCAGCAGTTCGCGCGCCGCGCCCATGGCGATGCCGTTCGGGGTGGCGAAGAACACCACGTCGCAGGACTTCAGGTCGGCCTCGGCCGGATCGCTGAAGGCCAGGTCGACGAAGCCGCGCAGGTTGGGGAACATGTCCGCCACCTTCTCGCCGACGTTGCCGCGCGAGGTGATGGCCGCCAGCTCGACCTCCGGATGGAGGGCAAGGATGCGCAGCAGTTCCACTCCGGTGTATCCAGTACCGCCAACGATGCCAACGCGAATCATGGGTGTGTTCCTCTTGCCAAGGCTTGGTGATGAACGGAATGATACGTGTTACATCACGCCACACGCGAGTAGTTTGACCATGATCGATCGCCGTCGTTTCCTTGCGCTGACCGTTGCCACCGCCTTCCCGTTCGTCCTGGCCGGCTGCGGCGAAGAGCGCGCCGCGCCGGATGCCACTCTGCACCTGCTCGATGCCCCCGCAACCAGCCTCGCCGCCCTGCGCGGCCAACCGGTCCTGCTCACTTTCTGGGCTACGTCCTGCCCCGGCTGCATCGAGGAAATCCCGCTGCTGAGCGAACTGCACACAAGCTACGGCCCGCGCGGCCTGAAGGTCATCGGTGTGGCTATGAGCTATGACCCTGAAGCCCAGGTACGCGCGCTGATGGAACGCAAGGGCGTACCCTACCCCATCGCCCTTGACCGTGACGGCAGCGTCAGCCAGGCGATGGGCACCGTGCGCCTGACCCCGACCAGCTTCCTGCTCGACCCGCAGGGCAAGGTGGTCTACCAGAAGATCGGCATCTTCGACCTGGACAAGGTCAAGGGCCTGATCGAGGGAATGCTGGACCAGGCCTGATCAGAAGCCGAGCCCGCGCGCGACCTGATAGAAGGCCAGGCTGACCGCATAGGCCAGACCGAACGACCAGAACAGACTGGTCAGGGTCAGCCGCCAGCTGCGGCTTTCCGCGCGGATGGCCGCGAGGGTGGAGATGCACGGCGTATACAACAGGGTGAACAGCATGAAGCTGTAAGCCTGCACCCAGTCCATGTGTTGCTGTACCGCCGTCGTCAAGCCGTCCTCGCCAACTCCGTACAGCACCGCAAGCCCGCCGAGCACGACCTCCTTGGCGATGAAGCCGAACAACAAGGCCACGCCCAGCAGGGGATCAAACCCCAGCGGCGCGAAGAAGCCGCCCACCGCCTCGCTCAACTGTCCGGCATAACTGTCCGCGCCGGCCGCTTCGACCCCCCAGGGCAGATGGGTGAGCAACCAGATCAGCACCACCCCGAGCACGATGAAGCGCGTGGCGCGACGCAGGAAATGCGCGATCTCGCCCCAGGCCGTCTTGAGCATGGTCCCGATCAGCGGCAGGCGATAGGGCGGCAATTCCAGGATGACCGGCTCCGCCGAGTGATAGCGACGCTTGAACAGCCAGGCGGTCAGCATCGCCGCCAGCAGACTGAGCACGTACAGGCTGAACAGCACCACGGCCGCGTGTGATGGCGCGAACAGGGCGGCGACCAGGAACAGGAAGACCTGCAAGCGCGCGGCACAGAGCGAGAACGGCAGCACCAGCATGGTCAGCGCCCGCAGTCCGGGCGAACGCATGACCCGCGTGCCCATCACTGCCGGCACGTTGCAGCCCATGCCGAACAGGTGCAACACGAACCCGCGCCCGTCCAGGCCCAGGCGCGCCATGAAGCCATCGACCAGGAAGGCCGCGCGCGCCAGATAGCCGGAATCCTCCACCGCCGACATGACGATGAAGAACAGCGCGATCACCGGCAGGAAACTGGCGACGGTGGCAAGGCCATCGTAGACCCCCTCGAACAGCAGGCCGTGGCCGAACGAGGGCAGGACATTCACCAAGGGTGCCTGAAGGACATCGCGGACTGCGCCGAGCAGACCCTCGACCACGTCCTGCAGCGGCGCGCCGATGGTGAAGATGAACTGAAACAGCAGGAACAGGCTGAGGAAGAATATCGGCAGGCCCCAGAGCGGATGCAGCAGGGCGCGGTCCAGCCGCTCGCTCATCCGGTCCGAAAGCTGGAGGGGAGACTTCACCGCCACTCGCAGCAGGGACTCGACCTCCTCCTGCACCGTCTCGTCCGGCGCCAGGCGCTCGGCCAATTCGGCCAACGGCACCGGTCGTGCCGTGTGCATCACCGCCACCATCTGCTGACGCAGGACGTCGATCCCCTCCATCCGGCGGGCGCTGACCTCGAGCACCGGTACGCCCAGCGATTCAGACAGACGCTCGACATCGATCGTGACGCCAAACCGCCGCGCCTCGTCGCTCATGTTGAGGGCCGCAAGCACCGGCAGGCCAAGAGCGCGGATCTGAAGCAGAAGCCCGAGCTGACGATCGATCTGCGCGGCATTGAGCACCACCACGACCAGGTCCACCGGCACCCGCTCCAGAAAGCGCCGCACGACATGCTCGTCCTCGGTCATCCCATGCAGGTCATACAGGCCGGGGAGATCGACCAGCTCGACCATCTCCGCCCCCAGAGGCAGGCGGGCGGACGACAGCTCCACGGTAAGTCCGGGCCAGTTACCCGTGCGGGCGGATGCACCGGTAAGCCGGTTGAACAGGGTGGACTTGCCGGTGTTGGGCATGCCCAAGAGGGCGACCCGCCGCTTGGCGGATCGGGGGGAAGAAGACATCAGGGATGGATCAGCAGGCGAGAACGGAAATGGAACTCGCTTCATGCGGACGCATGAAAAACTCGGTGGAGCCGACCCGCACGTGCAAGGGACCACCGAACGGAGCCTTGCGGAGGATCTGGATGGAAGCCCCTGGACGCACGCCCAAGGCATTGAGCCGCTTCACTAGGCAGCGCTCCCCTTCAACACAGGCGACGGAAACGGTTTTCCCACAGCCCTGACAGGTCAGTTTCATGTCACCACCTCTGCTGAGCTAATTTCATAACATCAATGATAATGATTCCTATCCTATGCAGCAAGTCCCAGCGCACGGCATCCCCGACTTGCCCCCTCCTTGGGCCCGAAAGACTCTGAGCAATAAGTGCGCCAAGACAAGCAAGGGCCCGTCTGACGGGCCTGGAGAAGTGGCATAGGCTTCATGGGTGTGACAATCACCCCTTCATGCCCCGGGCTTTGTCGCCTTCATGACAAATCCCGGGGCCCTTCAGTCGCTTGCGCGCACCAGCCCCCCAAGCCCGTGCTCGCGCAACACGCCGCGCAGGAGGTCGCGCACATCCTCACCACGTTCGCAGGCCAGCGCCTCCTGCGCCAGGCCTCGAGCGCGTTCCAGCGGAATGGTGCGGATCACCCGCTTGATCCGCGGCAGGCTGCCCGCGCTCATACTCAGCGAATCGATCCCCAAGCCCAGCAGCACCAGGGCACCCAAGGGATCGCCCGCCAACTCGCCGCACACGCTCACCGGACAGCCGGCACGCCGCCCCCCCGCGACGATCTCGGCGATGGCGCGCAGCACGGAGGGATGCAGGCTGTCGTACAGGGGGGCGACACGCGCATTGTTGCGATCGACCGCGAGCAGGTACTGGGTCAGGTCGTTGGTACCGACCGAGAGGAAATCGACCCGCCGGGCGATGGCGTCGATCTGGTAGACCGCCGAGGGCACCTCGATCATGACCCCGACCGGGACATGCTCGCCATTGAGCCGCTCCTCTCGCAGTTCCTGGTGGGCCTGCTCGATCAGGCCGAGCGCCTCGTCAAGCTCACCCACCCCGCTGATCATCGGCAGCAGGATGCGCAGATTGCCGAGGCCCTTGTTGGCACGCAGCATCGCGCGGATCTGGGTGAGGAAGATCTCGGGGTGATCGAGGGTCAGGCGCACCCCGCGCCAGCCGAGGAAGGGGTTGTCCTCGACGATCGGGAAATAGCCGAGCGGCTTGTCGCCGCCCACGTCGAGGGTGCGCAGCACGGCGGGACGCGGCGCGTAGGCGGCGAGCGCCTCGCGATAGATCCGGGTCTGCTCGTCCTCGCCGGGGAAATTCTCGCGCACCTGGAAGGGGATCTCGGTCCGGTAGAGGCCAATGCCCTCGGCGCCGACGTTGTTGGCCGGCGCCATGTCGGCAAGCAGGCCGACGTTGACGTACAGGTGGACCCGCTCGCCGTCCGGGGTGACGGCGGGCTCGTCGCGCAGGGCGGCCAGTTCGGCGGTGAGCAGGGCCTCCTCGCGCACCAGTCGCTCGAGTTCACCGCGCAGCGCACCGCTCGGCTCCACGTGTACCACACCGCGATAGCCGTCGAGGAACAGCTCGCGCCCATCCAGCCGCTCGACCGGCAGGTCGCTGGCCCCCATGACGGCGGGCACTCCCAGCGCGCGGGCCAGCAGGGCAACGTGCGAGGAACTCGAGCCACGCGCCGAAACAATGCCTGCCAGCCGCCCTTCGGGCACCGCCGCCAAGTGGGTGACGGTGATTTCGCGCCCCACCAGGATGGCGTGCGCCGGATAGTCGCGCACCACACCCTCGACATCCTGAAGATGCTCCAGGATACGGCTGCCGAGGTCGCGAACGTCCTCCGCACGCTGGCGCAGGTAATCATCGTCCATGCCCTCGAACACCGCCGCATGCTCGCGGATGGTGTCGCGCAGGGCGGCGGGCGCCCACTGCCCGGCACGGATGCGGCGCTCCATCCCGGCAAACAGACTCTCGCTACCCAGCATCATGGCGAAGGCGTCGAACAGCGCGCACTCTTCGTCCGGCAGGCGCTGGGCCATGCCGTCGCGCAGTCCCGCCAATTCCTGCCGAACGGCCATGCGCGCGGCCCGCAGGCGCTCCATCTCGAGCTCGGGGTCCTCGCAGGCGCGATCCGGCACGACCTCCAGTTCGGCGCGCGGGTAGATCACCACCGCCTCGCCGACGGCCACGCCGGCCGAGCCGGGCACGCCGCGCAGGGCATCCTCCACGACGCGCCGGTGGGCCGGGGCATGCATCACCGCCTCGCTGATTTCGGCCTGCACGATGCTGCTGGCGAGCTGGGCGGCCAGGGTGACGAGGAAGGATTCCTGGTCGCTGGAAAAGCGGCGTTCGTCGCGATCCTGCACCACCAGCACCCCGAGCACCTCGCCGCGCAGCAGGATCGGGGCCCCGAGGAAGGCGTGATAGGGCTCCTCGCCGATGTTGGCGATGTGCTTGTAGCGAGGATGGTGCGGGGCATTGTCCAGGTTGATCGATTCAGCACGCTGGGCGACGAGACCAACCAGGCCTTCGTCAAGAGTCAGCGCGATCTGGCCGACCGCATCTTTCGACAGACCTTCGGTCGCCATCAGCACGAGTTGCGCATCATCCCGCCCTACCTGGGTACGCGGCACCAGGTAGACCGAGCTGACGGCGACATCCAGGCTGTCGCGCACGCCGCGCACAATGGCCTCCAGCGCCGCGCCCAGATCGGGGGCGCGGCCGACTTCGCCGACGATCCGGCGCAGTGTGTCAAGGATCATCCGCCGCCCATCCGCGCGAGGGTCTCGCCATCGCAGCCCGACAACGCGGCCGTCTGATCCCGAGCGACCAAGGGGGCAAGTTCGCGGAGTGCACTGTCGTACACCTCGCGCTTGAAGGACACCACCTCGCTCAGGGGCAACCAGAAGTCCACCCAACGCCAGGCATCGAATTCCGGGCGATGGCTGTGGTCGAGCCGCACGGCGGCGTCACTGCTGAGCATGCGCAGCAGGAACCACTTCTGCTTCTGGCCGATGCAGACAGGAAAGGCGCGCTTGCGCACCAGATTGCTGGGGAGACGGTAGCGAAGCCAGTCACGCGTGCAGCCGAGGAGACGGACGTGCTCGGGCAGCAGGCCCGTTTCCTCGCGCAGTTCGCGGAACATCGCCTCTTCGGGCGACTCCTCGCAGCGGATCCCTCCCTGTGGAAACTGCCAGGCCTCCTGTCCCACGCGGCGCGCCCAGAACACCCGACCCTCGGTATTCACAAGAATGATGCCCACATTGGGGCGATAACCTTCCGAGTCGATCACGGGAGTCACAAAATCTTTCTTCAATTGGGAACGGATTGTTCCACAAGCGTCTAATGTGGGCAAAGGACTCTGCACGGCTACAATGCGCAGAGTTTCTCTATGACGGCATAAGCATGAATCTGGCGATCTTCGATCTTGACAACACCCTGCTGGCGGGCGACTCCGACTACCTCTGGGGACGCTTCCTGTGCGACATGGGGATCGTCGACCCGGCACTCTACGAGGCCGCCAACCAGCGATTCTACGAGGACTACAAGCAGGGCACGCTCGATATCGATGCCTTCCTGCGCTTCTCCCTCGCCCCGCTGGCCGCGCACTCGCTGGAGCAACTCGAAGCCTGGCACCACCAGTTCATGGAGGAGATGATCGAGCCGATCATCCTGCCGCGGGCCATCGACCTGATCGAGGAGCACCGCGCACGCGGCGATGTGCCGCTCATCATCACCGCCACCAACGCCTTCGTGACCGAACCGATCGCCCGCCGGCTGGGGATCGAGGATATCCTGGCCACCCAGCCGGAGCGTGAAGGCGATCGCTATACCGGCCGCTACGTCGGCACCCCGACCTTCCAGCACGGCAAGGTCAAGGCATTGCAGGAGTGGAAGACGGCGCAACCGGAACCGTTCGAGCGCACCTGGTTCTACAGCGACTCACGCAACGATCTGCCCCTGCTGGAGCAAGTCGAACACCCGGTCGCGGTGGATGCGGACGCGGTCCTGGCATCCGAGGCCGAGAAGCGCGGCTGGCCGCACATTTCCCTGCGCCAGCCGGTGCAGGAGAAGGCCTGAGGAAACGCTGAAAAATTCAGTGTTTCCCCGTTTGGGGCAGGATGCCCCAACGCGAACAACGACGTAAGCCGTTGATTCGCGGAGGCCACCGCGAATTCACTTCGCGGTGAGCCGAGCTGAAAAAAAATCCAGGGATGGATTTTTTCAGCATTTCC
This sequence comes from Pseudomonadota bacterium, assembly GCA_040758395.1. GTDB lineage: Bacteria > Pseudomonadota > Gammaproteobacteria > Halothiobacillales > Halothiobacillaceae > Thiofaba. The sequence goes on from JBFLVP010000008.1 coordinate 13,447, forward strand.
CTGAGCGGTCAGGCCCTGGGCAGGGTCACCCCTGTCTGCCCCATGTACTTGCCACCCCGGTCGCGGTAGGACACATCGCAGACCTCATCCGACTCGAGGAACAACATCTGCGCCACGCCCTCGTTGGCGTAAATCTTGGCGGGCAGCGGGGTGGTGTTGGAGAACTCCAGGGTCACGTGACCTTCCCACTCCGGCTCCAGGGGGGTGACGTTGACGATGATGCCGCAGCGCGCGTAGGTCGACTTGCCGAGACAGATGGTCAGCACGTTGCGCGGAATGCGGAAGTATTCCACCGTGCGCGCCAGGGCGAAGGAGTTCGGCGGGATGATGCAGACGTCCGACTTCACCTCGACCAGACTCTTCTCGTCGAAGGCCTTGGGGTCGACGATGGTGCTGTTGATGTTGGTGAACACGCGGAACTCGTCCGCGCAACGCACGTCGTAACCGTAGCTGGAGGTGCCGTGCGAGATGATGCGCTGGCCACTGGCCTCGCGCACCTGATTCGGCTCGAACGGCTCGATCATGCCGTGTTGTTCCGCCATGCGGCGGATCCAGCGGTCGGATTTGATGCTCATCAAACAGTCTCCAGGCCGCGCCCGGGGTCGGGCACGATTCCTTCAGGTAACAATCAACCGGCCATGCTACATTAATTCGCGATCATTGAAGAGGAAGCCCCATGACATCGCCCATCAAGGCTCTCGCCACCCTGTTTGCCGCCGGCCTGCTGGCCGCCTGCTCCAGCGAGCCGCTCAAGACCTCGGCCGACCCCGTCCGCCCGTCCCAGGTCAACGTCAACGAGACCTACGACCAGGAACAGATGTCACGCGAGGCGAACAACTTCCTCGGCAAAGGGGCTGAAGGCCTGGCCGACCTGATGAACAAGGCATTCAGCGAGCACGGTCGCCCGAATGCCTACATCCGCGGGGAGGAAGGCGGCGGCGCGATCATCGCCGGCGTGCGCTACGGCCAGGGCGAGCTGGTCACCAAGAGCGGTTTCCGCCGCAAGGTCTACTGGCAGGGACCGTCGGTCGGCTGGGACTTCGGCGCCAACGCCGGGCGGGTGTTCATCCTGGTCTACGCCCTGCCCGACCCCGACCTGCTGTTCCAGCGCTTCGCCGGGGTAGAAGGCAGCGCCTACGTGGTGGGCGGCGCGAGCATGCACTACGCACGCAGTGGCAACATCGTGGTCGCACCGATGCGAGTGGGCGTTGGCATGCGCCTGGGCGCCAACGTGGGCTACATCCACTTCACCCCGACCCAGTCCTGGAATCCGTTCTAAGGTCACAACAGCACGGCTTGACGCCCCAGGGAACCCGGCCTGACGACGCCTGAACCGTCAGGCCGGCACCCTGACCACTCCCGTTTCCAGACGACCGTCCCGTGCCAGCCGCAGCCAGCGGTAACCGGGCAACTGGTCGTCCAGCATGAATCCCCCCGCCCCCGGCCTGAACTGACCGTTGGTGGACGGCGTACCCAGTACCAGCACCCCCTCGCTCAACACCGTCTGTTCCATGTGCGCATGCCCGTGCAGGATGGCGCGCACACGGGCATGCCGGCGAATGACCCGCCAGAGATCATCCGCATTCTCCAGGCCGATACGGTCCAGCCAGGGCGTGCCAGTCGGCATGGGCGGATGATGCAAGGCCAGCACAACGGGGCTGCCCGATTCAGCCAGTGCCCTGTCCAGCCAGGCAAGGGTTCCTTCATCCACCCGCCCCTCCACCGCCTCGGGCTTGCGGCTGTTGAGCAGCAACACACGCCAGCCGGACAATTCGACCTTGCGGGGTTCGTCCGTCATCACCCGCTGCAGGTCATGGTTGCCCGGCGTGAAAACCACCGGCGCATTCAGCACGCGTAACAGCGCCTCCATCCGCGCCATGGCGGACGGGCCTGCGTCATGGGTGACATCCCCGGTATGCACGACCTGGTCGACTCGCGGGAAGCGCCGGCGGGCATCCTCGATCACCTTCTGGCATGAAGCCTCGGTGGACTGCCCCCACAGGCGGAAATCCGGCGCATCCCCCAGATGGGTATCAGTCACGTGAATAACGATGGAACTGGAGTTCATGGCAGGCTATGCGGGCATCGCTTTCGTTGGCTCGGAATCGGCATATTATCTGTATGTCTGCGCCAATCCTTCATTGATCACGGAGAGAACCATGCTGCGAATGATCCCGATGGCCTTTGCTCTGCTGGCCACCCCCGTACTGGCCGACGAGGCCGCCAAGCTTGACCAGGCACGCGCCATTGCCAAGGAATTCGGCGGCACACTCAAAGGTGAACTGGAAAAGGCCATGAAGGCCGGTGGTCCGCTGGCCGCCATCGAGGTATGCCACAGCAAGGCCCCGGCGATCGCCAGCGACCTCTCCGCCAAATACGGCGCCAAGGTTCATCGCACGAGCCTCAGGCCACGCGCCACCCCGCCCCAGGACTGGGAGACAGGAGTGCTGACCAGCTTCGATGAGCGCCGTGCCAAAGGCGAAGATCCGGCCGCCATCGAGTTCCACGAAGTCGTGACTATCGACGGCAAACCCCATTTGCGGTATATGAAGGCCATTGGAACACTACCGGTCTGCCTCAACTGCCATGGTGAGAACGTCGCCCCCGAGACCAGGGCCAAGCTGGATGCCCTCTACCCGAACGACAAGGCCATGGGCTACAAGGCAGGGGAGCTGCGCGGCGCCTTTTCCATCACCGCACCGCTCTGAACAGCGCCCCAGGCTGTTGAAACAAGTTTTTCAACGGCCTGCTGATCCAAAGACACTCCGCACGGAGGCCATCGCGATGGCAAGGAGGCTTGGCACATGAACAAGATTTCCCTGCTGGCTCTTCCTTTGCTCGGCCTGCTGGTCCTGTTCGGGCAGGGAGCATGCACCCCCCATCCACAACCGCCGCTTGCCATCGGCATCAATACCTGGCCGGGCTATGCCCCGCTGTGGCTCGCGGGGGAGTCACTGGATGACATCCACATGGTGCAATACCCCTCCACCAGCGATGTGATCAAGGATTTTCAGGGAGAGATCCTGGATGCCGCGGCGGTGACCCTGGACGAAGCCCTGAAACTGGCCGCGTCGGGTATGGATATCGACATCGTCCTGCCCCTGGACGTTTCGCATGGCGCCGACGGACTGGTGGCCAAGGACACCATCCATGAGCTCGCCGAACTGAAGGGCAAGCGGATCGGGGTCGAAAATACCGCGCTCGGGGCCTACCTGTTGGGCCGCAGCCTGGAGAAGGCCGGCCTCAAGACGAACGACGTCATCATTGTTCCCCTCGAGATCCCGGATCACCCGAAGGCCTGGGCGAACGGGGCGATTGATGCCGCCATCACCTTCGAGCCACAGCTCAGCCAGTTGCGCGCCGCCAACGGCCGCATCCTGTTGGATACCCGAGACCTGCCAAACGAGGTTATCGATGTGCTGGTGGTTCGTCGTGATGCCGTGCGGGAACACCGGGATGCCCTGGAGCGCCTGAGCGCCAGCTGGCATCAGATCATTGCCAACCTCGATAGCCAGCCCAGCCTCACCCTCCCGGCGATAGCCACCGCATCCGGCTACTCGACGGACGCACTGCGTCTGGCCTACTCCGGACTGACCTTCCCCAACAGGAGCAATGCCGAGATGATGCTCGCCGGCCCCATGTCGCCGCTCTGCAGCAGCCTGCGCGGCATGGCGGCAATCATGGTAGGCCAGGGGCTGCTGCCTCATCACCCCGGGCGGCTGCCCTTCCCCTGCCATGAGGGGCGTGACGCGCGATGAGCCTCATCACCCGGCTCCCCCTGCGTTTCTGGCTGCCCTTTCTGGTCGTGCTCGGCGCGCTGTTCCAGCTCGGATTCAGCCTGATGGTCACTCTGCCGCAGGAACTCCGGCAGTATGGCGACATCGAAATGCGCCAGTGGCGCCAGCAATTGATGTTCCTCGGCAATACGTTGCAACGCGACATCCGCACCGACGACTGGACGGCGGTGCACAGCAGCCTGGCCACGTTCGGCGCCGACAGCGCCATCAAAACCCTGGCGATCAGCGCCCCCGACGGGACGATCGTGGCCGCAACCCAACCCGAACTGTTAGGCCAAAATCCCGCCCAGATCCCGCAACTGCATGAACTGTTCCCAAACCAGCCCGAAGCCACCGCCGGGAGTGGTCCGCACTTCCTGGGTACTGACAGGGAAACGTACGGCATTCTGGCCCTGCTGCCGATCGACTTTCCGCCCGAGGGCGGTGCGCTCTTACCGCGCAAGGGGGCACTGCTTGCGGAAATCGACCTGAGCCAGTTCATCCAGACATACCGGCATCATCAGGAACAGCGCCTGTTCCAGTTCATGCTGGTGCTTCTGCTGGTGGCCGCCGCCCTCTGGCTCTTTATCCATGTTTATGTCGCCAAGCGACTGCACACCCTGTTGAACGCGATGGAGACCCTGAGCTCCGACGCCCCGCAAGCCTTCCTCAGCCTTGGAGAAGACGACGAACTGGGCCGGATCGGCGGCGCTTTCAACCGCATGACCCAACGCCTGGCCTCCAGCCACCAGGCCATCCAACGGCGCGAGATGGAACTGCGCGAGGTTCTCGACAACGTTGCCGAAGGCGTGGTGCTACTGGGGACGGATGGCGCCATCCTGCGTGCCAACCCCGCCGCCTGCCGCCTGTTCGACCTGTCGCCAGACGCGCTGGCGGGCCAGCGCTTCGCCGACCTGCTGACCATGCACGCGCCGGAGGCACGCACCTGGCTCAGGCCGCCCGCCATGCTCATGCCGGACGCAAGCCAGCACAACTTCGTGGCCATGGCCCAACGCCAGGACGGCAGCCACTTCCCGCTGGAAATGAGCGTACGCTGGGCGCAATCGCCGGACGGCCTGCAAGGCGTGGCCTCGTTCCGTGACATCCGCGAGCGAATCGAGCAGGAACGGCGTCTGGAGCACCTGGCTCGGCACGACTCCCTGACCCAGCTGCCCAATCGTCTGGCCCTGCATCATCACCTGCACCAGGCCATGAACAGCGCCCTCATGCAGGACAAGCAGCTGTCGGTCCTGTTCATGGACCTTGACCGCTTCAAATGGGTGAACGATGCCTTGGGGCACGGCATGGGCGACAAGCTGCTCGAGTGCGTGGCTCAAAGGCTCAAGGCCACCTTGCGCGACAAGGACTTTCTCGCCCGCCTGGGCGGGGACGAGTTCGTGGTGGTCGCCGAGCATACGGCCAACCAGGAGGGCGGGGTGGACGTGCTGGCGCGTCGTCTGATCGAGGTCAACAACCAGCCCTATGACATCGCTGGCCACGAGGTGTACGTCGGCCTGAGCGTAGGGATCGCCACTTTTCCGCGCGATGCGGAGACCATCGACGAACTGCTGCAGTGGGCCGATACCGCGATGTATGCCGCCAAGTCCTCGGGCCGCAACACCTTCCGCCACATCGACCCGCTGCTGCGCGCCGATGCCGAACGCACGCCGCGCATGGAAAACGAACTGCGCCGCGCCATCAAGGACTCGCAGCTGATTGCCTACTATCAGCCCATCTACTGCCTGCGCAGCCATCAGCTCAAGGGCCAGGAAGCCCTGATGCGCTGGCAGCATCCGGAACTGGGTCTGCAACCGCCGAATGAGTTCATTCCCGTGCTGGAGGAGACGGGGCTGATCGTCGAGGCAGGCCGGCAGATGCTGACCAATGTCTGCCGTCAGGCGCGCGCCTGGCTTGATGCCGGCCTGCCAGCGCACTGCAGCATCAACCTCTCGGCCCGCCAGTTGATGGATCCCCATTTGATCGATGAGGCCCGCCGTTGCATGACGGCCCATGCACTGCCCATGCACATCCTGACCCTGGAGTTGACCGAGAGCATGCTGATGGAAGGCGGAGAGTCAACCATCAAGACCTTGCGTGAACTGCGTGGCCTGGGCTTCCGCATCGCCATCGACGACTTCGACACCGGCTATTCTTCACTGGCCTACCTGAAACATCTGCCGATCGACACCCTGAAGATTGACCGGGCCTTCATCCAGGGCCTGCCAGACAGCCTGGAGGACCTCGGCATCGTGCGCACCATCGTCGAACTGGCCCGACAACTCGGGCTGACCGTGGTCGCGGAGGGTATCGAAACCCTCGAACAGGCCGAAATGCTGGGCTCGCTCGGCGTCCACGAAGGCCAGGGCTTCCTCTATGCCCGCCCGCAACCGGCCGACGCCATCCCCACCCTGCCACTGACCTGGGCCATGCCCGAGGAAGTCAAACCGGCCTGAATGCCCCGCATCGGCGATCCTTGGCGATCCGGTCATGCGGCCTGACCAGGCCGTGCATGCCGATCGCCACGCCGGGCGCATCGTCCGCCTGCAGCCAGCCCGTGCTCAACGCCAGGTTCATCGCCGCCTCCTGCCGGTCACAGGCATAGGGCTTCATCGCCCCGGTCAGGACGATGCGCCGCCCCGGGCAGCGCCTGGCCAGATGGGCGGCGGTCAGATGCATGGTGTCGGTCCCGTGCACGATCAGCACCTTGCGTTCGGGCGCATCGAGGATCGCCTGGACGATCGTCTCGCGGTCATCCTCGGTCATCTCCAGGCTGTCCTTGTGGATCAGTCCCAACAGGCGGATGGCGAGATTGCCGCGGAACTCGGCCAGCACGGTCTCCACCGCACGTTCGTCGGCGGGCACGAACAGCTCGCCGTTGATCTCGTCGTAGCGCTTGTTGAAGGTTCCGCCGGTATTGATGAGCAGCATGTCGGTCATGTTCAGGTTCCCGGTTCGTCCAGCAGGGCACGGATACGCGCCCGCGCCTCGGCCTCGCTCCAGTCGATGCCGCCGGCCACCGCGAGGCGGATGCGGCCCTGCCGGTCAAGTATGAAACTGGTCGGGTAGGCATACACCTTCCAGTCCTTGGCGGCTTGCCGGCGCGGATCGAGCAGGATGGGGAAGCCAAGCCGGTGACGTTGCGCGAAGGCGCGCATGGCGGCCTCGTCCTCGCCCAGATTGACCGCCAGGACCTCCAGCCCGTCCGCGCGCCAATCCGACCAGAGGGTCTGCATGGAAGGCATCTCGTGCACACAGGGCGGACACCAGCTGGCCCAGAAATTGACCAGCACCACCCTGCCGCGCAGGGCCGCCAGGTCATGCGCCACGCCATCCACCCCTATCAGGGTCAGGGCGGGCGGACGCGGCGGCCCCTCGAAATCCACCAGCCCGCGCTTGCGCGGGGCGGCGGCAACCGTCCCTGCCGGCTCTGCCTGGGCGGCCTGCGCCGGCACCCTTTCGCGCAGCAGGAGACCGACACCTTCCGCCATCCAGCCCGCCAGATGCGTGGCCTGACTCCGCTCCTCCTCGCTGGCATCCGGGCGGAAAAAGAAACGGTCGCGCACCCCCGGCACACCGCGCCAATAGACCCGCGCGCCGCCTGCCGCCAGGGTTTCCAGCAGTCCAGGCAAGCGCAGGGCCGTGGTGGAGAGCTCCGGCTGAATGACGAACACCGGCAGATTGGTCGCCCGCGCCGCCGGGGTCGAGCGGGCCGGCTGCCCAGGTTCGGGCGTCTGCAGGAACAGGCTGGGGGTGACGAAAAGGGCGCCGCGCACCCGCTCATCGCCCGGATGGTCAAGCTGCCACTGGCGCAGGGCCTCCAACGCCAGGATACTGCCGCGATCATGGCTGGCCAGGATCAGCGGCGCCCGAGCGGTTTCGGCGGCGGCCTGAATGGACTCGGCCAGGGCTCGCGGGGGGAGTTGCATCAGGCTGCTCTCCCCGATCGGCAGCAGCCAGGCCTCGAACGGATCGGCCAGCCAGGTTTCCACACCATGCGCGGCAAGCGCCTCGGCCACCTGACTTTGCCCGTCCTGCACCCCGTGCTCGGACGGTAGCCAGAACAGCACGGCGCGCGGCTGTTGCGCCTCAACAACATGCACCGGCAAACGCACGTCCGCCGCCGGCAAAGCCCGCTCCAACGCCCATCCCGGCGGCACCGCAAGCAGGCCGGCGAGCCCGGCCAGCAGCCCCCTCAGGATGCGTCGCATCGGCAAATCCCGTAGAATGGCCCGCAATTTTTCATCGTTTTCGAGTACCCCATGGATCAGGCCCAGCCTTTCCGCTACATCATCGAGAGTGTCACCCAGGACGGCAAGCGTTTCCGTCCGAGCGACTGGATCGACCGCCTCTCCAGCTGGGATGCCACCTTCGCCCAGCACCGTCTGGTCTATTCCGAGCGCCTGCATCCGGTCAACATCAAGGGCGAAAAGTGCCTGGCCATTGAGCCGGAACTGAAGGAGCAGGCCCCGGCCATGTACGAGCAGATCCTCGGCTTCGCCCGCGCCAACAAGCTCAAGGCTCACCGCCAGACCCGGGATGGCGAAATGTCCGAAATCGCGCTCGATGACCTCTAAGCACACGCCGCGTGTCGGCTTCGTCTCGCTGGGCTGCCCGAAGGCCCTGGTCGATTCCGAGCGCATCCTGACCCAGCTGCGTGCCGAAGGCTACGAAATCTCGCCGAGCTACGATGAAGCCGACCTCGTGGTGGTCAACACCTGCGGCTTCATCGACGCCGCGGTGGAGGAGTCGCTGGACACCATTGGCGAGGCGCTGGCGGAGAATGGCAAGGTCATCGTCACCGGCTGTCTGGGGGCCCGCGCGGAAGGCGCGATGGTGCGCGAGGCGCATCCCAGCGTGCTCGCCGTCACCGGCCCGCATGCCTACCAGGAAGTGATGCACGCGGTGCACGAGCACCTGCCTCCGCGGCACGACCCGTTCACCGACCTGATCCCGCCGCAGGGCGTGAAGCTCACCCCGGCGCACTACGCCTACCTGAAGATCTCCGAGGGCTGCAACCACCGTTGCACCTTCTGCATCATCCCGCAGCTGCGCGGCGATCTGGTCAGCCGCCCGATCGGCGAGGTGATGACCGAGGCGGAGAACCTGGTCAAGGCAGGCGTGAAGGAACTGCTGGTCGTCTCGCAGGACACCAGCGCCTACGGCCTGGACCTCAAGTACAAGACCGACTTCTGGGGCGGCCGCCCGCTCAAGACCCGCTTCTACGATCTGGCGAAGGCCCTGGGCGAGCTGGGCGTGTGGGTGCGCATGCACTATGTCTATCCCTACCCGCACGTGGACGAGGTGATCCCGCTGATGGCGGAAGGCAAGATCCTGCCCTACCTCGACATTCCCTTCCAGCACGCCAGCCCGCGCATCCTCAAGGCGATGAAGCGCCCGGCCTCGAGCGAGAACGTCATCGCCCGGATCAAGGCGTGGCGCGACATCTGCCCGGACCTCGCGATCCGTTCCACCTTCATCGTCGGATTCCCCGGCGAGACCGAGGACGACTTCGAGCAACTGCTGGACTTCCTCGACGAGGCGCAGATCGACCGCGCCGGCTGCTTCAAGTACTCGCCGGTCGAGGGCGCGCCCGCCAATGACATCGCCCCGCCGGTGCCCGAAGAGGTCAAGGAGGAACGCTGGCACCGCTTCATGGAGCGCCAGGCCATGGTCAGCGAGTCGCGCCTGGAGGCGAGGCTTGGCAAGCGCATGACCGTGCTGGTGGATGAGATCGACGAGGAAGGCGCGGTCGCCCGCTCCTACGCCGACGCGCCAGAGATCGACGGCAACGTTTTCATTGATGGCGCCACCGACCTCAAGCCAGGCGATTTCGTCGAGGTGGAAATCACCGAATACGGCGAACACGACCTGTGGGGCGTGCGGGTCACTCCGTGACCCGAAAGGGCGTTCTTGTCGACTGAAACGGCAGCCTGTGCCGGCGTCGTCCTACCGCTTCACACAGGAATCCAGTCGTTCCGCGCTTATGGATACCGGCTTTCGCCGGTATGCCGAACAATCAACTCCCAACGAGGCTGCCCATGTGCTTTTCCGCCACCGTCAGCTTCGGCACGGCCGCCCTGCTCGCTCCCATCGGGCTCTACGCCCTGCGCCAGGCCTGGACGGCGGATCGACGCTACCTGCTCTTGGCGACCTTTCCCCTTCTATTCGCCCTCCAGCAGGCCGCCGAGGGCCTGCTCTGGCTGTACACCGGCGCACATGACGCCAGCCTGATCCACACCGCCGCGCTCGGCTTCCTGCTGTTCGTCTACGTGGTCTGGCCCACCCTGGTGCCGCTCGCCGCGGCCGGCATCGAAACCTCGTCCACCCTCCGCAAGACCTTCCTTGGCGCGTCTCTGGTCGGCCTCGCGACGGGCAGCAGCATTTACCTTCCCCTCATCAGCCATATCGACTGGATGAGTGTCAGCGTGGCGCAGCATTCGATCAGCTATGCGCTTCACCAGCCATGGCTCGAGCAGGTGGACGACTGGAGTTCGCGCGCCATCTACGCCCTGTTTGCCGCGGTTCCGCTGCTGCTCTCCTCAGTCCCCGGCGTGCGCCGCTTCGGCGTGCTGATCCTCCTCGCCCTGCTGCTCGCCGCGCTGATGTACGACTACGCCTTCACCTCGGTGTGGTGCTTCTTTGCCGCCGTGCTCTCGGCCTATGTCATGCACATCGTGCGGCAGGCTGCCACGCAGGCCCGGAACGGGCTACCATCACCCACGACCCTTGCTTCCGTGGAGCCCCTCCCATGACCGCCGAACGCGCCTTCATCCCGCTCAATATCGCCGTCCTGACCGTCTCCGACACCCGCACCCTGGACACCGACACCTCCGGCCAGACCCTGGTCGACCGGGTCGAGGCCGCCGGCCATCGCATGCATGCCCGCCGCATCGTGAAGGACGACGTGTATGCCATCCGCGCGGTGGTCTCGGAGTGGATCGCGGATGCCGAGGTGCAGGTCGTCATCAGCACCGGCGGCACCGGCCTGACCGGCCGCGACGGCACCCCGGAGGCGATGCGCCCGCTGTTCGACAAGGAGATCGAGGGCTTCGGCGAGCTGTTCCGCATGCTCTCCTACGCCGATATCGGCACCTCCAGCCTGCAGTCCCGCGCCACCGCGGGGGTTGCCAACGGCACCTACCTCTTCGTCCTGCCCGGCTCCTCCGGCGCCTGCCGCGACGGCTGGGACAAGCTCATCCAGGCCCAGCTCGACTACCGCACCCGGCCGTGCAACATGGTCGAGCTGATGCCGAGGTTGCTGGAAAAATAAGCCGCGGGCTCACATGGATATGCTGAAAAAATCCATCCATGGATTTTTTCAGCTCGGCTTACCGCGAAGTGAATTCGCGGTAGCCTCCGCAAATCAAGGGCTTATGCCCTTGATTGCGCCGAGGCTTCCATGCCCCGGACAGGAAACGCTGAATTGTTCAGCGTTTCCTCATGACGCGGGGCGTTGCAAATGCGTCATGCGCCTCATCCAGGTCATGTGCGAATAAATGTGTCACCTCGGTCGGCAGGGGATGTTCCGCCAACCGCCCTGTAACGCAAAGCCCCCCAGGCCGGCCGGGTCCCGCTCAGGGCCAAACGAAGAACAGCCTGGCCTGCCTGCCCTGCACCACCGTGACCTCGCGAATCCGGGGCTCCATGGACGGCATGGCGCTACTCGGCTTGAGCCCGCTGACCTCGACCGCATAGCGTCCCGCAGGGAGTTGAACGTACATCAGCGGGCCATCCGAAGGGGCATCCACCAGCGTCTCGCCCTGTCCGCCGTACACGCGCACCCGCATGTCGCCGATATACTCGCCGCTCTTGCGCGCCATCTCGATGCGAAGGCTGTAGTCCTTCGCCCACTGCTCCAGCGCCGCGCGCTCGGCCATACCCACGCCACCGCCGATGAAGCTGATGCCGTTCTGGGTGGAGGGGATCAGGACGACGCTGTCGATCTCCTGCTGGGTTGGAGGCTGCTTGACGATGCGCTCGTAGCCCGGATCGTCGGGCGACTGGGCCATGGCGAGCGGGGTGCAGGCGAGCACGGCTGTCAGGAGGATGGTATGCATGGATTTCGTCTCCGTCAGGTCTTTCATGGCTGGCCAGGGTCATCGACCCACTGCCCTTTGGTGACGGGCACGCGCCCATGCCGCAGGGCCTCGCGCAGGGCGTGCTGCCAGAAACGCACGACCTCGGGATGGGTCGCATCCGCCGGATGGAGGCCCAGGCGCAGGAGCGGGTAGCGCCCCGGATGGGCCAGCACGCGGCGCAACAGGCGTCTGTTCAGCACCGCCGACAGGCGCCGACGCCAGGCCGAGCGCACGCTCCAGACCAGGCTCGGCGCGCGCAGGCGCTTGCGGCTCGGCAACAGGATGATCGCGCGCCGGGTCGAGGTGTAGGCAAACGGCCCTTCGCGCAGCGCGGCATGGGTGCCTCGCCCCATCAGCCAGGCCGGTGCGACGAACCCGCGTGGCACCCACCCCAGCGCGGTGAAACGGCGCCATCCCTCGTGCAGGCGCCGGGCGGCCTCGTCCTTGGCGACGGAGGCGAACTCCCCCTCCCCCGCCGTGTAGATGCGTCGCTTCAGCCATGTGTGCGGGGCGCGCGGCGGGGGGGACTCGTCCAGGTGGATCAGGCCATGCACCACCACCTCGTCCCCACGCGCGCGGCGCTGTTCGATGGCCCTCAGGAACGCCGGCGCATCCTCAATACCGCCCCTGCGGTGGTGATCCGCCACCACCAGCAGGGTGACGGGCACCGGGGCGACTGCATCAAGCGCCTCGAGCAGGCTCTCGCAGGCCGGCCAGGTATGGGGCGACACATCATGCAGCACCACGCTGACCGCTGGCGGGCGAGTGTCAGGCGTGCGCATCCACGTCTCCCGCGGGCCGCTTTCCCTCCAGCATGGCCTGATAGAGCCCGCGCTGGCGGGCAAAGACGGTCTCCCAGCGATAGTGGCTCTCGACATGCGCCCGCGCCACACGCCTCATGGCCTGCCAGTCGCCGGCGAACAGCTCGCGCACGGCTTCGGCCAGGCTGGCCGGATCGCGCGGCTCACCCAGCATGCCGGTCCCCGGGACGATCAGTTCGGGCAAGGCCCCACCGCGCACCCCGACGACCGGCAGCCCGGAGGCCATGCCCTCCAGCACGATCAGGCCGAAGGTTTCCTGATCGCCTGCGTGCACCAGGGCATCGGCGGAGGCCAGCAGACGCGCGAGATGCGGGCCGTCGCAGAACTTGCGATAGACGCTGACGTTGCGCATGCGGATGGGAGGCATGGCCGAGCCGATCAGCAGGAGGTGATAGGCGGGACCAAGCTGACGCATGCTTTCGAGCAGCACCTCGATGTTCTTCTCGCGCGCATAGCGCCCGGCGAAGACCAGCAGGCGGGTCCCATCGGCGAGGCCCAGCCGCTGGCGCAGCCCGGGATCGCGCCAGGATGGATCGAAGCGGGTCACATCCACGCCCAGCGGCTGACAGACCACATTGTCCAGGCCCTGTTCACGCAGACGGGCGGCCAGCCCCTGGCTGGGCGCCTGAACCGCGTCAAAGCCACCGTACAGCTTGTGCAGATAGGCCCTGGCCCGCGCGCCGGCCCACCCGCCGAAGCGCCGCTCGACAAAGCGCGGCAGGTCGGAATGGACGAAGGCCGTGACCGGAATCCCTAAATGATCAGCCGCGGCCAGCGCCGCACCGGCCAGCCGGTAAGGGTCGCCCACCTCGATCAGGGCCGGGCGCACCTCGACCAGCGCATCGATCCAGGGCTTGCGGCGCAGGGGGAAGCGGTAACCATCGCTGAAGGGCAGCGGGAAAGCGCGCAGGGTCAGGTGATCCCCATGCCGGATCGACCGCCAGCCTGGGCTGACGAGGGTATGGCGATCGCCCTGGTCGCAGAACCAGCGCCGCTTGGCCCGCAGGTAACGGCGTACCCCGCCCCCGTGCGCGGTGTAGAACATGGTGATGTCGCAGATATGCATGCGACCAGCCTATGAAGCATGGATGACAGCTTAGTTTACAGGCTGGCGACCAGCCCGGCCGCCACATGCAACGACACGGCGGCCATCACCCCTGCGGCGATGTCGTCGAGCATGATCCCCAGCCCGCCGTGAAAGCGGCGGTCCAGCCACCCGACCGGCCAGGGCTTGAGGATATCGAACAGGCGGAACAGGAGGAAGCCGGCCAGGACCCAAGGCCATGCGAGCGGCACCCCGGCCAGCGCGATCCACAGCCCGACCCACTCGTCCCAGACGATGCTGCCGGGATCATCGCGCCCCATGCGGCGCGCGGCCACATCGCAGAGCCACACCCCGGCCAGGGCCGCGATCAGCACGAGGCCGAGGTAGACCGGCAGGGGCAGTTGGGCGAGCAGAAGCCAGGGCAGGATGGCCGCCAGGGTGCCGAAGGTGCCGGGGGCCTTGGGGGCCAGCCCGCTGCCCAGGCCATGGGCGAGCAGCAGAATGGGGTCGCGCAGCACTCGGCGGGCGCTCATCGCGGGTACTCCCGAATCAGGCGAAGTGGTCATGACCCTTGCGCTCCAGTGTGTAGGGGGAACCCTCCGGGGCGATCAGGCGCAGGCCGGATTCGGTTTCGATACGACCAATCACGTGGACGGGCATGGGCAAACCGCCCAGTCGGTGCTGTTCGTGCGCGGGCACGGTGAACAACAGTTCGTAGTCATCCCCGCCGGCGAGTTGGTGGCGCCAGGCCTGCTCGAGCGGCAGCGCGGCCAGCAGCGGGGATGATGGCAAACGGGCCAATTCCAGGCTGGCGCCGACGCCACTGGCGGCCAGGACATGGCCAAGATCCTGAGCCAGCCCGTCGGAGATGTCGATGGCGCTGGTGGCCAGGCCGCGCAGGGCGAGGCCCAGCGCCACGCGAGGCTCGGGTCGATGCAGGCGCGCGAGGGCCCGGGCGGCGAGGCGCTCGGAAAGGATGTGCTGGCCCAGACGATGGGCCAGGCCTGCGGACGCCTCCCCCGGCAACCCGCTGACGCAGACCAGATCGCCTGGATGCGCGCCTGCACGGCGCAAAGCCTGTCCGGGAGGAACCTCACCCATGGCGGTCACACCGAAGCTGAGCGGACCGCGGGTCGTATCCCCCCCCGCAAGAATGATCTCGTGGGCCTCCGCAAGCGCGTACAGGCCATCGGCAAAGGCCGCCAGCCAGGCCTCGTCCACGGACGGCAGGGTGAGACTGAGAAACGCCCAGCGTGGTCGCGCACCCATCGCGGCCAGGTCGCTCAGGTTGACGGCCAGCAGCTTGTGACCAAGGCCGCGCGGGTCGTCGTCCGGCAGGAAATGGATGCCGGACACCATCGTGTCGGTGGTCACCGCGAGTTGCTGCCCCGGCGTCGGCGCCAGCAGGGCGCAATCGTCGCCCACCCCCAGCACCACGCCTGGTCCTTGGGCGGAGCGCTGGAAATAGGCTTTAATGAGGTCGAATTCACCCATGGATGTCCCCGTGCACCGCGTTGTTCTTGCTCTGCTGCTTGGCCTCATCGCCCCTTCGGCCCTCGCCTACACCGAGGTCGACATGCTCGACCGCAAGGGCAAGCCCACCACCATCGTGATCGAGGACGGCTGGGCGCGCGGCGCCACCTATCGCAGCGACTATACCTATACCCTGATGGATCTGCGTACCCCGCGCCTGTATCTGATCGACATGGGCGAGAGGACGGTCTCCGACGTCAGCGACGTGTTCCTCAAGGGCAAGCGGATCGAGTATGGGCTGACCAGGATCGGCCCCGGACCGGAGGTGGCCGGAAGACCAACCGTGGAATACAAGGTGTCGGATATCGACGACGAGGATTGCGCCCGGATATTCCTGTGGCCGACACCGCCGGAGCAGGACCTGCTCGAACTGCAAAACCTCTTCGCGCAGGTCCGCGTCTTTCCCGAGGCCCTGCTGCCCTTCCTCGGCCCGCTGGCGCAGGGGCTGATGTCATCCTGCGTGCGCGCCGAACTGGATGCACTGGGCGAGTTGTCCCGCAAGGGACTGATCGCCATGCGCGTCAACTACAAGGGTGAGACGACCCTGCGCATCAGCGAGGTGCGTCATGAAGGCTCGATCCCGGCCTGCATGATGAAACTGCCAGGCCACTACCAACAGGAATCTCCCCCGACACTGGCCCTCAAGCTGCTCAAGCGCCGCCTGTTCGGCGGACGGGAGAAACCGCCCGAGCCCCTGACGCTGAGTTGTCCCTGAGGTTGGCTACCCGGATGTGAGCCTCCGGCGTCATCCGGGAGGCTGCTCCCGGATGACGCCAAACGCGAAGCGGGCGACGCCAGGCCTCTCTGGAAACGCTGATAAATCCATCCTTGGATTTTTCAGCTCGTCCTGCCGCGAACTGAATTCCCCTCGGACTCCGCGAATCAAGGGCTTACGCCAGCTTCGCTTAGCAGGATGTTGAAAAAGGGCTTTCCTGCCCTTTTTCAACTCGCCTCATCGCGGCGCATGTCCGCGACGGGCTCCGAAGATCAATCACTTAGCGTGCTTGATCTTCGCGCAAGCCATCCATGGCTTGCCGGGAAGCGCTGACATTCAGCGCTTCCCTCTGATTTCAGCCCTTGGCGGCCGCGAACTCCGCCGCCCGCAGGGTCGGCACCAGTTTGTCCAGCACGCCGTTGACGAAGCCGTGGCTGCCCTCGGCGCCAAACATCTTGGCCAACTCGATCGACTCGTTGATGACCACGCGGTACGGCAGGTCCAGGCAGTCGCGCAGTTCGAAGGCTCCCACCCAGAGGATGGCGTGCTCGATCGGATCGACATCGGCCAGCGGGCGGCTGACCAGCGGAGCGATCAGGGCATCCAGTTCCGCCCGGCTGGCGAGGATGCCTTGCAGCAGACGGCGGAAGTGCTCCAGGTCGGCCTTGAGGATGTCCGGCTCCTCCATGAACTGGGCTTCCAGTTCCAGCGCCGTGGTCGGGTTGATCTGCGCCTGGTAAAGCGCCTGCACCGCCTTGCGGCGGGAACGGCGGCGCGCGGCCATGCCCGGAGGGGCGGGACGGACGCGGGGACGGGTGGAGGCGGGTTGGTCAGTCACGATAAAACCTTGCAAAGAACGTGTGCGCCTTGAACGAGGCGCGGAAAATGTAGGAGCGAGCTTGCTCGCGATAATCTGTCGATCGCGGGCTCCTACAGTATTTAAGCCTGATCAGGCCTCGATCTGGTCGATCAGGTTGACCATCTCGATCGCGGTCACCGCCGCCTCGTAGCCCTTGTTGCCGGCCTTGGTGCCGGCGCGCTCGATGGCCTGCTCGATGGTGTCGGTGGTCAGCACGCCGAAGATGACCGGCAGGCCGAAGTCCAGGCCGACGCTGGAGAGACCCTTGGCCGCCTCACCCGCGACATAGTCGAAATGGGGGGTGGAACCACGGATCACCGCGCCGAGCGCGATGATGGCGTCGTATTCCTCGCGCTGGGCCAGCTTCTGCGCCACCAGCGGCAGTTCGTAGGCGCCCGGCACCCAGACGATGCGGACGTTCTCGTCCTGCACGCCGTGGCGCTTGAGTCCGTCCAGCGCGCCCTTGAGCAGGGATTCGGTGATGAAGGCGTTCCAGCGGGTGACGAGGATGGCGAAGCGGCCGCCTTCGATGGTCAGGCCGCCTTCGATGGTGCGAATGGTGCTCATCGTTATTCTTCCTTCATTCTTCACGAATTCATTGGGAAACATAATCGACCGCCTCCAGGCCGAAGCCCGCAAGCGCGTGGAATCGTTTGGGCGCGGACAGCACCCGCATCTTGCGCACGCCCAGATCGAGCAGGATCTGCGCGCCAATGCCGTAGGTGCGCTGTTCGTGCGAGGCCCCTTCGCCCGACCGGTCCTCGACGCGCCCGCCCAGCCCCAGCATGCGGATGCGGCGCACCAGCTCGCGCGGCTCCTCGGTCGGGCGCAGCAGCACCAGCACGCCGGACCCGGCCTCGGCGATTCGACGCAGCGCGTCGTCCAGCGGCCAGCCGCAGCCGGCCTCGCCGTGCAGCACGTCGCACAGGGTGTTCTGCACCTGCACGCGGACCATGACCGGCTCGTCGGCCCTGGGCTGGCCTTTCACCAGCGCCAGGTGGACGAGACCGTCGACCTGGTCCTGGTAGGCGAACATGCGGAACTCGCCGAAGCGGGTCGGGAACGGCGCCTCGGCCACCCGCTCGACGCTGTGCTCGTGCTTGAGACGATAGCGGATCAGGTCCTCGATGGTGCCGATCTTGAGACCGTGCTCGGCGGCGAACTTCTCGAGGTCCGGACGGCGCGCCATGGTGCCGTCCTCGTTGAGGATCTCGACGATCACCGCCGCAGGCTCGTGGCCTGCCAGCCGTGCCAGGTCGCAGCCCGCCTCGGTGTGCCCGGCGCGGGTCAGCACACCGCCCGGACGGGCCATGAGCGGGAAGATATGACCAGGCTGGACCAGGTCCTCCGGTTTCGCGTCCTTCGCCACGGCGGCCTGCACGGTGCGCGCGCGGTCGGCGGCCGAGATGCCGGTGGTCACGCCCTCGGCGGCCTCGATGGAGACGGTGAAGTTGGTGCCGAAGGCCTCGTTCGCGCGGCTCACCATCAGCGGCAGACGCAGGCGCTCGCAGCGCTCCTGGGAGAGGGTCAGGCAGATCAGCCCGCGACCGTAGCGCGCCATGAAGTTGATGTCCTCGGGGCGCACCTTCTCGGCGATCATCAGCAGATCGCCTTCGTTCTCGCGGTTCTCGTCATCCATGATGATGACCATGCGCCCGGCGCGGAGGTCGTCAAGAATTTCCTCGGTGGTGTTGAGGTTCATGGATGGCGATGACAAAGAATTGGGGATGGGCAACTTTATCACAGGCGGGCGCCTCGTCATCCGCTGAATTTATGCCTGTTTATTGCATCTTGGCCAGCAGATCCGCGATCTCGCACAGCTTGGCCAGCGGGATGTAACCGCGCATGCGCACCAGCGGATGACCCTGGGCATCGAGGATGACCGCATGCGGGGTGGCGGGGATGCCGTCCAGCGCCTCCTGCAGGGCGGGACTCGCGACATAGGCGGGCAGGTGCCCGGCCTTGGCGCGGCGCAGCATCAGGCGCAGTTCCATGCGGTCGCCATGCACGCCGGCGAGGGCAAAGGGCAAGGGCCGGGCGCACTGTGTCTGGGCCGCCTCGAGGTCGCGGATCTGGCGCGCGCACCAGGGGCAGTCCGGCTCAAAGAAGCTCAGCAGTAGCGGCCCTTTGGCCAGGCTGTCGATACGGTGCGACGTGCCATCCTCGATGGACAACAGGGACAGCCCTCCCAGCGCGGGGGGCTCGGCCGCCTGCGCCTGTGCGCCGAGCAGGAGGGCCAGCAGCGCGCCGATCAAGCCCGTGTGAATCTTCACGTCAACACCCCTGGAACGCCGCCTGTTTCGTCGCACCGGCAAACGCCGGTGTCCATATCCTGGCGCGAGTGGATTCCGGCGTTCGCCGGAATGACGATGCGAGCATGCTGGATCAACACCCCTATTCCTCCAGCCGGTAGGCAATGGGCACGGCAAAGGCCCAGCGGCTCTTGCCAAGCTCGGGCGGGATCGGCATGGCGCGGCCCACGGCCCGCACGGCCTCCAAGGTGGCCTCGTTCAGGCTGGGATAGGCGCCCTCGCCGACGATGTGGATGTCCACGATCGTGCCGTCGGCCAGCACGGTGAAGCCGACGGTCACGACGCCCTCCTGCCCCATGCGGCTGGCCATGCGCGGGTAGACCTTGTTGCGTTCGATCGCCGCCGCCAGGGCGCGCTTGTAGCTCGCCTCGATCCGGGCCAGTTCCTCCGGCGCGGGACCGGGCGGCGCCGCGACGGGCACGGGCTGGGGCGCGACTGCCTCGACCGGCTGCGGCGCGGGCGTGACCTCGGGCCTTGTTTCAGGCACGGGTTCGGACTTGGGTTCCGGCTGTTTCACCGGCTTCGGCTCGGGTTTCTTGACCGGCTTGGGCTTCGGTTCGGGCTTCGGTTCGGGCTTCGGCTCCGGCTTGGGCGGCTCGGGCACGGGTTCCGGGGCGGGCGGCGGCGGCTCGACCACCGGCTGCGGCTCGGGCGGCGCCTCGACCGGCGCGGGCTGCTCGATCTGCAACATGGCGAGGCTGACCGGCACGTCCTGCAGCGGCTCGGGCTTCTCGCTGTGCAGATAGAACCAAAGCACGCCCCCCAC
This sequence comes from Pseudomonadota bacterium, assembly GCA_040758395.1. Classification (GTDB taxonomy): domain Bacteria; phylum Pseudomonadota; class Gammaproteobacteria; order Halothiobacillales; family Halothiobacillaceae; genus Thiofaba. Next base: position 33,352 of record JBFLVP010000008.1, read on the forward strand.
CAGGCCGGCATGCAGCAGGAGCGACACCAGCAGGCCGGCGCGCGAGTGCTTCTTGGCGTGCTTCACGACGTGGGCTTGAGGGTGCGGATGGAGAGATTCTCGAGGCCGTGCTTCTTCAGCAAGTCGACCACCCCGACGAAGCGGTCGAAGTCGGCCTTGCCGTCCACGCGCAGGGCCAGGGCCTGGCCCTTCGACAGGGCCGCGAAGCGTTCATCCAGCGCGGCAAGCTCGGTGGCGACCTCATCGACATAGATCGTGCCCCCGGCATCGATGCTGATCTCGATGGGCTGGGTGTCGCTGACCGACTGGGTCTGGCTCGCCTCCGGCAGCGCGATCTGCAACTGCCCCTGGGCGATGAAGGTGGCCGTGGTCAGCACGATCGCCAGCAGCACCAGCATGATGTCGATGAAGGGGATGACGTTGATCTGCTCGAATTTCTTCATGGCGCATTTCCGTTCGCGCAAGGCTCAACCCTGCAGCCCGGCCCGGTGCTCCTTCCAGCGCGCGTTCAGCACCTCGGTGCGGCGCACCAGGGCGTTGAAGAACAGGATGGCGGGGATGGCCACCACCAGTCCTGCAGCGGTCGCCTTCAGCGCCAGCGCGAGGCCGAGCATGATGGTCTTGGGATCGATGTTGCCACCCTGGCTGAGGTCGTAGAAGGTGATGAGGATGCCGAGCACGGTGCCGAGCAGCCCCACGTAGGGCGCGTTGGCACCGATCGAGGAAATGGTGGTCAGGTTGCGCGTCATCGCGACGTTGAGGGATTCCTCCAGGGCGAAGTCCTCGACCCGCAGGCGGGCCAGGGTCAGGTAGCGCTCCACCACCAGCCAGACGAGCAGGAAGCTCATCAGACCGAGAATGCCGAACACGAAGAAATCGAGGTAGTGCTTGAGGAAGTCCATGGCTGGGGTCGTACTCGTGAAAAATTAAACCGTGGCTGGTCCATCAATGCATAAACCCGCCCCGTCCTGTCAATCTCATGACCAGCAGGACAGAGCGGACAACTGCCCGGAAAGCCCGGATCAGAACTTGGCCTTCATGCCGGCGTACACGGTGCGGCCGCGCAGCGGGCCGAAGATGTAGCCCACGTCGTAGGCGCCATCGGCGTCGTAGAACAGCGGGGTGTCCTCGTCGCCAGCCTGGGTGTAGTCGAACAGGTTGTTGACCCCAAGGTAGGCGGTGAAGGTCTTGTTCAGTTCCTTGCTCAGCTTCATGTCCACCGTGTAGAAGGACGGCGCCTTGGTGGTCTTCACGCTGCTCGCATCGCCCGCGATGTTGAAGCCCTCGTAGCCGTAGTCGGTGAGGTCGCGGCCGCCGATCCAGGTGACGATGGTGTTCCAGGTCCAGCCGTGGCCCTCGTAGTCGGCGGTCAGGCGGATGCGCTCCTCGACCGGGGCGATGGCGAAGGATTCCTTGAAGATGTCGTTGTACTGGAACTTCTCAAGACCGATGCCCGCCGTCCAGTGGTTGGTCAGCTGGTAACCCAGGACAAGGTCGGCCGAGACCACCCGCGCCTTGCCGTCCAGCTGGCTCAGGGTGGGCACGCCGTTGGCGTCCTCGGCAAGGGTGGCGAGGTTCTCGATCTGGTTCCAGGCCACGGAGCCCGTGGAGGTCAGGCGCTGGTTGTTGAAGGACAGCGCGTAGCTGGCGGAGGTGGATTTCTCCAGTTCGTCCACATCCACCGCGAAGCCCTTGCCGGCATCGAGGATGCCGTGATCGCTCTCGAAGAAGGACAGCGGCGCGCGGTAGCCGCGGCCCATCTGCAGACGCGAGGTCCATTGCTTGTCATGGTCGTAGCGCACGTGCAGACGCGGGGCGATCATGGTCTCGTCGATCTCGGTTCCCGGCTTGCTCGCATCGACGAAGTCGGCCTTGACCTTGTCCAGGCGCACGGCGGCGGCGATTTCGAGGTTGGCGGCCGGGGTCCATGTGTCCTGCAGGTAGAGACCGGTCAGCGTGTAGTCGAAGCTGTCGGAAACGTAGTTGGTGTCGGGGTCGCCATCGGTGATGAAGGCTTCCATGGTGCGGCTGCGCGAGCGCATCTTCTCATTGCGGTGGTCCACACCCACGGTCAGCAGGTGCTCCGCGTTGAGGAAGTGGTTGACGCGCACGTCGGCGAAATGGGTGTTGTCGTCCGCGACGTAATCAATGCCTTCGTAGAAGGAGTCCTGCTTGCTCTCGGAGCGCATCAGGGTGACGCCGAGGTTGGTCTGCGCGCCGAACTCGTGCAGCCACTTGCCGACCACTTCCTGGCGATCGGTCTTGATGTACTCGGTGGTGTCGCCCGGCAGACCAGTGTAGCGATTTCGCACGTCATCGCCAGCAAAGGTCGGGTTGCCGTCGTAATTGGCCAGCGCTTCGGCGATGCTCTGGGTGGTATCACCCAGCATCGGGCCGCCGAACACCTCGGAACGGCCACTCAGCATGCGCAGCTCGATGTTGTCCCTGGCGGTCAGGTCATGCGAGACCTTGCCGCTGACGCTGTAGTTTTCCAGCGCCGGAGATTCGTTGACGCCGTTGCCGTCGGCATCTTCCTGGTCGCGGTTGTCGTACTGGGCGGCGACCAGCCCACGGGTCTTGCCGTCCTTGGTCACGCCGGTCGCGCTCAGGCCGTACTTCTGGTAGCCGTTCTCGCCGGCGGACAGGTCGATCTCCGCGCTGTTCTCGGTCGGGCGCTTGGTGACGATGTTGATCGTGCCGCCGACGGACTCGGGCGCGATCAGCGAGGCCCCGGCCCCGCGCGCGATCTCCACCCGCTCCACGCCGCTGGTGGACACCCCGTCCAGGCCGTAGAAGCCGGAGGCCATGGTGTGGGTGGGCACGCCATCGACCAGGACGGTGGTGTGCTCGCCCTTCAGGCCGTTGATCATCACCCGCTTCACGCCGCACATGGAACATTCGTTGGAGACGGTCACGCCCGGCTCGTTGTTGATCGCCTCGTTGACGCTACCCGCCTGCTTGCGTTCGATATCCTTCGCGCTGATCACCTCGGTCTGCTGGATCTCGTCCTTCAGCATGCCCGCCTGCTGCAGCTTCTGGCGCAGGTCCTTGACCTCGATGGTTTCCAGCTGCTCGGCGGCGTGGACGGCGCCCCCCAGGGACAGGGCGGCAAAGGCAAGCACGATGGGCTTGAGGCGCATGACACAATCCTTCTATTGATAAGACACGTATGACTTACGATAACCATTCTCATTCACGTGTCAAGGGGGTAGTCACACGGTAAGCAAGGCCTTTGCCCATCAATAGCCTTGGTTTATATCCCTCCCTCAAGGGCGAACAAAACCGGCGACCTTCCCTGGCTCGGCAGCATGCAGGGGACCGCCGCAGAGCTGGATTCACCCCCTGCCGGAGCTCCCGAATCCGCAGCGCAGAAGCAATCCCTCGCTCACGCCCCCCTCGGCTCCGGCAGCCTTGTCCCCGAGCAGCAGGCGCTCCAGGTAACGAGCGATCACGTCCACCTCCAGATTCACCTTCACCCCCGGCTGCCAGCCCTTGGCGGTGGTCATGGCGACGGTGTGCGGCACCAGGTTCAACTCGAAGCGCGCCCCGTCGACGACGTTCACCGTCAGGCTGATGCCGTCCACGGTGATCGAGCCCTTGGCCGCGATGTAGCGCGCAAGCTCGTCCGGCGCACGCAGGCGAAAGCGGATCGAACGGGCGTCGTCCCAGCGCGACTCGACCTCCCCGACCCCGTCCACATGGCCGCTGACCAGATGCCCGCCGAGCGGGGTCGACAAGGTCAGGGCCTTCTCCAGGTTCACCTCCGAACCCGTGCGCAACGCGCCGAGGCTGCTGTGGGCCAGGGTCTCGCCCGACACATCGGCGGCATAGCTGGTCGGGGTCAGCTCCACCGCCGTCAGGCACACGCCCTGGGTGGCGATGCTGTCGCCCAGCCGCACCCCGCGCAGGAACGCCGCGTCCGTCGCAATGACCAGCCGCCGGTCGCCGCCCGTATCGCGCATGGACTGGACCTTGCCGACCGTCTGGATGATGCCTGTGAACATGTGTGAGCCCCCGCATACGAATGACCATGCATTTTAGCGCGATATCCGAAGACGCCATTGACAGCCCCACAATGACAACTAGAATGCGAATTATTCTTATTAACCATCAAGACCCATCCCAAGCATGTCACCGCCGCCGGCCAACTCGACCGAACCCACGGGACGCACTGTCATGCGCCGCATGCAACCCTTGTTCGGCACCCTGGTCGAAATCAGCGTTCGCGCCCCCGCGCCACTGGCCGAAACGGGCCTGAGGGCCGCCTTTGCGGCCATGGATACGGTGCAGCGGCAGATGAGTTTCCACGATCCTGACAGCGACCTGAGCCGCATCAACCTGCATGCCTGGCGGCGACCGGTCAGCGTCAATCCGACCACGTACCGCCTGCTCTGCCTCGCCCGCCACATGGCGCGCAAGAGTGATGGCCTGTTCGATTTCACCGCCGGAGGACGGCTAGTACGCGAGGGGCGGCTCCCCGATCATGGCTTCCGCGAGCTGGACGGCGCATGCGGCTGGGATGCCATCGAGCTGCTGCCGCGCCTGCGTGTCCGCCTCAAGCGCCCGCTGGTGCTGAACCTCGACGGCATGGCCCGGGGCTTTGCGGTGGATGCCGCCGTCCAGGCCCTGCTGGCGCATGGGGTCACCCGGGGCCGGGTCAACGCCGGGGGCGATCTGCGCCTGTTCGGGCCGGAAGCCACGCCGGTCGCGATGTACGAGGCGAGCGGGGCAACCATCCCGCTGGGCGAATGGCGCAACACCGCCATCGCCACCTCGTCAGGCATGTTGGCAATCCCCGATCGGCGCCCGCTCCCCGCCTGCCTCACTAGCCAGAACGGCTGCGACGGCCCCGCCTGTCCGCATTTCAACCAGTGTCCGCGTGCGTGGACCATCCTGGCGGGCGAGGCCTGGCGCGCCGAGGCGCTGACCCAGGTCGCGAGTATCACCCCGGAATCGGCGCGCGCCGGCTGCATCGCCCGCTTGGGCGGAAGGCTGCTCACCCCCGACGTAATGCCCTGACACCCGAAGCACCCCGCCATCCCCGCCGCACGCGAGGGTTCACGAATCCAGCGCGAACACCAGCGGCAGGGTGAATTCCCAGCGTTGACGCTCCACCCCCCCGGGAAAGGCCGGAAAGGGCGCGGCATCGCGCACCGCCTGCAGGGCCGCCTCGTCCAGCAGCTCACTGCCGGAGCCCTCCAGCACCCGCACGCCGAGCAGGCGGCCGTCAGGCCCGATCGTGAACGCCACCACCACCGTGCCCTCCTCGCCCATGCGCCGCGCCAGGCGCGGGTAGTGCTTGTGCGCATCCACCGCCTGGCGGATGCGCGCGCGGTAGACCTCCTCCAGCGCCGGATCGATGGCCGGCACGAGCGGCGACGGCGCGGGCGGGGTGGCTGGTGCGGGGGCCTGAACAGGCGCCGTGACGGGCTGCGTGGTCTGCTCGGGCCTGACGGGAGTGGCCTCCACCGGGGGCGACGCCTCAGCCTTGGCCGGTCTCGGCTTGGGCGGACTCATCCTGGGCTTGGGCTGGACCTGTGGCTTCGCGATCGGTTGGGGCTCGGGAGGTGGCAGCGGTTCGACGATCGGCTCAGGCGGCGATGGCTCAGGCGGCGATGGCTCAGGCGGCGATGGCTCAGGCGGCGACCGGTCCGGCGCGGGAGCAGGCTCCACCGCGGCGACCGAGGGCGGCGGTGCCTGGAACATGGCGAGGTTGATCGGCGTCGGCCGAGGCGGCGCCGACGCGGGCTCCAGCCGGTCCACCAGCCACCACGCCACCGCCGCCACCAGCGCGGCATGAATCGCGATCGACGCCAGCCACGCGGGACGTGCCCGCCCTTCCGCCGGAAGGTTCATTTGCGAACCGTGACGATGCTGACCTTCTCCAGGTGGTATTTCTGCAGCAGGTCGAGCACGCCAACAAAGTCACTGAACGGCACGGCGGCGTCCACCCGCAGCAGGATGGCCTGCTCACGCGCGGCCTGCCCCAGCTGCCGGTCGAGCTCGATCAGGTGCACCGGTGCGCCGCCCAGGTAGAGCTTGCGCGCCTCGTCGATGCTGATTTCCATCGGCTTCTCGCTCGATGGCCGGGCCGCGTGCTCGGCCTCAGGCAACTTGAGCGGGATACGCCCCTGAGCGACGAAGGTCGCGGTGGTGAGCACGATCGCCAGCAGCACCAGCATGATGTCGATGAAGGGGATCACGTTGATCTGGTCGAAGCGCTTCATGACCCTACACGCCTTTGAGCGCCCGCCACTGCCCCATCAACACGTCCACCCGCCGCATCAGGCCGTTGTAGATCATGATCGAGGGGATGGCGACCACCAGCCCGGCGGCGGTGGCCTTCAGCGCCAGCGCGAGACCGAGCATGATGTGGTTCACGTCCACCTGGCCGCCCTGCCCCATCTCGTAGAAGGTGATGAGGATGCCGAGCACGGTGCCCAGCAAGCCTACATAGGGGGCGTTGGCGCCGACGGTGTAGATCCAGGTCAGATTGCGGGTCAGGGCGATGTGGAGGGTGTCGACATGGTCGAACGCCTCCAGTTCGATGCGGCGATAGCATGCCCAGCGCTCGATCGCCATCGCCAGCATCATCACGCTCATCAGGCCCAGCAGGCCGATGATGGCGAAATCGAGGGTTTGCTTGAGCACATCCACCAGTGAGTCTCCTTCATCCGGACCAAAGGCACATTAAAGCGTCACTTTATCGGTATACATTTTTTTATGACAGCAACTAAAGCCTGGGGCGCACCTGCCGACAACCGCCCCGCGTGAACAACACGAGACAACACATTCCATGCTTACCCGTTACCGCCGCCTATCCCTCGTCAGCCAGATCAGCATCATCATTCTTTCAGCCATCGTGATCGCCTTCACGATCATCGTGCTGATCATCAACGACCGGACCCAGGCGGCGTTTCAGGCCAAGAACGAGGAAAGCTTCCGCAATGACCTGGGCCTGATCAGCCGCTTCCTCGAGGATCGCAACCAGGCCCTGATCCACTCGGCCCAGGATATGGGCGCGGTCTTCGCCAACCTGTTTCCCGTCAGGCCCATGCTGGACCCGGCCGTCACGATCAAGGTCGGCGAGGTGGACGCGCCCATCCTGACCAGTGACGGCGAGATCCTGAACCTCAATTTCCACCACGTCGATCAGTTCAAGAAGCTGACGGGGGGGCTCGCCTCGGTGTCGGTGCGGATGGGCGACGACTTCCTGCGGATCGCGACCACCTTCCCGAAGGCCGATGGCGAACGCGCGACTGGCACCTGGTTCGGCAAGGATCACCCCGCCCTCGCCCAGTTGCTGGAGGGCAAGCCCTACACGGAACGCGCCCGCATCTTCGACCGTACCTACATGACCCATTACCAGCCGATCCTCGACAACAACCGGAACGTCGTGGGCGCCTTCTCGGTCGGAACGGACATTTCCGGTGAAACCGATCGGATGCAGGCGAGCATCGGCCAGATCCGTTTCGGCGAAAACGGCTTCGTGGCCGCGGTGGAAACCAGCGGCCCCAGGAAAGGCGTCGCCGTCATCCATCCCGCGCTGAAGGGCCAGCGGATCGACAAGCATCCCGCGTATGCCCCCATCTTTACCAGCACATCCGGCATTGTCGAGACACAGGATCCGGAACAGCCCAGACTCGGCGCGATGACCATCGCCTGGCAACCCGTGACCGGCCGCACCATCAGTGTCGTCGCAGTCAGCTACGCCACCGACACGCTGGCCTCGGCGCACGAACTGCGTAACCTCCTGACCGCGCTCTCCGTGATCATCGCCATGATGTTGGCCGCCATCACCCTCCTGTTGCTGCGCGGCGAGCTCAAGCCCTTGCGCGTACTGGGACAGGCCATGCGGCAGATGGCCGAAGGGCATTTGTCACTGCCGGCCGAGATTCGCCACCGTGCGCGCCGCGATCCGCCGGATACGCACAACGAAATCACGCGGTTGACCCAGCACGCGGTGCAGATGTCGGACGGTCTGCGCAACCTCGTGGAGAACCTCGGACGCTCGGGCGACGAGCTGCTCAGCGCCTCGAATGCCCTGCGCGATGTAAACCAGCACATGATCACGGTCGTCAACCAGCAGCACCAGCAGACCGAGCAGGTCGGCGCGGCCGTGCACGAATTGTCGGCAACTTCCCAGCACGTGGCCGAGCAGGCCGAAGGCACCCTGGAGGCCACTCGCACGGCCGACGCCGAGGTCGCCCACGGCCACGCCGAGATGAGTGACACGCTGCGCAGCATCCGGGCCCTGGAGGATGCCATCGACCATTCCACCCGCGTCATCAACGAGGCCCACGAAGAAAGCCGGAGCATCGACCGGGTGCTGGCGGTGATTCGCGGGATTGCCGAACAGACCAACCTGCTGGCACTCAACGCCGCGATCGAGGCGGCGCGCGCGGGCGAGCAAGGCCGGGGCTTCGCCGTGGTGGCGGACGAGGTGCGTCAGCTGGCCATGCGTACCCAGGAATCCACCGAGGAGATCCGGACCCTGATCCAGCGCCTGCAGGCCAAGACCACCGCCGGGGTCAGCGCCATGGAACAAGGCCGGCAACTGACCGAAGTCAGCGTGCAGGAGTCCAGCGAGGCGGGCCAGGCGCTGGACGCCATCATGCAGGCCGTGAGCGGCGTGAATGAGCGGGTACAGATGATCGCAAGCGCGGCGCAGGAGCAAAGTCAGGTCAGCGAGGACATCGACCGCAACGTGGTCGAGATTCAGGCCGGCTCACGGCAGACCGAGGAAGCCGCACAACGCACACTCAAGGAAGGCGAGCGCCTGAGCCAGATCGCCAACCGGCTGCGGGAGGATCTGGCGCGCTTCAGACTGGACTGAGGCTCAGGCGAAGGTCCTCGCCTACCCTGCGAACATCGCGCCAGCGCCAGCGCCTCGCCTGGTCCAGGCGTTCGAGCTCCGGCAGTATCGCCAACGGCCGGGCGCTCTCGCCCAGCAGCATGGGGGCCAGGTAAACGATCAACTCATCGACCAGCCCAGCTGCCAGGAGCGCCCCACCCAGACGCGGGCCGGCCTCGACCCAGATCTCATTGATCTCGCGTTGCCCCAGGTCCCGCAGGACGGCGCGCAGATCAAGCCCTTCGCCATACTGCGGCACGTCCAGAACCCCTGCTCCAGCGGCTTCGAGCTGCGCCCGTCGGGCGCTGTCACGGCTTGAGGTATAAACCCAGACTGATCCCACGCCATCAAAGACTGGAAGATCAGGGGTCATGCGCAGTTCGCGATCGAGGATCACGCGTACCGGCTGGCGCACCGCGCCGTCGATACCCAAATCCCCGGGGGTCAGGCGCACGTTCAGCCGCGCGCCATCGGCCAGCACGGTCTCGGCACTGCTGAGGATGGCGGATGCCCGCGCCCGCTGGAACTGCACATCACGCCGCGCCTCTCGACCGGTGATCCAATGGCTGTCGCCGTTGGCCAGCGCGGTGCGTCCGTCGAGCGAAGCGCCCCACTTCAGGCGCACGAGAGGCAAGCCATCACGCATGCGCTTGATGAAACCCGCGTTGAGCTCGCGGGCCTCGGCCTCCAGGACCCCGCTTTCTACCGCGATTCCGGCTGAGCGCAGCAGGCCATGTCCACCACCCGCCACACGCGGATTCGGGTCCTGCATGGCGGTCACGACACGAGCCACGCCAGCCTCGATCAAGGCATTCGAGCAGGGCGGTGTTCGGCCGTGATGGCAGCAGGGTTCAAGGGTCACATAGGCCGTCGCGCCGCGCGCGCGTTCGCCCGCCATGCGCAGGGCATGGACCTCGGCATGTGGCTCACCGGCGCGGGCATGGAAACCCTCGCCGACGATCTCGCCACCGCGAACGATGATGCAGCCGACCCTCGGGTTGGGGTGGGTGGTGTGGAGGCCACGCCGCGCCAGTTTCAGCGCGCGCGCCATCATGCGCACGTCATCCGCGGTCATCGAAGTCATTCCTGCCCGACGTCGCCGCTCACTGCCCGCGCGCCTCCTGCTGCAGGCGCTCGATCAGCTCACGGAACGCGGCGACGTCCTCGAAGCTGCGATAGACCGAGGCGAAGCGGATGTAGGCGACCTGATCGAGTTTGCGCAGGGCATCCATGACCATCTCGCCGAGCACCCGCGCCTCCACCTCGCGCTCGCCACGCTTCATCAGCTCACGCTCGATGTGGGCGACAGCCTCCTCGACCCGCTCGGTCGGCACCGGGCGTTTTTCCAGCGCCCGCAGCATGCCGCGCCGCAGCTTGTCCTCGGAGAACAGCTCACGCGTGCCGTCGCGCTTGATGATGCGCGGCAGTTGGAGCTCGGCGGTCTCGAAGGTGGTGAAGCGCTCGCCGCAGACCGGGCACTCCCGCCGCCGGCGCACCTGCGTGCCGTCCTGCGTCAGGCGGGAGTCCGCCACGCGGGTATCGTCAGCGCCGCAGAAGGGGCATTTCATAAAGTGACTCTCTTGGGTGTAGGAGCGAGCTTGCTCGCGATAGGCCGATGATCGCGAGCAAGCTCGCTCCTACGTCAAGGCGTCAGGCATACACCGGCAGGCGCTTGCACACATCCAGCACCTTGCCCTTGACCGTCTCGACGGTGGCTGCATCACCGCGCGCATCGATCACATCGCACATCCAGGTCGCGAGATCGATGCACTCAGCCTCGCCGAAGCCGCGGGTGGTGATGGCGGGCGTGCCGATGCGGATGCCGGAAGTGACGAACGGGGACTGCGGATCGTTCGGCACTGCGTTCTTGTTGACGGTGATGTTGGCGGCGCCCAGCCAGGCATCCACATCCTTGCCGGTCAGACCCTGCTCGATGAAGCTGACCAGGAACAGGTGGTTGTCGGTGCCCTTGGAAACGATGTCGAAGCCGCGATCCATGAAGACCTTGGACATCGCCTGGGCATTCTTCACCACCTGCTGCTGGTAGGCCTTGAAGCCCGGCTCCAGCGCTTCCTTGAAGGCCACCGCCTTGGCGGCGATGACGTGCTCCAGCGGACCGCCCTGGATGCCGGGGAAGATCGCGGAGTTGATCTTCTTCTCGATTTCAGGATTGGCCTTGCCGAGAATGATGCCGCCGCGCGGGCCGCGCAGGGTCTTGTGGGTGGTGGAGGTGACGACGTCCGCGTAGGGCACGGGGCTCGGATAGACCCCGGCAGCGATCAGGCCGGCCACGTGCGCCATGTCGACCATCAGGACGGCGCCCACCTCGTCGGCGATGGCGCGGAAGCGCGCCCAGTCGACCACGCGGGAATAGGCGGAGAAGCCGGCGATGATCATCTTCGGCTTGTGCTCGCGGGCCAGACTCTCGACCTGCTCATAGTCGATCTCGCCGGTGGCCGGGTCCAGGCCGTACTGCACGGCGTTGTAGCTCTTGCCGGAGAAGTTGACCTTGGCGCCGTGGGTCAGGTGACCGCCGTGGGCCAGCGACATGCCGAGCACGGTGTCGCCCGGCTGGAGCAGGGCGAGGAAGACCGCGCCGTTGGCCTGGCTGCCGGAGTGCGGCTGGACGTTGGCCCAGTCGGCACCGAACAGTTCCTTGACGCGGTCGATGGCGAGCTGCTCGATCACGTCGACGTACTCGCATCCGCCGTAATAGCGCTTGCCGGGATAGCCCTCGGCATACTTGTTGGTCAGCGCCGAACCCTGGGCCTGCATGACGCGCGGGCTGGTGTAGTTTTCCGAGGCGATCAGCTCGATATGCTCTTCCTGGCGCTGGACTTCATGTTCCATCGCCTGCCAAAGCTGATCGTCATAGCCTGCAATCGTCATGTCGCGGGTAAACATTCGGCGCACCCCAATGCTGCAAAAGTTCTGAAAAAACGAACACCCGGCACGGGCCGGGTTGAGAAGTTGAAACCTAGTTTACCCCAAAGCAAGACGCCCGGCATGGCCGGGCGTGCATAACAGCATGAAATGGCTGCATTCCTTGGGGGGAACAAGGCCGTAGGAGGCCTGCCCCCGGGCAGATCCGGGAAGCGCCGCCGCGGGTGAATCGCGGCGAGGGCGCCGCTCCTACCAGCCGATGAACTCGGCAGCCTTCTCTACCGCCTCGTCAGCATAGAGGTCCATGAAGAAATGGTCCGCGCCATCCACGGTATAGGCCTGGATGCGCTTGCCGTCGGCCACCTTGGCCATCTTCTCCGGCAGGCCCTTCACCGTGGTGTCTGCCGAGCCGATGATGACCAGCACCGGCTTCTTGGTCTTGGCCAGCAGGGTCGGGGTATCCATGCGCGCATCGTCCTTGTAGTAACTGACCACGCTCTTGGCCGCCGCGCGGGTCTTGTCGCAGTAGATGAAGTCCATGTCGATCAGGGTGTCGCCCTTGCCGTCCTTAACCAGCTTCTCGGCCTTGGCCAGCAACGGGGCGAGGTCGGCGTTGTACTTGGCCTTGTAGTCCTTCTGGTGATACCCGACCTCCCAGGTCTGCGGAGCAAGCAGCACGGCGGAGGTGATGGCCGTATCGTCCTTCTCGGCCAGCGCCCAGGCGGTCTGGTTGCCACCGCGCGAATGACCCATCAGGGCGATGCGGGTCGCACCCTTGTCCTTCAGCCACTGGGTCCAGGCCGCGATTTCCTCGACCGCGTCGGTGTGCTTGTGCACGTGCGGGGTCGGGCAGTCGTACATGGCGGAGGCACGCTGATCGAGGCCGAGGCTCAGGTTGATGGCCAGGCTGTTGTAACCCTGCGCCTTAAGGCCGTTCTGGATAGCCTTGACCAGTTCCATGCGGTTATGGGCCAGAGTGCCGTGGGTGATCAGCACCACGCCGTCCTTGTAGGATTTGCCCGATGCCATCTCCAGATTGGCGCGCAAGGTCAGGCCATCGAGCTTGTGGGTTACTTCTTCTGCGGCCAGCGGCGCGGCGCAGACCATCAGGGCAGCGGCAAACAGCTTGCGCAGCGAGCGATGCATCGTCATGAGCGGTCTCCTTTGGGGGTGTCCGAAAGCATTGCCTGAATACTGACACACAACCAATGAAGACTGTTTTAACCCTGATTGAACGGCCTTATGACCAAACAGTCCCATCAGCCATTAAACTAGAGCCCTAGAACCCGTAAGGAATATTCATCCATGATCTCTTCCGAAGAACGCACTGAACTGGCCAAGGTGCTGCGCGAACAATGGCCCAGCGAAACCATGAAAGGCAGTGAATACAACACTTTCCTTGAGTACTGCGAACTGATCGAAGTGAAGGAGGGTGAGATCATCGCCGAAATCGGCGAGGTGGGCGAAGCGCTCTACTTCGTGGTGGAGGGCGAGGTGGCGCTGGTGACCGGCAGCCCGGCCAGCGAGATCGAGGTCGGTCGCATCCATACCGGCGAACTGATGGGGGAGATGAGCTTCTTCGACCGCAAGCCGCGCCAGGTGCGTCTCAAAGCCGTCACTCCACGCGACCGTCTGCTCAAACTGACCCGCCCGATGTACAAGCGCCTGCGCATCGAGCACCCCTACATCGCGGTGAATCTGCTCGAATACGCCATCATCAGCCTGGACCACCTGTTCCGCCGGGCCAGCGAGGATGTCTCCAACCTCAACCTGTACCTGTTCGGCAGCGGGAAGAAGTAAAAGAACCCCTGCCGCGCCGATCCGCGCGAAACCCCATCAGCGACGCGCCGACGCCCCGAGCTCCTGCACGATGCGGCGCATGCCTTCGGCCTGCGCCTCGATATGCCGTCCGGCATTGGCTGCCTCATCCAGCCAATCAGCCTGAAGAGGCCCCGCCCCTTCCAGGCTCGCCAACTCCGTGGCCGCTGACTCGACCGCGTTGGCATGCGTGTCCGTCGTGCCTTTCAGCCGCACAATCCGCTCACGCATGGCCTGCGCCTCGGGCAACAGCGTGTCGAGCTGTCCTTTCGCCTTGTCCAGCTGCCGCGCCTCATCATCCATATGCGCCAGCAGCGAACGGACGAGCGCCTTGCCCTCGGCCACCTGGGCAGCGGCCTGCTCGGCCAGCGCGCGCAATTCGTTGGCAACGCCGCGCAGCACCTTGCCCTGCGGTTCACCGAGGCGGGCCGCCTCGACCGTGACATGAACACGCAGCAAACCCGCCTGTAGTACGAGCTCATCCAAGCCGCGCAGCACCGGCGCAAGCCCCTGCGCATCCAGTCGGGCCTGTTCGGCACATTCGAACACGGCGCCGACGGCAGCCCCCCCCTGCTCCAGCCGTGTGCACAGCTCTCCTGCCTCGTCTCCAGCCGCCGCCAGTTGGCCAGCCTGGCGATGCGCGCCCGCCCCGAGTTCGACCACGCTCGTGGTGAGCCCTCCAAGCACCTCGGCCTGGCGCTCCGCCTGTTTGGCAAGCCCCTCGCGTACCCCGGCGGTGAAGGACTGCATCCGCTCCGCGGCTTCACGAAGCGGACCGGACAGCTCCTCGATCAGCCTGTCCACCCCCTCGGACAACACCATGCTCTCATCCGGCAGCACCGATTCTTCAGTGGCCAGTGAATTGGGGGAGGTTTGGACCACCTCGGCCACTTCGGCCAGCTCAAGGCGCTCGACTGCTTCGACTGCTTCGACTGCTTCGACTGCTTCGACTGCTTCGACTGCTTCGACTGCTTCGACTGCTTCGACTGCTTCGACTGCTTCGACCGCTTCGACCGCTTCGACTGCTTCGACTGCTTCGACTGCTTCGACTGCTTCGACTGCTTCGACTGCTTCGACTGCTTCGACCGCTTCGACCGCTTCGACCGCTTCGACCGCTTCGACCGCTTCGACCGCTTCGACCGCTTCGACCGCTTCGACCGCTTCGTCAGTGGTCGAGGGCAGGTGGTCAGTGCTCGGTGAGTCAGGGAGCGCCGCGGATACTTCGGTGGGCTCAAGCGGTTCAGTACCCTCGATCATTTCGGATACATCAGCCACCGTGATCTCCGAAGACGGCCCCAGCGGCTCGATCGTCAGTTCAGACTGATCCATCACCCAGGCGAACACGTCCTCAACCTGTTCGCGCGGCACGTCCGCCGCCAATTCGATCTCCCAGCCCAGATAATAGTGGCGGGGAACGAGGTCATGCAGGGATGGCGCCCCCTCGTCCAGAACCCGGGAGCGGGTGGGCCCAAGCGCCGACAGATCGCGCAGGATATCCAGCGGGTCGCTGCCCTGCGCCGAAAAACCCATCAGCGGACGGAAGCGAATGCGCCACCCACGGACAGCGGTCAGTGATGAGTTGTCTCCTGCCTCCGCCTCAAGCTCGCACCTCATGCCTTCCGGCTGTTCACTGATCACTGGAGGCTGAGCGGTGCTCATCTCTTCCTGCTTGTCACTGCTCAAGGACTCCCGTGCAATGCTCCGACGGATGCGTTCGAGCACGGCATGGACCGCCTCCTGGCCGACCTGGCCGCCATCACGTTCAGCGACCAGCATCTCACGCAGAACGTCAACCGATTCCAGCATCACCTGGACCACCGTGGGCGTCATCTCCTGGCGGCCGGCACGGAGATCCTCCAGGAAGGTTTCCAGTGCCCGGGTGTATTCAGCAATGGAGCTAAAGCCAAAGGTGCCCGCACCACCCTTGATGGAATGGACCACCCGAAAGACACTATCGAGGCGTGCCGCCATGGCCGCCGTCTCTCCATCATGGAGCGCGTGCAGGTCCTGCTCCAGCTGCAGGAGCATCTCGAAACTTTCTTCGAAGAACGGGGTGATGAATTCGCTCAATTCCATGTCATTCCCCTCATTGATTCTCGAGGGCAAGCCCCTCGGCCATGCCCAGTATCTTTGCCGCTTCCACGAACCGAGGCCCCGCCCCATGCCAGATGACCGTCTTGCCCGCCGTTCGGGCATCACGCGCAAAGACATAGAGCAGTTGCATACCAACGCCATCAATGCAAGTCAGCGCGTGGGCATCGATCTCGATGCGTTCGGGACCGTCAAGCAGCACGGCCTCCAGTTGCAGGGCCATGGGAGCCAGACTGGACGCGAACATGTCTTCAGGCAGTGTGCAGTGATGGCGCATACGCTTCTCCAGATCGGTGGCCGCTAGGGCTTTCCCGGCGCATCTTCCGTATGCGCAAGGTCAAGGTCCTCCGCCTCGACGGCTGAACCTTGCAGCAATTTGGCCTGACGCCCCATCTCGGCATCGAGCAGGGCGTCGATGTCCAGATCATCAAGATCGTCCCTGGCCTGCGCGGGCGCCTCTGGCACGTCTTCGACCATGGGCTCCGCGAGATCCATCCCATCCTCGTCGACAGACTCGGCCACCGGCCGCAGCGGTTCAGGTGCCGGCTCAGACTCAGGCTCAGGCTCAGGCTGCGATTCGGCGTCCGCACCGGAGCCCAGCACGGCCTCCAACAGAGCGTCGATATCATCGCTGGCCACGGCCTGGGCGACCTCGACTTGAGGCGGCTCCTCCGCCACCGGTGCGCCTTCCGGCTCCGGCTTGGCCGCGAGCTCGGGCTCGGGAACGACGCCCTCCGCGAAACTCATCGCCTCCGCAGGTGCTTCGGGGGCTAATTCGGACTCGGGCTCGTCCGCGTGGACGACACCTGCCTCACCACCCTCAGCCTCAGCGACGCTCGACTCGCTCGCTCCTGGACTGGCCACCTCGACATCGTTCTCGGGGAATCCGGTGAACTGGGCGGCCGCTTCCTCTGCGGGCACGGCAGCTACGACCGCCCCCATCGCGCCGATCTGCAACAGGGCCTGCAACAAGGCTTCGGAGGTCGGCGTGACTTCCCGGCCGCGTCCACGACCGTATTCCTGAACCAGCGTGTTTATGGTCGTCAGCGAACCCTCCAGTTGCTGAACCGTGAGCGCCTGCTGTTTTTCCAACGCCTCGGCGCGTGCTTGCAGGGCGGCATTCCTTGCCTGGATTTCCTCAACCTGTGGACTCACGGTTTCCTCATGGCTGACTTGCGTCTCTTCATGCATCTGGCGCAAGGCAAGCAACTGCGCCGGGAGTGAGGAGAGCAGCTCCGCGTCCCGCGTCAGGTAGGCCTTGGCAAACTCGCCGAGCAGCGCGCGCTCCTTGTTGACGATCTCGCCCTCACCCGGCAACCGTCTTGCCGCATCCCGCAAGGCTACTGCCGCCTTCATGCGATCCTTGCCTCGCATCCATGCGACCGCGGCTGCCGCCAGGGCAGCCACGGTGCTGATTCCTGCGATCTCGGCAGTGATGATGAACAGGCTGGTCTGGATTTCCGCGCTCATGAAGCAAACCCTTTCAACAAAGCGGTCACCGTCGCGACGCGACGACGGCGAAGGAAAGAAAGCAAGCCCCATGCCATGAGCCCACCTAGGACATTGGATCCGCTGACGATGCCCGCGATGAGCGGCCAGTTCATGGCTCCGGCGGAAGATGGCGCGCCCCCCTCCTCGACGGGCGGCAGCGGCGGCAGGGGTTTGGCCGGAGCCGGCCAGGAGATGGGGCGGCCATTGGTCAGGCGGCCATCCAGCCGCAGCTTGAGACTGCAGGCCTTGCTGGACTGAGCAGGACTCAGGTCAAGTGCGAACCGCTCGCCCTCCGGCACCAGGACCACCGGCACCGGAGCATCTGGCGGACAATCGAGCACACCGCTGATCACGGCCTCGCTTGTGCGGACGCGTTCGGCATCCAGTTGGGCAACGATGCGATGATGGCGCTGAGCCCCCTCGCCCACTGCATCCACGCTGGACTGCATCAACGCGGTGTCATCGACGTCAAAATCATGACGAACGAGGCGCGTAAAGGTCTTCGAGTGGGCCTCCAGAGTCAGCAGATGAGGGCCAGGCTCCAGCCCTTCGCCCAAGCGTTGATTGACCACGCCGTCGGCGGCGACGAAATCCCCGCCACGGCCCTGATCGCTCAGGTACTTCTCCCTCGGCGGTTGCCCATCGGTGCTGGTACTGAGCTTGAGTGAGATTTCGTTATGGAAGCGCTCGTCCTTCAGCAACTGGTTCTTTTCGGTGAACCAGGCCGCCCAGTCCAGCCGCTCGCCCAGGTAAAGGGTGTTGGGCAGCGGCAGATTGTTGAGTCGCAGATCGCTGAGGATCAGTGCGCGGTTATCCGGGTCGACGGCGGCCTGGATACGGTAGGCGCCGGGCTGTGGCCGGTCGATGGTGACCAGGTCGTGGCCCTCCTCTTGCGCCCAGCGCCAGCCGGGGAACTTGCCCACGCCGACGGCGTCGACGGTCTTCCTGTCAGGGGTGACGATGCGGGTCGGTTCGGCACCCGGGGGACGGAACACCAGGAGGGTCAACTGGGATACCGTCCCATCCACGTTGAAGGCGTTGTCCTTCAGCGGCAGCGCATCGCGCGGGGCCGACTTCTCGAACAGGCGGAGGAAGATGCGCTGCAACTGGGCCGCATCATCGGTGCGCTCATAGACACCATCGGTGCCGCGCGCCAGCGCCTGCAGCAGGTCATGGTCGGCCTCGCCGGAGAGGGCAATGGTGTGCAGGCGAGCCCCCACCTGCTGGGCCTTGGGCAGCAAATCGGAGAGTATGGCCTGGCGCGCCTTCGGGTTGACGCCCTCTTCCTTGCCGATATCGACCATGCCGTCGGTCAGCAGGATGACGTGGCGACGCACACCGGAGGCGGCGGCGGATTCCCAACCCACCATGGCCGCCTCCAGCGCGGCGCCGATGTTGGTGAAGGGCTTGTCGGAAGTGATGCGCCCGGCGACAGCCAGTGCGGCCCTGCGCCAGCCTTCCGTCACCGGCGCGGGTTCGAGCAGCTCGCGCACATCGTCGCCGAAGAACCACAGCCCGCCCTGGGCCTCCTGCGGCAACAGGCCGACCAGCAGACGCAGCGCCGGGGCGCGCAGATTGCTCGGGTCGGTGCGCTTCATGCTGCCGGAGATGTCGATCAGCACGCGCACCTCGGGCGGCGGCAGCGGCTTGCCCGCCGCCGGCAGGGCAGCGGCAGGGAGTACGGGTTCGGCAGCCCGGGGCGTCGATGCTGAAGCCTCCACCGCTGGATGGGCCGGTGAGGTGACCGTTGCGGCAGGCGTGGCCGCCGCCGACTCGGGCGCGACGTCGGCCTGGGCGCTTTCGGCCGCCGCCTTCAGGTTGAGCGGAACGAAGGGGCGGGACGCGCCCGGCCCGGCCTGGGCCGGAGCGGGGCTTGGCTCTTCCGCCTGGAGCTGACCCATCCCGCACCCCAGGCAGAGCGTCAAAAGTATGGCGAATGCTCGTTGCATGGCTGGCGACCCTCCATCCTTTTCCGCATAATCCCGCGAAATTCCTTTACCCGAGTACCAAGAGCGCATGGCCCAGTACATCTTCACCATGAACGGCGTGGGCAAAGTCGTCCCGCCCAAGAAATTCATTCTCAAGGACATTTACCTCAACTTCTTCCCGGGCGCCAAGATCGGCGTCCTGGGTTACAACGGCGCGGGCAAGTCCACACTGTTGCGCATCATGGCCGGCGTCGACAAGGACATCGTCGGCGAGGCCCGCCCGCAGCCCGGCATCAAGATCGGATACCTGCCGCAGGAACCGCAGCTCAACCCGGACAAGGACGTGCGCGGCAACGTCATGGAGGGTATCGGCGAGATCGCCCAACTTCTCCAGCGTTTCAACGACATTAGCAATGAGTTTGCCAACCCTGACGCGGACTTCGAAAAACTGCTCGCCGAACAGGCCGAACTGCAGGACAAGATCGACGCCTCCGGCGGCTGGGACCTGGACCGCAAGCTGGAGATCGCCGCCGACGCGCTGCGCCTGCCGCCCTGGGATGCGGACGTGAACCATCTGTCCGGGGGCGAGAAGCGGCGCGTGGCCCTGTGCCGCCTGTTGCTGTCCAACCCGGACATGCTGATCCTGGACGAGCCCACCAACCACCTGGACGCTGAATCCGTCGCCTGGCTGGAGCGCTTCCTGCAAGACTTCCCCGGCACCGTGGTGGCCGTCACCCACGACCGTTACTTCCTCGACAACGTGGCAGGCTGGATTCTCGAACTCGACCGCGGCCAGGGCATCCCTTTCGAGGGCAATTATTCGCAGTGGCTGGAGGCGAAGGAGAAACGCCTGGCGCAGGAGGAGAAGACCGAATCCGCGCGCCGCAAGGCGATGGAGCAGGAACTGGAGTGGGTGCGGCAGGGCGCCAAGGGCCGCCAGGCCAAGTCCAAGGCGCGCCTGGCCCGCTTCGAGGAGATGCAGTCGGTCGAATACCAGAAGCGCTCCGAGACCAACGAGCTGTACATCCCGCCCGGCCCGCGCCTGGGCGACAAGGTCATCGAGGTGGAGAACCTCAGCAAGGGCTTTGGCGAGCGCGTGCTCTACCAGGGGATGAGCTTCTCGGTGCCCAAGGGCGCGGTGGTCGGCATCATCGGCCCGAACGGGGTCGGCAAATCGACCCTGTTCCGCATGCTCACCGGCCAGGAAAAACCGGACGGCGGCAGCATCACCCTGGGCGAGACCGTGCAACTGGCCTATGTGGACCAGAGCCGCGATGCGCTGGGCGACAAGAACACCGTGTGGCAGGAGGTCTCCGACGGCCTGGACAACATCCAGGTCGGCCAGTTCCAGATGCCCTCGCGAGCCTATCTTGGACGCTTCAACTTCAAGGGCGAGGCGCAGCAGAAGTTCATCAAGGACCTCTCCGGCGGCGAGCGCAACCGCGTGCACCTGGCCAAGCTGCTCAAATCCGGCGGCAACGTGCTGCTGCTCGACGAACCGACCAACGATCTGGACGTGGAAACCCTGCGCGCGCTGGAACAGGCCATCCTCGACTTCCCCGGCTGCGTGCTGGTCATCTCCCACGACCGCTGGTTCCTCGACCGCATCGCCACCCACATCCTCGCCTTCGAGGACGACGGCGGCGTGGTCTTCTTCCAGGGCAATTTCGAGGACTACGAGGCCGACCGCCACCGCCGCCTCGGCACCGACGCGGACCAGCCCAAGCGCCTCAAGTACAAGCGCCTGGACCAGTAATCCGCACAGGCCCGTCTTCACCAAGCCCCTGAAAAAGGGGCTTTTTCATTCCGGCGAAGATGAACCGGAAGATGAACCGTGGAGGACCAGACCGGTCTACCCACGTAGTATCATCACCTCACACGGTAATTTCTGACCTCATGCCCACCATGCAGCTCATCCCTGAAAAACGCACGCTGTTGCTCACCCTGCTGCTGCCCGCCGCACTGGTGCTGTCCGCCTGTGGGAATTCACGCCCGGTCGCCAAGGACGCAGGCCCCACGGAGAGCCCCTTCCAGAAAGAGTTCAGCGAGGATGCGCAAACCACCTGCAAAGCCGCCAACCGGGCCCTGCTCGGAGACGGTTTCCTGACCGAGCAAGTGGCCAACGACAAGATCAAGGGACGCAAGGCCTATCGGAACAATGGCGACTCAAGTACGGTCATCGAGATGACAGTGATTTGTCTGCCGGATATGGATGGTGGCAGTACGCTCTATGCGAACGGCCTGCGCAGCAATTACGACCTGAAGAAATCCGCCACGCCGGCCAGCATCGGCGTCAGCGTGCTCGGATCCGTTTCGCTGCCGATTGGCCAAAGTGCCGACTCGATGGTGAAGACCACGGATGAAACCATCACCGACCGGGTCTTCTACCGCAAGTTCTTCACATCGGTGGAGAACATATTGCACGCCAACCGGCCGGGAACGGATGAGCCGAAAATCAGGAAAGAAACCGCTCCCGCCGCACCCACCCCTGAGTAACGACCGAAAAAAACTTCGACCCCAAAGGGCAGACCCGCCCGAGGCTGGACAGCCCCGCCAGGCAGGGGAATATTCATGCCCTCGACAAGGCACTGGTTGCAAGACTGATGTCACCGCAGCAAGATTCTTGAGACAGAGTCCCCAGGAAGGTCTCAACGGGAGCATGGCATGACCACCCAAACCCTCATCAAGGCCCGCGCCCTGCTGATCGGGGACCGCCTCGATCTCCGCGCGCTGGAGGCCGCCGGGCGCCTGGCCTCTTCCCCCCTCGTCATCGCCATCGGGGCTCGTGGCCGTGGCGTCCTGTTCCGCTTCGGCGCGGTGGTCCTGTTCGACGTGGATGCCGCGGAAGAGGTCAGCTTTCTCGCCCAGGTGCAACCCTTCATCTCCCAACCCCTGGCGCAACCGGAAATCGAGACCCTCACCCTGCGCATCGACCCAGATAGCCAGGAAGCCATGGACAAGGATGTGCTGGTGTTGCGCGACCTGGACGTCGAGCGTCTGCAGGTGGTCGGCGATGTGCTGGCCAAGAGCAGCGTGCTGGGTCTTTACGAAAAGCAGGTCGCCGCCAGTTTCGATCGTATCGAACCGCTGGCAGAGGGATTGCGCAGCGGGGGACGTGGCGCACGGCGTGCACAGGACCTGCTGCGCCACATCGGCGACACGCTGCTGACCCAACATCGCATGGTCGGACGCGCGGAAATCATCGAAAAGCCGGAGTTGCTCTGGGAGCGCCCCCAGCTGGAGGCGCTGTTCCTCCGCCTGGAGGATGAGTTCGAGCTCAAGGAGCGCGCCCATGCCCTCGAACGCAAGCTTGAGCTGATCAGCCGCACGGCCGAAACCCTGCTCGACCTGTTGCAGGCCGAGCGCAGCCTGCGTGTGGAGTGGTACATTACCATCCTGATCGTGATCGAAATCGGTTTTACCATTTACGAACTTTTCCTGCGTGGACATGGAACATGACTGATACGCATGCTGCCCTGATTGAATCGCTGGTTCAGCGTATCGAGGACAAGGGACTCAACCTGCCGACTCTGCCCGATGTCGCCCTGCAGGTCCGCGCCATCGCGGAAGACCCGGACAGCACGGCCAACGACCTCGCCGCCGCGATCGCCCGTGACCCGGCGATTGCCGCGCGCCTGGTGCAGATCGCCAACAGCCCGCTCTACCGGGGACTGAACGAGATCACCAGCCTGCCGCAGATCGTCACCCGGCTGGGGATGCGCACCATCAGCCAGCTGGTGGTATCCATCACCATGCAGCAAAGCTTCCGCGCACACACCCCGGTCATCCAGCAACGCATGCGCAGGCACTGGGAATACAGCACCCAGGTTTCCGCCCTGGCACAGATGCTGGCGCGCAAGCAGCGCCATCTCGACCCCGATCAAGCGCTGCTGGCCGGGCTGACCCATGCCATCGGCGCGCTTCCGGTCTACGCCATCGCCGAAGACCTGCCCAAGCTGCTGCACCACCCCGAGCTGCTGGACCAGTTGGCGAGTGAACTTCAGCCGCGCCTGGGGGGGCAGATCCTTCGCGCCTGGGGCTTCCCGGAGCCGCTGGTGAACGTGGTGCTGCACTGCACGGATCTACAACGCGAACACGATGGTCCCGCCGACTATGTCGACGTCGTCATCGTGGCGACCCTGCAGGCGAAGAATGGCCAGAAGTCACCCGAGAGCAGCTGGGTTGGCGTGCCGGCCGCCGAAAAGCTGGGAGTGGACACGGGCGTGTCGCCCCTCGCCGAGGAGATGGACGAAATCCTCAAAGCCATGCTTGGCTGAAGGGGTGCCGGCCTCTTGAGGAAATGCTGAAAAAATCCATCCATCGATTTTTTTCAGATCGGATTGCCGTGAAGTGAATTCGCGGCATCCTCCGCGAACCAAGGACTTACGTCCTTGTTCGCGCCGGGGCCTGGATGCCCCGGACAGGAAGCGCTGAATTTTTCAGCACTTCCTTGAAGTGACAAGGGACCGGCAGGCAATGGGATGGATGGAGAGCGGGCTGTTCGCCCGCCTCGCTTCAGACCGCGACGATCTGGCGATTGCTCGCGCCGGGCAATGCGCGCAGCGATTTCTCAAGCATCACGGCATAGCTCGCTGACTTGACCGTGTCCACCACGTACCAGTCCGCACGTGCCTCCTGCGCACTCACCGTCAGAACCATGTAGCCACGCTGATAGGTGTTGGCATGCTTGAGCGTCGGGATGAGCTGCTGCACCCCCGAGGCGAGGGCTACCGGATCTTCATCCGGGAGATACTCCTCCAGACCCGGCGAGCTGACGCTGGAGGTCGCGAACTCCACACCGATTTGATTGCCCGCCAGATCCTTGAGGTCGTTGGCCCAGGCGTTGTGCGTATCGCCCGAAAGCACCACCAGGTTCTTGTCCAGCGCGCGAACCGTGCCGTAAACAGTCTCCCGCGCGGCCTCGTAACCGTCCCAGGCATCCAGGTTGTAGGGGATGCTCGGCGCGCTGATGATGGCCTGACTGGTCGGATCGTTGACGATGGCCAGTTGTTCGGCGGTCATGCCGGCATTGAGGAAATCGGTCGGGGTCGGGTTGGTAATGCCACCCGCCGCCAGTTGCGCCGCAATGTACTGATAGGTGCCGAACGCGGTGGCAATGGTGGCGTACTCCGCAAAAGAAACCGTCGGATTGGTGGGATCCGGCGTCAGCAGCGGCGAAGGCAGGTACATCCGGCCCATCAGCACCTGCTGGCCCAGCACCTGCCAGGTCGCGGTGGACGCCGCGAGCTGGCCTTGCAGCCACTGGGTCTGCTCGATGCCCAACAGCTGGCGATCCGGGTTGCCCATGTCGCTGGCGAAGGCGGTCGAGTCGAAGGCCCCGGTGGCGGGATCGATGTAGATGGCATAGTCGAGCTGCAGGTCACGGCCGATATGGCGGGTGTCCAGCATGTGCAGGCTCAGCAGGTCGCCGAAATCGAAGGAGCGATAGATGCGCAGCGGGTTGGTGGCATCCTGCTCGCGGATCGGCAACCACTCGTAATAGGCCTGCAGGGCGGCCGCGCGACGGACGTTGTAGTCGCCCTCGCTGTCCGCCGTGTGGTTGGCCGCGCCGCTCTCGTAGCCGTCGTTGGCAACCTCATGGTCATCCCAGACGCAGATGAACGGCAACTTGGCATGCAGCGCCTGCAGGTCCCGGTCGCTACGGTACTGGGCATAGCGGGTACGGTAATCCGCCAGGGTCAGCAATTCGTTCGCGGGCCGGGAGACCCGGCCCAGCGCTTCGGCGTCCTGCGAAGCGTAACCGCCCTGCTCGTATTCGTAGATGTAGTCGCCCAGATGCACGACCGCGTGCAGGTCATCATGCCTGGCCGCTTCCGCATAGACGTGGAAATAGCCGGCCGGGTAGTTGGCGCAGGAGAACACACCCAGCTTGACCTCGCTTACCGTGCCGGAGGGCAGGGTCCGGGTCCGTCCGACCGGAGAGAGCGTCTTGTCATGCTTGAAACGGAAATAATAGGCGTGATCCGCTTGCAGCCCGGCGGCATCGACCTTCACCGTGTAATCACGCGCCGCGCTGGTGCTGACGCTGCCCTTGGCGACCACGGATGTGAAAGCCGCGTCGCTTGCCACCTCCCAGTCGACGGTGAGCGTTGCCGCTTCGGACGGGGTGACACGTGTCCAGAGAACGACACGGTCGGACAGCGGATCACCGCTGGCGACCCCCTGATCGAAGGAAACACTGACACCCGTATCGCAGCCGCTCAGTCCGAGACCGGAGGCGGCAACCGCCGTGCCGGCCGCCAACTGCTGAAGGAAGTGACGACGGGAGTGATGAGTCTGGGACATGTGGCTTTCTCCGCTTCCCTGTGATGGTTCGCGGAAGCCTAGGCGACGAATACGACGCCCGAATGACAACCGGATCGGACTCAGGGCAGGATCAGCGGCTCGGGTTCCAGCCGCACGCCCAAGCATTGTTCGACGGAGGCGACGATCCGCTCGGCCAGAGCCCACAGCGCCCGCCCGGATGCCCGGCCATGATTGACCAGAACCAACGCGTGCCTGTCATACACTCCGGCATCGCCTTCGCGATGCCCCTTCCAGCCACACTGCTCGATTAACCAGGCGGCGGATAGCTTGACCCGGCCGTCGCCCAGTATCCAGGACGGCATGCCCGGAAACTGCTCCTGCAGGATGGCGGCCTGCCCGGACGGAATGACGGGATTCTTGAAGAAGCTACCCGCGCTACCGGGCTGGTCACACTCGAGGCCGGGCAGCTTGGCGCGGCGCACCGCGCAGATAGCATCGGATATGACCAGCGGCGTCGGCTCCGCCCCGGCCAGCGCCTCACGCACCCCCGGATAATCCAGCTTTGGTTCGAAGGCTTTGGGCAGGCTCAGCAACACCGAGGTGATCAGCCAACGCCCAGGCTGCTGCTTGAAGCGGCTGTCGCGGTAGCCGAAGCGGCAGTCTTCGGCGGTCATGACGCCCGACTCTCCGCTTTCGAGATCCAAGACGTCGACCGCTTTGCAGAAATCCGCCAGCTCGATGCCGTAGGCGCCGATATTCTGCACCGGCGCGGCGCCAACCGTGCCGGGGATGAGCGAGAGGTTCTCCAGCCCCGGCCAGCCCTGCTCGACCGTCCAGCGTACGGTGTCGTGCCAGCCCTCGCCCGCCGCCACGGCGAGGTAGCGATGCCCTGCATCCTCACCCAGCAACTCGACGCCCTTCAGGGCGACATGCAGCACCACACCGGGGAAGTCGTCGCGGAACAGGATGTTGCTGCCGCCGCCGAGGATCAGGCGGGGCAGGCCATGGAAGCGCTGGTCGGCCAGAAAGGCCGGGATGTCTTCAGGTGTTTCGAGGGAGACGAGAAAACGCGCCCGCGCTTCGACACGGAAGGTGTTGTGCTCACGGAGCGAGGCGTGTTCTTCGATGTGCATGGCGGCCACGATTGCGTAAACGAAGGTTTGCTGGACAGTTAAGCGCGGGACGAAAGGCCGGCTCCCCCTCGGGGTCGCCATGACCGGGGTTGTGGAGACCGGGTAAAAGGGCCATGGATGGCCCTTTTAGTCCCGCTCGTCACCAGGATGTGACGTCGGGACGGCCCGGTCGGAGCGGCCCCGGTCATGGCTTGACCGAAGGGCGACCACGTGGGGGCGTGTTCTTTTGGCTACTTTGCTTGCACGAGCAAGAAAAGTAGCTCGCCCGCTTGCGTTGACACATGACCGAAGGGGCTGTCTTCAAAGCGGGCGAAAATCCCTTCAACGGTTCTTCAAGGTCACTTTAAGACAGGCTCGCGGGCTGTTTCGCCCACCATACGGCCAGCGCTTCGACCCGCTCGTAACGCAAGTGGGCGAGCCCCTTTTCTTGCTCGTCCAAGAAAAGGGGCGAAAAGAAGGACGCCCCCACGACCGCGCCCCTTCGGGGTTCCCGTGTCTGGCATGCCCGGCAGGAGGCCGGTTCCACGGGACTTCCTGTCCCGGGGAACCTCAAACCGCCATCCATGGCGGCTTGACCCCCTGCCGGGCATGCCAGACACGGCGCGGCCAAGGGGGGATCACCCTTCGTTCGAGGCTACAGTGTCCAGAAAACCTTCGTTTCCCGAACGCGACGCCTATCACTCCGGCCGCATGTGCGGGAACAGCAGCACGTCTCGGATCGACGGCGAGTCGGTCAGCAGCATCACCAGGCGATCGATGCCGATGCCTTCGCCAGCGGTCGGCGGCAGGCCGTGTTCCAGCGCGCGGATGTAGTCAGCGTCGAAGTGCATGGCCTCGTCATCGCCCGCGTCCTTTTCCTGAACCTGCTTGCGGAAGCGCTCGGCCTGATCCTCGGCGTCGTTCAGCTCGGAGAAGCCGTTGGCGATCTCGCGCCCGCCGATGAAGAACTCGAAGCGATCGGTCACGAACGGGTTGGCATCGTTGCGACGGGCCAGCGGGCTGACTTCCCAGGGATATTGGGTAATGAAGGTCGGGTCCTTGAGCGTGTGCTCCACCGATTCCTCGAACACCTCCGTCAGCAGCTTGCCGACGCCCCAGTGATCCTGGATGGGCAGGGCAATTTTCAGCGCGCGACACGCATCCTTGAGACGTTCGCGGATGAGGCCCGCATGGTTATCGCGGACGGATGCATCATCGCTGGAAAGCCAGTCCAACGCCTCGCACAGGGCCGGGTTGTCCGCAAACCGCTCTTTGACCGCCTCCGCCATGGAGATGCGCTTGAACGGCTTGCCGAAGTCGTAGACCTCGCCCTGATACGGCACCTCGGTCTTGCCGAGCACGTGCAGGGCCAGGCCGCGCAGCAGTTCCTCGGTCAGATCCATCAGGTCGTTGTAGTCCGCGTAGGCCTGGTAGAACTCGATCATGGTGAACTCGGGGTTGTGCCGGGTGGACAGCCCCTCGTTGCGGAAATTGCGGTTGA